>DASXSC010000301.1:0-7172 GCA_036506215.1 Pyrinomonadaceae bacterium | reverse complement strand
GGGACGAGCAACGAGCCGCCACACAATTCTGTGTTGAACTAAGCCGGGTTAGAGGCTACTTGGAGTTTGAATAATCAACTGAAGGGAGCGCGGGGTGCGGGAAAGTGGGGAGACGGGAAGAAAAAGAGGCGTGAGGCGAGTCAGGTTGAAGATGAGGTAGAGGAGCCAGCCCAGTGAGGCTGGTTTTTTTGTGGGCGAAGACAGAATGCGGCGGAGACGTGGCGAGGAGTTCGTCAGTGGCAGGGGAAATAGGAAGAGGACAATAGCCGGCAAGGCGAGTTTCATGGGGCGCGACTTCTGGGAGCGAGTGGGCGCAGCAGCGAGAGCGGCCCGCCGCAGTGCGGACAACTTAGCACCGCCAGCGGCTCGGTGGTTTTTACAACTTCACGCTTAAGTTTGCTGGTGGTGACGGAGAGCAGTTGTCTGGCTTGGTGTAGCAGTTGACGATGAGCGGGGTTCAGCAGGCCGTAGTAACGGACCTTGATGAACCTATTGGGGAGCACGTGTTGGAGGAAGCGACGGATGAACTCTTCGGCGGTGACAGTGCAACGCATGAGTTGATCAGTGGCCGACTCTTTGTAAGAGAAAGTGACTTGGCCATCATGGAGGTGGCGGAGGCGGTTGTTGCTGAGGGCCACGCGAAAGATGTAAGGGGCGAGGTACTGAAAGGCTTGTTGGCCTGAGCCCACCGCTTCGGAATGGACTACCCAATCTTTGCGCCAGACGCGCGGAGCGACCGCCGCGAACAGTTCAGACTTTTTCAGTTGGTCGCGGAACTTGGCGCGGAAGATCCGGGAGAGCGCTTTGACGGGCACGAGGAAGTCTTTGCGTGAAGTGACCCAACGACCGTAGTCAGTGAGGCCGCCGCCGGTGACGATGTAATGGACGTGGGGATGATAGAGCAACTGCCTGGTCCAGGTGTGGAGCACGCCGACCATGCCAATGGAGCCACCGACGAAGCGCGAGTCCTGGGCCAGTTGCAGTAAGGCGGCGGCAGAGGCGCGAAAGAGGAGGTTGTAGATCGTCTTCTGATGACTGCGGGCCAGCGCCCGCAACTCTGCGGGGAGCGTGAAGGTGACGAGGAAGTGATGAGTGGAAAGCAGCAGCTCACTTTGCTGTTTGAGCCAATCATGGGCCTGCTCATTCTGGCACTTGGGACAGTGGCGGTTCTTGCAGGAGTGGTAACTGTAGCGCTGCGCTTGGCATTGATTGCAGAAATAGACCTGGCCGCCGAGACTCTCCGTGCGGCATTGTTCAATGTCCTGCATGGCCCGCAGATGTGAGGGCAGCATCCGCCCGCTGAACTTGGCTCGATACTCAGGACCATGCAGCCGAAAGATGTCGGCCACTTCCAGCATCAGGGCGGCAATCAGAGGTCGCTCATGAGCTGGTCGATGGCTTTGGTGCCGAGTGCTTCGGCTTTGGCGGTCAGATGCGTATAGACGCTGGTGGTGGCGGGTGAAGAATGCCCGAGCCACTCCTGAATCAGCCGCAGGTTGACGCCGGCCTCCAACAGATGGGTGGCCCACGAATGACGCAGCGTATGCACGGAAGCGTGTTTGTGGTTGCCACTCGCTTGCAGCGCGGCGTGGAAAGCGTCCTGCACGCTGCTCTTGGACATCGGTTCGGTGGCCTTTGATAAATGGCAGTGATTCCGGCCTTCTGCGGGAAAGAGCAGCACCGGATTGCGATGTTGCTTCCAGTACTGGCGCAGCAACTCCAGCGTGCGTTGCGGCAGCGGCACGTAGCGGTCTTTGGCGCCCTTGCCATGACGGACGTGAATCATCATCCGGGCGCTGTCGATATCGGCTACCTGTAAATGCGTGCCTTCCTGCAAACGCAACCCACAGGAATAGATCGTCGTCAGACAAACTTGGTAACGTGGCAGTCTGATGCGGCCGAGAATCTGCCGCACTTCAGCGATGCTGAGGATGACGGGCAGTTTCTTTTCCGGCGCCGGGCGCACGATGCCGAAGATGGCCCACTCACGATTGAGCGTGTCTTTGTAGAGAAAGCGGATGCCACAGATGGCGATGGTCATGGTGTTGCGTGAGTAATGTTTGACATTTTTTAGGAAGAGAAAGTACTGGCGCAGCTCTTCCTCGGTGATCAGGTCGGGCGCTTTGTGATAGTGTTCCGCCAGCTGGCGTACTGCCCGCACGTAACTCTCTTGAGTGCGTGCGGACAAGCCTCTAAGCTGGAGACACTCGATCATTCTCTTTCGCAGTTCGTTCATGGCTATACCTTCCTCAGACTGAAAGTGGAAATGCCTCCGCGATGCTGCTTCGGCTAAAAGACAAGCATCGTTGGAGTCGCTTTGGTTTGAAGTATAGGAGCGTGAGGGTCGCGTCGGAGAATGATCGAGCCAGCTTAGCAACAGGGCTCTTTAGCTGCGCGCAGCGCTTAGTTCAACAAGCGGTTGGAGCGGACCGCCCATCAGCTAGCCTCCTAAAGACATGGCAATCAGGCGGCCGCTCAACCGCAGCGTTCTGCGCTTCGCGAAGTGGAGACGAAATGAGTTTTCATATCAGCGTCGTTTTGCTCGAACATCTTGAGTTCATCAATCAGGTGCCAGACAATGACGATGACATGGACAAGTGGACTAAAGAATGCGAGAAGCTAAATTTATATGAGGCTCCTCTTGATGCAGGAGGAGTTGTCTACGAATACTGGTCAAAGATAGCTCATCATCTTCATTTGCCGCTGATTGCCGCAATCTACAACGAAGGTCTAAAGCTTTACGCTTCGGAGATCTCGGCGTTGGAAATTGAAATGGAGAAGCTAGAGCGGTATTGGGAAGAAAATGAGTTGACAGGCGTAGAGACATTCGAATGGGATCAGGTTTCGGCGAAGATAGACTTGAAGGAACGCTTAAATTATTTGCGAGAGGCAGCTGAAGTGGCTCGGAAAAATCGAGCGGTCTTGATTGTCTGTTAAGGCGCGCAGAACAAGCGCTTGCAGCGGACCGGAATCAGCGTGCCTCTCATCTACAACTTGTCTTTGGCGTAGTTGTCTCCCGGCCGCTGAAGCCAAGCGTTCGGCGGCGTTTATTCTTCGGAAGCGAATATGGCAATCGAATCCAGCCCACGCATCGTTTCTACAACAGTACTGGGACCGCGGTAATAATGCGTGGCAAGAAGATATTGGTGACCATCATCGCGCTGGCGCTGCTGCTTGCCTGTATCGTCGCGCTGAGACTGCGAAGGGACCAGCCGATTGGCCCGAGTGTATCGGAAACTTCGCGATTAATCGGAGGCCCAGCCTTCGAGGTTCAGGTCGAGATGCCTGCCTTCAATTCAGGGCGCGCACCTTGGGAGATCCCTGGCGTCATCTTGGGTTACGATCATGGACCGCGGTTCGATCAGGCAAGTCTTGGCGCCCAGGTCGGCAAGATAGCACCGGATCATATCGAGCTTAGCGCCGACGGCGGCTGGGACCTTTTGATCGAGACCGACGGCGAAGGACGGCTCGCTCAAGGAACCCACGTCGCATTTCCGGTAAAACTCGGGGGCAGACCGCTGAAATTCAACTGTCGACCCGCAGATCTGAGGGTTGGCTATCTTCACACCACCGGGCGCACCGGCTCGGATGAACTTGAAGGGAGCTTCCAATTGGAAGTCACTATTTGCAAGAACGCTGTCTCAGGAAAAACTGCCGCGTGGCCGTACCAACCGCTCAAGGTTCGTGGCAACTTTGCAGGGTTGAAAAAGCAAGGATGAGGGATGAATCGCCGCCGAACAAGTCTATTGCACCTGACGCCTCGATACCGTGCTTCTCCACTAACTTCTTACGCCGCAGCTCGAATGCCTTTCGCTCGGCGCAAGTGAACAGCAGCGTTAGGCGCTTCTTAGCTGATCTGGAAGTAAAAGTGTTATGGGAATCGGACTTCGAATTTTCTTTGTACTAAACGACGGTGATCGCTTGCAACGAATCTCTTTGAAGCAATTTGACAGCTTATGGGGCGATAGCAAGGAGCCTCTTCCACAGTACGCCGGAGAGAGTGTGCGTTACGCGTTGGTAGTGCTAGAAGTTCAGGACCGAAAACCCTATGCGATTAAGAGTATTGATTGCGGGATTCTCAAGTTTGATTCCAAGGGGCAGATTGATGTAAATGAGTGGCACAGGCAGGCGAAATTAGCGATTGAAATGATGCCCTCATTAATCCCAGAACCTAGATCAAGCCCCGTGATAAATGCACGCGGCCAATTCTCTAAGAAGCGGTTCGAACACGAGTTTCAATGGCAACCTAGCCTGAAAATGCGGAAAGCAATCGAAGAAGCGATCCTTGGCAGCGAGATAAAGCCGCTACGACTGGTTTAGCGTGAACGGCTGGATCTTAAGTACACCGCGCCTAACCACACGTTTGGACCGGAGCGGCGGTGGCGCGTTTCTCAAGTAGCCTGTTTCCTCCAACGTCCTTCTAATCGCGCCGCCCAGTCAACGTGAGCGTTAGGCAGCCAGTTTCTGCCGTTAGTCATCAATTGCTAAGATCTAACATGACCTGAAAGGAGGTTTGTATGAGATCAGCTGTTACCGTAGCTGCACTTTGGGGCTTTCTCCTGAACATCGGACTTGCCCAAGTCAGACCAACACCTTCTCTTCAGCCCACAAGACTGGAAACGTTCGCAGGGCAGCCTACTGCAAAGGTCACATGGTCCAAGGAGGTCGGGCAGATCGAAAGCGACGAAGCTCGTGTGATTGTCACCGCGTTGATCATCAAAGATGCAGTGCAACCTCCCCATCAAATGTGTGGTATTCGGATCGATCTTGCCAACCAGAACGCAAGAGACCAGGTCTACCTTGAAGAGGCTAAGCTTGAAGCGGTAAGGAAAGCTCTAGAAGAGATTGAAAGCGGGATAGAGGGCTATCGGAGAGAACCAGCAGATAGTGGGTACCATTATTACGGCGCAGCTGAATTCTGGCATCCTCACCTGAAGCTGCACACACTGAATGCTGCCTATTACATTGCACCGGATTCCTCGGGCCTCTCACTGTCTGCGTACAAAGGTCAAGGATTCAGGTTTCCTGATCACAGACCTTCAGAGTTGGCCAAAGCAATAGGTATGGCAATGGATGAACTCAAGCGCCATTGCGGAAGTTAAAGCGCCAATAATTGTGTATGAACTATACCCGGCGAGCCTAACAAGCTGTTGCACCGGACGGCTCGATAGCATGCTTCTCAAACAACTTTGTTACATCGCTGCTTCGTGGTGTTCGCTCGCCCCCGGTGAACAGCAGCGTTATGCGTGTTTCAATTGCTGAAACTTATTCCATAAATCGGCGTGAAATATCGCAGGGGTTCTAATTAAGTTCCGAAGGAGTACAGTCATGAAGATCAACATTCAACGGACACTGCTTGTATTGTTAATGCTGTTTGCCTTCGCCTCACAGGCAGTCCTGCTCCCGACCTTGAAAGCGCAGGGGCCGAGCCTCTCAGTGCGGCAGAGGTTTGTTGTTATGACGGCGTTTCCTCGCTGCCGACCCGCTGAAGTGAAAACGGTCAGCTTCGGGCGGCAGCCTCGGGAGGCGCTGCTGGCCCAGGTCAAGGTTGAAAGCCATTCCAGCAAGACAATTACGGCGATAAAGTTGGGGTGGAAAATTTATGATCACCAGGAAGGCTCGAAAATTCAGTCTTCAGCTTGCGACGCTCCGCCCATCTCCCCCGAAGTCCTTTTATCCGGGACGACTCCGCTCATTCAAGTGGATCTGCTAGCCCCGAAAGAGGCCAGCACCATCAGCATTAACCCTACTGTGCTTCCGGCAAAGGCCGAAAAAACAGTCTTCGTGGACCGCCCCTTCATCACTGCCGATGACGTCAAGCCTTTAACAGACAGGGCCACTCAAGCAACCCAGAATCAGTACCTTATTCTTGTGTTCGTCTCGGAAGTTCATTTCAACGACGGCACCACATGGAATGCGGAAAGCATCTAACGCGAACGCGGTACGTGTAATCCGAGCGCCGCATAACAACGCCATGCAGCCGACCGCGAATAGCGTTGATTTTATGTGCGAGACTTGCCGCTCCCGCAGTTGAATGCGCGGCGGCTGATGGCGGGCGTTGGGCGGCTACAAATTCTATAGGCGGGTCATGACGAAACTCACTTTACTAGCATTGATATTCTTCTCGTTGACCCCGGCGACGCTTGGCCAGGTGAGAAATGAGCCTGCTGAATTTGACATCCTCGAGTCTGTCTTTCGTTACCAAATCGCCCGTTGTTACAGGGATCGCACACCAGGGATGTATTTTCTGTCGTATCTGGGACAAGATCCAAGTGACGAGCTAATCGCAAGGCTTGCTTCTGGAGGGTTCCTCATCAAGGGACGTTCGCAAATGTCACAGTTCAAAGATAGGAACACTGGAAAATGGTCGATCATCCTAGCTGTAAGCGATATCGAGCTTCGTAGCGATCGGCGCGCCGATGTACGCGCATCGTGCATCGCGGCTTGGCTGGACGGGCGTACATACACCTATCGCGTCGTGCGATCGAATCGTCGATGGATTGTGACTCGCAGTAAAGTCGTAGGCTTTTCGTGAACCACGCCGGCCAACAAAGCCTTGCAGCTGACGGCGCGATAGCATGTTTCGCAAATAATCTTTTTCAGCCCAGCTTGAATGCTGATCGCGCGCCGCAGCTGAAGGCCAGCGTTGGATGGCTATTGAGTTGCAACGTAGCAAGAAAGGAGAGTGAGGCGATGGACCAGGAACTCCAGGGAAAGCCAAGGAGGAGAAGGTCCCAAACCTTCAGATTGGGTGACACCGTGCGGATTGTATCCGGTCCGTTTGTTTCTTTCACAGGAGAAATCGAAGGCATTAACCAGGGCAAAGCACTCCTCAAAGTAAAGGTGGCAATCTACGGTCGGAAAAAACCCATTAGGTTAAATTTCTCAGGCGTAGAAAAAGTGGCAGCTCCGTGAGTCTCTGATCTCTCGGCGGTTTAAGTCCGCTGACTTCGCGCTTCGATGAACGCCATCCAACAACTCAGCTGAGGTGGACAAGTCAAGAAGTTTTTGATCTTCAATTGGGATTATTGGCGGCGAAGTTGAGTAGGGATGAACCTTTTTTCCTCAAACTCTCCAGATAGATAACTTCGTTGTAGGGCGTTCTCGTTTGCCAGCACTTCCAAATGATCCGGATCCACTTGAAGCAGAGCGCTCTCACCGCCGCGTGATGA
>DASXSC010000300.1:0-6135 GCA_036506215.1 Pyrinomonadaceae bacterium | reverse complement strand
CATTAGCGATCTGCCGCGCGCGCAGCAGTTGAGCGATCAGTTGGGGGAGCGTAAATGGAAACCCTTGCTGGATGCGTTGGCGCGACGGGTGAATCCCTGGTTGGACCGCAAAGGCGAGCTGGTGTTGAAACCCTACTACTGGACCATCCGCCAAGGAGAGTAGGCTACCGATATTCTGTTTCAGGATGCGCGGGCGTTGGCGGAGATCTATCCGGCCCTGGTGCAACATGCCATGCAACATTTCCATACCGAAGACGTGCTCCGTTTTCTGGGACGCAAGGCGCACTCTATCAACAGCGGCGAAGTAAAGAGTGTGCTACTGCGCCGCTATGAAGGAGTGCGCCTCAAACACTGGGTGCATGAGAACTCCATTAAGATGTATGACAAACAAGGCAGTGTGTTGCGTATTGAAACCACCATTAACAATCCCAAGCGGTTTCGAGTACGCCGAAGACTGACGAGCCACGGCCCGTTCAAATGGCTGTCCTTGCGCAAAGGCATTGCCGATATTCGCCGTCGCGTGCAACTGTCACGTGCAGCTAATGAGCGCTATCTCGAGGCGCTCGCCGTAGTAGGCGAACCCACTCCCTCGCATCAGCTGTTGGATAAAGTAAGCGCGCCTGTCATCCAAGGGCGGCGCCGCTTTCGGGCACTGCGTCCGGTTAGTCCTGAGGATAGCCGACTTTTCCAAGCCCTCCTGGATGGCAAATTCCTGATTCAAGGCATCCGCAACAAGGAGCTAAGACAACTACTCTTCCCCGCAGTCGCTGATCCGCTGCACCAGCGCAAGCTTTCCAGTCGCATCACTCGTTGGTTGACACTATTGAAATCCCATCACTTGATTTACCGGGTAGCGAAAACTAATTACTATCGCCTTACCAAACTTGGTCACGAGGTAATGACCACCGCAACCAAATTTCGCGAGACCAACATCGCGCTTTTGGCCGCTTAAAACTTTGTCAGAAAAACAAGAACTTGGAACTTGCTACGCAGCGTTAGATGCTTCGATTATTGTCCGACCGGAGGTTTCAATGTCAACGTTGGGAAGAATGATTCTGCTAACTGCCGCGCTTTGTAGCTTAGGAATACCCGCGCTTGCCCAAACCCAGCCAGATCCCCAGATTGTTTCTGTCGCGCGGCCCGGTAAAGTCGCTACTTACTACAATGCTGAGAAGAACTCGACTACTGTGATCTTAGGGTTTTCTGATGTTGGCGGTGAATCACCTTGCGGGCTGTATATTTCTGCCAACGCTTCACATCCTGGGAAGACTGCTGCATCACCCAGTTCGGTGAACTTTGTCATCCTTCGGATTACGCCCGAAGAAAAAATCAAATCCGCTCCTTTACGCGACCTAACATTCACCGCAGACGGTCAGGTGATGAACCTGGGTGTTATGGAGACCGGTAGCCAGCAGTCCAACATGGATCTCAGATTCGAAACGTTGCAAATCTCGCTGCCATATGAATCTTTTCTGAAGATTGCGAATGCCAAGAAGGTTGAAGGCAAGCTCGGCGCAGGCAACTTTATACTTACGGGGAACAACCTCAATTTCATCCGTGAATTTGTGGGCCGGATGAAACCGTGAGGTGTTCGATACATTTCAACGCGCATCGAACAGAGCCTTGCAGCTGACGGCGCGATAGCATTCTTCTCAAGTAATCTCTTTCCGTCGAGTTTGGACGCTGATCGCGCGCCGCAGCTGAAGGCCAGCGTTCGACGCCTTGTGTGTCCTGACTAAAAGTGAGATGTCACTCGACAGACAAATCATGATCGTTCTCGTTGCCCTTGCTGCCTGCTGCATCGCCGCGTCGGGACAGACGAAAAGCAACCCAGATCCATTAAAGCCCGACGCTACCACCTCTCGCTCTTTCGGTGGTCTTGGACTTGGATTGTCGATTGTGCGCAGCGTCGTCGAGATGCACGGCGGAAGCGTTCTTGCGGAGAGTGAAGGAAAAGGCCGAGGAGCGACTTTCACCGTAACTCTTCCTATTATGGGAGTATCAGATCTGCTAGCAGAATTCGAATTCCAACAACCTGATCAGGCCGAGAATGTTTTACGATCTCTTTCAACAGCCAACCGCGCCGAAGTAGCAAGGCTAGACGGACTGCACGTCCTTGTCGTTGATGACCATGCGGATACACGAGAGTTGCTGAGAGTCACTCTGACTAATTCCGGTGCGGACGTTAAGACGTGTGCCTCTTCCGCCGATGCACTCGCTACCATTAAGAGTTGGAAGCCTAATTGCATTGTTTCTGACCTGGGCATGCCCGGCGAGGATGGCTACGAATTGATCAAAAAGGTTAGAGCGCTAGGGAAGAAAGATGGCGGAAAAATCCCGGCCATTGCTCTCACCGGCTTCGCGGGTCCCCACGACAAGACGCAGGCGATTGCCGCCGGCTATCAAACGCATATACCGAAACCGGTCGACTTGGGATATCTAACTTCTGAAATTGTGAGGCTGGTTCAGAAAAACCGGACCTAGGTGAAGAATAAGGTTCGTTACGATGGAGAAGTGACATGACGAAGCAAGCAAAGAACACGATTTGCCTTTGGTACGACGGCGACGCCGAGGAGGCGGCGCGTTTTTACGCCAAGACCTTTCCCGATTCATCCGTTGGCGCGGTGCACCGCGCACCGGGAGATTTTCCGTCTGGGAAGGAAGGGGACGTGTTGACGGTCGAGTTTACGGTGATGGGAATTCCCTGCCTCGGGCTCAACGGCGGACCCAATTTCAAGCACAACGAAGCATTCTCGTTTCAGGTCGCAACCACTGACCAGGCCGAAACGGATCGTTACTGGAACGCGATCGTCGGGAACGGCGGCGAAGAGAGTGCGTGCGGCTGGTGCAAGGACAAATGGGGCCTGTCCTGGCAGATTACGCCGCTGGCTCTGACAAAAGCGGTAACCGATCCCGATCGCGCTGCCGCCAAGCGCGCCTTCGATGCGATGATGCAGATGAAAAAGATCGACATCGCTGCTATCGAGGCGGCGCGCCACGGTTGAGGTTGCATCTTCGCAGGCGCGCATGGGAGGCGCGAGGGAACTCGACGGGCGCGGATCCAAAGTCGCTCGCTCATGAGCTACGGTTTTCGACCGGAGGAACATATTCGCGCCCGCGCGTCAAGCGAGATAACGACGCCGCTTCGCGGCGCGGCTTAATTCAGGTGTTGGACGCTCATTGCAGTTACAAGAATACAAACATGAACAAAGACGTTCTTGGTGACACCGACGCCCTGCGGACAAAGCGGTTCTACCACGGCACACGGGTTGAGTTGAGGCCAGGAGACCTGATCGAACCACGCAATTCTCAGGACGTCGGTGAGGGGGACAGAATCACAACCTACGTTTATCTGACTCCTAATCTGGACGAAGCTATCTGGGAGGCAGAAATCGCGGTCGGCGAAGGTCCCGGCAGAGTCTACATAGTGGAGCCCATCGGCCAGATTGGAGATGCCTCAGACCTGACAGGCCGGAAGTCTCCGGGCCATCCATCGATGTCATGTTGTTCTCGCGAGCCGTTGCGGGTAATGGGCGAAGTCACGGAGTGGTCTCTTTACCATGGCACTCGGGCTGACCTGAAGCCGGGCGACCTGATTGAGCCTGGCTATAACTCTAACTACGGTAAGAGGACAAAGGCATCCTACGTCTATCTGACCCGCACTTTGGATGCGGCCACATGGGGAGCGGAGTTAGCTGTCGGTGAAGGTCCCGGCAGAATTTACATCGTGGAACCGACTGGCCCGATTGAAGACGACCCCGATCTGACGAATAAGAGGTTTCGGGGTAATCCGACGAAGCGGGAGCCGCTACGGATCACGGGCGAGATCACGGATTGGCAGGGGCACTCCCCTGAAGCGCTCAAAGCCATGAAGGACTTTCTTGAGCAACTTGAGCGACGTGGCGTTGAGCCCAATTGAGGACTGACAACGGCCACGACTAGCTAACATTGTCTGGCGGCGTGCTCGCAATATTCAGTGCCAATTAGCACTTCATCAGTGCCTATGCGGCGCAGTTCGGCCGTGTGGCAATGTTATCTCTCTTTCAATTTATCTGTTGCTTTCGTCAAGAACCTTATTTCTCGACTATGCCGCTGCGTTAACTTGATGGAAAGGACACACCTGTAATCTCTTTGCACAGGCTCAGAAATCTTTCCTGCAACTCGACAGCATCGGCTTCAGGGTTATGGCGGCCTTCTTTTTGATGATGAAAGTATCGACCGCTTACCTTTGCCCGTCTCTCGTTGCTTGCAGCCAGCCACACCTGCGTCTCGTATCCCTTTTGCAGATCATCAGGCGCAGCTTTCCCGCCCATCTTCGTAGGAACCCAACCGGGATCGACTGCGTTCGCGTAAACTTCGGGCCAGTTGCGTGCAACGGCCATGCAAAGCATCAGCACATGCAACTTCGAATCGGAGTAGGTGATGCGGCTGACATCGGTTTTGAAACTCTCTAGCTTTGATCGTCCGTCGAGATGCATTCCGGAGCTTAGGTAGATCAACCGTTTCGGTCTCTCGACGAGGCACGTAAGAATATAGGGAGCTAATGTGTTGACGGCGAGTATATCTTCTGACGACGCTTGATAGACGCCCGCATTATGAATAACTGCGTCGAACTTCCCCAAGGCATTTACTTTTGAAGCCAACTGTTTTGTCTCGTCTATACTGCCAAGGTCGGCTGTTACTACACTTTGCGCACCGGGCACTTTGTGTAGAGCCTCTTGTCCCCTCTTTTCATTGCGCGCATGAAGTACAACCTCATAGCCCTCGGCAATCAGTGCTTTTGCTGCCAACTGCCCAAGACCATCTGCCGAGCCGGTGATAAATATTCTTGTCATCGAATAGTGTAACTTCGTTTGTTAAGACAACCGCACCGCGCTCACCTCACCAACTCTGAACAATACAATTGATTCAACGACCGTTGCTTCTGCTGCTCAGATTTTCCCTGCCTGAGCTTTACGATCACATTTGGCATTCCCATCTCTCCTTCACTTTCAGCCTTGGTACTGTTCGTCGCTCACTTTCTCCATCCATTCAACCACCTTGCCGTCGAGTGCTTCCTGAATCGCCATGTGCGTCATCGCAGTCGTTGGCGTTGCGCCGTGCCAGTGACGCTCTTTCGGCGGGCACCAGATCACATCGCCGGGACGAACTTCGACTTTCTCCTGTCCTTCGCTCTGCACCCAGCCACAGCCGGCAGTAACGATCAACGTCTGCCCGAGCGGATGCCAATGCCACGCCGTGCGCGCGCCCGGCTCAAACGTGACGCTTGCGACACGTACGCGTGCGGGATCGGGCGCTTCAAACAATGGATCGATACGGACGGTGCCGGTGAAATATTCTTCCGGTCCGCGGCCGGAAGGCTGTGTTCCATTTCTTTTGAGTTCCACTACCAATCCTCCAACGTGATTGCGATTCTACGTAACTGAAGCGCGGCTGTCGCCGTTCATCATCTGTCAACTTTTTAGCATTCTATTTCAATAAGGCCTCGCCATCATTCCGCTACGCTCCATTTCAGCCGAGATGTGAATTTCAGAAGTGGATGCGAATGAGAGGGGGTCAAATCGCGGTTTTTCACAGAAGTGGATGCGAATACTTACAAGAGTGGATGCGAATGGTTTCGAAACATACAGAGAGGATGCGAACAGTTTTTAAACTTCCTCAATGCCCATACTCGGCATTCGCACCGCCAGTTCTTGAAGGATATGGCCGCAGTCTCCGGAGAACGTTTCTCAATCAGGAATCAGTTCGGAGAACTCGGAGAGCCGCAAACCGCTTCTTAATGCCTTCCGAGCACTTCAAGAGCCCTTTCGAGCGCGCTATCGCGACTACTCTTAAGATCTACTCTGGGATAAACCGGAACGCGAATATTCGGCGGGACTCCTCGGCCATTCACCTGCAACGATTTGTTAGACCGTTTCTTCCGCAATTCCACGATCATCCTTACCGTTTGCGAGGAGCCTCGCCTTTGACTGCTCCCGGTGATACCAACGTGTCTGCCCACTTGGCGATGGTTTGGGCTACCTGTGCCTCTTCCCCGGTATACATGTGGTCGGCGTTTTGGATCATGACGGTTTCCACGCGACTGGGGCCGCTCGACTGACGCTGGATCGAGGATTTGAGCAGTTTCAGATCCGC
>DASXSC010000299.1:0-66884 GCA_036506215.1 Pyrinomonadaceae bacterium | reverse complement strand
ATCGGCCACCGCTTGTGCTGAATGCGACCGTTGACCCAAGCGGGCTGGCGCGCCCGGTCATAGTAGTCGTCAACCATCCGCGCTCGTTCATCGACGTCGATGATGACCCGAGCCCGCCGGGCGATGGCGCTCGCGTTCGCGCCAAACGGAAGGCGCAGTCGGAGCACATTGCTTTGCTTCTGAACGACCTGCAAACTAATAATCCGACGACGCCCGTCATTGCGGTGGGCGACTATAACGCCTATCAGTTTAATGACGGTTATACCGATCCCGTCGACACGATTAAGGGCACGCCCACGGCTGACGAACAGGTTGTCGTCGATGCAAGCCCCGACTCTGTCAATCCCGATTTCACGAATCTAACAGACCTGCTACCGCCGAGCGAACGCTACAGTTTCGTTTTCGAGGGGACACCGCAGGGACTCGACCACGTCATTGTTAGTCACTTCGCCTTAGTGCGCTTTACGCGTTACGCAGTCGCGCGTTTTGATTCTGATTTTCCAGCTACGCCGGCATCGGCATTCGCCAGCAACGCCTCGCGACCCGAGCGTGCCTCCGACCATGATGCTCCCGTTGCCTATTTTGACTTGACCCTCGCGCCCACCGCAGACGAAGGAGTAATCAGTGGGCGCATTACCGATGCGAACGGTGTTCCTATTGCCGGCGCGGTGATGAATTTGAGCGGTACTCAGAATCGCAAGTTCATCACCGATGCCAATGGTAACTATCGCTTTGATGGTGTAGAGACGACTGGTTTCTATACCGTTAGACCATCTCGAGCAAACTACTCGTTCAGTCCTGCTGAACGATCGTTTAGCCAGCTTGGCAACAATACGGAAGCAACGTTCACTGGATCGGCCGTTGCGCTCGGCATAAACCCGCTGGACACGCCGGAGTACTTTGTGCGCCAGCACTATCTCGATTTTCTGGGACGCGAGCCTGACGAAAGCGGCTTCAACTTCTGGAGCGATCAGATACTGGAATGTGGTACTGATGCGACCTGTGCCGAACGGCGCGCGGTCAACGTCTCGGCGGCTTACTTCCTGTCGATTGAGTTCCAGGAGACAGGTGGATTAGTCGACGGCCTTTACCGCACGAGCTACGGGCGCCGGCCGTTGTTTGCCGAGTTCATGCCTGACGCGCAAAGCGTGGCGGCTGGTGTAGTTGTCGGCCACGACGACTGGACCACGCGCCTGGCGACGAATAAGCGGGAGTTCATAAATGCCTGGATCGCGCGACCTGCATTCCGTGCGGCTTATGATGGATTAACTAACAGCCAATACGTCGATGCTCTGGTCAGTCATGTAGGAGTTAGTTTCACGGCGAGCGAGCGCGACGCGCTGGTGAGTAGTTTGACTAACGGCACGGCAACGCGAGCTGAGGTGCTGGGAAGAATCGCAGCGGACCAACGTTTTGTAGACGCGAAACGAAACGAGATGTTTGTGATGATGGAATACTTCGGCTACCTGCGACGCGATCCGGATGCTAGTGGCTTCCAATTCTGGCTCAACAAGCTGAATCAGTTTGGCGGCAACTTCGAACAGGCTGAGATGGTCAAGGCGTTCATCGTTTCGGGTGAGTATCGAGACCGCTTTCCAAGATAACAAGGACCTTAGAAGGCCGCGGATTCACGCAGAATAACGCGGATCAGGACTAAACAAATTCTGATCTGCGTCATCCGCGTTAATCCACGGCTTGATTTGTAACGAGCACGGTTTGCTATGCCCCAATTTGTATTCGCGGCGAAGCCGCGGCACCGTGCGGAAAGGTTCACCGTTCCGTTATGCCCTTCAATCAACGAGAGCGGCTTTGCCGCCGCACAGTGCGGAAAGGCTTCGCCTTTCCGGCGCGGTGTTCTATTTCTTTTATGAGGCTGCGCCTCATGAATCGGAGGCGGAGCCTCCAGTCAATTTTAGAAATTCTAACGGTAAGGCAGAGTCTTACCGCACGCGCGGCGGCGAAGCCGCAGTCGTGCATCGAGTGATCAACCTCAGGCTAGCCTTACCGCACTCCGGCGGCGGCAGAGCCGCACGCGCAAATCGACCGATTTCCGAGCGCCTCCTTTTTCTCTTGAGGCTGTGCCTCATCAAAAGGTGTCTTGCATCCACTGGTTTGTTCCCGGTGACCTCCTCTCATAGCCTTTCCGACGCAGCCTTCTTAAGCTGCCGCTCGTGCATGTCATCTCCCGAGACTCGCCTTGTTACCTTCTGACATCGGTAGCCAAAGACCGTCTGCCGGTCTTTCGAACTGACGAGCTGAAAGAAATTGCGTGCAAGGCGCTTGACGAGGCGCGCACGTCAGGAAAGTTTGCTTTGTACGCATACGTGATCATGCCCGATCATCTTCACACGATTACCGACTCGGCTCGTTCTTCCGCCGATACACTTCGCTTTATTAATGGAATCATCAGCCATCGTGTAATGGCTTACCTGAAGGAGAAGGGCCACGAAAGGTCTTTGCAGAAGTTGCGACAGGAAACCAAGCCCAGGCATTACCGTTATTCACTCTGGGACCATCATCCAAATGTACGTCTGCTGCTCACCGAAAAGATGCTGATGGAGCGAGTACATTACCTGCATCAGAATCCGGTTCGGGCTGGGTTGGTTGAACGCGCAGAGGATTACCGTTATTCGAGTGTGCGTTGCTGGAATGGAAGGCCGCTGGAGGATGAGCCGCTATTGATGAATCTCGATCGGATCAAGTGGAGGCGTAGCCTCCAGTAATTTTTAGAAATTCTAACGGTAAGGCAGAGCCTTACCGCACTGTGCGGCGGCAAAGCCGCAAGCGTAGGTTGAGCGATACAACTTAGGATCAGCCTTTCTTCACGCTGCTCAATCAACCAGCGCGGCTCTGCCAGGCATTCTCTAAACTCCCAGATTAGATGCTTTAGAAAAGTTTTTTCTCGCATCGCCTCTTTCCAATGCACCACTCAATCAACCAGCGCGGCTCTGCCGCCGCACAGTGCGGAAAGGCTCCGCCTTTCCGAAGCTTTCTTTTTCTTTTTTGAGGCTACGCCTCAACTGGGAGGCGCAGCCTCCAGTCAATTTTAGAATTTCTAACGGTAAGGCAGAGCCTTACCGCACTGTGCGGCGGCAAAGCCGCGGGCGTAGTCTCACCAGAATACCTGCCCAACTATTGACAACTAACGTCGTTTGCAAATAGTGTCACGCCCACTAAAACAGAACATCCTTACGCGTTCCGTGAATTTGGCCGTATCATGAACGCCCGTCTCTAAGTATGTGTGAAGGGAAAGCCTGACGGCCTTGCGCCCGATTAAAGACAACAGCACGCGTGTGCGGCGTGCGCAACAGATTTTTTTGAAGCGGTCTCTGCTCTTCGCTTTCCTGGTCGTCTTCGTATCTTCTCCGACTCGTGTCGCGGATAGCTGTAGCCCGCCGGGTTTCCAACTCGGGCAAAGTCTTGTGACTGGAGCTGAGCCCGTGGCTGTAATGGTGAGCGATTTCAATCGCGACGGAAAGCGTGACGTGGCGGTTGCCAACAGCGGTTCAGACAATCTCTCCATATTCCTTGGCGATGGGCATGGCAAGTTTTCAACTGCTGCCAATGTTAGTGTCGGCAAAGATCCCCGAGCTCTGGTCGCGGGCGATATCAACGCCGACGCCCGCATTGACCTGGTTGTGACTAACAGGCAGTCCGACAATCTCTCCGTACTCCTCGGAGATGGCCATGGACGATTTGCCATGGCCGGTAGTGTCGCCGTAGGTGGCGGGCCCATCGCTCTCGTGCTGGCTGATTTCAACGAGGACGGTAAACTAGATCTGGCAACTGCCAACTCAAAATCCAATAGCGCTTCGGTTCTGTTGGGCGAAGGACTCGGAAAGTTCGGTCCCGCTCGAACTGTGATGGTCAAGGTGGAGCCATTCGCGATCGCTGCTGCTGACGCTAACTCTGACGGCAAGCTTGACCTGATCCTCGCGAATGCTGGTTCAGGTAGTCTGTCGGTGCTGGAAGGTAACGCGCGCGGCGATTTTTCTCCGGCGAAGGTATATGCGATCGGAAATCGACCGACTGCAATTGCCGCGGGAGACTTTGACCGGGATGGTAAAGACGACTTTGCCATCGCGAATTACGGTTCGAATAACCTGGCGATTGCTTTTGGATTGGCAAACGGAAGACTGCGAGCGGCGGAAAGTTTCTTCTCACCTCTGGCGCCGCTCTTCGGAGCTGCGGGTGACTTCAATAAGGACGGGCGCGCGGATCTCGCAATTGTGGATGGATTGCGGGGCGCGGTGGCAATCATGCTCTCGGACACCAAAGGCGACCTCACACCATCGATAATTCCCTTGCCAGGTGCCGAGGCAGC
Source organism: Pyrinomonadaceae bacterium (assembly GCA_036506215.1). Taxonomy (GTDB): domain Bacteria; phylum Acidobacteriota; class Blastocatellia; order Pyrinomonadales; family Pyrinomonadaceae; genus PSRF01. The sequence goes on along the minus strand of DASXSC010000299.1, from coordinate 62,560 downwards.
CGTCGTGTTCGTGACCGCCAGAGATCTTGACGCGGATGGAAACGACGATCTCGTGGTTGCGAATAACAGCAACCTGTTCATGATCATGGGCGATGGCAAGGGAAACTTCGGGAGGCCGGATACCTATCCGATCGAAGGCGCGTCCTGTATCACGTCTGGCGATTTCAACTCGGACGGAAAAATTGATTTGGCTCTGACAGTTGCTAAGAGCGTGGTCGTGACACTCAACGATGGTAAGGGAAAATTTGGAAAGGCGATTACTTTTCCGGTTGCGGGCGAGGCGGTGGCGCTCGCGACTGGTGACTTCAATGGTGACGGTAGGGCAGACGTGGCTACCGTTAACCCTAAACAGCAAAACATCTCGGTCCTGATTGGAGACGGTAGGGGCGCGTTCAGCAAGTCAATTAACCTTGCTGCCGAAACCACCGCGCGCGCGATCAGTAGCGCCGACTTTAATGGAGACGGGAAATCAGATCTCGCGACCGCCAACGACCGGAACAACAACATCTCCGTCTTCCTCGCGGATGGCCGCGGGAGTTTCACTGAGCGCAGGAGTTTCGCTGTGGGCGGTCGACCGTTCTGGCTTGTTGCCGTTGACTTCAACGGAGACGGTAAGGTCGATTTGGCGACCGCAAATCATCATTCGAATGACGTCTCGATTGTCCTTGGTGACGGGAAGGGCAGGTTCGGCGTTCCGACGAATTTTGTGGTGGGCCTCAACCCGACTTCACTCGCCGCCGGCGACTTCGATGGGGATGGTCGCGTCGACCTGGTGACGACCGACTATGGTTCGGCGAGCCTCTCGCGTTTGATCGGGGACGGAAACGGCGCCTTTCTGGGCGCGCGCGCCTTCGCCACCGGTTCCCAGCCTTATGGAGTTGTCGCGGGCGATCTAAACGGTGACGGCATTGACGACCTCGTTGTTACAAATAGCGGCTCGGGTGATGTCGGTATTCTTTTGGGAAACGGCACGGGACGCTTTGAACTACTTCCAGCACTAGCGGCCGGGCGGAAACTTCGCGGCATAGCTATCGGCGACTTCAATGGTGACGGCGGCCCTGACCTGGTTGTCGCTGATTCGCAATCGGGAAACGTTATAGTGCTCAACAACAAGTGCACGGCGAATAAGAGGTGAAGGTATTACTTAACGACGTAGGCCGTAAATTGGTTGCCGGATCCCCAACGCTTGAGATACTATCTGCCTCCGTTGCAAATATTCTGCGGTTTGCTCCTGCAATACTCAAGTACAGATAACTTCGACATTCTCGCTGCCAACGTAGCGCGACACCCGTATAGTCAGTAATCTAGAATTCGATCTTTCTTGCAAGCACTTCGAGGGTTCAAACTCCGAAGAACCAGTCTCTAAAACCAATTCTTCGCCAAGCGTCTGGCGAGTCGCTGACACATAACAGATGGGGAGAACTTCTCATGAGAGAATCTAAACGGTATGTTCGAGCAGTCGCTTCATCGATTAACGTCTCATCCCACCGTGCAGCCTCGAAGAAAGGCATGCCTCGCAAAGATAGATGGACGCTCACAAGTGTCCAGCGGCTAACGCTGATAGCGATCGTGATTCTCCCCGCGCTGGCGTTCGGTCTTTTCCAAACCACGCGGGCAAAAACCGCTAAGACTTCAAACGCTAAGAGCATCGGGGCCAGGACGATGACTCCGCCAGTTCAGGCAGGCAAGACGTATTTGCCGACGAGGCAACCAGTGATGGTCTTCTCGCCGATAAATGTCGCAGAAGTAGCGCGCGAAGAAGCACTCGCGCCGTCGCAGCCGGCGCCGGCTGAAATCAAGTCCATCAATCCGCCCGCGGCGCCGCCCGATAGGCACTTCGGCGTGCCAGTTGTTCACGCCGATCAGAACTCTCCTCAGGCTCCGCCGCCTTCGCCCACCGGGCCGTCACCGGGACCGTCGCAAACCTTTCCAGGAGAATTTCTCAGCGGCACGACCATCCCGCCCGATACCATGGGCGCGGTCGGCACGACTCACATCGTGACACCCACCAACAACATGATTCGTATGCAGGATCGAAACGGCGTCCAGCTATCGCGCATAACCATTAGCGCGTTCTGGACCGGTGTCACACTCGAAGGTGGCGCGGCGGTTTCTGCTTTCGATACAAAGGTCTATTTTGATCGGTTCAACAACCGCTTTTTCATGATCTCCTCGGCAAACGGCCAAACGCTTTCTTCAGCCGTGCTGTTCGCCGCCACGGCCACCGCCGACCCGACCGGCACCTGGTTTCGTTATGCGATTGACGCTGACGCGGCCGCAAACCCCGGCGGCGGCAAGTGGATTGACTACCCGAGCGTTGGGTTCAACAAAAACTGGATCGTCATAAATGAAAACGTCTTCAACTACGGCTCTGCCGGTACCGGCTACTTTGGCCCCTACATTTATGCGATCGACAAGGCTCTCTTGTACACGGGCCCGGTTTCGATCACGGTGCCACTTTTCCAGGCCGACTTCAACGCGACTTGCCTTACGAGCGCCACGCCAGAAACTGAATTAGCGTGCGGCTTCACGATGGTCCCGGCCACGACGGAAGACAACACGACGAACACGGAGTACCTGGTTGAGGACTGGGATGCGACCTTGGCACAACTGCGCCTGGCCAAAATTACCGGCACTGCCGCTGCGCCGGTGTTGACCGTCGCAACGCAGTTTCCGCAGTCGCCAAACTCCTGGCGCTTTAACGCCGTGCGGATTGGAACAACCGGGGGCTATGCGCCGCAGAAGCAGCAGTCTGCCTACCTGACGTCTGGTGCTCGCATCATGACCAACGATTCACGCATTCAGAACTCCGTTTTCCGCAACGGTTCACTGTGGACGACGCACACTGTAATGCTTTCGACGGTGCCCCAACCGGCGGGCACTGATGTCGGTGGCGCAGGTAATCCGGCGAACCCCGACAACCATTCGGGCGTACAGTGGTGGCAGATTGATCCGACCATCGAGACCGGTCTCTCAACGCCACCACTTCAGCGCGCGCGCATCGAAGACGCTACGGCCGACAACTGTCACAACGGGACGGGCGGGACCGTGGCGACGCCTCCATGTAGCGGCTCGACCCTCAACCAGCACGGCCAGTTCTACGGTTTTCCGAGTATCAGTGTGAACCAGAACAACGACGTGCTGATAGGCTTCACCCAGTTTTCGAATCTGACCTACGCCAGCGGCGGCTACGTATTTCGGGCGAGCACCGATCCGGTAAACACAACGCGCGATTTCGCCGTCTTTCGTCCCGGTCAGGCAAACTACAACATCGGCTCCGGCTCCGGCGCCTCTCGACAGGACCGCTGGGGCGACTACAGCGCCACGCAGACCGATCCCTTGAATGACACCGACTTCTGGACGATTCAGGAATACGCCGGTGCTCAGCGTGACTTCGGCATCGGCATCGCGGGCCCATGGGAAACCTGGTGGGCGCTCGTCAAACCCTCGACGCCCGCTCCCTCTCTCAGTGGCAATCTCATTATCAGCGAATTCCGACTGCGCGGGCCGCAGGGCGTAAACGATGAATTCGTCGAACTCTACAACCCGGGTAGTAGCGCGGTTATCGTTAACACTACTGACAACTCCGACGGTTGGGCATTGGCCTACAGCACTACCTCGGGCGTTGTTTCCGGCATCGCCGTCATTCCCAACGGCACGGTGATTCCGGCGAAAGGTCACTTCCTGATCGCGCGCAACCAGGATTCCGCCAACGGTCCGACGCTGGTCTACAGTCTCAACTCATATCCCGGGCAGACCAACCCCAGCACTTTGGTTCGCGGCGCGGGCAGCGATACCGGATATGCCGTAGAACTTGCCGACAACGGCGGACTTGCTCTCTTCAAGACATCAACGGTGGCAAACTTCACGGCACCAAACCGCATGGATTCGGTCGGGTTTGCGAGTACTCCGGTGGGTCTTTTCAAGGAAGGCACGGGCATTCCGGACATTTCCGTGGCCGGCATTCAACAAACTATCTTTAGAAACTCCGCCTCCGGAGAGCCCCAGGACATCGGCGACAACGCGGCTGATTTTCTTTTTGCTGATCCCGCAGGCACGTTGACCGCAGCCGGCCAACGTTTAGGCGCACCCGGCCCAGAGAATCTCGATAGTCCAATTCACAATACAACGGGAACGATGGGTCTGCCGGTGTTTGATGGTTCGGTCAGCGCCGCAACTGCACCCAATTTTGTTTTTGACCCGACGCCGGTGACAAATGGTACCGCCGGCACCATTACCGTCCGCCGCCGCCTGGTCAACAATACGGGAGCGAGTATTTCGCGAGTGCGCCTGCGCTTTGTTGACATCACTACTTTCCCACCGCCTTCAGTAACGGTTGCCGATCTACGCGTGCTGAGTTCTAGTAACCTGACAGTGGAAACACCACCCGCTCAGGCTCTGGGCGGCGGTTTGAATTCGAGTGTTGCGCCACTTGTCGTTACGTTTGCTGCTCCTCTCGCTAACGGCGCCAACATTCCCATTGACTTCGTGTTTGGCTTAATGCAGACAGGTTGTTTCCACTTTATCGTCATTGCGGAAGCGTTACCGGGTGGGGCCAGTGCAGTCTTCGGCTTTGGCGGCACCGCGGGCTCGGGCACCTGCGCACCGACGGCAGCGCCGGCAACAATCAGCGGCACCGTTACAACACCAGACGGTGCGCCATTGGCTGGGGTGACGATGAACCTGAGCGGAGCGAGATCAGCGAGAGCTGTCACCGACAGCAACGGCAATTACCGTTTCACTAATACGGACACGGACAACTTCTACACCGTGACGCCAGCGCTGACGAATTACCACTTCAATCCGCCTGATCGCTCCTTCTCGTTGCTGGCGAACAAGACAGACGCCGTGTTCACGGCAACGCGTGATGCGGTCATCGGCGGTAACGTCATTGACAGTGCGGGCTTCTTCGTGCGGCAACACTATCTGGATTTCCTGGGACGCGAGCCTGACGAAAGCGGGTTCAACTTCTGGAGCGATCAGATACTGTCATGCGGCTCCGACACTGCCTGCGCCGAGCGGCGGACCATCAATGTATCGGCGGCTTATTTCCTGTCGATTGAGTTTCAAGAGACAGGCGGACTGGTTGATGGACTCTACCGCGCGAGTTACAACCGTCGCCCGCTTTTCGCGGAGTTCATGCCGGACACGGCCACCGTGGCGCAGGATGTAATTGTGGGCAGTAGCGACTGGGCGCAGCGGTTAGCCGCAAACAAGCAGGCGTTTGTTGACGCCTGGGTGCAGCGTGCGGCTTTCCAGGCTGCCTATGGAGGTTTGACCAACGAAGGCTACGTGGACACGCTGATTGGTCACACCGGAGTTAGCTTCAGCCAAAGCGAGCGCGATGCGTTGGTGAATGGTGTGAACAACGGCACCTCAACGCGAGCTGAGGTGCTCAGGCAAATTGCTGAGAACGACGGGTTCGTGAGCGCGAAGCGCAATGCAACCTTCGTGATGATGCAATACTTCGGCTATCTGCGTCGCGATCCGGATGAGAGTGGTTATCAATTCTGGTTGAACAAGCTGAATCAGTTTGGTGGCAACTTCGAACAGGCGGAGATGGTGAAGGCGTTCATCGTGTCCGGTGAATATCGAGCGCGCTTTGCTCAGTGAGAAAGACGGACCGAACCGGAGCCGGAGATCCGACACTCTGGGACGGTATTGGCCAGGACTTGGCATTAGAGGTTTTTGTGCACAAAAATGGGGATTCACTATTGACTAGTTAGCCCCGTCGGAGATATTGTCAACAGCGCTCGTCAGTGGTCAAGTACGCCTCAAGTCAGCGAACTCCGGTTTGTTGTATCAAAATTTTTTCTTTTCCTTTTAAGGGCAACCAAGCGCGTTGCCGGATGATGAGCTAGTTGTCCGGAGGTGAGGGAGCATCGGTAGATACAACATCAATCACCCGGCTGTGATTTCCCGGTGTTACCACAAGTAAAATTTCCCAGATAGCCATAAGGAGCAGCACATGCAAAAGATGCCGCAAGCGCGAAGAAGCGGACTAATAATTCAGGAAGTTGACAGTGAGATCTTGATCTATGACCAGGAAACCAATAAGGCACACTGTCTAAACCAGACCGCCGCAAAGGTGTGGAATTATTGCGACGGCGAGACCGCGTTAGCGGACGCTTGCAGTGCCCTGTCCCGTGATCTTGAGACGCCCGTCGATGAGAAGCTGGTTTGGTACGCCGTGGATCAATTCGCCAAAGACAATCTATTGGAAAAGGAGATCGAAGTCCCGGCCTTCATTATTCCAGGAATGAATAGACGCCAGATGGTGCGGACGCTTGGATTGGCTGCCGTTGTGGCCGTGCCGCTGGTAACTTCCATAGTCGCACCCACGCCTGCGCAAGCCGCCACTTGTTTCCAATCGGGTCACGCATGCGGCACCCCTGCTCAGTGCTGCAGTGGCCTGTGCAACGCTGGGACTTGCGCGTAAGTCTCTTGTCTTAAGTACTGCCGCAGTTTGATAACTGCGGCAGTTTTATTTCTTGCGAAAACAAAAGGCGGGATTAATTCCCGCCTTTCGTTTCTTTAGTCCAGAGCCGGGAAGTTTAGAGTTCAAACTTTAGTTTGTGTCTTGTGCCGGCAAGCTAAAGCCTGAACTCTGAACTACGGGCCAGACAACGGCTGGAAGTTTAGAGTTCAAACCAAAAGGCTGGAAGTTTAGAGTTCAAACTTTAGTTTGTGTCTTGTGCGCGGCAAGCTAAAGCCTGAACTCTGAACTGCGGGCCAGACAACGTCCTAATCTAGTTTTGCCGCACTGCGAGAGGCGCCTGTTGAGGCGCATCAGTCTGGCGCGCTATCGCATCCGGATGACTACTTGTTGTCACAATCGGTGGCGGTGGCGGGTTCGCCACTAACACCTCCAGGGCCGCGTCGATTACTTCACTAATTCGCGAGACAAAAACGATCTGCAATTCCTTGCGAACGTCTTCCGGCAAATCTTCTATGTCGGCTTCATTGCGAGAGGGAAGCATAATGCGACGAATTCCTGCGCGGTGGGCGGCGAGGATCTTTTCCTTCAGTCCGCCTACGGGAAACACCAAACCAGAAAGAGTAATTTCGCCGGTCATTGCGGTATCGGGGCGCACCCGGCGTCCGGAGTAGAGCGATGCTAATGCGGCCGTGATTGTAACGCCCGCGCTCGGGCCGTCCTTGGGAATTGCTCCGGCCGGAACATGCAGGTGAACGCCGTATTCTTTGAACATTTCCGGATTGATGCCAAATTCGGTCGCGTGCGACCACAGATACGACTGCGCGGCGCGCGCTGATTCCTGCATCACCTCGCCCAACTGCCCCGTGATCGTTAAACCTCGGCCGCCGGGTAGCAGCGTGGCTTCGATGAAGAGCACTTCGCCACCCATCTCGGTCCAGGCCATTCCCGTAGCCACCCCCGCAGGCAACTCCTTGCGTGCCTGCTCCGGATAAAATCTTGGCGCGCCGAGATAGTCGTGTATATCGCCTGCATCGACGCTCACCACCGCGGCTTCATCCTGTGCAATCTTTAAAGCGACCTTCCGGGCAATCCTGCCGATATTTCGTTCCAATTGACGTACGCCGGCTTCCCGCGTGTATCGTGTGGCAATCAACTCCACAGCCGCATCGCTGATAGTGAGTTGTTCGGGCTTCAGGCCATTTTCTTCTATTTGCCGCGGAGTCAAATACCGCCTGGCAATTTGTAACTTCTCCATATCGCTGTAGCCCGCCAGGTTGATGACCTCCATGCGGTCGCGCAGTGGCGGCGGAATTGGTCCAAGCTGATTGGCGGTGGCAATAAAGAAGACACGCGAAAGATCAAACGGAAGATCGAGGTAATGGTCGCGGAAGGAATTATTCTGCTGTGGATCGAGAATCTCGAGCAGCGCTGAAGATGGATCGCCGCGATAGTCGTTGCCAAGCTTGTCAATCTCATCAAGCATCATCACCGGGTTATTTACGCCGGCGCGACGGATTGACTGAATAACCCGCCCTGGCATGGCGCCGATATAGGTGCGCCGGTGCCCGCGCAACTCAGCTTCGTCACGCATGCCGCCAAGCGACATGCGCTCGAATTGACGACCGAGCGCGCGCGCAATCGAACGCCCGAGAGAAGTCTTGCCTACTCCCGGGGGGCCAACAAAACAGAGAATCGGACTCTTCGTATCGGGCCGCAACTTTATGACGGCAAGGAATTCGAGGATGCGTTCCTTGACGTCTTCGAGACCGTAGTGGTCTTCATCAAGCACCCGGCGCGCTTCTTTGAGATCGAGCTTATCTTCAGAAGAGTTCAGCCAGGGCAATTCGAGCACGTATTCGAGGTAAGTGCGGATAACGTGATAATCGGGCGCGGCAGCAGGAAGCTTTTCCAAACGCTTCAACTCGCGCTCCGCCTCCGTTCGGACCTCGGCGGGCAAATCCGCTTTTGCCAATCGCTCCCGCAGCATTTCAGCCTCGGCGCGTTCACCGCTCTCATCTTCGCCAAGCTCTTTTTGAATGGCCTTCATCTGCTGGCGCAAAATGTAATCGCGCTGAGACTTGTCCATTTCCGACTGCGCTTCCGTCGCAATCTTGGAACGCAGTTGAATAATTTCCAGCTCGCGAGCGAGGTAGGCGTGGGCCAGTCGCAGTAGTTCGTCGGCAGTGTCAGCTTCGAGCATGTTCTGTTCCTGCTGGACACCGAGGTTGAGGATCGAACCCAGAAAATAGGCGAGACGAACCGGCTCGACAGAGCCGAGTATTGCAACCCGAACCTCAGGTGACACACCCGGCAGCAGCGCCAGCGCTTCCTGCACCATTGCCTGAACATTTCGTTTTGTTGCCTCGACTTCTTCCGGGTCCTTAATCTGCACTTCGGGAAGAATCTGGACAACCGCGCGTAAATATGGGTCCTCTTGTTTCCATTCATTGACCTTCACTCGATCCGTGCCCTGCGCAATGATGTGCATCGTCTCCCCGATGCGCTCCATTCGCTTGATCATCGTGAGCGTGCCTACCTGATAAAGGTCAGCGGGCCCGGCATCTTGAGAGGTGCTTGTAATGTCAGCGCGAACGGTGATGCAGGCGAGCAACTTCTCCTCACTCGCCAGCGCTGCCTCAACTGCCGCGACCGAACGCGGCCTCGCTACGGCGAGGGGAACGACTGTCTCGGGAAAAAGCGTCGTATTCTGCAAAGCCAGCACGGCAATCTCAAATGGCTGGCCCGGCTTACGAACCGCCGCCGGCTGCCCCACACTCGTGGACGTTTGCTCGCGCTTCTTATCTTCTGCTGCGGGAGGTCCTTTGTCCGGTGTCTCTGACATTATTCTTACTCTCGACTTTAGCGACCGCTGCTAACTGGTATCCAACACCGCCGCTTACTTGCAACGCAGGCTGACGATCAGAAAGCCATCGCGATAATCGTGTGCCAGTGATGCTTCCTCGATTAAACAGGGAAATTGGATTGTCTTCTCAAAACGACTGTAAGTAATTTCCATCTGCTGATAGCGGAAGCCCTCTTTGAAAAGAGTGTCTCGACGGCAACCACGGATCCTCAAGCTCGACTGGTCGCTCTCGATCTCAAGATCGTCGTGGCAAACGCCCGCCAGGTCCACCTTTATCACCCAGCCATCATTGCTCTGGTAAACGTCGGCGGCAGGATTCCACAACCGCCCTGATGGTCGGACACGATGAGCGACAGTCAACAAAGCGACTTCACGATTCGACTTTGGCATAGGATAGCTACAGGATAAGGGAACCCCCGATGATTGAAAAGGGGAGGTGACTAAGGTCAGTTTGGCGTTCAGAAGTCGGATTGCTTTGAGAACCGTGCGCGGTAGCGCCGGATGCTAAAGTCAATTCCAATACCAGACGTGCCACAGGCGACAATTTGCTAAATTGATCCCAGCGTTCGCTTTTGCGCACGCTCCGACCGCCAAATGTTTGAAGTTGACTTTAGCATCCGGCGCTACCGCGCTCGGTTCTGTATAGTCCTGCTCCTCTTATTCATCAAACTGAGCCACTACCGTGACTGACTGGTCAATCCTCCCCGACTTTAGAGTCAACTTGTAGCTCTACCCAAATAGTTTGCCCCAGAAAGACGATTGACGAGAAATATCCTCAAGGGCATCCGCAAGTTCGCGATCCGCTTCGGTTTCCAAAGCAATGTCTCCCATCGAGACAATGCCAAGTAAGCTTCCATTCTCATTCACCACAGGTATGCGGCGCACCTGTTTGTCGCCCATCTTCCTGATTACATCGACTACTCGCTCGTGCGGTCTGGCCGTGTGGACGTCAGTTGACATCACTTCTTCCGCCCGAGTGGCGTTGCAGTCTTTGCCCTCAGTCACTGCGCGCAAAACTATGTCGCGATCGGTGATCAAGCCGAGCAACTTGCCCTGATTGTAATTGGACGTGTTGAGCCGGCGTTCATCCGACTCAGTTTTTCCATTTCCACCATTGGCCCTGAATTCAACTACCGGAATCACGCCTGTGTCTTCTGCCTTCATCATCGCTGCAACGTCACGCAAGGTGGTGTCGCGCGTGGCGACCGCTAACTCGCGCGTCATTATGTCGCGGACGCGAAGTCGTGAACGGGAGCGCTCATCGTAGCGAGAGCGTGGTTGATAAGCCGCATCTTCACTGCGCGGCTGCCAACTCCGATCGCGCCCCTCATACGTTGGGCGCCTGTATTCTTCGCGGGCGTATCGATCGGAGTATTCGTTGTATCTTGGCTCATCGTTTTGGTAGCCGGCACGTTCGCCGAATCGTCCCTGGCCAAAGTCGCGCCGTTCCTCGTCGCTTTCCAGGCGCCCGCCGGAATATGGACGGCCGTAGTTCCACGGTCGTTCGCGCGCAAATCGGTCTCGGCGAGTGCGAAATTCACGGTCGTCTTCAATGTCATCGAAATATCTAGCCATTATTTCTCCCTCCCTGGTGTTTTCAAAAGAATCAAAGCGTCGCTTGAAAACAAAGCGAGCGTTTAGAATTTGCTGGGGGCTAGCTGTGGGCGGAGACACCCACTCGAACTAATTAAGGGGAACTACAACTCACAAAAGGGGAACTCCAGGGGATATTATCCCGAAATGATCTGCCCGCCTAACCGACCGAGACCGACGACCGGGACCGAAGACTAGCGGGACGGAGGAGATTAGCGTGTCATCGGTAGTCGGTCTTCCTTCAGCACCGCGCTCAGCGCGGTCCCGACTCAATCTCAGCGATTAAGTTGACCCGCGATGTTATGTCTAGAGTGCCCACTTCGATTGGTGTCGGCGCGGCCTCTGTTTTCACCATTTGCAGGCGTGCTTCATAAATTGGTCTCGGTCGCTCGATGCCCTCCTCTTGCACCTCAACAATTCTCACCACTCGGCCGCCAAGCGCGGTTGCAATTACCTGAGCTTTGCTGACCGCTTCGCGAGTTGCCTCAGTCAATGCCTGATCGCGGGCGGGGCGGTCCTTCCTCAACATAAAGGAAATGCCGGCAATATCATTTGCCCCCGCTTGAGACGTGGCATCAATGACTGGGCCTACTTTAGTTAAGTCAGACGTAGTCACGGTGACGCTGTTGCGAGCTTCATACCCGGTGATAGTTGGTGGTTGGCCCTCTTTATAAACCCGCTGCGGTTGCAAGCTGTAACCACTCGTCTTGACTTCAGCGCCGGGTCCGGCGGCGTTCTTGAGTGCCCGCACCACCGCTTCGGTCTTGTTAGCATTCTCCTGTTGTGCGTCCAGCGCGCGGCGTCCCTGCGTTACTACTGAGACTGTAAGAATCGCGGTGTCCGGTTGCGCCTGAACGATTGAGTCGCCGGTGACCTTTACCTTGGTGATGCCTCTTGACTCGGTTTGATTTCCTCCGGTACCGCTTTCTGCTAAAGGGCTCATCATTCGCACCTCAAACGGAGTGCCCTCCATATAAATCGTCACCACCCCTGATTTTGTTTCGCCGAGAGCCTCTACTTCACTCCCTTCGCGGAACCACTTCTCATTTTGAAAACGTTGGGCATTCAGGATTAGATATTTCTGATCACTGGAAACGATTACCCAGCCGCCGGCCTCGACCGTCCTTTGCAGTCGCCCGCGCACGGCCACCTCCTTCGCAAAAACCTGGGTCGCGAGCAGCGCAACCAGCGCAACCACGCCCACTATTGATATCAACTTTCGGTTTAATGTAATTCTTGACATGCTATCTCTCTTTCGTTGGTTCATTGATCCGAGCGCCAGGCTATCCTGCGTCCATCACCAAAGAACGAACGGGGTGGTTAACTCTTGCTGACTCTTTCAAATCCATTTTGGCTCTCCCATACTGTTTTGTTACGATTCATTCAATGCAGTCATTCGATACTAACAATCCGGATTACAACGAACCAATCGAGCGTTCAAGAGCAGTTAACGCTGGCCGGGTTGAAGATTTACCCCAAGGGAGCTGCAAGACAGTAGACCTTTCAGAAGGACGCGAGCTCGTTCTTTACAATGTGAACGGCGAATTCTATGCCACCGAGAATTTCTGCCCGCACCAGGGAGCGCCCCTCGCCGAGGGAATCCTCTGCGAACATGTGATCGAATGCGATTGGCACGGTTGGCAATTTGACGTGCGGACAGGAGAGTGCCTTACCGTTGCTGAGAAGATTGAGACTTATGAGGTGGTTATTGAAGCAGGATTTATTAAGGTTGTGATCTAAAAAGATGTTCCATTTATCATTTGTGGATTCAACTTGGAAGTGCAACAGCTCGCGTACTCATCACCATAATTGCGGCGCGAGACAGTAACAGTCGAGCAACATTGGCGTTATCTAATCAGAACCGGAAGCGGTAGCGACCGGCCAAGGACTCAACCGTAGTTGATAGTACTTGAGTGAATGCGATCAGCGATCGAAATACTCCATCGGTAGAGTTGAGTCCTAGGCCGGTCGCTACCACCACCCCAGCGCGGCTGCCGCGCCGGGGACCCCGGTCCGCTTCCGGTTCTGATTCGGGATGTTATATGTGCGTCGCTGTATGAAAAATGTCAAATGACAAATGGAAAATGCTCAGTCCTGCTCTCCATCGCTTCCGATGGCTTCCACTGGACAGCAGAGCAGTGCTTCTTCACAAGCTGTGCGCTCTTCTTCCGTTAGCGGTTGCTTGTAAACAAACGAATAGCTGTTGGCGTCCGAGCGGCGAAAGTTTTCCGGCGCGGTGTCGCGACACACGTCGCAGTCGATGCACGACGCATCGACGTAGTAAGCGCCAGCCACATTTTCCTTCACACGTTCGTTTCGATCGGGCAAGCTTCACTCCCTCTAAGCATCATCCGCAGATTACACACATTGCGCCGATTCAGAAAACGATAAGTAGCAGAATGACCTGTTGGCTTGTGCTCTCAGAATTTGTGTTATCTGAGTAATCTACGGATAACGGCCGGTTTTACGGATGCGTCATTTCTTCCGGCTTCACATACTTATCAAAATCCTCGCCGCTCAGAAAACCAAGCGCGATTGCCGATTCGCGCAGGCTGATCCCTTTCTTGTGGGCGTTCTTCGCTACCTGTGCCGCCTTGTCATAACCGATGTGAGGGTTCAACGCCGTGACGAGCATCAATGAACCCTTCAAGTGTTCATCGATCTGTTCCCGATTGAGCTCGATACCCGCAATGCAGTATTCCACAAATCCATGTGAGGCGTCGTGCAGCAAACGGATCGAATGCAGAAAATTGTGAATCATCACCGGCTTGTATACGTTTAACTCGAAATGTCCCTGTGAACCCGCAAAGGTTGTGGCCAGGTCGTTGCCAAACACCTGCACACAGACCATAGTCATCGCCTCGCTCTGCGTCGGATTAACTTTTCCCGGCATTATCGATGAGCCCGGCTCATTCTCGGGCAGAATCAATTCGCCCAGCCCACAACGCGGCCCGGAAGCCAGCCACCGAATGTCGTTGGCAATCTTCATCAGCGAACCGGCAAGCGTTTTGAGAGCGCCGCTCGCAAAAACGATCTCATCGTGGGCGGAGAGTGCGGCAAACTTGTTTGGATGAGATTTGAATGGCAAACCGGTTAGCTCGGCAATCTTCCTGGCGGCGCGCTCGCCAAACTCCGGATGAGAATTGAGCCCGGTACCAACTGCCGTGCCGCCGATCGCCAGGTCGTAAAGACCGGATTCGGCCAATTTTAGCCGTTCGATGTCGCGCTCAACTAAACTGGACCACCCGGACATCTCCTGACCAACAGTTAACGGCGTCGCGTCCTGGAGATGCGTGCGGCCAATCTTAACTACATCTTTAAACTCTTCAGCCTTCGCAGCGATTGCATCATGAACTTCCTGAATTGCAGGAATGAGTTTGTTCAACTGTTCAGCGCCGGCGATATACATCGCAGTCGGAAACGTATCATTCGAAGACTGCGACATGTTGACGTCGTCGTTTGGGTGAATTGGCTGCTTGCTGCCCAACACTCCTCCGGCAAGCTCAATCGCGCGATTAGAGATCACCTCGTTGGCATTCATGTTGGTCTGCGTGCCGCTGCCCGTCTGCCAAACGCGCAAGGGAAAATGCTCGTCGAGTTTGCGTTCGATAACTTCGTCGCACGCCTGTTCGATAAGCTTCAGCTTGTCGCTCGGCAACTTGCCGAGTTCGGCGTTGACCAGCGCCGCGGCCTTTTTGAGGATACCCAACGCGCGAATCATCTCACGCGGCATCTTGTCATCGCCGATATCGAAGTGAAGCAGACTACGCTGAGTCTGCGCGCCCCAATACTTGTCGGCGGGCACTTCAATCTCGCCCATCGAGTCGGTTTCAGTACGAGTCTTTTCTTGCTCAGCGACGTGTTGAGACATGGCCTAGCCCCAGGTTCTTGAATTCGTTGGATTGTTTACCAGGATGAGTCAAGGTCGGCACGCAAACAGAGTATACCGCCAATGAAACCGGTCGCGAAACTGTGGGGGAGGTCGGCGGCAAAAGAAGTCTTGACAAAGGTATCGAGCACCGGCTTACGAGCCCGATGCGCTCTACCATTACGGCAAGACTCTCAACCATCTGGGTGTATACTACGTACGAGATTCTCAAAGAGATCACGCTCGGATTTCATCGAAGTCCTCGCCGTACCAACCAAAAGAGCCGCTCTCTTGCTCGTCCTCTACGATAGTGAGCAGTCAGAGAGCCCCTTGCTAAGGAGGCCACATCATGATCAAGACCACTCACAAGCATCACACTCATAGGAATGAAGCCAACCGGAGGGAGTTTCTAAAGAACAGTGCCACAGCTGCTGCTGGACTCGGACTTCTAACCCTTGGATTGAAAGCACAGCCCTTCATTGCGCCTCTGCCTCAGGACCGACCCGGGACACATAACATGTTGGTCGTGGGAGAACAGACCGTTTATCTTTCCCACCTTCCAATGTTCGAGGCCCTCGATACAAACAGGACCAACTTCACTTCGCCTCACCGTTACCAGGTGATACTGGAGGCGTCCTTCGCTGATGGAGACAAGAACCTGACTGAAATTTATACTGCGGACCGTCAAAGTCATCCCACAGAAAAAATGTATTCGATCAAGCCGGTGCCTTTCGTTCTTCCCGACCTCGATCCTAAGAGTAAGGCCCTGCGGACCTTTCGCGGCAATACTGTCTACCGTGGGCATTTGGAGCGAGAGAACACGCCAATAATAGGTTTCCTGGAACCCGTGCCGCCAAACAAGCCTCCGGCTGGCGGCGTCTTTGATGTAAACGTACGCAGAGTCGTTCATTTCCACAAGTTTGTCCCGGGCACGGCAAAGCCGACGCAACTGCAATACATCCTGTTTGGCAAAGGTCCGGAGACGTTCCTGGCCCACCTCATCGCCCAGCCACCGGACTTCGATCAAATCATTTCCGTCAAGATCGCCGGTCAGCAGTTTACTGACGACGAGCTGGCCAATGGAATAAAGCTCAGCTTTCCTGGAAAGCCAAACTCGGCAAAAATGAGGATCAAGGAAAGGCAGAAGGGATCAGGAGTATCTCAGATCTCGGGAAGCAGCAATGCCAGGCCTGTGCAGGTTGAGGCAATCAAAGAGTTCTACTTTGAGGAGGGCGAACTCAGGGTACCGGCAACATTTGATCCAACAGCGGAAGAAAAGAATTCCGGATTCCTCGAGTAGAAGTTTTTCGATATGTGAAAAAGAATGGCGCCTGGCGCGACGGGCAACGCCAGAGGAGAAGGTAGCTGGACGCTGATTCGCGCCGCGCGCGTCGCTGGTTATTTTCCTTCAACCGGAGCGCCGGAGTTTGTCCAGGCTTTCCAACCGCCGGCCATTGAGAAGACGTTGGTGTAGCCCATTCGCTGGAGGACGTCGGCGGCGAGAGCTGAGCGAAACCCTCCGCCGCAGTAGAGGATTAGTTCCGTTGCCTTGTCAGGCACCGTCGCTTCAATGTCGCGTTCGATGATGCCCTTACCGAGGTGTTGGGCGCCGGCCGCGTGAGCGGCTTCCCACTCGTTATCTTCCCGGACATCAATTAGCCGGACATCATTGTTCGCCTTCATTCGTTCTCTTGTTTCATCGACCGTAACTTCTCGAATACGGCTCTTGGCGTCGTTGACGAGTTTAAGAAACCCCTCAGAATGTTTCATATCAGTTAACCTCGTGGAATGAGAAGTTAGTAAGCAGTGCCGAGCCGTTGGCCCACGAAAAATTCAAAGTGCACCAACTACCGACGATCCGGGCCAGTTGGATGAAATTGCGACGAATGATTATAATGCCCATCTTTCTGGAAAGCATTCAATACGGAATGAGATGACAAAGGTTGTGAAGGCGACGTTTGTTTCGATTCCAAGCAACTCATTACTCATCGCTCAGTACCTATCACTGTCTTAGGAGAGCACATTGGCTAACGAACAGTTTGACGTAACGATTATCGGGAGTGGGCCGGGCGGCTATGTTGCCGCGATACGCGCGGGCCAACTGGGGCTCAAGGTAGCTATAGTCGAAAAAGATAATCGCCTTGGCGGCACCTGCACACTGCGCGGCTGTATTCCAACCAAACAGATGCTGATGTCAGCTCACGTCTACGAGCAAATGCAACACGCGGCGGATTTCGGCATCCAGGCTTCCGGCATTCAACTCGCTTTCGCTGATGTGCAAAAACGCAAAGACAAAGTGGTGCTGAAAAACAGCAAGGGCATCGAGTATCTGATGAAGAAGAACAAGGTGACGGTTTTCAAGGGCACGGGCAAACTTGCGCTGCCTGGAAAGGTGGAAATTAGCGGCGCTGACGGCCAGAAACAAACAATCGAAACGAAGAACATCATCATTGCCACGGGCTCCGTGGTTCGTCCCATACCGGGTTTTGAAACCGATGGCGTGCATGTCGTAAACAGCGATCACATTCTCGAGTTGAAAGACGTTCCGAAGTCTCTCATCGTCATGGGCTGCGGCGCTGTTGGTGTCGAGTTCGCGTCTGTCTATTCACGCTTCGGCGCCGAAACAACAGTCGTCGAGCTATTGCCGCGGCTGGTGCCGCTGGAAGACGAAGAGGTTTCCAAGGAGCTCGAAAAGAGTTTTCGCAAACGCGGTATTAAGTCGCAAGTCGATACGAAACTCGAAAAACTAGAGAAGACTGAAACGGGTGTACGCGTTACCGGCAAGACGTCGAAAGGCGAAGCGGTCAGCATTGAAGCTGAGATGCTGCTGGTTGCGGTGGGCCGCATGCCGTTCACCGAAGGGCTGGGACTCGAAGGAACAAAGGTAAAAGTTGAAAAGGGATTTGTGCAAGTTGACGAGTTTCAGCAGACAGCCGAAAAGGGTGTCTACGCCATCGGCGATGTGGTGCCGACGCCGCTGCTCGCTCATTTGGCATCGAAGGAAGGAATCGTGGCAGTAGAACATCTGGCCGGGCTAAAGGATGTGCGTCCGATCAACCTGCGCCTGGTTCCAAACTGCACTTACTGCGATCCGGAAGTTGCTTCAGTTGGACTGAGCGAAGGACAAGCAAAAGAGCAGGGCTACGATGTGAAGATTGGAAAGTTTCCCTTCTCGGCGTCGGGCAAGGCGCGAATTCTTGGCGAGGAAGAGGGCTTCGTTAAGATCGTGGGCGAGAGCAAGTATGACGAAATACTCGGCGTGCACATTATTGGCCCGCATGCGACGGAATTGATTGCCGAAGCTTGCGTCGCAATGCAGCTTGAATCAACCGCCGAAGAACTGGGACGCACGATGCACGCGCACCCGACAGTTTCCGAAGCGGTAATGGAAGCGGCAGAGGGCGTGCACGGATTGGCGGTGCATATTTAACCAAGACGGCCATTTTTGTCGGTCGCCGATCGAGAGTATGGAGAACGAGCCAAACAAATCAGATCAAAAACCTTCGCGTGGTAGAGATTCGCGTCGCCGGCACGGTCCACGTCGCCCGCGTTTCCAGATGCGCGTCAGCACGAAGTATGCGCCGCGTAAACCGAGCGAAGACCAGCCCCTGACCTGCACCACCGAGACAACGCTCAAGCCTGAGCAGATGCTCGAGTTATATCGCTATCTGAAAATGACGCGGCTGGTGGAAGAGCGGTTGGTCAACCTGTATCGCCAGACCAAAGTTGTCGGTGGTGTTTTTCGTTCACTGGGCCAGGAGGCAACCGCGGTCGGCAGTGCCTACGCGTTGCAGCCCCAGGATTTCGTTACGCCATTGATTCGCGACCTGGGCGCAGTGCTGGTGAAGGGAATTCGCCCGCGCGATATCTTTGCGCAGTATATGGCGAAGGCGTGGGGACCATCCGGCGGCCGCGATCTGAACATTCATTTCGGTGACATGGAAAAGGGCTTCATTGGTCCCATCTCGCATCTCGGCGACATGATTCCGATAATGACCGGCGTGCTGCTCGCGGCGCGCATGCAGAAGAAGCCGATTGTTGCGATTGCTTATATCGGTGACGGCGGCATGAGCACCGGCGCGTTTCATGAGGGAATAAACTTCGCAGCCGTCCAGAAGTTGCCGCTAATCGTGGTCGCAGAATACAACCACTACGCCTACTCCACTCCGACGAACTTACAGACTGCCGTGAGAGACCTGGCGGAGAAAGCCGCCGGTTATAACATTCCTGCCTCGATTGTTGATGGCAATGATGTGGTGGCGTGTTATGAGGTAACAACGCGAGCGGCGGATTATGCGCGCAACGGCGGCGGCACCGTCCTGATTGAAGCCAAAACTTACCGGCGCAAAGGTCATGCAGAACACGACGACCAACGTTACGTGCCCCCGAATGAGATTGAGTGGTGGGAGAAACACAACGATCCGGTTGATCGTTATGAAAGATATCTAGCCGAGCGGGGGTTGGCAGACGTCGCTAAGCTTGAGGAGATTACCGCCAGTGTGTTGCGCGAGATTGAAGAGGACTGCGCCTGGGCTGAATCGTCTCCAATGCCTGAGGCGGAACAGGCGGCGTTTGGAGTTTTCGATAACAACATTGTGCCGCCGGCATTTCGTCCCGAAGTCCTGAAAAACTAAGTAGTAGGGCCGCGGATGAACGCGGATCATTACGGAGCAGAATAGGAAACGATTGACAATCTGAGGCGAGAGGAGAATAGGCATGGGTGATAACGACCAGAACGCAACGAATCCAGTAGATGATCAGGTAACAAGCGAGGCCGAGAGCAGCGGTGAGCAAGCAGCCGCAGCGCTGCGTCAGCCCGCCACGGAAGGGCAAGAATTGACGGGTGCCGCCGCGGCGGCTGACGATGACGTCGTTATTAAGTAAATGACAACGGCAACTAAGAAAGAACACAAGTCAGCGCGTCCTGAACGTGGCGGCCAGGCCACGCTCGTCGAAGCCATCCGTCAGGGCATCTGGGAAGAGATGGAGCGCGATCCGACGGTGTTTGTGATCGGCGAAGACATCGGCACTTACGGTGGCGCATTTAAGGTCACCGATGGCCTCATCGATCATTTTGGCAGAGGCCGCGTCATAGACACGCCGATCTCCGAGGCGGCGATTGTGGGCGCGGCGTGCGGTGCGGGACTGATGGGAATGAAGGCGGTCGCTGAGTTTCAGTTTATCGACTTCATCTCTGCCGGCTTCGATCTGCTCACCAACTATGCAGCGAAGTGTCGTTATCGCTGGGGAGCAAATATTCCGGCGGTCTTCCGTGGTCCCTGCGGTTCGGGAGTGCGCACCGGTCCGTTTCATTCCCTCAATGCCGAAGCTTTTTTCCTAAACACCGCCGGGTTGAAGATTGTGGAGCCGTCCACTGCCTACGATGCCAAGGGACTAATTAAAGCGGCGATTCGCGACCCGGATCCGGTCCTGTATTTTGAGCACAAGAAACTTTATCGCTTGCCGCGTCTGCGCGAAGAACTGCCCTCGGACGATTATATTGTGGAGATTGGCAAGGGGCGCACGGCGCGCGAAGGGCGAGACCTTTCGATAATTACATTCGGCGCGATGGTTTTGACCGCGCTGGATGCCGCCGAGGAGCTTGAGAAAGAAGGGCTCGACGTTGAGGTGATCGATCTGCGCACCCTGGCGCCGCTCGATAAGCCCGCAATTCTCGCGAGCGTCAGGAAGACGAACCGGGCGATTGTGTTACACGAAGCTTCGCGTACTGGTGGCATTGGCGGTGAGATAGCGGCAACCATTGCGGAAGAAGCATTTGAGTGGCTCGATGCGCCGGTTTTGCGCGTCGCGTCGATCGACACTCCAGTGCCATATTCACCGCCGCTCGAGGATTATTATTTGCCACAGACTAAGGATGTATTGGACGCGGCAAGGAAACTTGCCGCTTATTAAACTGAAGGAACTAGTTAGTAATCAGCAATCAGCCACCGGTTGATGGGCCAACACCAGAAGTCAGTTTTGGAGAATTTATGAGTACAGAAGTTGTAATGCCGCAGATGGGTGAATCCATCGCCGAGGGAACTATTACGAAATGGCTGAAGCAGGTCGGTGACCGCGTTGAGCGTGATGAACCACTCTTTGAGATTTCAACGGACAAAGTTGATGCGGAGATTCCCTCGCCGGCCGCCGGCACTCTAACCGAGATCCGCTTCAAAGAAGGTGAGACCGTTGAAGTCAACACCGTCGTCGCTGTACTCGATGGCCAGTCAGCCGCCGCGGCAACAACAACTGCGCCTACTGCAAAAGCTGAAGCCACATCCGAGAGCGCGCCACAGTCAGAAGCTTCGGTAGAACAACCGAAACCCCAGGCACAACCTGCTGCGACCGCCGCCGCGCCGCGGCAACCTCAAGTGGAAGCAGCGGCAGCCACAGGAGCGGAGGCACAAGCGGCGGACGAGCCTAAAGCAACAGCCGCACCCAGACCTGTAGCGGCGGTTGAGTCGAAGAAAGCCGCTGCTGAGCCAACTGCCGCCGCTTCATCGAGGGGCAACGGTGGTAGTGCGACGGCTACTGCCGAAGAGCTTCGTCGCACCAAGTCGAGCCCGCTGGTTCGCAAGATCGCCCAGGAGCACGGAGTTGATATTGCCCGGCTCGAGGGCACCGGGCTCAGCGGTCGAGTAACCAAGAACGACATTCTAAGTTTCATAGAATCCGGCAGTCCGGCCGCCGCTTCCGCCGGCACAAAAGCCCAACCCGCCCAACCAATAGCCAGCGCTGCGATTCAAGAGGCTCCCGCTCCGGCGCTGAAACCAGTCGAAGGCGATCGCGTCGAGCAGATGTCGGTGATGCGCAAGAAGATTGCGGAGCACATGGTGCAGTCGCGACGCACCTCGGCCCACGTCACCACTGTCTACGAAATCGATATGACGGCGGTTGCCAAACTGCGCGAACAACACAAAGAGTCTTTTGCGGAACGCACCGGCTCGAAGCTCAGCTTCATGCCTTTTATCTTCCAGGCGGTTAACAATGCCCTGCGAAAGTTTCCGGTGTTCAATGCGCAGGTCAGCGGCGATCAGATCATCTACAAGCGGGACATCAATCTTGGGATGGCTGTCGCTCTTGATTGGGGCTTGATCGTTCCGGTGATCAAACGAGCCGATGACCTTTCAATTTCCGGACTGGCGCGCGCCGCCAACGACCTGGCGGAGCGAGCGCGCACGAAGCAATTGAAGCCTGATGAGGTTGGTGGCGGCACCTTTACTATTACAAACCCCGGCGTCTTTGGTGGTCTGTTTGGCACTCCGATTATAAATCAACCGCAACTGGCGATTCTTGGGATAGGCAAGATCGAAAAGCGCACAAAGGTGTTGAGCACGCCAGACGGAGACGACTACATAGCAATTCGTTGGCTGGCTTACTTTGCGCTGAGCTTCGATCATCGCGTGATTGATGGGGCTGACGCAGAACGTTTCCTTGCTTACATTAAGGAGCAATTGGAAGCGGGAGAATTTTCGCTATAAACAAGAATCGCAGATCTCAGATTTGAGATCTCAGATCTCAAAAACCCTGACAATCTCCGCTCTCATACTGGCCCTTGGACCGTCGCGTTAGCAGACCGATTTTAGCTTTTGTTATTGCGATTTTGTCGTTGCTGGCAGTGGTTATTGCGATCGAATAGCAATTAGATGATGAATGCGATGAGGGTCTGAAAATGGCTTGACTTACCTTCCGGACGGGGCTAAGAAGTGTTGACAATTTTTTTAAATCCCCTGTTTGAACCCCTGCTGGAGACGGGCAAACAATTCACTGAATGTTCGTCAGAATCACATCCCGAGCTCGCTTGCGTGAGCTGAACACTTCAAAGATAAGGAGAGAATTATGGTAATCCCGAAGTTTAGAATGTTTTCTTCCCTCCTGCTCGCAGTCTTGATGCTGACCTTTTCAGCTTCCTTCGCTGTCGCGCAGGACACCACCCCTACTGCCGGTGCGCGCACTGTCGCCAGCGGCGAGAAGTTGAAAATCAAAGGTGTGGTCACGCGGCGTGATCCCGACACTTTTACTGTTCGCGACAACAACGGCGTGGATACGATAGTCCGCCTCGAGAACGGCACCAGCGTGAAGGCAAAAGGCGGTTTTCTGCGCAGTGGCGCAAACTACGCACAAACCCAAATCCTGCGGGGCCTGAACCTCGAAGTTGAAGGTCGTGGCAATGGGTCGGGCGAACTCGTGGCCGACAAGATCAGATTCAACGAGTCAGATCTTCGGGTAGCGCGCTCAGTTGAGTCTCGCGCTGCCCCGCTCGAGGAACGCGCCTCAAATACTGAATCGAAACTTACTCAGGTGGAACAGAATGCGCAGCGTCTCTCCGGGCAATTGGATGAACTCGCTGCGGTAGCAAACACTGCCAAGGGCGGCGCAAAAGCCGCGCAGGAAACTGCGGATTCGGCGGTAGCAGGAGTAAATGCAACCAACGAGCGCATCTCGGCCCTGGATGACTATGTGCCGCAGACAGTTCTGGCCGTTAACTTCAAAACCGGAAGCGCGATGTTATCTGCCGATTCGAAATCAAAACTCGATGAGATCGCCACCAAGGCGCTTAACGCCAAGGGCTATGTAGTTGAAGTTTCGGGTTTTGCCGATACCACTGGCAGTGTGCAAAGAAACCGCATTTTGAGCCAGCGCCGCGCCGACAATGTGATACGCTATCTGGTCGAGAACCACAACATCCCGCTGCGACGCATCGTGACGCCGTACGGGTATGGCGAATCGAATCCTGTTGCGGAAAACAACTCGCGCGAAGGTCGTGCGCAGAATCGGCGGGTCGAGGTGAAGTTGTTGGTTAATAAAGGCCTGATGCAACAGGCTCCGACGATGACCCGCTCCAGCTCGAGTGGCGATCAATAGCCAACTCGATTAACCTGGGCGCACATTGTGCAACCAGCGTAGGCAACTATTGCCATGAATCATGCCGTCAGAAGAGTTGGTAAGAAAACAAACTAGGCCAGCAACGGCGGGTGCTAACTCTGGCGGCATGAGGAATGGTTTTATGATTCGCGAACGTCGGGGAAGACACTTTCGACCAGCACTGCTGCTTGCGGTGCTGGTTCTTTTTTGCTGCCCCTGGTCGGCGATTGCCCAAAGCATTCGCGACTTTCCACCACCGCCACCGGCGCCGACTCCCAAACCAACGCCAACGCCCGCTCCACCGAAAGACGAGGACTTCGAAGTAATTCGCGTCAGGACAAACCTGGTGATGGTGCCCGTCTCTGTCGTTGACGCAAAAGGCGAACCTCTGCGAGGGTTACAACTTAATGACTTCCGGCTTGATGAAGAAGGACGGACACAACAAATTGTCGAGATTGGCAATCCTGAAGAAGTGCCGCTGGACATCGCCCTATTGTTTGATGTTTCCAGCAGCGTCAGCCAGAAGGGGTTCTTTTTGTTTCAACAACGAGCCGCCGCGAGCTTTTTGAAGCAGGTGCTCAAGCCCGTCGATCGAGCAGCCGTCTTTACCATAGCGGCTAAGCCGACGCTCGTGTCGCCGCTCGCACCGGCGGAGACTGCCACGGAAAAGTTGATGACCATTCCTGCCGCTACTTCCAGTGTTTCCACCTCCTTTTATGACACTGTAGCAGCCGCCGCGAAATACCTGGACGCAAATTCCCCGGCGCGACGTCGCCGCGTGATTGTTGTTATTTCTGATGGAGATGACAACTCCAGCGAACTTCTGCAGCAGACGCTAGCTGAGGTCCGAGCCAATCAGCGGATTGAACCCACGCGCGCCGCCTCCAAGGAAAGCCTGCAGTTTCGACATCGTCGGGCCACCCTCGACGTGCAGCGAGCCGTGCAACAGGTCGATGCTGCTTTCTACTCGATTAATCCGGGGGGCGAGTCAATTCATCTCAATGAAATTAGCACACGCGCCCAAAAGGCGATGGAGTCGATCGCCCAGTCAACTGGAGGTACGGCATTCGTGCCGAACGGAGAGGCAGATTTGCAAAGAGTTTTTACTGAGGTGGCAGCGGAGCTTCGGGGACAATACCTCTTGCAGTATTACTCAAACTCCCAGGCATTAGGCACACAATTTCGTCGCATCGCCGTTGCCGTTCCCGCTCGTGCTGACCTTCGTGTCCGCGCGAGGCAAGGTTACTACCCGAAGGAAAGCAAAAAATAAAGAGTGAGTGAGTGATGAGTGATGAGTACTGAGTACTGAGTACTCAGTGGGTTGAGCCGAATAATCGCTCGTTCGGCATTTACCCAGTACTCAGTACTCAGTACTCAGCACTCAGCACTCAGTACTCAGTACTCAGCACTCATCACTCATCACTCATCACTTCGATTAGCGCATTGCCAGCAGCACATCAGTCAAGTGACTGACCACGTCCAGCAACGTCCGGCCGGCCTTATCAAACTGCTCCGCGGCCGCTTGATCCTCTGCGCTGGCGGCTCCTGAGGCAACGCCCGCGAGCTTTATGTAGTAGCGTTGCAGCTCCGGTGTAGTGCGAAAATCGATTTCGAGTTTGTCCAGTCCTTCTTTTACGCTCTTAATGCTGCCGCGCACCGTCGCCTTGTTTCTCGCAGCTTGCTCCAGGATGGCCGGCGAAGCCTCTTTACGCCGAACTGCGTCGTCAACGCCCTCGAGTCCTTTGGCCACTCCCCCAAGCAGATAGATGAATCGCGTCAGGACCTTGATTTGGCCGGCAACGCGTTCTGCTCCCTGGCGCTCAATTTCCGAGACTTTAGGCGCGCTGGCGCGGGCGGGTTTTGTGCTGCGTTTCCTGGTTTGCGAGAAGGCGGTCAAGGGAAACAGAAGGATGGTGACTATCAATACCGCTATGATTCGTTGCACGTGAATTCTCCTGTGGTTTTCGTTTGTGAACTATTATAACCGCAAAGTACGCGAAGAAAGATCCGAGTTTTGTGATGTCCGATAAGCTTTAGCTTGTCGCGGTGTCACGACAAACTTAAAGTTTATCGGGCACTTTCAACTAAACTGACCCACTACGAGAACTCGGAGCCCTTTTGTGTTCTTAATGGTGGACGCTGTTAGAATGACGCGATCGATCGAAATGCCTGGCAGGTTACATCAGTGGACGAGAAAAGAAAACTCCTGGTTAAAAAGTTAGGCCGCGTTGACTACGACGCGGCGCTCGTGGAGCAAAAAGAAACTGAGCTGGCAGTGCAGGCGGCCCAACAGCCGGACACGTTACTGCTCTTGGAACATCCGCACACTTTAACCGTCGGCCGTCGCGGCGACAGCGCCGGAATCCTGATGTCGCAGGAATTACTCAAGGCGCGCGGGGTAAATGTGTTTGAAACAAATCGTGGTGGAAAAGTAACCTACCACGGGCTGGGCCAGATTGTCGGTTATCCGATCATTAATCTCAGTCCGGATCGCGAAGACGTGCACCGGTACGTGCGCGATCTGGAAGAAGTTTTAATCCAGACATTATCAGATTTTAAAATCTCGGCCTTTCGAATCGAAGGACTGACCGGCGTGCACACCGCACGAGGAAAGATCGCTGCCATTGGCGTACACATTGCGCGTTGGGTGACGACGCACGGATTTGCACTCAACGTGAATACGGATCTTAGTTTCTTTAATTTGATTATTGCCTGCGACGGCGAGCAGGTGACGTCAATGGAAGATTTGCTTGGCCATGAGGTTGACATGAGCGCGGTTGAAGATCGGATCGTCGCTCACTTTGCGGAAGTGTTTGAGAGGACCGTGGCGGATCTTGTCACATGCTGACTACCGAACTCATAAACGAAGCTGCCGAGCGAATACGCGGCCACGTGCATCACACTCCGGTTATTACGTCGCATTCCTTTAATGAAGTGGCGGGCAGGGAAGTTTTCTTCAAATGTGAAAACCTGCAGCGGGCCGGCGCTTTCAAAATTCGCGGTGCCACGAACAAGATTCTATCCCTGAACGACGACGAGAAAAGGCGCGGGGTTGCGGCGTTCTCTTCCGGTAATCATGCGCAGGCCGTGGCTTTGGCATCGCGCGAGGCGGGCATTAGCGCGGTGATCGCAATGCCTGACGATGCGCCAAAAGCCAAGGTTGCCGCGACCCGGGCCTATGGGGCCGAGATCATCTTCTATGATCGCCTGAAACAGGATCGCGAAGGTGTGGCAGTCGAAATTGCTGAGCGTGACGGGCGAGTCATGGTGCCGCCTTACGACGACTACCTGATCCTGGCCGGTCAGGGTACCTGCGGCCTGGAGTTTCTGGAAGAAGTTCCCGATCTCGATTGCCTGCTGGCGCCTTGCAGCGGTGGTGGACTATTTGCGGGTGTCAGCACGGCCGCTAAGGCGTTGAATCCAGGCATTCGCTGTTTTGCCGTAGAACCTGATACTGCTGATGACACACGCCAGTCGTTTCTCAAGGGCGAGCGCGTATCGATTCCCCCACCGCCAACGATCGCGGATGGCCTGCGCGTTCAATCGCCCGGCAGATTGACGTTTCCGGTGTTGCAAAAAACCGCTGAAGATGTTTTGACGGTCTCCGATGACCAAATTGTGGAAACAATAAAGTTCTTTCTTTTCCGCATGAAGTTGCTGGTCGAGCCTTCAGGCGCTGCCGCCGCGGCTGCGGTGCTCATGAATAAGCTACCCAGCGATGCGAGACGCGTTGGTGTGGTTCTCTCGGGAGGCAATATCGATGCGGCGCTCCTCTCGAAGTTACTCGCTTCGGAAGGCTCCTAAGAAAGCAAGGCGGATTTTCCATTTCTCATTTGACAATTTTCATTCGCCATTTGAAAAGCCGGATTGAAAACCGAAGGGTCTCTCAAACGGCGCTATTCAAATCCGGGCCATTCAAGACCGGATGCGTTGCCGGTCTTAATCAGAACCGGAAGCGGTAGCGACCGGCCAAGGAGTCACTTTACAGACTGAGTAATTCAATCGCTGATCGCGGTCACTCAAGTACTAACAACTACGGTTGAGTCCCTGGCCGGTCGCTACCACCACCCCAGCGCGGCTGCCGCGACGGGGACCCCAGTCCGCTTCCGGTTCTGATTAGCATAGCCCCTCAAAACCGGCTCACCCCAGCAATCCAAGCCATCCCCAGGCATTCATCACTTCACCCAAACCAAAGGAAGCCAGGTTGGCAATGATGATGGCGGTGAAGTCGCGCCGCATTGAAGGTTTGCCTGGTTCGTCTTCTTTACCAAACGCCATCCAGAACAAAATACACTCCGCCAGGGGCGCGAAAGTTTCCGCTACGGCCAGGTATACAAACCGCTGGTCCGGAGAGAAGAGAAGCGGCAAGACGAGGGTCACGATTGGGTAAGTGCAGGCGGTCAGCCATACGCCTGCGAAGAGTTTCCGCTTTAGCGAGTGGCGACGAGAGAGACCCACGCACAGAATCGGCGTCTCAATCAGAATTGTTAGCAGGTAACCGAGCGGCAGGAAGCGCCAGAGTTCGTTTGGGGACATGGTGCAGTCGGCAGACGGCAGGCGCAGGAGACAGACTAAATCATTTTCAAAAGAAACGGCGCTTCGGCCAGGACGTGTGCGATCGCCACAGTGAAGTAGACGTCGCGAGTGGTTACGTAATCGACGGAAAAACCAAACCAGAGTATCGCCACCAGAAAAACCCCAAAAGCCAGCGCTATCGTCACCAGTGTTGGGAAACCTCGAGGATGGCGCGCCAACGGCACACTTGATACATCCCAAACTCGCGCGCGCTTGCGAGCGGCCGGGCTCAGCCGGCCTGTCGCCGGTTTGGCCAGAGGTGCGATCAATGGCAGAGCGATCAGCCAAACGCCATAATGCAGCATCTCCAGAAAGACATGGACAGCCACCAGCGCGTGGCTCGAAATATTTGGCAGCAACTGTGCCCCGGCATGCTGCGTGATTCTCCAGAACAGCCCGTTATCGTCGGCGAGCGCAGGGGTTCGCGTAAGTTGCCAAAACATTCCTATCAGGAGCAGCGGCAACAAGCCCAAGCAAACGCGATAAGCGCGAAGCCATGCGGGGCGCCTGCGGCGCAGATGACGATCCAGAAACCACAGAGCCACGAGAGGGTGAAGGTAAACGATTGCGAGGCTGAAAAACTCCGGCGCCAACCAGTTTAGGGAACACAAACCCAGCGAGCTGGGAATGGCCCACGACCAATCGCGTTTTGGTTTTTGTCTGCCACGTAGCCCCACGAGAAGACCGAGCCATAGCAACAAGAGGGTGTTCCACGAAGCAAGAATAGTGGGCCAGACGTTGTCTGGCCAAAGGCTAAAAGCATTGAGCAGGGGCAGTGACACATATGCGAGGGTGAGAAAACCGATGCCCGCAAAAGCAATTACGAAAAAGTTTCGCGATCTGCCGAAACGAACCGGCATGCGCATCAGGAAATAGCGTAACTCAAACCAATTGTGAGGTCCGGCGAAGAGAAAGACCGTTACTACGGAAACCTGAAGCGGCAACCAACTCGCCAACAGCGCAGAGAGGCAGGCGCAGGCGATCAATATGCCCGCGAAAACTCTTGTGCTGAGCTGGCGGCTCGTAGCGAGAGCTGCTGGACTTGAGCGCCACGCCGCCAAATCGATGTTGGCTGTCCGTTCCAATTCCGCTTCCCTACTTTGCTGTTAGCGCTCAGGCCTCATCGGTATGATCAACTTAATGCCCGGGCCCTCATTCGCGTCAGGTACGATTTCGATGTCAATGCCTCCATATGTAGGGGCACCCTTGCTCAGGTTTTGCGGCAACTTGCGCCAGAGATACGAACCCGGAGGGCCGGCATTTGCGCGAGCAATAATTGCGGCCGCGCCAACGATCGCGGTTCCTATTAACAAAGCGGCAACGGCCTTCTGGCCCCGAGCCTGCACCGAGCGCGCCAGCCAGACGCCGGCAAACGAGAGCGATAGAAACATAAACAGGCCTGCCAGCATTGTCCGCGTCGAACTATGTGCGATGCGTTGCGCCATCGACTCATTCGTAGGCGTGTTTGCCAGCGCGGCACGGAGTTCTTGCAAACTGCCTTGTGAAATCTGCAAGCGCCCTTCATAAGCTTTGCTGTCAGGAACGATCGTGAGACTAGTGTGCAGCACGATTCTGGGTTTTTCCGGAGATGGACTTCGTCGAGCGATGTCGCCGTAAGTGGGCATGGCAGCGGCGAGCAGCAAACAAAGAATGCAGAGACTAAAAAACGGTTTCATTGGATTGCCTCCGATAGTAGGACAAGCTGACTGGCTTGCCGGTGTCCTAAATTGCCGCGCAGTATAGCGCAAAAACGAACGTGCCAAACTCGTGTAAGTTTGGAGACACGGAGCTTACAAAGGTTGCACAGAGAGTTAAGCTAATTCCGACAGACTCCATCACGGCCGGTGTCTTATCAAACACTGCGATGTTAGAATGGTCAGCAACGGTTGGCTAACACTGAATCAGGGGAAAATTATTGTCACGCGAACTTCGGGTAATCAGCAACAATCCTAAGCCCCGTCTGCCAAAGCCTGAGTGGCTAAAGATTCGTCTGGGCGATCCCGCAAATCAGAACCATGTTTTGAAGCTGATTGAGGGATTGAACCTGCACACGGTCTGCCAGGAAGCGCGCTGTCCCAACATCTTCGAATGCTGGTCCGATCGCACGGCTACCTTCATGCTCGGCGGCGATATTTGCACGCGCCACTGCGGTTTCTGCGCGGTAGGGAAGGGCGAACCGGGGGCGCTCGATTGGGAAGAACCGCGTCACGTGGCGGAAGCGGTGTCCCAACTCAACCTGGCCCATACTGTAATCACTTCGGTTAACCGCGACGATCTAGCCGACGGGGGCGCCGCCCATTGGGCCGAAACCGTACGACAGGTGCGCGCTCTCAATCCTGAATGCAGGATTGAAGTTTTGATACCTGATTTCAATGGTGATGAAGAGGCGCTCAACACAGTGCTCGATTCGCAACCTGATGTCTTGAATCATAATACCGAAACTGTCGCCCGTCTTTACCGTCGCGTTAGACCCGATGCCGGTTACGAGCAGTCGTTGACATTGCTGCGCCGCGCCGCGGCAAGACGCGACCAGGAAGCCCGCGGCATGTTAACTAAAAGCGGAATCATGGTCGGGCTGGGTGAAACCTTTACTGAAGTTGTCGAGCTGATGAAAGACTTGCGCGCGGTTTCCTGTGACATCATGACTATAGGCCAGTATTTGCAACCTCATGCGCGTCGTCTGCCGGTTGACCGCTACGTCACTCCGGAAGAGTTTGAACGCTGGCGCGAGATTGGCATGGACCTGGGATTTCATCACGTCCAATCGAGTCCATTGACGCGTTCTTCCTACCATGCACGACAACAAACAAACGGCGCGGTTGTAGAAGCAGCTTCCTAGCGCACTCATGCATTAGGACCTCAAGGCGGCAACGCCTCAATCTCAAACAAAAGACAGTGGCGATTTCCGATGAAAAGACGAGCAAACGGTTGCGCGTTTCTTGCCGTGGACGGAGCGATGACGAAAAAACACGAGCGGCAGAAGAAGGGCATTTGTCTTGATTGTCACGTTTTACAGAAGGCTCGCGATTTTGTTTATAACGCGCCTCCAGTAGGAGCCTGACCCCAGAAAGGGCCGCATCTGCGCGGCCTTTTCTTTTGGGCCGGTTTTGGATAGCCTCTATTCGAAAACGCACCCAACCTATGCAGGCAGTGAGCTTCAAGCAACACGGCGGACCGGAAGTGTTGGAATACGGCAACGCGCGCGATCCTACGATCAAAGCAAACGAAGTCCTGGTCGAAGTAAGAGCGTGCGCTTTGAATCATCTCGATGTGTGGGTGCGCGGGGGATTACCGGGTATTGATATTCCGCTGCCGCACATCCCTGGGAATGACATTGCCGGGGTGGTGCGCGAAGTGGGCGAGTTAGTTTCCTGGGTGCGAACGGGAGACGAAGTGATGCTGCAGCCCGGCGTATCTTGCGGTCACTGCGTCGAATGCCTCGCAGGCCGTGACAATCTCTGCCGCGATTACGACATGCTGGGTTATCGTCGCGATGGTGGTTATGCCCAGCTCGTCGCCGCGCCGGCGGTAAATGTTATTCCGAAACCGAAAGAACTGAGTTGGGAAGAAGCTGCTGCCTTGCCTCTGGTCACGCTGACGGCCTGGCATATGCTGGTGACCCGCGCAGCCGTGCAGCCGGGCGAAAATGTTTTGATTCACGCGGCCGGAAGCGGGGTGGGTTCAATCGGGATTCAGGTTGCCAAACTTCGCGGTGCGCGCGTGATTGCGACCGCGAGTTCAGACGAAAAGCTTGTCCGGGCTAAGGAACTGGGTGCCGACGAAGTGGTGAACTACACCAGGGATGATTGGCCCAAAGAAGTTAAGCGGCTGACGGATAGAATAGGAGTCGATGTAGTATTCGAGCACACTGGAGCCGCGACCTGGCCCGGCTCAATTGCGGCATTAAAAACCAACGGGCGTCTTGTGACTTGTGGCGCCACCAGCGGCTTCGCTGCGCAGACTGATATTCGACAGATTTTCTACCGCCAGCTAACAATTTTCGGATCGTTCATGGGCTCGAAGTCTGAACTGCTCGATGCTATGAAGTTCATCCAGAGCGGACAGATTCGCGCCGTGGTCGACCGGACACTACCGCTTGCGGAAGCGCGCCGGGCGCATGAATTAATGGAAGATCGCGCCCAGTTTGGAAAGCTAGTGCTGCTGCCTTAATTGAGGTGGTCAGGTGTTCCAAAATGGCCGGCAATGCTGTTAAAGTGATGCTTTCAGTTTAGTGAAATACTACTGAGCAATAGTCTCCCGCCCGTCAGGCGCAAATTCTACTAACCATAAATCGAAGAAAGTTTGGAGAAAAATTTATGAACTCACAGCTACAACCGTCGCGCGCAATGCTCACACTCGCCCTATTCGTCTGCCTGTTGGCTTCATCTTTCAGCGCTTTCGCGCAGACAACTGCTGCGGCACTGCCCAAAGGCGTTGAGCTGGTTACTTCCGTAGAAGGCATCAACGAATACCGGCTCGCCAATGGCCTTCGCGTTCTCATGTTTCCTGATCAGTCTAAGCAAACTATCACCGTGAACATAACTTATCTTGTCGGCTCCGCCACCGAAAACTATGGCGAGACGGGCATGGCTCACCTGCTTGAACACATGGTCTTCAAAGGCACGCCGAAGCATTCAAACATCCCTCAGGAATTGACATCGCATGGCACGCGTCCCAACGGCACGACATGGTCCGATCGGACCAACTATTTCGAAACCTTCGCCGCCACCGACGATAACCTCAACTGGGCGCTCGATCTGGAATCTGATCGAATGGTCAATTCCTTCATCGCGAAGAAAGATCTTGACAGTGAGATGACCGTGGTCCGTAACGAATTTGAACTTGGTGAGAACAGCCCTTTCCGAGTGTTGCTCGAACGCACGATGGCTGCCTCTTACCTCTGGCATAACTACGGCAAGACCACCATCGGCGCCCGCAGTGACATTGAAAACGTGCCGATCGAGCGGCTACAGGCGTTTTATCGCACCTACTACCAGCCTGATAACGCCGTCTTGTTGATCGCCGGCAAGTTTGATGAACAGAAAACGCTCGCTCTGGTAGATAAATACTTTTCGCCCATCCCGCGCCCGACTCGCACCTTGCAAAAAATTTACACCGTCGAGCCCACCCAGGATGGCGAGCGTGCCATCACCTTACGCCGCACCGGAGATACCCAATTAGTGCAGGCGCTGTACCATGTTCCGGCCGGCTCACATCCTGACTTTGCTGCAATTGACATCATCGCTCAGATACTGGGAGACACACCTTCAGGACGCTTGCATAAAGCGCTGGTCGAGTCGAAGAAGGCGAGTTCCATCTTCGGTTTTGATTTTCAATGGCATGACCCAACGCTTGCCATTTTCGGTGCGGAAGTGCGCCAGGGTGATTCACTTGATGTTGCACGCGACGCGTTGCTCGCCACCATCGAAGGCATCACCGCTGCGCCGCCGACCAAGGAAGAAGTGGAGCGCGCGCGCGCCCAGCTATTGAAGAACATCGAGCTCACGCTCAACAACTCTGATCGCGTGGGACTCACGCTAAGCGAGTTTATTGGAGCCGGCGATTGGCGTTTGTATTTCCTGCATCGTGATCGGCTGCGCAAGGTCACGCCTGAGGAAGTGACACAGGTGGCGGCGCGCTATTTCAAGCCTTCGAATCGGACGCTCGGATTGTTTATGCCTACTGCCACCCCTGATCGGGCTGAGATTCCGGCCACTCCGGATCTGAGCGCAGCGCTTAAGGATTACAAGGGCGATCCGGTCGTAGCGGCTGGCGAAGCGTTTGATCCATCGCCGGCCAATATTGAAGCGCGCACCGCGCGCAGCGAAGCCGGCGGGATCAAGCTGGCGCTGCTGCCGAAAAAGACCCGCGGAGGCAAGGTGGTTGCGCAGATGACTCTGCGCTATGGTGACGAGAAGAGTTTGATGAACAAGTCCACCGCTGCACAACTCGCGGGCGCGATGCTAATGCGCGGTACTGCTAAACATACACGCCAGCAAATCCAAGATGAGCTGGATCGTCTGAAGGCGCGTGCCTTCGTTGCCGGCGGTCCAACGCAGGCCGCGGTTACCATCGAAACGACGCGCGAGAATTTACCGGCGGTAATGCGGCTGGTGACAGAAATACTGCGCGAGCCCGTCTTCCCCGCCAGCGAATTTGAACTGCTCAAACAGGAAAGGCTTGCCAGCATCGAACAAAACAAGAGCGAGCCGACCCAGATCGCCTTCACAGTCTTTAACCGCACACTCAGTCCTTTTCCCAGAGGCGACGTGCGTTACGTCACGACCTCGGAAGAGGACGTAGCGGACGTCAAGGCGGCTACCCTTGATCAGGCCCGGCAGTTCTACCAGGATTTCTACGGCGCATCGAACGCGACGCTGACCGTCATCGGTGACTTCGATGCCGCGGAGGTAAGTAAACTTGCCGGTGAACTGTTCGGCAACTGGAAGAGCCCCAGGCCCTTCACGCGTGTGCCCAGTATCTACAAGGACGTCGCTGCCATTAACCAGTCTTTCCCAACCCCGGACAAGGCGAATGCATTCTTTGCTGCCGGCTTTAATCTGAAAATACGTGACGATAACCCAGATTACCCGGCGCTGCTGCTCGGCAATTACATGCTTGGCGGCGGCTTCCTGAATTCGCGCCTTGCCGCGCGCATTCGGCAAAAGGAGGGGTTGAGCTATGGCGTTGGCTCTGGTATTAACATCAGCTCGCTTGACGAATATGGGCGCTTCACGGCTACCGCGATATATGCGCCGCAAAACGTTGAGAAGCTTGAGGCAGCATTCAAGGAAGAGATCGCCCGCATGTTGAAGGACGGCTTTACAGCCGACGAGGTGGAAGCTGCCAAATCAGGCTATCTGCAGTCACGCCAGGTTAGCCGCGCACAGGACAACGAGCTGGCTGGCCGTTTGAACACCTACCTTTTTCTTGGCCGGACACTTCAGTTTGACGCCGAGCTCGATGCCAAACTCAAGGCGCTCACGGCGGAGCAAATCGTCGCCGCAATGCGCCGGCACATAGACCCGGCAAAAATAACGATCGTTAAGGCTGGAGACTTCGCGAAGAATTCACCGGCGAAGTAGGTCGACAGAGGCAGAAGAGACAAAGCATTTTCCATTTTTCATTTGACATTTATCATTTTCCATTTGTCAGACTCAACTTGGAAAAGCAACTCAGCTATCAGACTCGAAGCGACGGCGCGTGAAACTGCCCGATTAGGACAAACGCCAATGTTGGTCGACTGCTACTCTGTCGCGTCTCAATTATGGTGACGAGTCCGCCAGCTGTTGCACTTCAAACTTGAATCCACCATTTGGCGGACTTTTGCTTGACCAAATGCAACGGAGACCTTTGCTTTGACCAGAATGCAAGGGGAACTGATTTGACCGAACGCGATGACCGATGAGAAATGGAAAATGTTAAATGAGAAATTATGAGAAATGTCAAATGAAAAATGTCAAATGAAAAATGGAAAATGCTTTGTTCTGCCTCCTGCCGTCTGCTCCTGCCTCCCGCTTCTGCCGTCTGCCACCTGATTCTACTGGCTCGTATGGTCTTCGACGTTGAATCGCTTTTTGAGTAGTTCCAGGTTTCCTTTTGCCAGATCAAAATTTGTTCCCGCGATAACTCGCTTCCCTTCGGCGCTCGTAACCCAATCAACAACCTGCGGCGCGTTTGTTCTCAGATAGGCAGCGTCGTTCTTGTCCAGCGGCTTCCCATCTTTCCGGGAAAAAACCAATACGTAGGTGTACTGACCTCTGCGGACGTAATCCAGATCTGCTTCAAAACCGGTTTTTGGTGTTGGGACTGGCGAAGACGGTTCGCCGGCGGAGTTACTGGAAGAAGATGTGTTCGTGTTGCTGTTGTTACACGAGATTAGCGACACTCCGACGCTGAGCAGGGCCAGAATAATAAGGCTGGGAATCAGAACGTTGCGTGACATTAGGGTTCAAATATTAATCCAAAAAGGCAAAGTTAGGAATTCGTTGTTCGACACGTTTCACCTGAAGGATTCGCCTTCACGATTTACTCAGAGCCTATTGCTGGGAGCGCGAGCGTCTCGCCCGCAATGAGCGCACGGCACCAAAAAAAGCTAAGTGAAAGATCCTAAAACCTCAAAGGAGAGGCCATTAAATCAGGGACTCGCCTCCGGCTGAGGCTCGGTAGTACCTGTCTCATCTTCACCTGACTCGTCAGGCTCCGGCGCGCTTTTCTGATTTCGTATATGAAGGACGGTGCAATCGGGGTCTTCATATATAACCTCAAACCAGCCACTCGCTATGGCATTATCAAAAAAGTCGTCGTGTGAATTATCGGTAAACACATAGCGCGCACCGAAGCGATCGCGAATTAATGGTCCAGGATCCTCTTCCTTGCCGAGCGTGATGCGATCGTAAAGCTCTGAGAGGCCAGGGTTCCGATCATAAAGATAGGTTGGATCAAGTCCTGACACATAAGCGTGGCCAGGGTCGAAATAAAACAAGCGGGGAAAGTCATCCCAGTCTGTATTGAAGATTATTTGGCCCGGCGTCAGATTTACGCGCATCCATTCTGAACCGGCACGGTAATAATCGTGTGGCTTGCTGTCTCGGATGTCTGCGATCGTCGCGCGTAGAGTAAGAAAGAGAGCCAATCCCAGTGAAACTGAAACGGCGGCGAGAGCGATTGTTCCCCAGAGTGTCCTTAGATCATCATCTTCTTGCGATCCGGCGGCCTGTGGCCGGTCAAGAAATGGTTGCAGCTCGTCGAGTATATCGGATGACAAACGCGTGAACGTCGAACGAGCGCCAAGCAACCAGGATTGGAGTGCGAAAGCAGAAAAGATTACTGCGAAGGGTGGCCAGTATTCGGCAATTCGTTTCCAGCGCGCCGTCATGATCATTAGGACAGTCGCAAAGATCAGGAAAAACAAGGAATAATGCGAGCGCTTGCGGTCTGACGGATCGAAAGCCAGGTAACCTACCAACATCGCCACGCAGGCCACCACTGAGTTACCGAGGAATTCCCACGTGTCGTAGGGGTACCATTCAGTGCCAACCCTGGTGGAGAAATCCGAAACCGTTAACTTGGTTTTCAAATGCTCGTAGAAAAGGTGAAGGTTTGTCGGAAAGTAAGGATTGATTACTAGTCCGGCTGCTGTTCCCAGAAGGACCCAAACAATCGGTCGCCATTCAAAACGACGTTCGGTCCAACCAATGACTGCCGTCCAGATTAAGGCTGCCAGGATGAGCAGGACAAACATGTCGTAAGTCAATGCAAAGATAAAACTCAACGGGATCAGGGGCCAATACCTTTTGCTAAAGAGAAGATGGATCGCGATTATCAGATAAATAATGGCGAAGGGTGGGGCCTTTGCCATGTTGAGCCGGTAGAGAAAGGGCGTCGAACAGGCGAGTAGCGCCAGGAGCCAGATGAGCGAGTAACGAATTCGATAACGAACCAGGAGCCAGTAGCATGAGAAGACTGCCACGCTGGCAAAGATAGTCGCAGAGATTTTTGCGCCCAACCGCAGATCCCCAAACCAGGTGAACGGCATCTGGAAAAAATGGAAAAGCAGGTGATGATCTACATATTGTTTCGGGTTGAGGCTCGTCAGCGGTAACCAGAAAAACTGCGGCGGAAAGCTACGGATGCGCAACGACTCCCACAACATACGGCTCCACTTGATGTGATAATAACCATCAAAATCTCCGCAACAAATTGCTGAGGTTGAGAATTGAAGCTGCCAGAATATCAATCCAATCGCGACAGCGCCGGCGCACAATTGCACAGCGCGTAATGCAGATTCGGATTTGAGAATTGCTGAAAGATGCGGCGAGGTTTTCATCTACCGCCCAACTGCTTTGTGACAAGCGCAGCTTAGTTTCACAGTTGTTCGAGAAGTTCGAGGAAGGCGCGCGGGTCAATTGGTTTTGTCACATGCTCATTAAACCCGGCGGTCAACGAGCGATTGCGATCGTCAAACATTGAATAGCCTGTGACCGCGACCATTGGCACCGCTTCGTAACCCGGCAGTAACCGCAAGGTTTCGGCGAGTTGATAGCCGTTCATTTCGGGCATGCCAATATCTGAGATAACGATGTCGAAACGGTGCTCGCGCGCCATGGCAACAGCATCCTGAGCGCGCGAAGCTGTCGATACGTCATACCCGGCATGGGTTAAGAGTACGGACAACATCTCCGTCACATCGGAAACGTCATCAACAACCAAAGCAGACCGGCTCTTTTCAGTTTGCCCTGTTGACGACTGATTCGCTGATGCTTGCAACCCGGCATGCCGTTCTCGAGTCGGCAAAAACTGACTAAAGTGTTGCAGGGAGGTCAATACGTTAGAAGGAGTAGTCGCGACAAAGTTTGACTCTATCATCGGAACCTTCCGGGATTCGGAATTCAAAAATGCTTAGACAACGATCGCGGGGGCATTTAATGTAGCTGAAAGAAGAATCCCTGTCTAGGATTAAGGGCCGCGGGGTTGAGAAATTGGTAATTTGGTACCCTACCGCTCCGGCGTGCGAGAGGAAACCAGGAGTTTTTCCACCGTCAGGCAAAGTTCGGCGGGCTCGATAGGCTTCGCAAGGTGCATATTGAAACCGGCCGCGATTGCGATCTCGACATCTTTTTCAGAAACATATCCGGTCAACGCGATAGCAGGAATTTCCTCCAGGCCCTTCCTCTGGCGCAAACTTTTGATTAGTTGCAGGCCATCCATTGCCGGCATGGCTATATCTGAAATCACTATGTCGAAATGTTCGTGATCGGCGATCAGGAGAGCTTGAACGGCGGAATCGCAAGGCAAAGTGTCGTAGCCTCGAATTCGAAAGTGTGCGTCCAACATTTCCAGGGTGTCTGGTTGATCTTCAACAATCAGAATGCGCGGGCGCCTCAATTTATTCTCGAGAATGAGCTTCGGTTCATTCGCGCCCATGTATCGGCGGTGCGCTGCATTTCGCGGTAGTTTGACAACAAATACGCTTCCTTTGCCTGCGCCAGCGCTCTTCGCTTCAATTGTTCCGCCGTGGGCATCCAGGAGGCTTTTGACTAATGTCAGCCCCAGCCCAAGTCCGCCGTGACTGCGAGTGCGCGAAGCATCTGCCTGTCGAAAGCGCTCAAAGATATGAGGTAAAAACTCAGGCTGTATGCCCGTACCTTGATCCGCGATCGTGATAATCGCTTCGGAATCATTGGCCTCGCATTTGACTTCTACGGAGCCACCCGCTGGCGAGAACTTGATTGCGTTATCGAGAATGTTGGAGAAAATTTGATGCAGACGAGTCCGATCGCCTTTGATGATTAGATCAGATGCTTCGTCAGCAATCTCCAGCCGCAGCTCAACGTTTGACTCGAACGCATAAGAACGCATGGACTCCATGGATTCCGACAGGCTGCCGGCGAGCGGGACAGGCAAGTCTTCAAGGCGCATCTTGCCGCTCAAAATGGCCGACATATCCAGCAAATCATTTATCAACCGCTTGAGACTGTGAGCATTCCTGTCGACTACCGACAGCGCCTTGCTGAATTCGGCAGCCGGCAAAATTCCGTTTTGCATCATGTGGACCCAACCGATGATGGGCGTTAGTGGCGTGCGAAGTTCATGTGAAAGGAGTGTTAGAAACTCATCCTTGGCCCGGTTCGCACCCTCCGCCGCAGCTCGTGCGGTTTGTTCAACCCGGTAAAGGCGCGCATTCTCAATCGCGAGAGCAATGCGATAGGCGGCCAGTTGCAGAAGCCGCACATCCTCCTCAGCGAAGTGCGCAAACTGACGGTGGCCGACATGAAGCACGCCAATAGGACGGCCTTCAACCAGCAAAGGAACGCCCAGCAAAGACTTGATCCCCTTCTGGCGCAGCAGCGGGTTAAAAATATCAGCCTGGCTTACGTCGTCAACAACGATCGGCTGGACTTCCGCCACTATCCTGCCGGCAAAACCTTTTCCTACCGGGATGCGCACGCCGAGTTCAACCTCTTCTTCCAGTCCCCGCGCCGCCCAGGCGACGAGTTCGTTGCCTTCGGTTCGCAGCAGCAGTATGGCCACTGTGTCGACCTTCAAAACCTCGCGGATCCGATCGAGCGATTCTGAGAGCAAGTCATCCAGCGACAGATGGGCCAGCGCCGAGTCAGTAATTTTTTGTAGGGCCGCCAGGCGTTCCTCAGCCTGTTTTCGCTTGGTGACGTCTCGGGCAATGCCGGTAAAAAAGCGCCGGCCATCCCGGTGAAACTCCCCAAAGGAGAGTTCCAGAGAGATCTCTTCGCCGCTCTGATGCAGTCCGGGGACTTCAACCGCTACCCAGGAGATATGTTTTTGGCCGGTCTCTAAATAATTCTTCAGTGCCGCGCGGTAAAGATGACGAAGATACTCAGGCATCAGCTTAGTCAGACTGGCCCCGACCAGCTCTTCCATCGGATAGCCAAAAATATTTACGGCGCCACGATTAACAAACAGGATGGTGCTGTTTTCGTCAATGGTGATAATCGCGTCGGAAGCAGTCTCCGTAAGAATCCGGGAGCTTTCGACAAAATCCTCTGGAGCTATTCCAAAACGCGTGGGGAACTCAGCCGGCAAGTTGTTGCGTGCCATTTTGGCATTCCTCCTGGCGCGATTTGGCGGCTAGGGTTTGCAAATTACTGAAGCTTGAGAGTTTGTGGTTCAACAAAGAAAAGCTAAACTTTCACCCTTTTGAAGTCAAACTCCAATTCCTGGATCTACTCTGTGAACTTTGTGTGCTCAGTGTCTCTGGTGAATGCTTTTAAGAGTTTGTTTACCACGGAGCCAGAAAGAATACAAAGGCTGCACACAGAAGTTCTCAAACCAGGACACTATCCGGTAGCTGTGTTACGTTCTGATTAATGTACCCAGCCGGTAATCTTTTCATTCCCACGGCGCACGGCCGGCTTGAGGCAATCCTCAAGGAACCGCTCACTGATGTGGCTGTGGGCGTTGCGCTTGTGCTTCATCCGCATCCGCTCGGTGGGGGCACGATGCACAACAAGGTCGTGTTTCGCGCCGCCAGTGCACTTAATGATGCGGGCCTGATCACGCTGCGGATAAATTTTCGTGGGGTGGGACAAAGCACCGGGGAGCATGACGAAGGACGAGGTGAACTTGAAGATGTGCGGGCCGGCTTGCAGTATCTTGGTGCGACCTATCCGGGAAAACCTATCACACTTTGTGGCTTCTCATTCGGTGCTCGCGTAGGATTGGAAGTTGGAATCGCAGATGAGCGCGTTGTTAACCTGATAAGCATCGGCACACCGGTAGACAAGTATGAGTTTAGCTTCCTCGCGGCCTGCCGCAAGCCGATACTGTTTGTGCACGGCGATGCGGACGAGTTTGGGGCCGTCTCGCGGCTGCAAGATTTGGTCGATCAGATAAGAGAACACAATGCGAGTGTGGAGTTGAGAATTATTAAGGGCTCAGGCCATTTCTTTGAAGGCCACCTCGACGAGCTGAAACAGGTGATCACAGACTGGGTGAAACGCCATTCGCAAGCGGGCGCGTAGCAGCTGCGATTTCGATGGCGACGTTCCACCCGGTATTGGGCTCTCGTCGAATCATCCTGGCCTTGCAGTTGAGGTTCACAAGTCGTGTATTGTCCCGCTATATTCACTATCAACGCAGGAGAGTAATGCATACTCGAAAGGAAAGCGGGCTAAAGATTTAGCTTCATGCGAATGATTCACCGAGTATTCGTGTTCATAACGCTTGCTTTGCTTATTGTCCTGGCGCCGGTCAGCGTCCTGGCCCAGAAGATAAGCAAGGAAACGATCGTCTCTGAAGGTAAGAAGCGAACTTACTATATCTACGTCCCTAAGAGTTTGAAGCCGGCGTCAACAGTTCCTCTGATAGTGCTTCTGCACGGCTCAAATCACGTGGGCCTTTCGCTTGCTGAGAAGTGGGATGACTTGGCGGAAAAGGAAGGCATGATTATTGTTGCGCCTGACTCCGCTGATTCCGCTCACTGGTCGGTGCCCGGCGATGGACCTGTTTTTCTGCACGATCTGGTGGAGTTGCTAAAAACCAAATACCCGATCAACGCGAAGAAGGTTTATCTCTTTGGACATTCCGGCGGCGCAGTTTTCGCCTTGTTGATGTCGCTATACGAGTCAGAATATTTTGCAGCTACGGCCATTCACGCCGGGGCGCTATACCAGGAAGCTTCCTTTTTGCTCGATTTGGCGAAAAGAAAAACGCCTATCCAAATTCAGGTGGGGACGGTTGACGAGTATTTTCCACTTAAGGTTGTGAGGGCCACGCGCGATGCGCTGAATACGAGGGATTCTCAGTACAACTGATAGAAATAGCAGGGCATAACCACTGGTATTACGATCTCGCGCCCAAGATTAATCAGGTGGCTTGGGAGTTTCTGAAAGCCCAGGAGCTGTCAGGTGAGCCACAGTTTGAGGAATACAAATTCAGATCTGAAGGACGAAACTCCAAAGAAGCCACCGAGCAATATAATCGCGGCCTGGAACGTCACCGAGCCGGTGATATGGCGGAAGCTATTGCCCGTACACCAGGGCCATCGAGGGCGACTCAAAGTACGCGCAAGCCTACAACAACCGGGGCCTCGCTTACATGACTCAGAAGGATTACGCGGCAGCGATTGCCGACTTTACGCGCAGCATTGAGTTGGCGCCATCTGACGCTGCCTACAACAACAGAGGTAGCATCCTTTTTTCTCAGCAAAAGACTGAACAGGCAATCGCGGATTTTACTGAAGGCATAAAACTGAAGCCGTCCGCCGAAAGCTACACGAATAGAGGCATCGCCTACCAACAGACTAATCGGGACGCGCTCGCGCTGGCTGACTATGAACAAGCCATAAAGTTGAACCCGAAGTTTGGGCGCGCTTTTATCCTGCGTGGTTTGATTCTGCTGAAGGGTGGGGGTCAGGATATCGCGGCGCAGAAGGATTTCGACAGAGGCTTCCAGCTCGACCCAGGTCTGCACGCGGAATTCGATCCGATGATAAAACAACTGCGGCCCAACCAGTGAAAGCAACTAGTCGCGACCAATTTTCGACGTCTCATCCGTTCGGTGGCAAGAACTGATGGAAATAAACTGTGCAGGCGGTTTCTTGTCGCGCAAACGCAATTTGATGAAGGTATAGGCGACGGCAACCACAACTGCGAGAACAAAGCCGGCAAGCAGCTGCTTGCCCAAGCCGTCGAAATCAGACGAAATCTCGTCTTGCAGGACGCTAATCAAGAGCAAGCTGAAATGATAAAGCGCA
The DNA here is from genome assembly GCA_036506215.1 of Pyrinomonadaceae bacterium. Lineage (GTDB taxonomy): Bacteria > Acidobacteriota > Blastocatellia > Pyrinomonadales > Pyrinomonadaceae > PSRF01. The sequence continues at coordinate 19,125 of DASXSC010000299.1, read as the reverse complement.
ATTGCCGTAGGCATGGCTTTCAGACCCTTTCATGGAGAAGGAGCGACGTAGCCAGCCGCGACCTTAGACACCCGCGCCGTAACTTTGTTCCGCTGAAACCACTTTTTACCGGGCCAGGAAAATGCAAATGAACCCTTACCGCGATCCGGCTATTCGCATCACGCTTTTGCCGCGCGATACAAATTCCGCAGGCACAATCTTCGGCGGCGTCATTCTCAGTTACATAGACATGGCCGGGGCCATAGAAGCTCACCGGCGGACCAGGATGGATCGATTCGTAACGGTCGCGATGCGCGAGGTCATCTTTCACAAACCGGTGTTTGTCGGCGATCTGGTGAGTTTCTATCCCGAAACCGTGAGCATAGGAAACACTTCGATCACGATTCGGGTGATTGTGGAAACCGAGAGAGTCCGGTCATCGCAGGAGCAGGTGCGAGTGACGGAAGCGGAGGTTGTTTACGTCGCGGTTGATGAGAATCATCGGAAGATTCGCATCAAAAGGTAAGTCATTGATTGACGACGATAAGAGCGGAATTAGATTTTCCATTTCTCATTTGTTTTTCATTTGCCATTTCAGATGATGGGCGCTCATTGAGAATTGGCAATGGTATTGGCATCGATCCTGTCTTATAAATGGCAAATGACATGACAAATGACAAATGGAAAATCTTCCCCCTCTTCCTGCCTATCACTCATCACTAATTCAAAAGCGCTTGCATGCGATGAAGTCCGCTGGCTGCTTCGGTGAAGCCGGGTTGTTGCTCGAGGGCTTTGCCGTAATGTCGTGCAGCTTCCAGATACTTCTTTCGGGTTTCGTAAATCCGGCCGAGATTGAAATGGGGAAAGGCGTAGGACTCATAACGCGGTGCGTAGAGGGCGCGCTTAAACCAGCGAACGCTGCTGTAAGAATCGCCTTTGGCCAGCAGATAACTACCGATATCGTTGTAAGGATTTCCCAGCGTCTCATCGACACGAATTGCTTCCAGGCATTCTGCAATCGCTTCGTCGTAGCGATTCTGAAAACTATAAACCCAGCCTAGAAAGGTGTGTGCTTCGGCAGTGGGGTAGGTTTCGATCGAGCGCTTGTAAAGCTCGATCGCCTCTTCATAGTTCTCCGCGAGCTGGGCCTGATAAGCCTCCTGGAAAAGTTGCTTGGCTTCATACTTCGCTGCCGGCGAAGCGTCATCCTCGTAAACGTCGTCTTTCATTAGTTCTTTCAATTGCAGTCTGTTTTCTGTTTTTGATTCTTGTCCAGACGCTTGATGCGACCTTCCACTCTTGGGGCAATCACTTTCTTTGCGATTATCGCACTCTGCAAAACGTCGGAGTAAAACCGTGCCCGCTCTCGTGGAATAAGCAATCGCGTACCTTTGAACATTGCGTATCCATCTCCGCCGTCGATCGCCACGTAATCGCTTGCTGCAAGCGTGTAGTTTTTTTTCTCGTCCAAAGGCCTACCGTTAACTGTCAGACTTACAAGGCGCGAGCCCGCCGGTCTTGTCGCATCAAACGTGAATTTTATCCCGGATACTTGCGGAAAGCGGCCGGGCTCCGCATCTTCCGCGCTGCGAGCCACGCGCTCCAACACCTGGCGCAGCGTGGCGCTACCGGACCGGCACGAATTATCTCATCGGCGCGAATCGAGCCGCCATTCGTCAGGCCAACATCCGCGCCAGTGGCTGCCCGAAATGCGTCTGCAATAAAATCGCCGACGTTTGTTTCCATAGTTCGACCAACTGCGCTTCTGGCATCCAGGTCTACGGCTGTGCGGCCCACAACCTGGGAGAGCTCCTTGAGCAGCGCTCCATATTTGCGATTCAGCGCGGCAAACTGCGGATCATCTTTCGTTTTGTCGGTCACCGGGATCACTTTCCAGTCGATTCTTTCGACAGCGCCGGTGGCTCTTCGAAATGTTGAGATCTATTTGACCGAGCGTCGGCCCGGCCTCCAAGCGCTGTTGTGTCGGTTTCGAGGGACTGAATTATACTCGGCACGAGGCAGAAAATCAGAACCGGAAGCGAATGGGGTCCTCAGCCAGGAGCCCGGCTGGGGTGGTGGTGGCCATCGGCGGAACGGTCAGCGCTTTGATCAGGAGGCAATCAAAGATACTTGTAATCCCCAGTTGCGGCCGACAATAGTGCGTTGAGCGTTGAGCCGGTCGCTACCGCTTCCGGTTCTGATGTTCGGGGTTAACTATTTTCATGTCGGCAGATGAAACAGTTTTCTTAACGGGGTTTCCCGGCTTCATTGCCAGCCGTCTGCTGCGGCGTCTGGCAAGAGAGGGCGGACGATTTCTGTTGCTCGTGCAACCAGCTTTTGCCGAGCGCGCGCAAAAGGAATTACTCAGCGTTGCCGAGCAAGCCGGCAGATCGCTCTCCGACTTTGCGCTGTTGCCCGGCGATATCACCCAACCCGATCTCGGAATGTCGCCGCCGGATCTGGAAACGGCGCGTTCTCAGTCGACTACCCTCTTTCATCTGGCCGCAATTTATGATCTGGCAGTGGCACGTGATGTGGGGCTTTGTGTGAACGTTGATGGCACTCACAATGTTAATAACTTTGCTGGTTCGCTACCGCACCTGCGCCACTATCATTACGTTTCCACTTGCTATGTCGCAGGCAAGCGCACCGGCAGGATTTTGGAAAATGAGCTGCGACACGAAGCCGGCTTCCGCAATTATTATGAGGAAACTAAATATCTGGCGGAGCTGGAAGTTGAGGCCCTGAAACCAAAATTGCCGATCACTATCCATCGTCCTTCAGTCGTTTGCGGTGATTCGCGCTCCGGTGAAACTGCCAAGTATGACGGCGTTTACTATTTGATTCACTACCTGCTGAAGTGGCCGTCAGTGCTCTCTGCCTTCAACATTGGCAACAGCGACGTGGCCCTCAATCTTGTTCCTGTCGATTTCGTAGTTGAGGCGATGGCGACGCTCGCAGAAGATCCACTCTCCGTTGGGAAGACGGTGCAGCTAGCCGATCCAGAACCTCTTACAACTCGCGAACTCTTCAATACAATTGCGCGCTGCATCGGGGGAAGGGAATCGCGTGTCACGGTGCCCGCCTCTCTAGTGGAGACTTCGCTGATGCTTCCGCTCGCGCCCCGGATTACCGGCTTGCCGCATTCGGGAGTTCCTTATTTCTTCCTCAAGCAGACCTACGATACGACCCAGGCCAGTGCACTCCTCAAACCACATGGCATCTCCTGCCCGCCATTTGAAAGCTATGCGGCAGCGATAGTGGACTACGCAGCTCGCCATCCCGCATTACCCACTTGACAAACCACTGATTTAGAATTAGTCTAAATCCAGTGCAATGGGAAAATCGTAAAACTGAGGAAAAACTGACGCGTCAGCGGGAGGCGGTGCTTCAGGTTATTCGGTCAAGGGATGACCATCCGACGGCGAACGAAATTTTTCAGGCGGCTCGTCTAAATTTGCCGACGATCAGTTATGCGACTGTTTACAACTCGCTCCGGTTCTTGAGAGAGGCGGGGTTGGTACATGAAATCAAGTTTGGCGACGGCGCCAGTCGTTACGATAGGGAAACTGAGCGGCACGATCATGCCATCTGCAACGATTGTGGAAGGCTGGTCGACTTCGATCTGCCGCAGACAGCCGAACTAATACAAGCAGCGGCCCGAAAGTCGAAGTTTAAACCCGCGTCGGTTCACCTGACGCTAAGAGGGGTATGTCCCGACTGCCGCAAGGCCTAGCCGGGAAGAAGTCCTGGGTTCGAAAATCATAAAATTACAATTGGAGGATTCATGACAGCAGCGACAGCAACAGCAATGGAGAAGGCGATGGTCGGCCAGCCGGCGCCGGATTTCGATATGGCCTCAACTAAGAATATTGAGAAGCTGAACGAAGGCGTAAAGCTCGAAGATTACAAGGGCAGGTGGCTTGTCCTCTTGTTCTACCCGCTGGATTTTACGTTTGTTTGCCCAACGGAGCTGACCGCATTCAGCGATCGCTATGAAGAATTTCAGGGCATCGGCGCCGATATTATTGGCGTCTCTACCGACTCTGTTTTTTCGCATCGTGCGTGGATCAAGACGCCACGCGACAAAGGTGGTGTAGAAGGACTCGTATATCCGCTTGCCGCTGACGCAACCAAAAATGTTTCGCGCGACTATGGCGTGCTGATTGAGGATCGCGGTATTGCGCTTCGCGGTCTTTTCGTAATCGACCCGGAGGGAATTCTCCGTTACAAGGTCGTTCACGATCTGAATATCGGGCGCTCGGCCGAGGAAACGCTTCGAGTTATTCAAGCGCTGCAGACTGGCGGTCTTTGCCAGGCGGAATGGAAGCCCGGTCAGAAAACACTCAACGCGTAAGGGGGCGGACCGACGACAGACGACCGAAGACCGATATCGGTCGGCGGTCGTCCGTCATCGGTCACTTGAAATCATGGGAATGAGAATCGGAACAGAGATGCCGCCACTCGACGGCGCGACGGAATGGTTTGGAGGCACACAGGCCCACGCGGAAGCGGAAGCCAGGGGTCACCCAACACTCGTTCACTTTTGGTCGATGAGTTGTGGTATGTGCAAAGACAACATGCCCCGCGTTGCTGAGTGGCGCGACGAGTTGAAGGAACGTGGCCTGCGCGTAATCGCGGTCCACATGCCACGCTACGAAGCAGACACAGATCTCGAAGGCGTTCGCGAGGCCATTGCGACTAACTCAATTACTGAGCCTTGTGCCATCGATAATGAACACAAACTCAAGGACGCCTTTCAAAACGACCACGGCTATGTGCCGGCGTATTATCTTTTCGACGGCGAGGGCAAGCTGCGCAGCTTTGCTGCCGGTGAACGCGGCCTGGATTTGCTTCAGTCAACTCTCGACCGGGTGATGGCGGCGGCCTCACAGGCGGCGAGTGTGTAGCGTCCCCGCGCTATGCGGGGCTGGAGAACTGGCGGGCAATTAGAAATAGCAGGGAAAGACTAACTGCGGCCGCGCCTATCGCCACTCCGGCGAGCAGAAAGATCATCAAACCCACAAACAACCAGTCGCTCAATGTTCCCTTGCGCGCCTCGCCAGCGGAAACGGTGGCCCGGGTGCGCAGCAATTCAAGATTCATTTGATTTGATTTCCACCAGGCATCGAAAACATCGCCAACCAACGGCAAAGATCCGAGGATGTAGTCGATCCCGATGTTCATGCCCATCCGCAAAAGAGTGACTCGAGGAACACGGTAGCGAACCGCCGCAGCAAGGATGTAGAAGGACACCAGGGAAGTAGCAGTGTCGCCGAAGCCGGGTATTAGACCAACGATTGCATCTAGGCCAAACCGCCAACCCAGCCCCGGCACACGAATCAAGTCGTCCATGAGCCAACCTAAACGGTCAAGGCTGTCTTCGATCGTCACCACTCGTTGCGGCCGGTCGAGCGTTTGTTCGAGGCGTTCTCGCTCTTCAACTTTGTAAGGCTTCGTCATTTTCCTCTGTATCTCCCCCATGTTACGAGACAGGCAGAAAGCCCTGTCCTACTCGTCAGCGTATCCGCGTTACCTGTTGCCAGAAAAACTTCCCGACGCGGGCAAAAGCATTCAACGGGTTGCGGTCGCCGCCTCTTTGCTGGTTTGTCTTGGCGGGCAATCCCAGGGAGGTTGCCAGTTCCTGATCGGGTTTCGCGATGTCTTCGTCGCCACGCTTGCTGGCAAGCCAGCGATTGAAGGCCCGGGCCACATCTCGCCTTTGTTCTATGGGAGCCTCTGCTATGAGCGCGCCGCGAAGGTCGTCGAGTTCGGCGATTTCGAGCAGGTTTGCGCGGTAATAACTCCTAAGCGCCGCCAGCAGTTTTTCCTCGCCGAGAAGACGCTGCAACTGAACAAACATCAGCGCTCCTTTGGTGGTGACAACTGCCGCATACTGAAATGTATTGCGATAATCGCGCGACGGCCGGTTTGCGTCCATATCTTCGCCGCCAAAAGTTCGATACAAACGGTAAACCCCCTGCAACTGATCTTGCAGCACTGTAGCCGCTTTTTGTTCGCCGTAAACTTCGCGAAAATACAACAAGGCCGACCAGCTGGCCATTGCTTCGTCCAGCACCGCCTCGCGAGCAGGGTTGTTACCCACCGCCGCGCCCCACCACTCATGGGCGACCAGGTGGGCCACGCCCCACTCGAGACTCTCCTCGACCGAGGGTCGTTGTTCACGAATAATCTCCGGAAGGTTACGCACTGCCGGCGAATCAAAATCGACGTAGTAAGCGCTCGCGATGACTTCCAGTCCGGCAAACTCGTTGCTGCCCAAACCTGCTACCAGAGGAGCCTCTGCGATGTTGAGGGTCTTGAAAGGCAACGGCCCAAATTTTGAGCTGAAGATTCGTAAAGAATCCTGGGCCATCGCCAGCACACGTTTTCCGATTCGCTCATGCTCCGGAATAAAAATCGACCGCAGAGTAGTTTTTCCAACTACAGTTTGTTCAGAGCGCAGATTGCGGCCGGCAATAATCGCAAAGTCTCGCAGTCCCGTAGCAGAGAAGGTCACTGGTTTTTCATTGCCGGACTTCTCATCTTCCGCGCCGGAGGTGAAGACAACTACATCCGGGGCGATAGTTATTGTGACTTCGTAGTCAGCCGCTTCATTGAAGATCGTGTCGCCGACACTTGGTTCGAGCTTGCGCGCCCATTCATCACCATCATGCACGGCGAGCACCGGGTATGCAGTTCCGAGCAACATCACACCACGACAACGAAAGTTGAGATCTCGCGGAGTGCGGATCTCACGATCGCCCCGTAACGCCGCACTAACCTGCTTAACAACATGCGTGGTGAGTCCGGTCTCATCCGGATCGATCTCCGGTACAATCCCTTTGAAGCCGACAACAACCTCGGTGGCTTTTCCTGGAAGCACTTGTTCGCGCAGGTTTACGCGTAGAGTTGTGCCCTGGTCATCTATTGAATAGGTAAGTGGCGTACGGTCTCCCGCGGAGCGAACCTCGGCGATGTCAATACGAGGCTCCTCGATTTCCGTAAGCTGCGTGCCGGAGCCGGCCGAACTCGACGCTTGATCGGGACGGAGGTTGGCATAGAGATGAAAGTAAAGAACTGCGGTTGCATGGTCGCCGAGGTTGACCCAGCGGACTCGTTCAGTCCCTGCATAAGAAAGAGCATCGAAATCGATTTTCAGTTCAATCTGATAACGCGCCCGCTCGTTTTGCTGGGCCTGGCCCGCGTGCGGGCGCGCTACAGAACCAGGCGATAGCAGCAGAACGCCAAGGCATACCGGGATAGCAAGAATAGGAACGGTAATTTGCGAGCGCCGAGATAGAATCGAGACCGCCGGCATTTGATAAGAATTAAGCATTACTTACGCCGTTTCGAAGCGCCGCGAAGAGATTCAGTTATTACAATCGAATGAATTACGTTGCCACGAGCGATCGCATCAACCGTGTCCAGGCCCGCAACCACATTACCAAAAACAGTGTAACCTCCGTCGAGATGTGGTTGCGGTGAATGTGTCACAAACCACTGGGATCCGCCGGTGTCCTTCCCCGAAAGCGCCATTCCTACCGCGCCTCGCTCGTAAGGTACCTGGTTGATTTCGCACCGAATTTGATAACCCGGTCCGCCGTTTCCATCACCGCGCGGATCGCCGTCCTGAATTACGAAGTTTGGAACCACGCGATGAACTGTGATGCCGCGAAAGAAGCCGCGCTGGGCGAGCTGAACAAAGTTGTCGACATTCAGCGGAGCATCGTCCGGTAATAAACGAATCGTAAACGAGCCCTTCTCAGTTGTGACGAGAGCGGTGACCTGTTTGCCCATGCGGGCGATCGCGCGTTCGTAATCCGCGAGAGTGTTACGCGTTTGCACTGTGCCGATTCGGGTGGAGAAGTCGCCGGCGCCGTTTGCTTTCAAAAGTGCAACAGCTTTGCGGCGCACCAGGTAGTCCTGAGAAGCGAGCGCGGTTTTGATTGCTTCATTGGCGTCAGCCCTTTTCTGTTTCGCGAGCGAATCGAGAATCGCGAGCGCCGCATCGTTTAGTTCTTTATCGGCCAACGCGACCGGCAAAGCTGCGACCAGCGCGCGCGTGTTGGTTTCATCAGGGGACATTTCCCCCAGGAGCTCTGCTGCCGTCGCGCGGATGATCACATCGGATTCTTTGAGATGTTTGCGCAACACCTCGTCCAGGTCTTTCGGTTTGAATGCCGCGTACGCGCGCAGCACATCGGGTATGGCGTATTCGGAATGAACAACAACCAGCGTATTGATGATAATGCCTGAATTTCGGTAGTCGAGCATGCCACTCAGGATGTCCTGCGCTTCTGCTCTAAGCGATTTATTCTCTTTGGCAGAATCAGGCAGAGCTGCTATTTCGCCTAAACCTTGAGCGATGCTCGAAGCTGCTCGCCAATCGACAAGAAGCGCTTCCTGGGCCTTCCGTCTGGCTAACTTTCCCGCGCCCAGTTGTGCCAGGTAAGCGGCTGGTTGAACGCGTGTGATGGCTATCTCCACTTCCGGCGAGCCAGGACCCGTAGCTGAACGAAGTTCTTTCAACCAACTGACAATTCTCTCATCGTTGGAGGCTTGCCTGACGCGGCCCAGCGCAGTCGCAATTTCAAGCAATTCGTTAGCAGGAGCAGGATGCCTCGATGGCGTCGCATTGTTTCCTGCGTGCATGGCTAAACTTGCAGAGGTGAGCAGCGTGGCGCCGCGCTGAATCAGTGGAACAGCAGCGCGCGCGTCTTTCAAAGACGCCAAAGCCCGGATTGCGCTAACCCGCACGCGAGAATCCTTGTCCTTCAACGCTTGATCGAGCAGCGTTTCAAAAGAAGCTTTATCTTCTGTCACCCCAAGCACGCGCGCCGCATTTGCTCGCACGATTGGGTCAGGATCACGCGTCAGAAGTTTGCGAAGTTGATCGTTGCCGTCCTTCAGTTTCAGGCGGGCAAGTGTGTTCGCAGCGTCGGCGCGAAGGCGCGGGTCTGAAAAACGCAAAACTTCCGCGACGATTGGACCCGCATTTGGCGGTTTGGCGCGAAGCGCGGCCGTCAATCCCAACAAAATTGCCAGGCGGTCCGGAGCGGAACGACGGCGTGCTTCAAAGGTCAATGCCTCAAGAATCGCGCCACTCAATTCACGACCGCGCGCTTCCTGTTCCTTCGGCAAAGCCGCTGCGATTTTGCCCAGGGCTTCGACAGCTCGGGCACGCAGGAGGGAATCTCTGCTGTCCCTCAAGAGGCCCACCAACGCATTTGCCGCAAGCGGCGATTCAATTTCTCCCAGTGCAAATGCAGCCATCGCGCGCACTTCCGGCTCGTCATCCCTTTGAAGCAAGGGAGTTAGAGCGGTTACGGCATCCTCGTTGCCGATGCGGCCTGCTGCCAGCGCAGCTCGTGAGCGTACCGCTGCATTCCGGGCAGAAAACAAGCTGCGCAGGTCATTGTCCCAACGACGTTCGTCTTCTGCCCGCACGATTTGTAGCAATAGAATCTTCGGCACGGGATCGCCGGAGGTGGGATTCTGCAACTCACGTCCGCGTCTTTGAGGGAAAACATTTGCGTTTGTAACCAGCAGCAGTGCGCAAGCCATTAAAGCTACAACACTGGCGCGGGACAGGAAGCGATCAGACTTCAATTCTGGATTCATGTAGGTGTTCGTCACCAACTGGTACCAGGATGGAAAAGCACGAAAAGTAACTGGGCAACCTGACGTAGGGGGAGTTCGCTCTCTATGTATCAGGTAGGCGGCTTGGTTATGTCAAGGTGTTGGGGAAGCTAAGCAAGTTGGTCGTTGACAGAGATGAATTCGTCCGTGCGATTCCCGGGCATCAAAGCCCCGCACGACCTGAGGCAGAAGCAAAAGGCGCCTCATCCTTTTCGGGAAGAGGCGCCAAAAATGGTTCGCGTAGTAGAGTAATGTCAGCTGGCAACGCTTGAGGCGCTTTTGATCTCCGTTGAAGGAGTTGACGGTTCTTTTGAATCCGCCTTAATTGGCTTCATACTGCTGGTGTCGAGAGGCTGGTCATCGCGGCCATTGCTCTTGCCCTTTTCGGCGCCTGCACTCATTTTGATCATTTTGCAGGTACCCTCGAAAAGCGCGCCTGGCTCGATCATCAAAGAGGCAGTCTGAATGTTTCCATTCAATTTAGATGCGCGGCCGAGTTCAAGACGCTGGCTGGCGATAATGTCACCATTAACTGTGCCTTGAACAATCGCAATTGCTACTTCGATGTTGGCATCAACTTTTCCGTTGGCGCCAACGATCAGGGTTCCACTGCTGGAATTGACGCGGCCTGACAAGTGACCGTCAACACGCATCATCGCCTTGAAGTTGGCTTCACCAGTTACGACCGTGCCGCTACCGACGAAGCCACTGAGGTTGCCTTCCTTTATTTCGCGCGCAAGCGATTCACTTTCCGTTAGCGCCTTTGTCGCACCCTGAGCATACTCAGTCTGCGGTTTTGCTTCAGGCGTTGTTGCCTGGTACGAATTGAGGGGTCTGGGGGCGGTATAAGTTGACATTTCCTGTTTTTCTGGGGAAATCTCGTTGTCCGCCGACTCTTTTGGGTTCTTTCCTATCCTAAGCATTAAAAACCTCCGTTGTTTGGGGGCCGCGGATTAAGTCACAGGTTCCATCGCGGAAGTTAAAAGTAACGAAACTACGCGCGCCTAAGTTTTAGTGGAATTATCAGCCTTGACGACTGTTCTGATTGATCAACCGCCCAAAGGCGGGGTACACATAATAGACAATCAGACCTTTCGCTGTCTAGCCTTGCAACGCAAATGTAACAGCAGAGTTGTTGATTCCAAAAATGAACTGGGTTTTCCGGTTGCTGAAAGATTCAGCGACGCCCTAGCAAAACCAATCTTGAACGCGTGCCATCCGCGACGTTTGCAACGCACCAGTGGCGTTTCGATTTCTTCGGGCTGGGTTTAATGACACGTACTTTCTTTGGGAGCAGAGTGCACACCAGCACCTGTCGGCGCCGCCTGACATTTGTGTAAGTCTACCGGCGAGTGAGCTGCGACAAGTGTGACGCGCTATTTACCGTTCTGAATATTCGCAGCGAGCACGTCGTTAAACGCGCAGATGGCTGCCTTTTTTGGCGCAGTTGGCAGCTTAAGATTTGTGATATCAACCGAGTTGTTACCAATTATCGTGGCCGAGCCTAACTTTATCCAGCCCTTGCCGAAGTCAACGTATAAGGGGACGAGCATGGCGAAATTATTCGAGACACCGCTCTGAGTTACTTTTCCGGAAAGAGAACCGTCACTATTGATCTGGTAGTCGAAGCGATAACTCGGCAACTCGGTTCCGTACACGTATTCATTGAAAAACCAATCCATCTTCCCGTTTCGCTCCAGGTCCATCGTCCGCGTGATGTGCTTCTCAACGATTCGCTTGAAGTCTTCTGTTGATACATCCTGGTTGAAATGAGACTGAACGAAGTCCTTCATCATCGCCTGAAACTTTGCATCGCCACCTTGTGACTCATACATCATCATCCGTATCATGTGCAGGATGTAAGCGCCCTTGGGATACACCAGGAATTGATAGACGGCACCCGTCTTGGCGTTGCTCAAACGATAACCCTGCGTTACTGGACCAATGGTGTATGGCTTACGGCCTCTCGTACGAGGTGTAGCTTCAACGATCCGTCTGCGTTGATCATCCCAGAAGTCAATAAACTTGCTCAGGTCTTTGCGTATATACCAGACATAAAGCGAAGCCGAGAATTCGGCGAACCCCTCGCTCATCCATTGGTCGTGATAGCTGTTCCAACCGATTATGTGTCCCCACCACTGATGAGCAATCTCGTGCGGAGCGACGTAGCGCCAGAAGTTGTCGGTTCCACCGCGCATGCCCATTAATTGAGTACGCTGGGTGGTATCAATGAAAGCTGTATAAGGCATGAAAACCAGCGTGGGCCAGGCCTGGCCAAAAAAACCAGCGGGCTGTTGGGTCATCGCGATGCGGGAATAGGGAAGCTTGCCAAAGTAAGCGTTGTAGACCCGCGTGGCATTCTGCGCGTCGCCAATGGCGGACTCCGCCATCTTGGTAGTAGAGATCGATCCGAGTGTTGTCATCGTATTGATTCCGGCGCGTTCGGCCTGCTCAATGGCCAATTGGATCTGTTTTAGTTCATCAGGTATCTCTTCATTGGCGTAGAACTCGATGTTGTAACCGGTTTCCTTGTCCGCGACTTCTTTCTTCTTAAACCTGCCATAATTGAATCCGGCAACTGCCAGCTCAATCGCACCACTCGACCACTTTGCCACGTTTAGGTCGCCGTCTCGTATATCCGGCCCGGTTGGGGCCCCAGTACCGACAAATGTCATGCCCTTGGGATAGCGGAAAGTGATATCGAAGATGGCCCGATCACCAAACTGCGTACCGCCATTATTCGGATACCAGGTTGAACGAGGTACAAGAATAAAGTTGCCACCTCCTGAATCGCGCAAAGCATCGCCGCCGTCGTATTGCACAGTCAGGGTGTAGGTCTTTCCGGTCTCGAGCAGCTGCGGCATAATAATTCCGAAGTCCGCATCTTCGTCCTTTCCTTCCTGGATGAAGTTTAAATCTTTTCCTTGTCCATCCTGCACCCGACTAACCCGAAGCGTACGGTAAAGACTAAGAAGCACGACCCGAGCCGGCAGCAGCGCGCGAAAGGTAACCCGATCCGTGGCGCTGAGATGCGCGCCTTTTATGGTGCCATCGATTTCGTGGCGGGTTATATCTATTAGCCGATGATCTTCGGAGCTACTGGCCGTCCCCTTCTCGTATTCGTCCAGTCGGTGGAAGGCCGTCCACAATCCCCCATCCTCTTCTCCATAACTCAAGAGCAGTACTTCTTCCGGCGAGACTTCAGGGATTCCCAGCGGATTGAAGAGATAGACCAGTTTATTGAACCGCTTCCCGTTGATAAATGCGGTAAAGAATCCAGGACGTTCAGGCGCGTAAAGATCGGCAAGCACGCGCAATTCGCTATTGTCGCGAAGTCGCTTGCGCAAGAGCGTTTGATTCTCACGAAACCGATCGTCGGCGCGGCTGGCTTGCGGACCACTTACTCCCATTTTCACCGCCGGTGAGTCCTTTACTTCCTCAAATGTTTTGTCTGTAAACCGCAGCGTGAGGGAGGTGAATTGTTCCGTTATGGAAGGCTCATTAGTAAATATCTTCAGGCTATTCTTTTCAATCTCCGTCGGAGGGATCAACATAAACTCGCCGTCGCCAATGAAAACAGCTGCTGAATAACGACCTTCAACCGGCGCCAGAAAATAGAGTTCGCCACCGCGTAAGTTGAATGCTGCTCCTTCCCTCTTAAGAACTAGGTTATTGACAGTCGCATAAGGACCCGAAAAATCCTGAACGGATCTCCCCTGTTGTCTCAACTGTTGGTAGACTTTATCGCTATTGGCCTTCATTGCCTCGGCGCTCACATTCACGTTTGCTTCGATCGCCGCTATTTCCAGTCGCAGGTCGACGGGTACGCTGGCTCCCTCGGCTACTTTGACATTCTCCTTGCGAGCGTCATTGAAGCCCGTTGCGGATATCACAACGGTGTAGACTCCAGTGGGTAGCCCTTCAACCTTGTAGTGTCCCTGCTCATCGGTTAGGGCCGTGAAACTTTGATTGTTGGCCTCGTCGGTAATCGTTACAGACGCACCGGACACGGCGGCCCCCTTTGGATCGGTAACTTTTCCTTCGATACGACCACCTGAAGCGTGAACGACGATTAATGGAATCGTCAAAGCCGCGAGCAAGAGCAGCCATTTAGCGAAAGTTCTATTTCTCTTATGCATAGTTTCCTTCCGAGAAGATCGAGCTTGCGAGGGCAGGAGATCAGGACAACCTGATGAAGCACCATTATTTAGAGGCTGCTTGTGGCAGTCAAGCCGGCAACGCGCGGCGATCCGTTTGTCAGACGCAAATCAGGCGTGGCATTCTGACTAGAGCGGGAAAGGAGCTCAATCGTAACAAGCAGGCCGTTTTGAAATAAGCAATGATCCAACGGCCTAACGACTATGTCTGAAGAGAGCAAAATAAGAACTAAACTGCTTCGCGGAGTCGGCACTGCGATCGAGGATTTCGCCATGATAGCAGACCGAGATCGCATAATGGTGTGCTTGTCTGGCGGCAAGGACAGCTACACGATGCTGGAATTGTTACTCGACCTACAGCCGCGCGCTCCCGTGAGATTTGAGCTGCTGGCTGTAAATCTTGATCAGAGACAGCCCGGCTTTCCCGCGGACGTGCTCCCCGGCTACCTACAAAATCGCCGCGTCCCCTTTCGAATAATCGAGCGGGACACTTATTCCATCGTCAAACGTCTCGTTCCGGAGGGCAGAACCTACTGTTCCGTTTGCTCGCGTCTCCGGCGTGGGATTCTTTACAACGTCGCAGTAGCGGAGGGTTGTAACAAGATTGCGTTGGGCCATCATGCAGACGACATAATTACTACCTTCCTGCTCAACCTCTTTTTCGTAGGCACACTCAAGGCGATGCCTCCGGTGCTGCGTTCAAAGGATGGGCGCAATACGGTCATTCGTCCGCTTGCTTATTGCCGCGAAGCTGACATCGCTGCTTTTGCCAGCTTGCAGGAATTTCCAATAATCCCATGCGATCTCTGCGGCTCACAGCCAAACCTCCAACGCGCGCGCATTAAGCGGTTGATAACTGAACTTGAAAAAGACATTCCAAATGTTCGCAGCTCCATGCTGACCGCGCTCGGCAATGCTGCACCGTCACACTTGCTGGATCACCGTTTGTTTGATTTCAAGAAACTCAAAGCTGTGGACGGCGACGTCGAAGCAGAACTCGATCTCGCTGTCGGTCACACGCATGAGGATTTAAGTCCGGCTTTAGTTTCGATCATGTGACTGGCTTGATCATTTGCTCGAGGCGCAGCCGCGAAGAGAGTTTCCCATGCCTGCTTAATTTAGTATGGCGATCGCGAAGAAGAAATCACTTGATCTCAGCGCCTTACCACAGGGAAGTGTCACTGAATACTCAACGCTTGTCTGTCTCGCCTGCACCTTCGACATCTTTACAACTCAGTTGGGCCTGGCGCCACGCACTGCATATTCCGAAATAAAAAAGTATTCGCCGACCATTACGGAACTGACAGCGCCGAGGGCAGCGCCGCCCTTCTTTGACTCGGAGGAGAAGCATCCGCATTGTCCTTATTGCAAGGCTACGCGCCGCTGGCACGCCCGGTTTGATACCACCCGTATCGAGGGCGATAAAGCCACCGATGCGGCTCGCCGAAAACTAATCAAGACTCTCCCGCAGAAGGACAACCAGTTTCAGGTTATTGAGGCAAAGTCAGACAGGCGAAGCGTCTTTTTCGACTGGCTCGATACGCTCGATCACAAACTGGATATTCAAGACGACAATTGGCTGCTTGAAACTACGCGGGCATATCTTGCCCGTTCCGATCCGAAGATGGATTGGGCAGATGTTTTCAATGGCGTGCGCGCTGTGCGTCGCTCGCAGCGGCTCACCGAAGCCTGGAAAAAGGAAGACGCCCGACTCTTCCTGGCGCCAGTCGTCTACAGCGAGGCGTTAATCGTTCAGTACCTCGTCAGTAGATCACATGTTCATGGGGGCTGGACGCTGGAGGGCCGGCTGACATTGCAGGAGTTGATCAGGCGTCTTCGTTATGGCGGTTATCTCGAGGCAAAAGAAATCTCGCCGGGAGATCAGTTTGAAATTCTGGAGCAGTTAATAGAAAAACTTTCCGGTGGCTCCGGCAAGGTCAAGCTTTACTACATCGTCGACCGCAGAGATTTTCTCGAGAGAGTGAAATCGGTCTATGCGCGGTATGCGGCATAAGTAGGACAGACATTCCTGTCTGTCCTTAGGGGACCAGTGTTCGCGCGGGTGAGATAGGAGAGATCTACCCTGCACGAACCTACCATTCAACTTGGTGGCGTGAAGTCAGTACCACCTCGCGGTAGCGGGTGGGTCCCTCGTTGCGGGCCAGCATCGTCGCGGTCCCATGAGGTTAGATACCATTTTTTTTCGCTCCTATGGGGCGAAGAGATAAACAATGTTCCGTTAGCGAGGCTAGAGGCCTGCGGACAGGCAGGAATGCCTGTCCTACAGTTAGCATTGGGTTGGTCTTCGATAATGATGCGTGACCGGGCGCCGTCTTCCAATGCCGATCGCATTGCGCGAGATGATCAGTGTGGGCGGCAACTGGCGTCGCTTGAATTCGTTAGCCGGCGATTCCACCCGGTTCAAAATATCGTAGACCATGGTTGGATCATTTCCCGCCGCGATAATTTCTTCGGGAGTCGCCTTCTGTTCAAAGTACATCTTGAGAATTGGATCCAGTGCGTCGTAGGGAGGTAGTGATTGATCGTCAAACTGCCCGGGCGCCAATTCCGCCGATGGGCGTTTCTCAATAATAGATGCCGGAATGATTTCGCTTTCCCGATTGAGATGGCGCGCCAGCGAATAAACTTCCGTCTTCAAGACGTCGCCGATCACGGCCAATCCGCCGTTCGTGTCACCATAAAGAGTGCAATAGCCCAGCGCCAGCTCCGACTTGTTGCCGGTAGACAGCAGAATCCGTCCCTCCGCGTTGGAGAAAGTCATCAGGATATTTCCGCGCAGTCGCGATTGCAGGTTCTCCGTAGCACGAGAACTCGACTCGGCGGTTGCCGGCGGCAAGTCGAGCTCTTTTAACAACACCTCAAAGGCTTTGGTTATAGGGCGCTCAATCACTTTCATTCCGAGACGACGTCCCAGCTCCAGTGAGTCGTCGACACTTGAGCGAGAAGAGTAGGGCGACGGCATCATTACCGCCAAAACATTTTCCGCGCCCAACGCTTCACAGGCCAGCGTTGCCACTACAGCGGAATCGATACCGCCCGACAAGCCCAGGACCGCAGTTGTAAAGCGGTTCTTACGGGCGTAATCGTGAATGCCAAGCACCAGCGCGCTGCGAATGGTTTCAATATCGTCCCCGGGCAAGCAGCGCTCGTCCGCTACCCCGCATTCAAGCTCAACGGTGCCAAAAAACTCTTCGAAGGGAGGCGCCTGCAAGACTATCTTCCCCTCGCAGTCTGAAACAATACTGGCGCCGTCGAAGATTATTCCGTCATTTCCGCCCACAAGATTGACGAACACGATAGGGAGGTTTGCCGACTTCGCTCGATGTGAAACCATCGCACATCGCTGACCCATCTTTCCCTTATTGAACGGCGAAGCATTGATCGAGACCAATATTTGCGCGCCTAACTCAATCAGTTCATCCGACGGATCGTTTGGATAGAGCCGGTTCCTCCAGAATGTCTTATCGTTCCAAAAATCTTCACAGACAGCTACACCTAATTTGCTGTCGTTTACTGAAAACAGATGGCGCTCGCGCGCCGGCTCGAAGTACCGGGGATCGTCAAATACGTCATATTCCGGCAATAAAGTTTTGTCGGCGAATCCGATAAGCTGTTTATTCCGGATTACGGCAGCGGAGTTGTATAGCCTGCGGCCAGTCGACCCGTCGTTGGGCCTGACGGTCCCCACGACCGCTGTCAGCCCTTCAGTTGCGGCGATGATTTTTTCCAGCGGTTGCAGGACGCAACGCGCCACGTCGCGATCGAGGAACCAATCGAGCGAGGTGTAACCCTGTATGCAGGCTTCAGGCACAACCACAAGATCTGCAGCGTCCTTCCTGCCTTGCTCAATCGCCCGAATAATGCTGGCGGTATTGCCTTCGTAATCCCCGTTGGTAGTGTTTATTTGCCCGATGGTTACGCGCATCTGCTTTGAGCTTCGATCTTAGCCCCCGATCTCAGAACGCGCAAATGAATCGACCTGATTCTTCTTTTTGGCCGGAGTTGAGCGGCAGTACATGCTCGGCTGCTTGTACAAAAAGTAGCGGCACCCGTCCGCGAATGAGACCACTAATAAGCGCCTGCGGCTTTGCCGCCGCACAGTGCGGAAAGGCTTCGCCTTTCCGGCGGGCGATATTATTTCTTTCATGAGGCTGTGCCTCATGAATCTGTAATGAATCGGAGGCGTAGCCTCCCTAATTAACAAAAGCTGTCTCCGGTAAGGCGGAGCCAGGCGGAGCCTTGCCGCACTGTGCGGCGGCATAGCCGCTGAGCGATTGTTTATGCGTGCGCCTCAGGCACTGGTTGTCTGACTTTTTGTGCACGCCGCCTCATAGTTCCCGGCGAACCGGTTGAGAGGTTCACCCGAGCTGGGCTATAGTTCCAGAAAGCGGAGGGGTCGCATAATTGGTAGTGCAGCGGTCTTGAAAACCGCCGCCCGCAAGGGCTTGCAGGTTCGAGTCCTGTCCCCTCCGCCATTATTTTCAACAACTTACACACTTCCACGATCACCGTCCTTCGGTCCCAGTAGCGAGTTGGCGCGATCTTGGCGCGCTTCTGGCGTTCGACCGAACCAATCGAAGCGGGCACTTGCGAGGCCGTCCCGTTTTGGTGTGAGCGACGTAGATCGTCCTTTGCTCGAAGTCTACGTTCTCCCACTTCAAACCCAGGATTTCACCTTGCCGCATTCCTGTGTGCAAAGCCACGACGACGATCGGGCGAATGTGGGCGCGTCTGCCAACGAGAATTGCGAAGAGTCGCTTCTCTTCATCATCAGTCAGATAGCGCTCGCGCGCCGGAGCCTCGCGTAGCTTGTGCACACGTCCCATCGGATTCGTCTCCACAAGCCCATTGTCGTAGGCCATGGAAAACACCTTTCGACAGAACTTGTAGCTCGCGATTGACCGTTGCCGGCGAGCGCTCCCGTTTGTGTAACGTCTTCGTCTTCAAGCGTAGTTGTTTGTACTTCTCAATCAGCATCGGCGTGATGTCGCGAAGTCGCTTCCCCTTGAAGAACTCTTTCAGAGGCCGCGCACGCTCCTCGTCATCCTGCCAACTGCGCTTCGATGCTTTCGCCCAGGGGACAAAGACTTCATCCACAAACTCAGTGAAGTCTTTGTTGCCGGCGGCTCGGTCGTACTTGTCATCGAAGATATCTCGCTTGATCTTGGTTTGCGCTTGTATTGCTTGTTCTTTAGTTCGCGCTTCGGGGATGGCCTGTTTGATGTAGAGTCCGCGTAACTTGAACTCCACGATCCAGATGCCTTTTCCCTTTGGCCCTTCGCCCTTGACGCGCTTTCCGTTGTAACGTTTCCAGACTGCCATTTCT
>DASXSC010000298.1:0-9838 GCA_036506215.1 Pyrinomonadaceae bacterium | reverse complement strand
TGGAAGTTTCCCGCGTCATCTGTGAAGGTAATACGAGGCTGAGGAAGGGCCATCGGAGCAGTTACGTAAACCGTGGCATGCGATACAGGCTGTCCATTCTCGTTGATTACGCGCCCAGTGAGTGTTCCGGTCCCTGGCTCGGTATTCCTGCTTTCGTCTTCCTGAGCTTGCGTGGCAATGCCAATCGAGAATGCTAATAGCATCGCTACGCCAACGAGCAGCTGGCGCACGGTCGTACGCAAGTTTTGTTTGGCGAGCCTCATGACATCCCAATGCAGGTATGCGAGCCTAGGGTGTTGGGGGTTGTCCCGGAT
This sequence comes from Pyrinomonadaceae bacterium, assembly GCA_036506215.1. GTDB lineage: Bacteria > Acidobacteriota > Blastocatellia > Pyrinomonadales > Pyrinomonadaceae > PSRF01. Next base: position 9,524 of record DASXSC010000298.1, on the reverse strand, counting down.
CCGATTTTAGATCCAGGGTTACAACGGCATTGGTAACGGTGTCCTCCGAGACCTCTATCAGTTGCTTTGTTGTCGGGCCGCGGCCTCTTATAATATTTGCACTAACGTTTAGCTCATAACTTCCGGCTGGTATTCCTTCAATTAGGAAATGCCCGCGCGCATCCGCATTGTATTGCCTGAAGTTTGACTCAGTGTCACCGACCTTTTTGATCCAAACTGAAATGCGTCCGCCGGGCGGTAGCGGGCCATTCTCTAACTTAACTTCACCCCGAATTGAACCAGTTCCATAACGCGCGATAATCTTGACGCCCGTAGTTTGCTCATCGCCTTTGAGCTCAATACCTCGCGGCTGAACAACGCCGTCGATCTCGACACGCAAGATTGCAAAACCTGCGGCCAGGCGTCGATCTTGAGCGCTGAGCGAAAAACTGACCCAACCCGGGCCCAGCCCATCCAGGCGGAAACTCCCATCAGCGTTGATAGGTGATTCTTGCCAGGAACCAGAGTTGACGTCCTCCTTGCGAACGTAGGCCTGAAGGCGCAGTTGCGCAAGTTTCGCGAACGCACTCTTGTCGTGAGTGCCATCGAGCGCCACACTCCCTGTAATGGTCAAGCCTTTCACAGTCGTGACCAGGAGGCCAGTTACATCTTGATCGATCACCTCAAACGGCACGGCATCAGTACGCAGCTCGCTACCAGGCTGCGGCGAGAGGAAGGCTAAGGCTACATACTTTCCGGGAGTTACATTTTCCATGCGAAACTCACCCTGACTGTTTGATGTGGTAAATATTCCCATGACCATGGCGTCGCGGTCCTTGACCACACGACGCAGCCCAAACCTCACCCCTGTCACTGGCTGGCGCGTTTCACCGTTAATAACTTTTCCACTAACTACAAAGCTTGGCAGGCTCCGTCCCAAAGTGATGTCGATATTTGTCGCCTCAGATCCTTCAGTAACTTCGACGATTTTGGCATCGTTTGGATCGGTAGCGTCGGGATAAAAGGTTCGCTTGTATGCAACTCTCCCAAAACGGACGTTTGAAGAAAGCTCTTCATCGGCCATGCCGACAGAAATCTTATAGCGCCCCGCAGGTATGCCGTAGATTCGATAGATGCCACGATCGTCCGTTTGAAAAATGCCTGCGTTAAGCGGGGTAATCATCTGAACTCGTGCAGTGGGCTGCTCTTCCGGCACAATCGTCAAACGTTCTTCAACAACCGGCCGACCGTTAGCCTCTGTCACTTTGCCTGCAATCACCCCACCCCGAACAAGGGAGAAGTCGATGCCCTGAACGTCCTCACCTTCTGCGAGCAGAAGTATCTTGCCCCTTGCCCCGTACAAAACGAAATCCGAGATAACATATGCGGGAGCCACCGGCGAGACTTGATAGTTACCTGCGGGTATATCAGTGATTCGGTAGTTGCCGTCCTGGTCCGTCGTGGCTTTGAGCGCCGGGCTTGGTTGCGGCGAAAAGTCTGAATTGCGGGCGCCGACGATGAGCCCAGGTGCGGCCTTTCCATGAATGGTTATTCGACCCGAGATACTGCTCGTCGGAGTTTTCTTCTGCGCCCTTGTTTGGGAGCTCGCTGCCGCAGGAAAGACAGCGCAGCTAAGCGCCAGAGTCAGGACTATTGCGAAGCGAGGCAGGTTACTCATAAAAAGTAAATCCCGCTGATGCAGTTTACAAGGAGGTTCAGATAATACTAAATACTTCGACTCCTTGTCCTGTTAAATGTATCTGTTATCACCCCTAAACGTATTTAGTTGTCACCGCCAAACCGTGTTAGGATCGCTGAAGAATAGTTGCAGATTGTTACCCGTCGAGCTCTTTAGCCAATTTCTGTCTCAGGGATAAAGCCGGTTGCCCCACGCAGGCAACCCGCGCAGGGCGGCAGACCTCTCTCTGGTTCGAAATCCGATTAATCTTCTATGGCACTCCTGAAAATCACTGACGCCAGCGGCCGACAATGGGAATACAGCTTTTTGCCTCAGGGGATTTGCACCATCGGCCGCGCTCCTGACAACACCGTCGTTCTGGATGACCCACGTGCGTCGCGCTATCACGCGCATGTTAGATCTTCCGAGGAAGGCTCCTTTACGCTGGTGGACGGCGCGATGATCAATGGTGAACTGCGTCGGAGTGCAAACAAAGTATTCGTCAACGGCGGAGCGCACTACGAATACCAGTTAAAGAACGGCGATCGCATAACCATCGGCGCTAGCACGTTACGGTTCGAACAACGCGCCGAAGAACGCACCACCGACGTGCGGTACGATGACAAGCCTCTCGGCCACACTCAACTTGTCGTCTCTGCCAATGATGTTATGCAGACGGTCTTGCACTCGAAGCCCGGAGAAGGGGTGCCACCCTCAGCAACCAGCCCCGCGAGAGACAAAGTGCTTGAAGCGCTGCAACGAAAAGCAAACATACTTTCAGCGCTCTACGAGATGAGTAAGACCTTAGGATCGGTTTTCGATCTCGAGGCGATATTTGCCAAGGCGACAGACGTTATTTTCCGCTCCACTCCAGCCGATCGAGTTGTCGCCCTACTCGCCGAAGGCAATGGTACCGAGAATCCCGAGGACGTGAAGTTGAATCCGATTGCCATGCGCGCGCGTGATGAGAGCCTCAACAACCACGCACGCAAACTGTCAATCGGTCGCACAATAACCAGAAAAGTGATGAAGGATCGAGTGGCTCTGCTTTCGCAGGATGCCGCTTCTGACGAAGAGTTTGCTGGAGTCGATTCGATTGTTTCTCAGGGAGTTCGTTCGACTATTTGTGCCCCACTCGTTGGCGAGTCGAGAGTTCACGGCGCTATTTATGCCGATCGACTCGATCCGTTTGCTGCCTTCAAGCCGGATGATCTTGAACTAATCAGCGCCGTCGCTGCGCAGACGGCGATTGCAGTGGAAAACGCTCGAGCCCACGAGCGTCTCGCGCGTGAGGAAGTGGCGCGGGCAAACTACAGCCGGTTTCTGCCCGAATATGTGGTCAAACAAATGCTCGAGAATCCCGAGTCGTTTAAACTCGGCGGGGTTAACCAGACAATCACCATACTGTTTGCTGACATTCGCGGCTTTACCAGCATTTCCGAGCATGCGCCACCGGAAAAAATTGTCGGCCTCCTCAACCGGTATTTCTCCGCTATGACAGATATTATTTTTGCCCATGGTGGAACACTAGATAAATATCTCGGCGACGGCCTGATGGCTCTCTTTGGCGCTCCCACAACTACGCCCGAAGATGCGTCAAATGCTCTTAACGCTGCCGTGGCGATGCAACGTCGACTGCTCGGCATCAACCTGGAGTTGCGCCAGGAAGGTCTATCCGAAGTTGGCGTTGGCATCGGACTACATACTGGTGAAGTTACGGTTGGATACATCGGCTCGGAACGCCGGTCCGAGTACACTGCCATTGGAGATTCGGTAAACACTGCTGCAAGGCTGGAATCAAATGCTAGGGGCGGCGAGATTCTGGTTAGCGACGCTACCGCCAAAGCCGCGCGCAGCCGCTATAAATTGCACCCGCGCGATCCGATTACAGTCAAGAATCGCGAGCAACCAGTTATCTTGTGGGAAGTTGATTGGCAACGCGCCAGCGGCGCCTTTTGAGGTCCTGTGGGGCCCGCTCCAGCGTCTCCAATCAGGGGAGAGGGAGGTCCGTCCCTAAAAAGAACATAGGTATTCACAAACTCAAAGCTGAGTTTTCTCTTCGATCCGAATCCCACAAGCAAGATAGTATTTGAAAGGTGAACAGGTTCGCCCGAAGAGTATTTCCTGTCTTGTCCACATGTAGTTTGTAACGGTTATGCGCTTTACGGAGTTAATAAAACGGCAACTGACAATTGCTCGCGTCTACGGGATTCCTGTACGCATAGATTATCGCTGGTTTGCTGTAGTCGCGTTGAGCGTTTGGCTGATTGAGAGCAACCTGCAAAGCCATGCTATCCAGGTTGGCAACGTTCGTTTGCCGCCGCACGCACAGGCAACAGCATGGATCCTTGGCCTGATTACTACTGCGGGGCTTTTCCTATCGGTCTTTGGACATGAGCTTTCGCACGCCTTGATGGCCAGAGCTGAAGGCATTGAAATCGAGGAGATCGTCCTTCACCCCTTTGGCGGTCTTGCTCGGCTCAAAACCGAGCCGCAGAATCCCCGAGCGGAATTCCGTATCGCGGTGGCGGGCCCAGCAGCAAGTTTTTTGTTTGCCTTACTTGCTTTTGTGGGTGCAAAGATCGCCGCATTGGGAGACTATGAAGCGACAGTCGTTGTCTTCTTTTTGATCGCTTCCGGCAATTTACTGCTCGCACTCTTCAATTTTTTCCCCGGTTATCCGCTTGATGGCGGCCGCGTCTTGCGAGCCATTCTTTGGCGCCGAAGTGGAAATATCGTTGATGCAACACGTAAGGCCGGAATCTGCGGAGTTCTGATCGGGGGAGTGCTTGTTCTGTTCGGAATTTATATCCTGATCGCGCCAAACTGGAAGCCGGTCCAGCCTTACTTCATGGGTGGGTGGTCCATTCTGGTCGGACTGTTCTTACTCGATACTGCGGCAAAGGTTGTTAAAAGCGCCCACCAGGTCGGACTGGCCACAGTTGGCGAGGCAATGTCGCCACCGGTGTCGATTGAACCAACGCTCACCGTCACGAGATTAGTAGACGACTTTCTTCCGCTTCACCGGCAAACAAGTTTTCCCGTTGCTCTAAAGGGACGTCTCCACGGAATCCTGTCGCTGGAAGACTTGAAATCACTTCCGCGCGAGCGCTGGGCAACGACACGAGTGCAAGCCGTGATGCGTCCAGTCGGTCCCGGCTTCTTTGTCGAACCCTCTACAACACTCGATTCCGCTCAAGAGTTGATGAAAAAAAATGGTGTGGGCTCCCTTGGTGTAGTCAACGCTCATGGACAGTTGATAGGTTTTCTGCAAAGCGGAAGAATCAGACGGCGCCCGAAAGCGAAAGCTCAAGCCTCATGACCTTGCCCACGTGTCGCCCGGTAATAACAACTTCGCAACCTTATCGCCATTGCCACACTCCCGTTTTTTCGCGATAATCCAAGCGGAGCTATCCATCTTGTAACCGAAGGAAATCGTTGATGCTTGCAGTACTGGGCGCGCTCTTTGCAAATGCATTAATTGCGGTTTTGAAACTCGGAGCAGCGCTGATCACCGGCTCTTCTGGCATGATGGCGGAGGCACTCCATTCGGTAGCAGACACTACGAATCAGGTATTTCTGCTTCTCGGATTGCGCTTCTTCAAGCGCCCAGCTTCCCGAAAGCATCCCTTTGGCTATGGGAAAGAGCGATTCTTCTGGTCTTTTATAGCGGCAATATTTATTTTCGGCGTTGGTTCAACTTATGCGATCTACGAGGGCGTTGTAAAACTAACTCACCCACACGCTCCCGAGAATCTGAAATGGGCGTATTGGGTACTCGCAATTTCGTTCGCACTGGAGGGTGGATCGATCGCTCTGGCGATTTATCAGGAAACAAAAGAAGCGCGCCACGATGGCCTAACCCTTCTGGCGTATCTTCGCGAATCAAAAGATCCCACCGCGAAGACGGTGATCTTTGAAGATTCGGCGGCACTGCTGGGTATCGTAATCGCTGCCATCGGGCTGATTCTGACCCAGTTGAACAGTGGTCCAGGCGGGGGCGCCTACTGGGACGGAGTTGCTTCGATACTTATCGGAGTAGTGTTGGCGATTGTGGCTTTTGTTCTGGGGCGAACTTCACGCGGCTTATTGCTTGGCGAGTCGGCCAGTCCGAAGAGCTGGCAAGCGATCAAGCGGGCAATCGAAGGCCACCCCAATGTGGTGAAGGTAATGGAACTCTTAACTATGCACTTGGCTCCGAAGCAAATCCTGATCAACGCACATGTCAACCTGCGAGACGATCTCGTTACGTCTGATATCGAACGAACCAATGAAGAGATTGAATGTTTAATCAAGGAAGCCGAGCCCAAAGTGGAAATGATTTTTTTGGAGACGGCGCGCGCCAGTCATAGTGGAAAAACCGATTGCATTCCGGAACACGTTGGCTGAAAGTTATAAGGGGATTTTTCGATTACGGTTTGGTGAAACTAAATTGCTGCTTCTGAATCGCAAATCGCAAATCCAGGGTTTCAAACTAAGAAATGTTGTTAATACTGCCATACACGGAGTACCTGGGAAGGCTTAGCGAGCCGCGCAATCTCGCGGATGTGATCCTTGTCTTCTTGCTTGTGTATGCAGTTTTGAAACTTGTTCGGGGAACCCGCGCCGCGCCCATGGCTGCCGCGATTGGAGCTTTCGCCCTCCTTTACTGGCTCGCCGTCAAAGAAGACCTCGCAACCCTTGCCTTCATCCTGCGTGGTGGCCTTCTCTACATCGGCGTGGCCATTATCGTTCTTTTTCAGAACGAGATTAGGCAGGCGCTTATTACCCTCGGCAATCGATTTCGCATGCCTTTTACACGCAGACACCTCGGGCAATTCGGCGAAGGAGTGTATGACGAAGTAGTCCTTGCTGCGACAACGTTGGCTTCGACCAAGACCGGCGCGCTGATCGTGATTGAGCGCAACATTGGTTTGAAAAACATCATCGACGGTGGCGTGAAATTGGATGCCGAACTCAGTTACGATTTGCTGGTCAGCATTTTCAACCCCGAGTCACCGCTTCATGACGGCGCCGTAGTGGTACGTCGCCATCGCGTCGCCGCGGCTTCCTGTTTTCTGCCGTTAACGTTGAATCCGCGCCTTTCGCGAGATTTGGGAACGCGGCATCGCGCCGCCCTTGGCGTAACGGAAGATACCGACGCCGTTGCGGTCGTGGTATCAGAAGAGTCGGGATTGATTTCTATCGTGCAGCGGGGTGAAATTAAACGCGGGTTAGATGCTCCCAAGCTTCGGGCCGCAATTTCTGAGGCACTTGAGGTATCGCCAAGGCGGGAAAAGACCAAACCTTTGGAAAAGCACGACGAACCGGATAGTGAAACTGAAGAGGTGGCTTCAATCTGAGGGGTCTGAGACCCGACATCTGAAATCTAATTGTTATGCCCTTTCAAGACATAGAAGAGACAGAAGCAACTCCTGTCCCGCGGAAACCAACAACGCCGGAACGATGGGCGCGTAAGTTGTTTTTGGAAGACTGGAGTTTGAAGTTGCTTGCCCTCGCAATAACGGTCGTCCTCTGGCTGGCGGTTACGGGTCAGAATAAACCAGTGACCTTGCGTGTCTCGGGTGTGCAACTCAACTTCCTCAGACCTGAGGGATTCGAAATAAGCAATGAACCTCCCAGCCAGGTCGAAGTAACTCTTACGGGAAGCCCTGATAAGCTTGATCGCATTGGGCCGCGTGACCTGGTGGCAACGGTCGATCTTACTGACCAAAAAGCTGGGGAAAGGATCCTCAGGCTCTCGCTTGATCGAGTTAAGATGGATTTGCGCGACGACGTAAAGATCCAGGGTTTTCATCCATCCACGATTCCCATTCGTCTTGAGCAAATTATCGAGGCACCAATCGAGGTGGAGGTTAAGTTTGAGGGTAAGTTACCCGAAGGGTATGAGGTCGTTGGTGTCAGCATGAATCCCGTGAAGGTGAGGTTGCGCGGGCCCGCCGACCGGATAAATGCTCTGCGCAAAGCAATGACCGAGACTGTATGGTTAGACGGAAAGAAGGAGACCTTCAATCTCTCGCATGTCGAGATCAACATTCCTGATCCTAAGATCGATATACTCGATCCGGCAGTAGACATTCGTGTTGAAGTTGCCGAAAAGAAGCGCGGCGACGTTCACCTCCCATTTGCAACTGCCGAAGGATCGCCTTATTTGGCCAGCATCGGCCTGCCTGTTAATCGTCAGTAGTATTATCGAGTCCTACCTGAACCAATCCCGTCTTAATGAAGAAACTTTTTGGCACGGATGGCATGCGCGGCGAGGCCGGAAAATTTCCGTTGGATGCCGAGACGATTGAAATTGTTGGCGCCTCCCTCGCCACGCGCCTCAAAGAAAAACTCGGTCGCGCACCATTGATTGTGATCGGTAGAGATACACGAGAATCAGGCGAGTGGCTTGAGCAAGCTTTAATAGCAGGTGCGTTGAGGGCAGGTGCGGAAACGAAAACAGCCGGAGTGATTACGACGCCCGGAGTTGCCTTTCTGGCCCGTACACTACCGGCCGATGCGGGTGTAGTGATAAGCGCTTCTCACAACGCATACCAAGACAATGGGGTTAAGATCTTTGCTGCCTCTGGACGCAAGATCGATGACGCAACTGAACGTCTCATCGAAAGCGATGTTTTTTCTCAAGGAGAGACTTCCAATGCCGGCAATCGATCGTTCATAGCTGACCGAGCCAACCCATCTGAAAGCAACGATCTGCGGGCTCATTATCTGGATTTCCTCAACGGGATTGCTCGCGGCCTGTCGCTCGACGGAGTCCGGCTCGTGCTCGATTGTGCGAATGGCGCGGCTTCGACCTTGGCTCCTGAGTTGTTTAGGCGGCTGGCAGCAAACATCACCACAATCAACAATACACCAGACGGCCGCAACATAAATCTCGGCTGCGGTTCTCTCCATACCGAAGCACTTCAGTGTGAAGTAATCAAGCAGCAAGCGGATCTTGGCGTCGCATTCGATGGCGATGCAGATCGCGCCCTGTTTGTAGATGCTAAAGGTCGACTAATAAACGGCGACTCGAGTTTGTGGGTTTTCGCTAGGTATTTGAAGGCGCGGCGTCAATTGAACAACGATACCGTGGTGGCGACAGTGATGAGCAATATCGGCCTCGAGATCGCATTCAATTCGCAGGAAATACATCTGGTTCGCACAGAAGTCGGCGACAAATATGTATTGGACGAACTACTGCACCTCGGGGCAAGCCTTGGCGGGGAACAATCAGGTCACATCATATTTCCGAGCTTAAGCCTCGCCGGCGACGGTTTGATAACGACGCTCAGCATGCTGAGAGCAATGAAGGAAGCTGGAAAGGATCTTCACGAACTCACCGAAGGCTTTCAAACATTTCCACAGATACTGGTAAACGTCGCGGTTAAGGTGAAGCAACCGTTTGCCGAGATCCCCTCAATCGAAAGCGCCGCAAGAAAAATAGAAGCGCTGTTAGGCCCGCGAGGGCGGTTGCTCTTACGATATTCAGGAACTGAATCGTTGGCACGTGTAATGATTGAAGGCGAAGGCCAGGATGAAATCGAGAAACACGCTCAGGAATTAGCAAGCGTGATCCAAAAAGAGCTGGGAGCTTAGACGGCTAGCGTGAAAATTTTACGCCCGCCCTTGAAATAATTACGTGTTTTTTTCAACTAGTCGGACTCACTTTTCGGGGTCGCGACGAATGTCGGACAAGGAACAATTGAAAATTGATATCTGCGTATTCCTCAATAAAAAGTGCCTTGCACGGCACGCGCGTTGCGATGTATATTGTGGGGCAAGAAGAGACGGCTGGTGAATCCTCCGTCTCAGTGGTTGCTGGGGTGAGGACAGTGACCACAAATATGGATGGGCGCGACGTACTCCCACGTTTGTCGCG
>DASXSC010000297.1:0-8115 GCA_036506215.1 Pyrinomonadaceae bacterium | reverse complement strand
AGATCGATTAACGTCCTTTCTATTTCACCAGTTGCGTGACATGTCAAATTCGTTTCGCCCGGTGCTGAATCGCTTCCGCCCGTATTAAAATTGAAGCTTAAGGGAGGAAGCGGTAGAGTCGAGGTTTGATTGCTCATGTGGTCAATGACCGTTTCGGTACCTGTTCGCGTCACGATGTATCGAACCACAATCTTTAGCCCCGTTTCATTGTTATCCAGCTCTTCAAACAGAATGTTAATTCTACTTTCCAAATACATTTGTCGATTAACAACAGCGGTACTAAAACCTCTAGCTAATTTATACTGAACGCTTCGACGCGCTCCTGGAAATTGGTACGTCGTGCTACCGATACCCTCTTTGACGCTGATAGCGACATGTCCACAGTCCACATACTTTTCGGGATCTCCGCTGTATGACAAGTTGATGAACTTTGAATCCTTGACTATGTTGTTAATTACAAAAAACGACCCACTGAGGGCTGTCACTGATTTAGTCCATGCGGCTTCAAATGGATCTCTTAGTATAACTGTCGCGCTCTCTCTAACCTGTAGTGGTGGCGTGTAATCTATGCTAGTTGAGCATCCCGAAATATTAATCGGCAGCAAGACTGAAAACGTCAGTAAATAAATCTTTAACCTCATCGGCAAAAATTCTCCCTCGATTCAACGATGACTCTACGAATCCCGCGGGGCGGCAATAGCCTTTTCAATGTCCGGGGCGGTGTCCGGATAAACCCGGCGCGCCAGATCGAGCAGTCCTTTTTGCTCAACGTCGCAATGAATTTCCGCTATCCGGTCAAAGTGATCTGCTTTCGGCCGGCGGGTAATGGAGCTGTTTTTCAGTTGCATACTCTTTGGATGCCGGGTCGCGTCGATCTATAAAACCATCGTAGATTGGCAAAGACATCTCAATAACGATATTCACGGCGGAAAATTCATCTCGACAGCGCGAGCCGTCAATTGCCAATACGGTCGTCCTTAAGATGACCAATCTCAAGTCGGAGTGTAGCAGTTTCTCCTCTAACGACCAGCATGCTAATGACATGCAACACGGGCAAATTAGATCAATAATAGAGCAATCCAAATACCGAAAAATTGCACCTTGTTTGGCGCGCCGGCGCATAGGCCGTCATAATTTAACGTAAGGCAAGTAGTACTCGCATGCCCAACAAGCGCCTATTTGACCGCCGCTATGGCGAGGGAGCATTCGGCCGACTGCGCTCGATGCTTGCTGGTCCAACCATTACTTACGAGCGCATCGCTAAAAATCTCGGCTTAACAAAGCAGCGCATTGGCCAGCTCGCCAAGGACTTTGGCGTTGATGGCAGGCAGCGCGAGTATGAGCGCATAGTGCGTCGTGAGCCTCGCATCATAAAAAAGTTCAAGGAATATCCGTCAGAGATTCGAGCTGTGATGAACACGCTTAGGCGAGTAGGGCTTCGGGTGACTCCCTATAATTCACCGCAGCCAAGCACTCCAAATCGTGTTAGGACTTCATTAAAGATGATCGTTGTAAACGGTGCGCTTTGCACGATTCAAGTGCGCCCGGCCTTCAGATTTAGGCCCACCGGGCGTGAATACGCTCGTCTTGATGTTGGCCGCGAGCTTAGGCGAGCGCACGTCGCACTGTTTGCAATCCTCAAAGGCCGTTCAATGAAGCTCTACGTTATTCCAACGTCGCATTTGCGAAAAGTCTCTGCTGTTTATATTCCCGCTGACGGTAAATATGCCGTAGGCAGCAGCAAGAAACCCCGCAAAGATTGGACCCGTTACGAGGATGCGTGGCACCTGCTTCGCTGAAAGATTAAACAGTTAATGAGTTTCATCTTTGAAAACCAGGCATTTTTGTTGTCTCTGTAAATCTTGGCATTGGATACACAGAACACCGCTCGCTGAATCGTCAGGGTTCGTGACTTCATCGAAATCTATTCTCGGCCAGCCTTCGCAGTTCACGCAAAAATGCCAAAACAGGCTATTGCACGATTTTCTGTAGGTCCTCTCAGACGCCATGCTGCCACGTTAGCATGGGGGGCCTCCAAAGTTGAACACGATTTCACGCTCTCTTTTTAGCATCCGTTATTCGCCGCGCTGCCTTTTTCAGGGTTGTAAAACCTTAACGATCGCCCGACGTTTGACTTCTCCTCGAAATCGGCGCTATAAAACGCGCCCATGCAGCGTGATGAAGTGCACGAACTAGAACAGCAGATGGATGCGCTGGCTCGTGAGTACGGCGCGACGCATGATCCAAAAATTCTGGCGGAATTAAAGGAACTGAGCCACCGATTGCGGCAGCTTGAGGATAGAAGTGATGCAAGACAAAGGATACTTCATTAAGGGCAGTGCGCTGCTAGTCCATCCGTTTAGCCCGGACGTGTATGTCGGCGGCAGCGTTTTGGTGCAGGGACGCTCTATTTCCATCTCAGCTTGGTCGTTCGGCCCCTTAGTAAACGAAGGAAACTATGAACGAATTTGATCCTGAGTCTTGGAAAAACAAAGTTGTATTTGTGTATTTACGGAATCCAGGTGCTGTTCTGCAGAATGGTATAGCAGTCGTGGAGCCCAAGTTGCAGAACATACAAGGACAAAAATTCCTGGTCGGTAAGATGCCGGAAGATTCTCGCGAGTGGATGTCTGGTCTACCCATTATGGTTGTGTGGGAAGAAATTATACATATTGCAATTTTTGATTCTCTTGAGGATTACTACGCCCGTCTTGAGAGAGTAGTGGCGTATCAGCGAAGCGAGAATAAAGATCCTGTTCAATAGCTGTAAAAGGGGCCGAACAAGTCGTTCAATGCAGTCAAAACTGATTGCAACCGGCATGACTGAGGAAGCTGCGGTTGTGGTCCGGTTGGACCGCTGGCTCGGAGAGAGAACGAACTTGATTCTCAATCAAGTGGCCGATTAGCATCCTCGGTCAAATCCCCCCGGCCTCTGCGAAATTTGACCTATCACAGGTCACTGCGATATATCGCCAGGAAATGGCGAAATACCTCTGCCGCTCCTGCCCGCGTTGCCACGGCAACGTCGGCATCGTCCTGCGCCAGCCTGGGCACAACACGCGACTCCAAGCTGTGAATGGCCAGTGTTTGTGGTGCGGCTATCGTCTCGCTTGGATTGTGATTCGCGGGAATCGTGACTCTGCGCGGGGATTAGGACGTGAGCGTCGGCTCAGCAAATGGAAATAAGATAGTGAGAGCGAGAGTCTCTCTCGGATAATTCTACTAGGATTGCCTTTCAAGAAAATCAGAGAAACGACCGCAAAGAGCGCGCGCCACCATCCAACCCGAGACTCACCATTGTCTATATGCCGTCTCTTTGGAGCGAAGGGCTCCTTTACGATTTTGCGCATCGTTTTCCCTTCCAAATCGTGGGTTATACAAAGCTCACAGCAATCGTGGGACAGAAGCTTAACAGCCCAGAATTCTCTTCGCCGCGCAGTCATCGAGAACCTTAGCTCCAACAACAGCACGAGCAGGATTGGGCGCAGGCAGGCCAGACAAGCCCCATAGAACAGCCGCTAGAATTCCTACGACCACAGCAGAACCAACATGCCATAGAAACCGTTCGGCGACGCCTTTGACCGCTCTTTTGGCGACTAAATTCTTAATCTCCATGTGCGTTGCTCCCTTTTTGGGCTCAACTATACTGAATCATGCTGCCGAATTGCTGGCACGACTAAGCCACAGCCCATCAGTACGAGTATAAAAGCGAGTATCAACGGAATAATCTGCTTCATGCGACCGTCCCGTGAAATTCAATTACCAGCGGCGCTGATACGGATTGTATTGGTACTGATTTTGACCGTTCGATCCAGCGTTGTTTCTATTTTGGTACTGCTCCAAGTAGCGGTTAGGATCGCCCGTGGCCTGCTTTCCGGTGTAGGGGTTCACGTTTCCCGGATACGAGTAGTTGTTGTAAGGATTGCCGTCAGGATTGCTACGGTAATGTCCTTGCACCTGTGTTCCGTCTCTCCGCGTGTACGGATCAACCCATACCTGTGCCTGCACTACTGAGAGCCAACCGAAGATTAGTGCTACAACGAGTAACGGAAGTTTTTTCATACTTCGCCTCCCGAGTGATTTTGTTGGGTTTCCCGTAGAGCAACGAGTGTGCCCAATCTCGCCATGTAGCTGAATCAAGTATTTGCCTTCACGGGCCACCGGCCGTGTCATGGCAACGTGCCAGATTTTGGCAAGCCTACACGTTTATGAAAAAGAATCGCCCGCAATTGCAGTCTCTTTAAGGAACTCCGTGCGCGGCACGTCATTCGCTTACTGAGCTTTCAGGTGGGCAGTTCTACCAAAAGACAAAGCCGGTTATGCAACGCCGGCAGATGCAGTTGCGGATGGATGTAGAGCTTCACGCAGGTGAGAATGGAATCTGCCTGGGCGAGCCCCTGGCCCAGTAAGTAAAACGAATGACAAGATACCTCTGTCGCTCATGTCCGCGCTGCAACGGTTACGTCGGCATCGTCCTGCGCCAGCCTGGACCCAACATGCGACTTCAAGCTGTTAACGGTCAATGCTTGGGGTGCAGTTTTCGCATGGCGTGGATTGTGATTAGAGGAGGGCGATTACGGCGGATTAAGCGACGTAAGACGATGCTGAAGGCGTTGGCGAAATAGCCGAAGCGTTCACCACATTCCAACCGCCCGCCTATTGTTCACTTGATCACCTTATCCGCCCGCACGAGCACGTTCGGTGGAATTGTCAGCCCGATTTGCTTCGCCGCTTTGAGATTGATCACGAACTCAAACTTCTTCGGCTGCTCGACGGGCAGGTCGGCGGGCTTCGCGCCCTTCAAAATCTTGTCTACGTATGTGGCAGCGCGCCGGAACAAATCTGTGATGTTGATCCCATAAGACATGAGGCCGCCAACCTCGGTAAATTCTCTACTATCATAGATCGCAGGCAGTCGGTTTTTTTCGGCAAGCGCTACGATCTCTGTCCGGTGGTCTCTTGTTAAGACACTGCCCACTGTGAGAAGCGCCGCTGCACCCTCTTTCGTAGCGTCGTTAAATGCAGCTTCCAAAAGCGGCTTCGGACCTCTCAACCCCAGGGATTGAACCTTCATACCCATCACTCTGGCAGCTGACTCAATCTCCTTGAAAGCCAAGGCCGCTGATGGTCCGCCTGGGTTCCAGATGACCGCCACACGCGAAGCCTTGGGAACCACTTCTTTGATGATCTCTAACCTTTTGGTGCTTAGCTCCGGAGAAACCGTGGCTAACCCAGTGATGTTGCCTCCTGGCCGTGCCAGGCTGTCAACGAGCCCAGTCCCGATGGGATCCCCGCTAACGAAGACAATGGGGATTGCCTTGGTTGCTTCTTTGGCGGGGCGGGCTGCTACCGTACTCAAAGCAACGATGACATCAACGTTTAGACCAACAAGTTCCGTTGCAAGCACGGGAAGTCGCTCATACTTTCCCTCTGCCCAGCGGTATTCAATGGCAATGTTCTCGCTGTCAACGTACCCAAGCTCCCGCATGCCTCGCAAAAATCCCTCCTTGTGAAACGAAGGTTCAGCGCCGTCCAACAGAAACCCAACCCGGGGGACTTTCGTCCGCAGCTGTTGCGCAGCGGCGTGATGCACGGAAGCGAGAAGGAGAACCGTGACGAGCCAAAGGAGCTTTCGATTCATCGGCTTTGTCTGCTGATGTTGCGTGATCTCACTTGATCACTTTGTCCGCCCGCGCCAGCACATTCGGCGGAATCGTCAGGCCGATCTGCTTGGCGGCTTTCAAGTTGATAATCAACTCAAATTTCCTCGGCTGCTCAACAGGCAGGTCGGCAGGCTTGGCGCCTTTCAAAATCTTGTCGACGTACGTCGCGGCACGACGGTACAAATCAGTGTAAATCGTCCCATAGGACATGAGGCCACCGGCCTCAACAGCCTCGCGATTGCCATAAATTGCCGGCAATCGATTTTTTGACGCGAGGTCAACCAGCCGATCTTGGTTAGCGCTGAAGACCGGGTTCGATGTAACGACGAGCGCGTGGGTACGAGCTTTAATTGCGTTTTTAAACGCAGTCCTGAAGTCGTTGGGGCTCCGTACCTCCATGGAGTGAAGCTGGATACTCAGAGATTGCGCCGCGAGTTGGCTTTCTTTCCAACTGAGCGGGGACCCTGCACCCTGTGGATTCCAGAGCACGCCCACACGGGAAAGCGTAGGAACGGTTTCCTTGAGTAGTTCAAGTCGTTTACCGTTCACATCCGGGGAAAGGCTGGTAACTCCTGTGATGTTTCCGCCGGGACGGGCAAGGCTGTCCACCAGCTTACTTGCAACCGGATCGCCGACGGTCATCATTACGATGGGGATCGTACTGCTCGCATTCTTAGCAGCCAAAACATCCTGCGTAGAGCCGGCAACAATGACGTCTGGCTTGAGACGCGCTAATTCGGCAGCAAGCTCGTTGAGACGTTCTGCCTTTCCTTCTGTCTGTCGATAGTCAATGATGATGTTTTTTCCTTCAACATAGTTCAGCTCACGCAGGCCTTGCCGAAACGCTTCCTTAGAAGACTGCCCGCTAGTCGTTAAAAATCCAACCCTCGGGACCTTCTTTGGCTGCTGCGCCTGGGCGAGATGGATGGAAGCGAGAACCATAACCGTGAGTAGCCAAAGGAAGTTCTTATAAGCTATCACCTGATCACCTTGTCCGCCCGCCCCAGCACCTTCTGCGGAATCGTGAGGCCGATCTGCTTCGCCGCTTTCAGATTGATCACCAGCTCGAACTTTGTCGGCTGCTCGACGGGCAAATCGGCAGGCTTTGCGCCTTTCAAGATTTTGTCAACGTAAGTGGCGGCGCGCTTATACTGATCAGCTTCATTAGTCGCATAGGAGACGAGGCAGCCGTCCTCTACGAACTCACTTCCCTCGCACATGGAAGGTAGCCGGTTCTTTATGGCAAGCTCAGCAATCCGCTTTGCGTAACGATTGAGCACCGCCTCCCTAACCATGATGAGTCCACTCACCCGTGCCTTAGCCGCGGTTTGAAATGCACTCTCCAACTCAGGGTTCGGACCTCGTACCTCTAGCGATTGCAGCGGCATCTTAAGAGTGAGCGTTGCAGCCTCGTACTCTTTAAAAGCGATCGCCGCACTTGGATTGTCCGCATTCCAGAGAACTCCGACGCGCGATAACCCCTGGACAACCTCCTTGAGCAGTTCTAACCGCTTTCCGTTCAATTCTCGGGTGAGCCTCGTAAGTCCCGTGACATTTCCGCCTGGACGCGCCAAGCTATCAACTAATCCGGTCGCAACTGGATCTTCAGTGATTACCATGACAATGGGGATCGTCTTCGTCACTTGCTTGGCGGTGCGAATCGATAAATAATTTCCACTCACGAGAACATCGACTTTGAGTTGCACGAACTCGTGTACGAAACCGGATATTCGCTCTAGCTTTCCTTCGGCATATCGAACTTCAACCAGGATGTTTTTTCCCTCAACATAGCTGTTATCTCGCAATCCTTGCCTAAATGCCTCGATACGAGGCACGGGAGCGGAGGGACTGCCGCTTGATTCGATAAATCCGATCCTCGGCATTTTCGGCGACTTCTGCGCCTCGGCGGAGTGGACGGCAGCAAGCAGGAAAACCGTGAGCAGCCAAAGCAGACTTTTATTCATGGCTGTTGTGTTTTGAGGCAATGTATATGCCACAAAGATAATCCAATGAAAAACTGTATTTTTACTGGCAAAGAAGAACCCGAGAGTAGCAATTCGACTACGGGGAGTAGCAGATTTGATTCGCATCCTACCGCAACTTTGGGTTGACACAGTGGCGGCACGCGTGGAGAATGCGCCCGCAATGAATCTTCGTCAAGTATCTTCCCGTAGTCGGTGGAAATGGTCCCTGCCGGGTCTCATCCTTATTGCGCTACTCGCCGCATTCTTCAATCCACCAGACCCAGGCGTAACGTCTGGTGAGCTTGAATACGTTCAGCGAGTCGTAGAGGGAGGTACGTTAGTGCTGGGAACTGGCGAACATGTCCGGCTCATCGGCGTCAACACGCCCGAGACGGTCCACCCCAAAAAGGCAGTAGAAGCATTCGGCAAGGAAGCCTCAGCGTTTAGCAAGCGCATGGTTGAGGGAAAGCTCGTGCGGCTAGAGTTTG
>DASXSC010000296.1:0-24771 GCA_036506215.1 Pyrinomonadaceae bacterium | reverse complement strand
GCGCCGGATGCTAAAGTCAACTTCAAACTTTTGTCCAGGGGCAGCATCCGCACAAGCGAAGGCTGGAAATTAATAGGTGCTGCCTGTAACAAGTCTCTTCCGCCAATCCTCGTATAATCACTACGCCATAGTTGACTCTAGCATCCGGCGCTACCGCGCTCGGTTCTGCATGGCGTGCGTTGAAGTTGACTTTAGCATCCGGCGCTACCGCGCACGGTTCTCCAAAGAATCCGACCTCCCAACGCGCCAGCAAACTATCGTCGCCCCAAAATTCTGCCCATAAATCCTTCGAGTTCCGCAGGCAAATCAAACGGATTGCGCCGGAAAATTCGCGCTAGCAAGCGCACTAGATTCCTAAAAAGTTTACCAACTCCTGCATGGCTTTTTTGTGGTTGGGTGCTGCGCTTTTCGGCACTCGACTATGCGATGTGGCGAACCGCTCATATCTTGAAATGCCCCGGCCTTTGGCATAGCATGACCTCCCTGGTATTTCGCTTTCGCAGCCCAAGCCAACCGGCGTGCTTGTCATCCTAAATCTTGACTAGCATCTTCGCGCGACTCAGAAGACGGATGAACAGGAACTCATGATCGGCCAGACCGTTTCACATTATCGAATCGCAGAAAAAATCGGTGAGGGCGGAATGGGCGTTGTGTATCTGGCTGAGGATACACATCTCGGCCGGCGTGTGGCCATAAAGTTTCTTTCTGCCGCCCACGATCATAATTATCGGGCCAGATTCCTGCGCGAGGCTCGCGCTATATCCAGTCTGTCACACCCGCACATCGCAATCATCCACGACTACGGAGAAACTTCAGACGGCCTGCCTTTCATCGTCATGGAGTACATCAAAGGAGAGACTCTAAGCGAGCTTTTGCATCGAAGCGCGCTGACAATCTCACGCGCTTTGACGATTATCGAAGCTGTGGCCGAAGCGCTTGCCGCGGCGCATGTGCACGGCATCATCCATCGTGATATCAAGCCTTCGAACGTGCTGGTCAATGAACAGGGCCAAGTCAAAGTACTCGACTTTGGATTGGTGAAGCAATTGCACGAGGAGCACACTGTTGCTGCCAGTTTGAACGCAGCGACTTTGCCGGCGATGCGTACCAGCAGCAACGTCGTGGTAGGTACGCCTTTATACCTTTCGCCCGAACAGGCAATGGGTTCGGACGTTGACGCCCGCAGTGATCTGTTTGCGCTCGGGGCGCTGCTTTACGAATCCCTCACCGGCAGGCCGGCCTTCTCCGGCGGGAGCGTCATCGAGATTGGCGCACAGATTATTCATGTCAATCCGCCGCCACCGTCAGCCGTTAACCCTCACGTCCCGCCACAACTGGATCGAATCACGCTGAAGGCGCTGGAGAAAAAACCGGAGGCCCGTTATCAGTCAGCTGAGGAGATGCTGGCTGAACTGCAACGAGCGCGTGCCGGACTCAAAAGTGAAGCCGGCCATCGCACGCAACGACTCCAAATCTCGCGAGATTCGCATTCCAGCGCCTTCAAAAGTATCTCCGAAACGCTGCGCCAACCACGCATCTCGATTGGGTTCTTTGCCCTGGCTCTCGTTCTCCTGGGCTTGGGAACTTGGGCCGCTTTTCACTGGCTAAGGGCTCCCGCTGCGCCCTTCCAAAACATGCAGCTTACTAAATTTACTAATACAGGCAGAAGCATTCATAACGGCGCTGTCATCTCCCCAGATGGCAAGTATGTTGCACATGTTGTTGAAGATGCCGGTCGTCAAAGTCTGATCGTGAGCTATCAAGCTACAGCGAGTAACGTGGTAGTTGTCCCGCCGGCTGAGGGCCGATACCGTGGTCTCACTTTCTCCAACGACGGAAACTATATCTACTACATCCGAAGCGATAGAAGCGATCAAAACCTGCTTTACCAGGTGCCCGTGCTTGGAGGCATCGCAAAAAAGGTAATGTCGAACGTCACGAGTCCGATAGCCTTCTCCCACGACGGACACGAATTCGCCTTCATTCGATTTGACGAAGTCAAAGGCGAATATTCCGTGATCATTGCGCAGGCTGATGGGACCGCTGAGAAGGTTTTGGCCAGGCGTAATAACACCGAGGTGTTTTCTGTTTATGGGTTGGATTGGTCGCCTGACGGAAAACTGATCGCGGTTCTTGACGGCCATTACGCTAATGGGTTTCACATGGGAGTGCTGGGTGTGAACGTAGCAGACGGAACAGAAAAACCAATTTCGTCGCGGCAGTGGTTTTCAATTCTGCAAGTCAAGTGGCTTAAAGACGGCTCGGGATTGATCATGAATGCTGCCGATGAGTCAGTGGCTCCGGTTCAGATTTGGTATCTGTCATATCCCGCGGGAGAGGCGACGAAGATAACAAATGACTCCAGCGATTACTACGGCATCAGCCTGTCGGGCGATGCCGCCAAGCTGGTGACGGTACAATCCAATCGGCTGAAAAGTATCTGGGTTGCGCCTGGCGCGAATGCCGATCAAGCCGTCGAGACCACATCCGGCGTAGGCCATAGCTACGGACTTGCCTGGACGCCGGATGACAAGATCATATATTCCACGATGGCGAGCGGCAAACTGGATTTATGGAGACTGCAATTTGACGGAACAGAAAAAACTCAACTGACTGCTAATGCGGGAGCTAATTATCATCCGGCAGTTTCGCCCGACGGTCGCTACATATTTTTCTCGTCGAACCGAACAGGAACGTTCAATATTTGGAGAATGGATGCCGATGGAAATAATCCCAAACAATTGTCTAATGGTGGCAGCGATTTTTATCCCGACCCTTCGCCCGATGGACAATGGATCGTTTACCAAAGCGGAGGCGGGCAGGGCGGAAGACCGACGCTTTGGACGCTTTCTGTCGATGGCGATCACCCGCGACAGATCACTAATGTCAGTACGAGCGTGCCCGTGATTTCTCCTGATGGCCGGCTAATCGCCTGTCGCTACTGGGACGAAAACAGCGGTGCGCAAAAGATCGCGATCGTTCCGTTCAGCGGTGGCCCACCCATAAAGACTCTGAATATTCCGATTGTTGACTGGCAGCGGGTTCGCTGGGCGCGCGATGGTGCGAGCCTGACATACATCGACACGCGCGCGGGTGTTTCGAATCTCTGGAGGCAACCAATAGACGGCGGTCCCCAAAAGCAACTGACCGCCTTCAAGTCCGATCAGATTTTTTCTTACGACTGGTCCCGTGACGGCAAACTGCTAGCGTGCGAGCGCGGAGTAGAGACCAGCGACGTGGTCTTGATTAGCAGTTTTCAGTAAAGGCTCGCCCAACGCAACGCGATAATTCAGCGGCGGGATTTTCATTTGCTGGGGGTTGGCTAGCAACCCGGCGGGTCTGGTTCGCAAACGTTCTTTAATAGGTTCTCGATGTCGCCGGATATGGTCATGAGAAGTTTTTTCTTTTTCGTATTCCAATCCCTACATTCCTGGGCCAGCTGTTCGAGGGTGACCTGCGGGTCTGGCCCGTTGCAACCCGGCGGGTTTGGCTCGCAAATAATCTGAAACAGCTTCCCGACTTCGCCGGAGAGGTTCTCGAGCTGCCTTCTCTTGTCGGCATTTGCGTTCTGAACATCCTTGTACAGTTTGTTGTACATTGATTCGAAGTCACTTGTGTTGTCAGCCATCTTTGTGCTCCTTGCGAGAGATTAAAGAACGGATGGACCGCTTATATACTTCGCTAGTGAAGCCCTGTCAAGATTGTTGAGTGAGGCTGTCTGCAGGTTGGCAGCACCGCGAGTCGGGTGATTTATGAAGAAAGCCGCGAGACGATTGTCCACCGCTTGTTTCGCTGGTTGAAGTAGCGCGCGGGCTCCCCCGGCAACGCGCGTTAGGTATCTGGCGAGGCAAATATCGGGCGGCGCAAAAATATTTTCACCCCGCAGAAGGTTCACACTGTAAATTCTTGACAGACTACTACCGAACGCCGTACTCTGCGGCCACTTTCAATATTCAAGCCGGAAAGCGTTAGCCAATCTTTAGCCGGTTAACACTGCTCGGTCGTTCGCTGATCGATCTCTTAATCAATCCCAAGTCGGAGTTGGTCTTATTCGAGATCAACGTGCGCTCGCCTAACCCCAAGGCTTAATCGTTCGCTTTGTTGACGCCATTGTGACCATCAACAAATCAGGAACCGAGGACCATACCCATGAATAAAGCAACAAGATTGGCTTTAGTACTGACTTTCGTCGCGATTTCTCTTGCGTTAGCCTGGGACTTCACTCCGCGTACTGCCGGTCATAACAACGCGAAGGTTGAAGCTGACACCGCGGGTTTAACTTCAAAATCAGGCAGTAAACACAAAAGTGCTTCGGCGGCGAGGCCACTGAACACCATTCTTGCCGAAGCCAGTTATGGTCCTGTTCCCGCGCCCACGGTAACGGTAGACGATCCGCCTGCGAACGACGACGACGATCCGGATTTGCCGCCGGGCATGGCTGGAAAAATTGATAAGGAAGAATATCTGCGCGCTCGTGGCGACTATATCGATATGTTGCGAGGTCGCGATTCAGAAGGCGCAGACGCAGCTCGCGAAAAAGCCGTCCTCCAGATGGAAAAACAGGAAAGTCAGTTGCGTCGAACGCGCTCCAGCTTGTCAACGTTCGTTAACACTACTGATTGGAGCTTCATCGGTCCTAACCCGATACCTCTCGGACAAACAAGCACCACCAGAGTTCCTGTGAGCGGCCGGACCATCTCCATAGCTGTGCATCCAACGGATCCCGATACAGTTTATGTAGGCACCGCGCAAGGCGGACTGTATAAATCAACCAACGGCGGGGCAAACTGGACCAAGCTTTTTGAGTTTCAGTTAGAGTCACTGGCCATCGGCGCGATCACGATCGATCCGACCGACAGCAGCATCGTTTACGTGGGAACCGGCGAAAACGGCCAGTCTGCCGACAGCTCTCTCGGCCGCGGCGTTTACATCATCAGGAATGCCAATTCTCCAGGCGCAATTTTGAGCGGACCTTTCCGACTTGATGGAGCGGGCAACGATGTCATGAGTGGACGCGCGGTTGGCCGTGTAATCGTCAATCCGCTTGACCACAACGTTATCTTCGTATGCACCTCGTCGGCGACCGGTGGCAACCCCAATACCGCTCCCGTTCAGCCACCCCGCCGCGGCCTTTACCGTTCGGTAAACGCTCAATCTGCCGCTCCGACCTTCGAGCAGGTTCAGGTTACCGGGGTGTCAACTCCCAATGATCGCTCCATCATTGATCTTGAAATGGATCCCGCCAATCCAAATCTGTTACTAGGGACTGTGATCGGAGTAAGCGGCGACGGCGGTATCTATCGCACCGCTAATGCTCTCGCTGCGACGCCAACGTTCACGCGCACCTTAACGTTGCCAAATGGTGCCACGAATGGCCGCGCGGAACTCACTGTTACCAGAAACTCAGTCCCCGCCACTACGTTCTATGCAGCCACGGGCGAAATTTCTACGGCTGCGCTGGGTGGACCCGCCTGCAGTTCTTCAACGGCAGGCATGTTGCGCCGCTCAACCGACGGTGGACTGACATGGTCCACACCTCTGCCCGGTTCGACAGGGTTTTGTGGTGGACAATGTTTCTACGATATCGCGGTTGCCGTCACACCAGATAATCAAACGATTCATCTTGGCGGCGCTGCCCGAGGCGGCTCAGGTTCATGCCTGGTTGACGTCATGAAACGGTCACTCAATGGCGGCGCGAGCTTCGCCCGAAACGATGGTACGCTGCACGCCGACGAACACGCGCTCGCAATTGCTCCATCTAATCCGCAGGTTGTCTACACCGGCAGCGATGGTGGCATCTGGAGATCAACCAACAACGGGACCACCTGGACGAGTCTCAACAATGCGGATTTCAGTGCCACGCAGTTTCAAGGTGTAGCCGTGCATCCCTTCGACAGGAATTTCCTGATGGGCGGCACACAGGACAACGGCACGAATTGCAAGGCGGCCGACGGCACCTGGTCTCACTGCCGAGATGGCGACGGCGGCTATGCCATGATCGATAACAACGCACAAAACACTACCAACGTGACGATGTACCACACGTTCTTTAACCAGCTCGGTACACAGATCGCTTTTGAGCGCGCCTTGAGCACCGCGGCAAACGCCGATGGCCAGCTTTCCGGCTGGACGTTTAGGGGTTGCTCGGGAATTACCTCAAACAACGGTATGAACTGCATTGAAAATGTTTTGTTCTACGCGCCGCTGGAGCTGGGGCCGGGAAATCCCAATACCCTTTACTTTGGAACAGATCGGCTTTGGCGCTCAACAAACCGAGGAGACACTATGGTGCTAGCGAGCCAGGCGCCGCTAGTGCCCACCGGTTCGGTCTGCGTTACCGCGCCGTGTCCTCCGAATCCTACCTTCCCGGTTGGAGTAGTAATCACAACCATTGGAGTTTCGCCGCAGGATGACAACGTCAGGATTGTCGGCCTGCGCGACGGCAAGGTTTTCGCCACCACCACGGGTTCGGCAACCTTGACCAACGTCACTGGAGCAAACTTCCCCGCGCCCAACCCGCTGGATACGACAAGAAACTCCATCGGTCGCGCAGTGATTGATCCGAACAACAAGTTTACCGCCTACATAAGCTTCACCAGCTTCTCCCCACCGGCCGGTCAACAGATCTTTAAAACTACAAACCTTAACGACCCTTTGCCAACCTGGACGCCTTCAAGCAACGGTGTTCCCCAGGTGCCGATTAGCGGCTTGGCCATCGATCCGCAAGACTCCAACTCGATTTACGCCGCGACGGAAATTGGCGTCTATCATTCAGGCGACGGCGGCGCAAACTGGGCTCCTTACGGGCTTGGTCTGCCGCGCGTGGCCGTGTTCGACGTTAAGATTTCTAACGTGCAACGTTACCTGCGCATCGCCACCCACGGTCGCGGCATCTGGGAAATTGGTATTCCCGGAAGGCAATTGCCTGTGCTTCGTAACGGCGGCGCAACGCTTACAGCCGAAGGTTGTCAACCGGGCAATGGCGTCATAGATCCAGGTGAAGATGTAACTGTCAGCTTCGGCGCGACCAACATCGGTCCCGGCCCGACAGAGAACCTCGTCGTAACATTGCTCCCCACCGGAGGGGTAACTTTCCCGAGTGCTCCGCAAAATTATGGCGTAGTCGCTTCGGGCGCGACCGGCTTCGGTTCCTTCCACTTTTCGAACAACGCCAGCTGTGGCGACACCATTACCTTGACCTTCCATCTTCAGGATGGTGATCTGGATCTGGGTAACGTGAGCATTCCGTTTACACTTGGAGTGCTAATCAACTCTGCTCCGGCATTTACTGAAAACTTCGACGGCGTCACGGCTCCCGCCCTACCCGGCAGTTGGACAACGGCGCGAAGCAGCACAGCGACCAATACTGCAGGTCTGTGGGTCACTTCAACGCCGATCGCAGACACAGCACCCAACTCGGCTTTCGGAAACGGCGGCACGGTAGCAAGCGATTCTTCTTTGACGTCGCCGGTTATTGCCATTCCCAATGCTCCTGCGTTTGGCACCAATCCGGGAGTACGCTTGACGTTTAGAAACAACTACAACACTGAACCAGCCTTTGACGGCGGTGTGCTCGAGATCAGCATAAACGGTGGCGCTTTCATGGACGTCGTTGCTGCAGGCGGCACGTTTATTGAAGGCGGGTACAACGGCGCCATCGGGGTAACCAATAGTATTTTCACCGGCCGGCAAGCTTGGACCGGAAACTCCGGAGGCTTTATTACAACTACGATTAACCTGCCTCCAGCGTCTTATGGTCAGAATGCACAGCTCAGATGGCACACCGCCTACGACAGCGGTACGAATCCAACCGGAGGCGGTATGCGCATAGACACGCTTTCAGTCTATGCCAGCACGCGCGTCTGTTGTAGCGGGGCTTGTAGCCTTACATGTCCCGCCAACATCACGGTCTCAAACGATCCGGGAGTGTGTGGCGCTGTAGTTACTTATGCGATGCCAACGGCGACTGGTAACTGCGGCGGCGTGGTTACTTCGGATCACCCATCCGGTGATCTATTCCCGATCGGTACGACCACGGTCACCCTAACTGACACCAGGCTGGACGGCGGCACGGCAACGTGTACGTTCACAGTGACTGTAAATGACACGGAGTTCCCAGTAGTCAGTCAGCCGACCGACACTCCAAACAACCTATGGCCACCAGATCATCGCATGGTGCCGGTCGCAGTCAACTACACCGCGACAGACAACTGTCCCGGTCTTAACTGCGTGCTCACCGTCTCCAGTAATGAGCCTATCGAGGGACTCGGTGATGGCGATACTGCGCCTGACTGGCAAGTGGTGGACGCGCATAATGTGTTGTTGCGAGCGGAACGCGGCGGCAGGGGCAATGGACGGCTCTACACCATTACCACCACCTGCACCGATGCTTCCGGCAATGCCACGGTTAAGACGAGCACCGTGTTCGTACCACCGAACCAGAAAGGCTCATGGTCAGTTGTTACTATTCAAAACATTGCCCGTACGAAGCCGGCTGGAGCGTCTTCAGCGGCGACCGCGACGCAGACGGCGAGCCTACCGGTCATGGGTATAATCACCTTTGACTTTGGTCCAAAAGGAACTACCGCCAAAGTTAGCAAGAGTCCCAGGGGTGAAAACCTAGTCAACTTCATTCTTGGCGACCTTGAATTCAACGCTCTGAATTATGATTACCGGGAACTTGCCGGCGCCAGAACGCAGTTTAAGGGTTCTGGCAAGGTCAACAACGAAGCTGGTTACAAATACCTCCTGACGGTCGTTGACGGTCAGGCCCCAAACGGAGGAGGGGTCGATAAATTCCGGATCAAGATCTGGAACGACAACACCGGCGAGATTGTTTTCGACAATCAAATGGGAGACAGCGATGATGCCGATCCGACAACTCCGGTCGGGGATGGAAAAAGCATTAGCTTCCCCAAGTAACTTCGCAACTTGCTAACTCGTAACATTTAACTTCCGACTCACAACAAAAGAGGTACCGGTTATTCGCCGGTGCCTCTTTGTGTTATTGAAGTCTCTTTCTGAGCGCTCCGATCGCAAATCTGATATCTCAAAACTGGAAGTGATTTGGAGATGGCTCAAACGCCCAACACGTCTATCAACTCCTGAACAGCCGCGGCGCTCTTCTGTAGCGCAATGCGCTCCTCGGCTAACAGGTTGATCTCGATGATTTGCTCGAGGCCACGCGCACCTAGTTTACACGGCACACCAACGTAGAGTCCGTTGATGCCATATTCACCTTCGAGATAAGCAGCGCATGGGAGGATCTTTTTCTTGTCTTTCAAAATCGATTCCGTCATCTCGACCGCAGCGGCAGATGGTGCGTAGTAAGCCGAGCCGGTCTTCAGCAATGAAACGATCTCCGCGCCGCCATTCGCAGTGCGTTTCACAATGGCATCGATCTGATCTTTCGGCAGCAGTTCCGGAATAGGAATGCCGGCACAGGTTGAGAAGCGAGGCAGCGGCACCATCGTGTCGCCATGGCCTCCGAGTACAAACGCCGTCACATTTTCTACAGAGACATCGAGCGCTTCCGCAAGAAAGGCGCGCATGCGCGCCGAATCGAGGACGCCCGCCATACCGATCACGCGATATTTGGGAAAACCGGAACGCCGAAACGCGACCTGGCACATCGCATCGAGCGGGTTCGAGACGATGATTAGAATTGAATCAGGTGAACGGCTGACGACTTCATCGACAACTTTCGAAACAATCTCGGCGTTGGTCTTTAACAGATCGTCCCGGCTCATGCCTGGCTTACGCGGCAAGCCGGCCGTGATGATTACCACGTCGGAGTTTTCAGTTCCCTCATAACTATTCAATCCGGTCAGCTTAACGTCGAAGCCTTCAATAGGCGCCGCCTGGGCCAAATCCAGAGCCTTACCCTGAGGCACGCCTTCCACGATGTCGACAAGCACAGTGTCCCCAAGTTCTTTTGCTGCCAGCCAGTGGGCAGCAGTTGCGCCCACATTGCCGGCCCCAACAACGGTTATCTTCTTTCGCGCACCCATCTGTTTTTTGGTCCTTTCGAAGGTCGGGCAGAGACACATCAGCAGCGTCTACTCCCGCGCAATTTTTATTTAAGAATGCTAGGATTTGAAAGACCGCGAGTGTATAGCCCTGTGCGAGCGAGTGTCAAGAAACTCACATGCAGACTTGCCAATCACAACGAGGAAGACCGAACCGCAAGGTGATCTCTATTCACACCGGAGAGCGAGAGATGAAGGCAAAACTTTTGTTTTGGACGGTGCTGTTTTTTCTGACGGGATGCAGTTTGATCTCGACCCCAACCGCCACCGTGAAAGCCTTTATGGCAGCGGCACAAAAAGGCGACGCCGATGCCATGACGAGGCTCTTTTCAGCTAAAGCCATTCAGAGGACCGGGCTCGATAAGATTAAATTCAATAACCAGAGCTTCGCAGAAATGGTCCAAAGAGCGACTGCTGCGAGTGGACCTTACCGAATGGTAGATGTTCAGGAGACTTCAATAGCTGAAGATAAGCGAGTGTCGTTTTTCTATAAGAACGAGGTTGGTACCGACTCGATCAAGTTTGTGTTCGACCTCAGCAAGGAGGGTCGCGCCTGGAAGATCGATAACATCGGCGGCGCTGAATCAAAAGAGAGCAAAAGCACAGAAGCACCAACGCCTGAACCGAGTCGGATACCAGAGCCACCACCCTTAGCGTCTCCATCCGAGAAGGATGAGACGGAAAAGAAAGGGGGAACCACGGGGAAAACAGTTTCTGGTGGTGTCTTGAACGGAAAGGCAATTAGTTTACCTGAGCCGCTGTACCCAGCGGTCGCGAAAGCCGCGAAGGCTTCCGGTACCGTCATGATCCAGGTAGTGATTGACGAGAACGGCAACGTCGAATCCGCTCGCGCTGTATCAGGCCATCCGTTGCTGCAACCCGCATCCGTCGCCGCAGCGCGCAGCGCAAAGTTTCCTCCCACTAAGCTGAGCGGCAAACCCGTTAAGGTGACCGGAATAATCACATACAAGTTCGTGGCCCCCTAAGACTGGCGCTTATGACGGAAGACGACAGCATCCGGAAACTTATTAATCTCTTACAGCTCGCTTACTCGGCCGAGCTAGCCGCAGGTTATGCGTATCGAGGTCACTGGCATTCGGTTGCAGACGAGGACGAACGCACGCAAATCCAGCAGATCGAGAATGACGAATGGCACCATCGCGAGCTCGTAGGAGAGATTCTTGAAACCCTGGGCACGCGTCCGAGCAGGCAGCGTGAGATTCGTGCCCTTGCTGTCGGCCGTGTACTCGGTGTGCTCTGTCACGTCATGGGCTGGCTGGCACCTATGTATGGCGCGGGCAGGCTGGAGAGCCGGAACATCGGTGAATATGAAACTGCGGCGCGATACGCTTGCGCTTGTGGCCGCGAAGACTTCATCGATTGCCTGCTGACCATGGCCGAAGTGGAGTGGGAACACGAGAAGTATTTTCGCTCACGCGTAATGACGCACCCGCTGGGACGAAGACTTACGTTATGGCCCGAGCCGCCGCCAAAGGAAACCATTAGAGAGTCGTTTGCTCGAGAGTCTGAGGAGAGTCTTGTGCTGGCCTAGTAGTGCCGAGAATCCTGACTTCTAAGACGTCACTAGCCAAGAAAGCCCGCAAGCAATAGCGCCCCACCGACGGACGCCACAAGCAGACCAAGAATTAGAAGGGCGAAGATTCTGAGGCGACTGCCAGTCGTTGCGCCGCCACCGGGAGGGAAAGTAGCAGCCATCCGCCTGACGGCCACGACGAAGACGAAAACCCCCAGACCGACCAGCACCCCACCGCCGACCAAGTAACCAATAGTTTTGCCCATATCAGTAAACTGAGAGGCGCCTTTCAACTAGCCGTTGGCTTCCTGCAAACGATCAAGAGTTGGGCATAGCGCAAGGCCAAGTCGCGAAGATCAGGAGCGCATCGATTTTTCGATCGCAAAGGGGCTTCTGCTACGAGGTCGCGCCCTTGATGCCCGCAATCAGTAGCGCGACGCCAACGATTGCCGCCAGCACGCCAAGGATGAGGAAGACGAAGAGTCCTGGACGACCGACCTTTGTAGTCCCACTGATCGAGCTGACGCTAATGTCGGGCTCATCGGTCGAAGCGAGGCCCTTGATAGACATCACCAAGGCGAAAATCCCGAGGCCAAGAAATAACGCGGCGCCAACGAAGGCACACCTATGATTGAGAATGTATCCATTATATTTTCGTTAGCTGAGAGTCGCTGCTTTGACGAGCTGTTTGATCCCCAGCCCGATCAAAAGGACGGTTCCAAGCGATGCGATAATCGCGAAAGCCAACGGCCCGACATTCCACTTCTCACCCCATGAGGCCCAGTAGAGCAATGCCGCTGCGCCACCGGTTAACAGAGCGAACCCGAGAAGCATGAGGCCAAGATTCCGCGCGCTTTCTGACTCTGTAGACATAGCGGGCTCATATTACCTCAAACGACATGGTTCTGTAACAAGATTTTCGAGGAAACTCTGCGTACCTTTGGGGCTCTTCGCGACCTTTGCCGTAAATAATCCGCAAAACGATTAACCGCAAAGGTCGCAGAGGACTGAAAGGTCACGCAAAGGGTGAATTAAGACTCAACTCTGAGGTCGACCGGGTTGGAACGGGCTCTCGGCCCATGGTAATATTCAACTCACGAAGTTACATAAGTAACCCTACCAGCGCGGCAACGGAATTAAGCCATGTGGAATAAGCAAACTTTACATCACCGCCCGCTCGATAGCCGCTGTAACCTTTTCGCTGACTAGCGTTCTCCTCTAACTTTTGCACCTGATTGACCAGGACTCGACTAGAGTCGAGCGCCTTGTTTTCCAGCAGGCCCGTTTTAGCAGGCCGTTCTTAGAAGGAGAAACATCGATGTCCACCGGCACTATGGCACCGCCAAAGCGTCCCGAGATCAAGACTCCCCTGCCCGGTCCCAGGGCCAGCGAAATAATTGCAGCGGACGCACAGTTTGTTACCCCTTCATATCCCAGACCGTCGTTTAAGCTTGTCGCCGAACGCGCTCAGGGCGTTTGGGTTGAAGATGTTGATGGCAACATTTTTCTCGACTGCAATGCGGGTGTCGCTGTCTGCTCGACCGGCCATTGCCATCCGGACGTCGTGCGCGCGATTCAGGAGCAGGCTGAGCAACTCATCCACATGTGCGGAACCGATTATTACTATCGCCATATGCCTGCGCTCGCGAAAAAGCTCGATGAGATTGTGCCCGTGCCATCACCAACGAGAACTCACTTTGCAAACAGCGGCACTGAAGCGGTCGAGACTGCGTTGAAACTCGCAATGCACGCGACCGGACGCGAAAAGTTCATTGCATTCTTCAACAGTTTTCATGGGCGCACGTTGGGTTCGCTTTCGCTGACTTCGTCTCGATCTGCGCAGCGAATGGGTTTTAAACGACAGGTGCTCGACGTGGTGCACGTTCCTTATCCCAACGAGTTTCGCAATCCTTTTCGCGAAGAAGATTGCGGCAATGGCGGCGCTGGTCAGGGCGCGCTCAACTGGATTGAGGAGCGGCTGTTCAAAACCACGACGCCGCCGGAAGAAGTTGCAGCCATCGTGGTGGAAGCAGTGCAGGGCGAAGGTGGCTATGTGCCGGCGCCGAAGAATTTCCTTCAGGGCTTGCGCCGGATCTGCGATCTGCACGGCATACTGTTGATAGTTGATGAGGTGCAATCGGGAATGGGTCGCACCGGGAAAATGTTTGCCTGCGAACACTACGATGTTCAGGCAGACATTGTTTGCATCGCTAAGGGCATCGCTTCCGGTTTACCCATCGGCGTCTGCGTGGCGCGTGCCGATCTGATGGACTGGAAGCCGGGTGCTCATGCATCGACCTTCGGTGGAAATCCTGTCTGCATTGCCGCGGCTTTGAAAACGATTGAATTGATCGAGGGTGGATTGGTCCAGAATAGCGCCGAGGTCGGCTCTTACCTAAAGGCCGGCCTCGAACAACTGCAGAAAAAGTATGACTGCATGGGCGACGTCCGCGGAATGGGGATGATGGTCGGCGTTGAGTTTGTGGAGGATCGCGCCTCAAATAGGCCCGCCCCGGAGCTCCGCGACCGAATCGAGATGGCTTGTTTCGAGCGCGGACTGATAATTCTGGGCGCCGGGGTAAATACAATCCGCTGGTCGCCGCCATTGATACTGAACAAAGAGAACGTGGACGTGGCCCTCGAGATTTTCGACGAGGCGATCGCGGCGTCACTAGCGTAGAAAGCACTAAAGTCGTCGGATTAACGCAGATACGCGCGGACCTGAGCTTTTTAAACTTCTCAGATTCGCGTTTTCCGCGTTCGTCTGCGGTTGTTCTGTTAGTTTCTAGGTGCGCAGTTTCGATGCAATTTCCTTCATGCGTGCTTGTAATCGAACTTCATCAACCGTCGTGATGCGGCCATCGCTATAGATTTCCCTGCCCGCGACAACCGTGAGAGTCACATCACGACCCGAGGCGGCGAAGATCAAGGTAGTGACGGGATCGTATGATGGAATTTGATGTGGACCGCCGAGCGCAACGACTGCGAAATCCGCCTGAAGGCCCGCCTGTAGTTCGCCTACTTGCCCTTGCAAACCAAGTGCACGCGACCCACCCAGAGTCGCCGTTTGGAATATCTCACGCGCATCCAAAGGGATTTTTGCCTTTGCAACATCGTCGCCCGGTTCGGTAGTGGCAACGATGTGGGCCGAAGCTTCTGCGCGAGCCAGCAAGAGCGCAAAGCGCGACTCCTCGAGTAGATCGCAAGTATTGTTGCTGGCAACTGAATCGCTACCCAATCCAACCGTAATTCCCTTCTCGATCATCTTCGCAAACGGAGCACGCCCGTGGCCAAGTTTTGCGTTGGACTTGGGACAATGCGCCACTCGCGTGTCGGTTTGTTTCAACGTTTCCAAATCCGCTTCATCGACGTAAATGCAGTGAGCCAACAGCGGTTTGGCTTGCAGAACGCCATGGTCGTCGAGATATTGGATGGTAGAAACGCCAGGCGCGCGCCACTCGATACCACGGCCGCGAAGTCCTTCAGCAAAGGTGCCCCGACCTTCGCGCATTAGCGAAACTTCCATAGTGGTTTCTGCTGCATGCATCATCAGCGGCAGACTCTCGGTAACTGAAAAGTCCGCTATCATTTCAAGTTGCGGCGCGCAAACCGTATAAGGCGCATGTGGTGAGACGCCGCCCTTCACCAGACATGTTTCATGATCGCGCAGTCGAGCAATCTTGTTCTTCAGTTTTTCAAAGTTTTCTTTCGCGAGGCGCGGATCAGGACCAAATGATTCCTGAAACACAATACCCCGCAGGCCCACGTCACGAAGTGCATTCATTGATTCAAGGGCTGAGTCGCTGGCATCGGCAACGCAAGTCACGCCCGCTCGCGCTGCTTCGCAGGCGCCCCACGCAGCAGAGACGTTCAGATCGTCGGCGCTCATTCGCTCGATTCGAGCGAGCGTTAGCTTCTTCAGCCAGGCGAAAAAGTCGGTTTCTTCGTTTTCCAGGAACCCGCGCATCACCGTTAGTTCGAGGTGCGAATGCGCATTAATTAACCCGGGAATAATCGCGGATTCGCCAAAATCGCGCACTGTGGCTTGCGGGAATTGTGTGGCGAGCTCCGCGCGGCTGCCAACGGCGGTAATCTGTGCCCCGTCGATGGCTAAAGCGCCGTGAGCGATTGCCATCGATGAAACTGGTAAAACCCAGCGCGCGCAATAGAGTGTGGTCATTGCCTGTACAATTTTGCAGAGTGCGAGTTGGTTGGACCTTTACTCAATCGCCATGCTCATGAGTTGAAGTCGTCAGCTCCGAACCAAGCTGCGGAAGCTCACTAAGCAGCCGACGGTTGCCATCAACGGACGTTACCACGCTTAAACGAACTACATGATCGCCGGCCGGGTTGTTGTCCACATCGAAGTCTTCGAGGTGCAGGTGTTGTCGCTCGAGCAGATCTAACAGGTCCTCAAGAAATTGCGCGGGATCTTTTGTCTTCAAGGAGTAATGAAACATGCGCTGCCGCTTTATCACAAAGCGTTCAACCCTTCGCAGGGCAACCAGAACAATGATGATGAGTGCCGTCGAGAATAACGCTACTCCAAACATTCCGTCGCCGATCGCGATGCCCACGGCGCCCACAACAAAGATGGTTGCGGCTGTGGTAAGCCCCGTGATTGACCCTCGCGCTTGTAGAATTACTCCGGCTCCCAGAAAGCCTATTCCTGTAACGACCTGGGCGACTAGTCGCGCCGGATCAGTATAAGGAGCGCCCCCGCCGATGTGACGCGACACCATCATAAACAGGGCTGAGCCCATACAGATCAGGACGTTTGTCCTGAGACCCGCGGCCTTGCGCTTTAACTCTCGTTCGAAGCCGATCGCGCCGCCGCACAAGATCGCCAGCACCAGTTTTACCGCGACGACAATACTTAGCGAGCTAGTGATCATAATAGCTGTACCTGAGTTGTATCCTCGGTTAAAACTTCAACGCGTTCTTGCAGGCGAAGGTGAGCCTGCGGGAATGGCACCGACTCGCGCGGGCCCTTTTAGTTTGCGGTATCGCTCAAGTATCGAGACTACATACGCGCGCGTGGACACGATTTCGATCCTGTTGATGAACTGCTCACCCGACAATTGCGTGGCGCCCTCAGAAACTTTGCTCCATTCCGCCGCTCTGCTTGGGCCGGCATTATACGCGGCAATCACGCGCGGCTCGGGATCCGGAATATCACGATATTGCTCATAGATTTTTTCCAGATACCAGCACCCTACCTGAATATTTCGCTCGGGGTCGCGCAGCAAGCGCGCCGGATCCTGGGCCACCTGCCGCTCCAATTCGCGCATGCCCGTTTCAGTGGCCCACTCCCGGGCAACCGCCGGCGTTATTTGCATCAATCCTATCTCACCGTCTTTACCTTTTTTCCACGGACTGAAATACGTTTCTTCATAAATGATGCTCCACACCAGATCGGGATCAAGACGATATACGCCGGCCTGTCTGGCAATCAAGCCATCGTAACGATGAGTCCAATAGCGGTTGAAAAAATAGAGGCCAATAAGAACTGTGAGGACAATGAGGCTAACAATAAGAAGGCGTTTCATTAAAATAGATTGTCAACCAGACAAAGGGAGAAGGGTAAAGGGGAATCGATAAAGGTTATGACAAGACCTTCGCTTGTTAGCCTTTACCCTTGCCCTTTACCCTTCGCTGCCCGGTGCGATCAGTTGTTTCGCTTGAGTTGCGCCCAGAAATTTGCCGTGGAACAGGAAGTGTCCACTCCTTCATAGCGCGAACTCAACGCCAGCTCATCAAGTACGTGGCCCTGCAACCAGATTTCTGCGTCGAGCGTGACGCCGGGCGCCAGCCGATCGCCTCGAAGCGCGCGCTGATTTACCAGGATTTCAAGGTTCATTTTCTCGAGGTCAAGATGTATCCAATACAAATCGCTGCCGGAAAGCGGATTCTTGAGCGGCTTGAATGCAATCACGCGGCCCGAAAGGCTCCAATCATTTTCATGAGCAGCCCGCGACGGCGCAGCTTTATCCAATGGCAGCCACCGCGTTTTCGTGGGCGCGTTGCGCACCCGGGCCCGATAGGCCAACCCGCAAAGCCCAACGTGAAGTTCATGCGCGCTGAATCCGCTCGGCCCAACTTCGGTTAGATTTTGCAGTTCAAACAACACTTCGCAATCGGTTCCCTCCCGATATCCATGAACTACCGCCTCGCCTTCCTCGTCATATTCAGTCAAGGCCCAGGGACTAATCGTTTGAATGTAACGAGCCCGGAATCCGGGCCGGCAGTCTGCGTAGAAAACATCGCCGCTTCCCGATTCGTAAAGCACAGTCCAAACCTCGAGTCCTTCTCCCAGTTTCCAGCAACGCCCGTGGAGCACCGCGCCACGACGATTAAGCTGAGTAGCTTCGCCCTGATCGCCTGCGCGTTCAGCGAGATAGTTAAAGGCCTTCTCGCTCGGCACTTCCAACCCGATTGTTTCAAAAGTTGCGTTCATGAATTCACTAATTCAGGGCGTGCCTTTGCTCTGTTTTGTTTCTATCGTGACTTGCCTGCGCGTTTCTTTGGTCTCTCTTGCGGTGCGTCCGCCTCCGCTTCCACTGCAGCTCGCACCGCGCGTGTTCGAATTCCGCGAATAATTCTTTCCGGGCCGTGCGCAGGTCTGACTCCTGAGCGGACCATCTCGGCGAAAAGGTCCACATCGTAGTCTACTTCGCGAGACATCTCCTCACGAATAGCATGCAATACTTCCAGAAATTTTGGACGGCGGTACATTATTACATTTCGGATTTGAGATCTTGAGATCCCAAATTTCAGATCCAGATGGACTCAATTTACTTTTTCGGTCGCTTCGGAAACCAGAAACTCTGGTGTCACGATCATCGGCACATAAAAACCTGCTGCAGTATTAAAGAGCCGAATGCGCGCTTGCCTGCGAACATTTGCCAGGTGGCCGAAGTTCCAGGTGACCAGGTAATCGATCTTATGACAGGAGGCAATCGCCACGTGTAAAGCGTCGGCAATGTATTTGCGATGAAATATGCCTCGCGAGATATAACCGTCCGCGAGTATTGCGGCTTCTTCGGTCAGCTCCACCTGCTCAAGCGTCGAGGTTAAGTTCAAATAGGATGAGCGATGCGGCTCAGCAAGGCGTTCCAGCTCGCGATTAACCAAAGGCGAGATTACCGCGCGATAGTCGGGCATTTCGTGTTCCCACCAACGGATAGTCAGGTCGCGACGAAAAGGCTCGCCGTTATCAAGGTAAGCGCCGATGACCGATGTTTCGAGGTAGAGGCTCTGCTTCATTGATTTAACTGCTTATTCATTTCCAGACGCTCTTCCGGGCGAACAACGTCGCCACCCTTAGCGTTCTTACTGAGCGGCTCCAGCCGAATCAAGCCTCGCTGAAAATCAAACGAGACGCGAAAATGGCGTAGATAGTTTCCGCCCAGAATTCCATTTTGAGTGAAACCGGAAGTCTCGTTTACCGGTTCCAAATCCAAAACGGCGGCGCTAATCCGCTCGCGCGTAAAAGTGCCCAGCATGACTTTTGGCAATAGTAGACTCTTAACATCATCGGCGATACCAGCCGCGCCGTAAATGCGCAACCGTGTGGGCTCGAGATAATTGTTGAGTTCTTCCTCTTTTGCCAGTCGTTCTGAAACGACAGAAACACTGGCGCCGGTGTCGATGATGAAGTTTAGCGGTCTATCAACGCCTTCAAGGCGAACCTCGCCGCTGAGAAACCCGCTCGATGTAGTACGCAGTGGTATTTCCAAAACACCAGGGGCCAATGGCTGAACGCTATTTCTTGAAATCGGAACGCCCCAGAGATCCTTGCTGTAGGCTTCCGACGGCCGGCGGAGCATGAAAATATTTTCACCGTAGTCCACGGACGCAATGAACTTGGAGATCACCGAAAGGCCGAGGTAGCCATCGATTGGAGTCTTGTTGTCAAAAAAATGGCGGATGTAAACCGGCACACTCTCAACTCGCACCCCGCCAACGTCCAGCGAGTTGAGAAACCCGTAAACGATCTCAAACTTGCCCCCGCCACCTACGGCTCGAGCCATGCCCCCGCGGGCTACGGCGCGCAAACCCAGCTTCTTTGCTGTTTCTTCCGAGATCACCGACATCCCCGATCCAGTATCGAGCACAAATCGCAAGTGCTCGCGGTTGTTATTCACGCGCACCTTGAGGATCGGCCGGCTGTCAATCGACTCGAATGGCATGGTCATCTTGCTATCGCCCTCCAGCACGTAAAGCGAACCTTGCTTTCCCAGATATCGCAGGAAATCAATCAGTCCGCGGATGCGAGCGCGACGATCGGCGTCGGTTTTGGGTGCGATCGCTAAGAACTTTTCGTAGCAGTCTGCCGCTTCCTTATATCTTTCGTTGCGGGCCGCAGCCTGTCCGAGATTGAAGATATAATCAGGCTCCCGGGAATCGAGACTGACAGCGCGGCGCAAGCCCTTCAATGCAAGGTCAAGACGGTTCTCATAAAAATCGACCATCGCCAGTCCGGCAATCGCCAACGCCTCCTGATCGTCGATCGTTAGCGCTGTGCGAAACTCTTCGACTGAGTTGTGAAAATCACCAGAAGCAAGAATTACGGATCCCAGTAGAGCATGACCACGCGAGGACAATGGGTCGGCCATTATGACTCTGGCCGCATGGTCATAAGCATCCTGAAGCAGCCTTTGCTTTAACAATGCGAAACTCAAACCCAACCGCGCCTCATTGTCATGCGAGTCTTTGGCGAGCGCCTCGCGAAACTGTTTCTCGGCGACCTCATACTCTCCGTTACGAAGGGCCTCGTGGCCACGCTGGCGAATCTTTCCCTGTCCACCTGGTACCGCGAGCGCGGCTACCGATATCGTCAGACAGATGATAAGTCCGGCCAGGAGTTTTACAACCAAGGGGGGGAGCGACCGTTTCGCGTTAAGAGTTTGCATGGCTTTTGTCTTTTCGCGTACGGGATACTTCAGAGTATCCAAAACCAAAAATGGGAGCAACAATTTCACTATTTCAAAACTTCGCCTGTCTTCATTGACCAGAGAACCAGATCAAGTTCATCAAAGTCAATGCGGATTCTGCGCGCAAACGACCTTAGTCTCTCTTCGGTTTCCAGATAGCGCGCTCGGGTTGCCGGCGGCTTGCGTGTCTCGACCACTCCCAGATCAGTCAGACAATTCATCACGTGCTTGTCGAGAATGGCGTGGCCCAGCAGTCCAATGTTTCGCAGGAAATGACTGGACTCTTTGTATCCCAGTCCTTTGATCCGCTTTTCGCTGGCCAGCCAGTCGCGACGCTCGATTGGATCGGCAAAACTTTGCAGCTTCTCACGCAAGGCCAGGCCACAATGCTCGCGCAAGTAGCTTCGCGTAACGACGATATAGCCTGGCCGCTCAACTGGAAAGCGGTGTGCTCCGGCACTCCTCAAGGCCAGAGTCATATCTTCGCGCGTGCCGTCCATTAGAAGCGGTCTGATTGCTTCAACGGCACGAAAACCCATGCGCGCTGACGCGCCGGCCGTAAAGATACAGAAGACTAGTTCTTCCCACAGTCGGGCATTGGAACCATGGCGCCACACGTCCCGAAATTGATCGAGCTGCGCGCGAATCTCTTTTCGTCGCGCCTTGTGTGTAGCCCGTATGTCTTCAACAACAACCGGTTTGCGATTAGGTCTCACTGGATTGTCAATGCTCAGATTCTAGGTTTGCGTTTGTAACGTTGTCAACGAAATTGACCTTCGTCCGATATGCGCGTTAAAGCTCCCAGGGTGAGCTAGCTGACAACCATCCCAAGCTGAGACAAATGCATCAAAGTGAACCGTCCCCGGCTCGACTCTCTCGCACCATGTTATTATTCTCCGTCGTTCGGCTTTGAGCGAGGAGCGAGCAACAAGGAATGCTGAACTGGGCAAAATTCTCGAAAAGTTTCTTAGCCGCGCTTCTGTTATTTGTGGCGCCGGGGCTGCTCCGCGCTCAGTTACCACCAAAAGAACAAGCTACTCCGTTTCCGGCTGCGGTTCCGCAGCAAAGTCCAACAACGCGTGAGAATGCGACTGAAGAGGGGCAGGAGCGGGTCTATGGCCTTCAGGGCGTCTTGATAGAAACACTTGATGGCAAGGTGGTTTCAGAACAAGCAGCCGATCAGGCCTTTAATCCAGCCTCATCCGTCAAGCTCGCTACAGCTCTCGTTGCTCTTCACACCTTTGGGCCGAATTATCGTTTCACCACAGGCTTCTGGACGGACGGCTCGTTCGACAAAGCGAATGGTCAAATCGTGGGAAACCTCTATGTGACGGGTAGTGATCCATCGTTTCATCACGAACACGCAATAAGGATCGCCCAACAGTTGAACACTCTGGGAATTCGTACGGTTACCGGCGACCTGGTAGTTGCGCCTGGGTTCACCATGAACTTCAATTGGTCCGCGCGCAGTTCAGGCGACCAGCTTTACGACACGCTAGATTCAACACTGCGATCCGGCGAGGCGTTGCGCGCCTGGACCTACGAACGCACGACGCTCGGTGATCAGTCGAGCTTGCAGACGGTGCCAAGCCTGACGGTAAAGGGTGCTGTGCATGTCGGGCCCGTTTCGGCCGGGGCCCAGCTACTGCTGACGCATAAATCGAGCAAACTTACCGACGTGCTCAAGGTTTTACTCTGCTATTCAAATAACTTCATGGCTGAACGCATCGGGGAAAGCCTGGGAGGGAAAGAATCAGTGATGCGGCAACTCGTCGCCATGCTTGGAATTCCTCCAGAGGAAGTTCAGTTTGGCTCTTTGAGTGGCTTGGGGGTGAACCGCGTGACACCTCGTGCCATGATGAAGATATTTCGCGCACTACGCACCGAACTCCAGAAGAATAAGTTAATGCCTGCCGACATCATGCCGGTGGCGGGAATCGACCCGGGAACGCTGGAAGATCGTTTCACCGGCCCAGCCTGGCAAGGCAGTGTGATTGCAAAAACAGGTACTCTTGTTCGAACCGATGGAGGCGCGAGCTCGCTTGTCGGACAAATGAGAACTGCCCGTGGAGGCACCTTACTCTTCGTCATCATGAATCAACATGGAAACGTCCTGAGGTTTCGCTCAAACCAGGATTATCTGGTGATGCAGGTGCAAAACAGCCGGGGCGGACCGAAGGCTTTCAACTACAAGCCATTGGTCCTCACCATGAAACTCGCGGACACTGAAAGCGTTTCCGGATTAACCAAAGGTGAACTAGAGCGT
This sequence comes from Pyrinomonadaceae bacterium, assembly GCA_036506215.1. Classification (GTDB taxonomy): domain Bacteria; phylum Acidobacteriota; class Blastocatellia; order Pyrinomonadales; family Pyrinomonadaceae; genus PSRF01. Next base: position 2,007 of record DASXSC010000296.1, on the reverse strand, counting down.
AACTTGAAAGGCGCAGGTAGTTCTCCCTGAGGACCTCATCACGTAAAAATATTGCGCCCCGCCGACCATGAAGATCGACGGGGCGTTTCATCGTCCAACTTGCGCGCGCGGCGTGCGGCACCTCGCACGAAGCGGACGATATCTTAACCACACAATGCGGCGTACAAATCGGCTCCTTCATTATAAAAGTTCGAAAGCTCGTCGGATTTTTGGAGTCGGGACGAGTTGTTGAGGACCGATTTAGAGATTTCAGCAAGATCAAAACGTCGGCTTCTAAGGGAAGAACAGCGATAAGCAAGAGGTTAGGCCTGGGAAGCGCGTTTCCACTGCCGTCACCTTAAGTAACGAATAACTTCCTCTGATCCGAAAGTTTCGTCAAAACAACAGGTATTCGCTGGATGTTTTAAGTTGGCATGCTTGTTGCCCAAGCAAAGCCTGCGCGGTACTCATTGCCGTTGCGGATTAGGTTAGAGAAGGAGTGGGATCTATGTCATACAAACTGACTAGAACAGATAAAGCCAAATGTGAACAAGGCTTCAGTCTATTGCAACTAATCGTGGTGGTGGCGGTTGTCGGTATAATTTCGGCTTTTGCTGTGATAGACATCCGGCAGTCACGTGAGGCATTAACCCTCCAGAATTCCGTACGACAATTAGCCGGCCTTATAGAAAAAGCCCGACTTGATGCTGTTCGACGTCATGTCATGGATGGTACGTCTCAGGTAGTCTTCGATAGCAACACTTCATACAACGTGACCATGGATTTTGATGGCAGCGGCACTCCGTATACGCGAAACTATCGGTTGCTGGGTGATATTGAGATCCCCGCCGGGTCACCCTTGCCTTCCATTTCCTTCAATTGGCGTGGCCGCACCTCGGCCTGTACAAACACCTTTGCTTTTCAAAACTCCAGCGGTGGACTGCAGTCTTGGGTAGATGTCTCTGATGCAGGTGACGTGACGATCAATAGTGACGTGGATATTTTGCCTAGCGTTAGCTTTGCAACCGTCAGCACAACCGGTGGCATTGCCCCGAGCACTGTAGTAACGGGAGCTGGGACGCATGCCAATGTGCTGGATTGTGATACCACTACCTCCGGGACCGCCGGCCCCCCAGTTACCGGCAATGGATCTGGAGGGTGCACCCTGACAGTTAACCCTTCTTCTCTATCAATAAAGAAGAATGGGGGTACGACTGGTTCGATCGTAGTCGGCGCCAACACCTCAGGAACAGTCAATGCGTCCGGGCCGGCGAATTTAAGAATATTGCCCGCCACCCGAAGTATAACCGCCAATAGTTCAACGACATTTTCGGTGACCTCATTGAATGCGACGCGCGGCACATTCGCTGTGAATTTTGCTTCACCGTGTACCACCGTAACGACGCTGGTGAAAGTGACGAACTAATGGAACAGGAAATGAACCTTCAAAGCAAAGGTCGGATGAATATTTCGCTGACGAAGCGACAACATTCTGGCGAGCAGGGCTTCAGTTTGATCGAAACTGCGATCGCCCTTGTTGTAATGATGGTCATGGCGCTTGCTGCGGCGTCCCTTTTTGTATTTGCGATCAAATACAACAGCGGTGCAAATGATCGCGCGCTCGCGCTCGCCGTTGCCCAACAACGAATGGAACGGCTGCGTCGAACTCGTTTTAATGACGCAAGCCTCAATACTGCTACTTCAACTGAGTCCTACACCAGTGCGGGGCGGCCCTACACGATAGTAACCACTATCTGCTCAACCTCTGATTGCGGGGGTACCGCAGTATTGAAGGTGATCACAATTCAAGTGACCCCGCAAGCACCAAGCAGCGAATGGGCTAACACTCCGGCAACCATCATTTCGAAACGTGCGGCGCCAGCAGTTGGAGCCTATCTGCAATAGGGGAACAGTTGATGAAGCTGCATAACATGAAGGGATCACCGGGAATGCAACCAGATCTTGGCAAATCAGGAGTCGCGGGCTTTTCACTTTTTGAATTATTGATCGCGATGACAATTACGCTCG
>DASXSC010000295.1:0-5493 GCA_036506215.1 Pyrinomonadaceae bacterium | reverse complement strand
GCGCCGCCTGTTATGAGTACACGCAAATTGAGACTCCTCTAAACAAGATTAGATCCATCTGGCTCCGTAGGAACATTACCGAGTGAAGTACCATAACTCCGGATGAGCGACACATGGAAGGTTCAGCGATGGGAACCTCGTTCCTAAGGAGCTCGGGATAGTTTGTATCCAGGAGCTATTAAACATTCGTCCCTAACGGGATTACGGCTCTATCGAACCTCATACTAGAGACCATTCTCCAATCCTGCTCGGACGGAAATTCTTCCTGGCAACAACTCCGCGTAGAGCTTCTTAATATCCTCTAACAGCCTTTCCTTGGAATAGTGGGCGGCGACGAATTGTAAACCACGCTCGCCCGTTTCACGACGCAGCTCCGCGTTTCCGATAAAAAACGCCAACGCGGCGGCGAAGGCTGACGGATCATCGTGGACGACGCCGATTCCTCGCTGGCATATCCAAAAGGGCGCGTCTGGATTGTGCGAATTCGACGCTCCCAGCAAGTCGACCACGCCGCCAACCGCTGTAGAAATTATCGGGCGAGCGTTTGCCATCGCCTCGATCAACGTCAGTGGTGTTCCTTCATTTCGCGAAGTCAGGGCAACAATATCAAGTGCGGGATAGACTCTATCGACATCTCGACGGCTTCCCGTGAATATCACGTTATCTGCCAGGCCGAGCGAATCCGCCTGCCGCTCGAGCGTGTGCCGCAGCGCGCCATCTCCGATAATTACGAATCGCACGGATCTATCCGGCGACTGCTGGGAAAACTGACTTTTGAACACCGCAGCGGCGCGCAGGAACAGTTCATGATTCTTGATCTCGGTAAGCCTGCCAACAATTCCCACCAGAATATCATCTGTACTTAATCCGAGTTCATCGCGAAACGATCGCGCGCGTTCTTTCCAGTTGGCGAAGACGCTGGTGTCAAGCCCAAGCGGAATCACGCGGAATTGATCCGCACGCCCAACCCGAAACTCTCCATTGATCTCGCGTCGCTGTTGTTCACTTACAACAACGATGCGATCGGTTATCAACCTCGCCAGCATTTTTTCTATCAAGAGAAAGATGCGCGTCTTCAGTGGCCTGTAGTAACTGTGAAAAATATGTCCGTGGTAAGTGTGCACGAAACGACAAGCTCGTGGGCGCAACAGCAGCGCGTTTGGAGTTATCCAGCGATACAGCAGTCCTGCCACTCTGCCCACCGTGCCGGCTTTGGCTGTGTGCGTGTGAATAATATCAGGCCTTTCGCGCCGGAAGAGCTTGTAGAGTTTCCAGATTGTGAGCGCGTCCTTTGCCGAAATCTCGCGGCTCATCTCCGGAACAAATATAGGCGCCACGCCCATCTCCGTTGCAAAGTAACCCATGTCATCTTCGCCTGCAGGAACGGTTCCGGCGATTAGTAGCGTCTCGCAGCCTTCGCTTTCCAGTCCTTTGGTCAGCCAAATCACATGTTTGGCTGGCCCACCCACATTGAGACGGGCTATGACGCGAACAATCTTCATCTTTTCTGAGCACGCGAGCGAAACGGACGTTTAGACTTGGCACTTGTGCCACCGTGGGGCGGAGAAGTCCGCTTTCTAAACAATTCGCGACAATTAAGCGCGCAGCAATGGTTGGATGGCTAATTGCCTGGGCAGCTTCAGGCTTGGGCACCGACTTCGGTTTCCTGATGCAAATCCATTTTGTTAGCGCCGGTTTCGGCCACCAGATTCGAAGCCCGCAGCAGACTCTCAAACGTGCCGGCGTCAGTCCACCAGCCATCGAGTTCTTCCCAGGTCATCTCCTCTCGTTTGATGTAAGCATTGTTGACATCGGTGATTTCCAACTCGCCGCGCCCGGACGGCTTCAACGTGCGGATGATGTCAAACACCTCGCCGTCGTACATGTAGATGCCGATTACGGCGTATTCCGATTTTGGCGAGGCGGGTTTCTCTTCAATACGCAGGACTCTTTGGCCGTTGAGTTCGGGAACGCCAAAGCGCTCAGGATCCGGGACTTTCTTCAGTATGATCTTGGCTCCCCTGCTCTGATTTTCATAGGCCCGAGCAGCACCGGCGATGTTGCCCTCAATAATGTTGTCGCCCAAAACAACGCAAACTGGTGCTCTGGCGGCAAAATGTTCAACCAGTGATAGCGCCTCCGCGATGCCGCCTTCTCCCTCCTGATAGGTGTAGTTGAGATGTTTGAGGCCAAAAGCTTTTCCATTTCCCAACAACTTAAGAAAATCGCCGGCCGAATTACCGCCTGTGACGATCATGATGTCGGTAATTCCCGCGTTCACCAGCGTTTGAATTGGATAGTAAATCATCGGCCGATCATAAACGGGAAGCAGATGCTTGTTCGTGACCGCGGTCAGCGGCCGCAATCGCGTACCTAATCCGCCTGCTAAAACTACACCTTTCACAATGTGCCTCCTGGATAATTCTGATCTTTGAACTTGGTACTTTGAGCTTTGAGCTTTGTAGTGGCCTTTGGTCTTTGGACTTTGAACTTGAAAGTACTTCAATCGATGAATCTTTGGAACCACAGCTCCAGCATTAACAACGTCCAGAGCTGATGGGAATAATCTCGCTCTCCGCGCGTGTGCAACTCAACCAATCGTTTGATCGCTTCCGGTCTAAAGAGTCCACGCTTCAGTGCCGCCTCGGCAAGTAATGTCTCGCGCAGGAATGGTTGGAGCTTGCCGCGAAACCAGGGGCCAATCGGGACGCCAAATCCCATCTTGCGACGATCCAGATTTTCCGCGGGCAACAGCTTCTTCAACATCCGCTTCAACAAATATTTGGTGGTTAGTCCTCGCAACTTGAATTTCTCCGGCAAACTAGCCGCAAACTCAATGACGTGATGATCGAGGAATGGCGAGCGCGCCTCGAGCGATACGGCCATGGTTGCGATGTCCACTTTCACCAGTAGATCGTTAGGAAGATACGTCATGATGTCTGTCAGCAACGCCGCGTCTACAATTCCTGATCCGTTTGCGCGCGCAAACCAGGAATCGAGCAGGCTAGCAGCAGAGTCGCTCCTCGTTTGCCGTCGGAACTCCTCTGAATACAGATCCTGTTTCGCCTGCGCGTCGAAGACACTCACCCAGCGCAGATAACGTTCGACCTTCGGCAGCGATGCAGCCTGAATAAAACGCTTCACATCTCTAACACGACTGCGCTTTGTTTCCGATGATGGTATCAACGCTATTGCCTGGCGAAGCACCGTTTCTCTAAGCACTGCCGGTATCCGGTGATATCGCTCTGCCAGCCGCATCGCGGCGTAGCGCTCATAGCCTGCGAAGGATTCGTCGCCACCATCTCCGTTCAGGGCCACGGTCACATGTTTTCGCGTTTCGCGGGCAACATAGTAAGTGGGGATAGCCGAGGAATCTGCGTAAGGCTCGCCGTAGTGTTCAACCAGAATCGGTAAAACTTCGAGTGCGTCCGGACGCACTATGAATTCGTGGTGGTCAGCGCCCACGTGTTCTGCAACTCTACGCGCGTGGTGCAGCTCGCTGAAGTCTTGTTCCTCAAATCCAATCGAAAATGTCTTTACGGGTTCACTTGACTCCTCGCTCATCAACGCCACCACGGCACTCGAATCGATACCCCCGGAAAGAAAGGCCCCCAACGGCACTTCCGACATCAACCGCACTTTCACCGCATCGCGAAGAATCTCGATAGCCCGTTGGCCCGCCTCCTCCTCGCTGATATCGACTTTTTTCGAGAAGTCGGGCTGCCAGTAACGCTCAATCCTTATTTCACCTTTTTTGTAGCGCAGGCTGTGTCCTGGTTCCAGTTTTCTAATTGCCTTATAAGCTGTTAGCGGCGCGGGCACGCACATAAAAGAGAGATAGTGGTGGAGCGCCTCGGCGTCGATGTCCTTGTCTACATCAGGATGCTGTAACAGCGCGCTGAATTCCGAGCCGAAAATAAACTGGCCGTTTATCTGGGCGTAAAGCAGTGGTTTCTTGCCGACACGATCGCGCGCAAGAAAAAGTTCCTGAGTGCGCTCGTCCCAAATCGCGAAGGCAAACATTCCGCGCAGATGCTTCGGACAATCAGCGCCATACTGATCGTAGGCGTGAATGAGTGCTTCCGTATCGCTGTTTGTATAAAAAGTGTGGCCGAGTTTCTCGAGTTTGTCGCGGAGTTCACGGTAGTTATAAATCTCGCCGTTGAAAACTATCCAGGCCGTGCGGTCCTGGTTGTGAATCGGCTGTTGCCCACTCTTCAAGTCGATTATTGCCAGGCGCCGCATGCCAAGGCCCACCGGCCCGTTGACATAGAAGCCATCCTCGTCTGGTCCACGATGGCGGATCGCCGCGCACATTCGGGCCAGCAGGGCGCGGTCAACGTCCGACCTGTCGTTACGAACTATGCCTGCAATTCCACACATACAACCAATAAACCCACCACGGATGAAAGCGAACTATGCGAATCAGAACAAGATTCAATTAAATAGTTTTCTCTGTTCTTCTGAAACTGATTAGACTCTGTCGTTCTAAAGATCCTTCTCTTCCCCGCCGGCCCGGCACTGATCTTAAGCGGAAGTCCTGCCCGGCCGCGCCTTGAAACTCGCTGCTTGTTGCACCGCCAACTCCTGTCGTTCTTCCAGTTCGCGTCGCTTCCTTTCCTCTCGCTTCTCCTTCATCAGAACGAAGCCAACCGCGACGAAGATGAAATAAAACACCAATAGCTGGGCGCGCTGACGATAAGCTGTTCCCACATTCCCCTGAAACACTGAATACGCGAGCGTAAGCATGACAGTGAAAATTAAGATGGGCGAGATCATTCGCAAGCGATACCTGATGGCAAACCACAAACCGAGAACCAGAAGCGGAAAGGAAGCCCACCAAATTACCATTTCGGGCAAAGTGATGCTCTGCCGCAGGGAGGTGACTTGCCAGGGAAACGGGGCAAACAATAAATAAAGCACACCCATGGGGATTGTAGAGATCGCACCGGACGTGCTCGACACATCCACGTCTCGTCCAAAACCCGATTCTGCCGATTGCGCCAGGTCAAGACGGCTGCGTTGCAATCGTTCCAGGTTACCGTATTGCTCATATTGAAGGCTGGCTGAGCGGGTTACGCCCACATAAGTCAGGGCCAAACCAAGCAGGATAATTGCAGAAAACTGGCGGACGAAACTTGTAGCCGAGATCTGCTGCATGCCAATGATAAATGCTCCGGCAATCGCGACACAGATCATATAGAAGACATAAAAGCGCAGAGCAATTAGACCTACTAGCGCGAGTAACAAGATACCAATGTATTTTAGAGCGAGCTTTTCACCTAACTTCAGAGTGCACAGGATAGCTAATCCCAGCAAGAAAACTATGGGACCATCTTTGAGCCCTTGCGCCGACCAGAGCACCAGTGAAGGATAGAAGGCGACGGCGATGCCAGCCAAACGTGCCACTCTTAGATTCTTGAAGACGTGATGCGCGCACAAATAAATTACTACCGCAGTCGCCGCACCGAAAACCGAATTCATGAGCTGGAC
>DASXSC010000294.1:0-20742 GCA_036506215.1 Pyrinomonadaceae bacterium | reverse complement strand
AGTGTGTTTGTTTATCTCTTCTTTGATGAAGACTTCTTTGATGACTTGCGTGGCACCTTTGCGCCTTCTTTACGGGCCTCGGACAACCCAATCGCGATAGCTTGCTTCTTGCTCGTTACCTTCTTACCCGAACGCCCGCTTTTCAAGGTTCCGTGCTTGCGCTCGTGCATTGCCTTCTCGACCTTCTTGCTTGCTTTTTTCCCATACTTGGCCATGATCTTTTCTCCTTGATAATCTCCCTCGCTAATCAAGCGCCGGTCGCTTATTTCGTGGGCCACGCTCCCCAGCAGCTTCTGAGGCCGAGGACAAGCAGCAACCTGCCAACGAATTCCTCGGATGCCCGGCAACGCCAGAAAGTGAAGGACGACAAAATTTTCTGCGCCCTCCTGTAACCACCGTGACTGTCTCTACCGAACACAAATCGTGCGATTTTCGGGAGATTTGTACGCCTACGCTACATGGCGTAGATCGTCGCGCGATGTCGTGCTTTGTGTTTTGATCCTCTAGACTCTCCAGTCGCAAAAGGAATGCCAGCCCACCAGATTACGCAGCCATACAAAGGTTGCACAAACGCACAGGCGACGGCCAGCAGGAACTGCATGCTTCAACAGCAAGAAATGCCGCGCCATTTGTCAATTCTTCGCCGGCAAGCTAACCTCGAAAGAGCATAGTGATCACTTTCAATGCCGGCAAAAATGAAATCAACGGGAGTCGACATCCAATCCGCCGAAAACAACATCGAATTGGCTCGCCCAAAAACAGCGGGCCCGGCCGGCAAAGTCCGCTTTCAACCAGGAACACGTATCCTGCAATGGAGCCTTCAGTGAAACGCAGTCTCTTACTAGTCCTATTAATATTTTCTTTTCTTGTGAATCCGGCAATATTTGCCGGCCAAGGGTTTACTCCGCCGCAGCGACAGGCAACAACGGCACAAGGAGCAGCCGCCGCTCCTGCGCCGCAGCCGCAGACGAAGTTTGTCAATCGCCAACTGGCAAACGGGCTGGAAATGATCGTGCTCGAGGATCATTCAATTCCCCTGGTGACTTGCGAGTTGGCGGTGAGGAACGGATCTTTTACGGAACCGCCGGAGTTAAACGGACTGTCGCATCTTTACGAACACATGTTCTTCAAAGCCAACCGTGCTTCGGTGACCGGCGAGTCCTACCTGAATACAATTGACCAGCTCGGCATTGTTTATAACGGCCAGACGCAGGAGGAGTTGGTCAACTACTACTTCACTACTACTTCGCCAAACTTGCCGGTGGCCATGCGTTTTATGCGTGACGCCGTCCGCTACCCTTTGTTTGACGAGCGACAGTTTGAACAGGAACGAGAGGTTGTCATTGGCGAACTCGATCGCCACGAGTCAAACCCGTTTGGTTTTCTTTCCCTGGAGATGAACAATCGGTTGTTCTACAAATACCCGAGCAGGAAGAATCCGGGCGGGGATAAGCAAACGGTGCGTAGCGCGACTACCGCGATGATGAGACTCATTCAGGGCCGTTACTACGTTCCGAATAATTCGGCAATTGTGGTGACCGGCGATGTGAGTCCGCAAGCGGTTTTCCTATTGGTCCAGGAAATGTTTGGCGACTGGCCGCGTCGCGAAAAAGATCCGTTTGTAGAGTTTCCCCTGGTCGAACATCCCCCGCTGCCGAAGAGCGAGGGAGCCATTATCAAACAGCCGGTCCAAAACATTGTTATTGAAATCGGCTGGCATGGCCCCTCGATCGGCAAGGACAACCCGGGAACTTATGCGGCAGACGTTTTTTCATTTATCCTCCGGCAGCCAAACTCGCGCTTTCAGCGCGCGCTGGTTGATACCGGTTTGGTTAGCGGGGTCAACCTGGGCTATTACACGCAACGCAACGTCGGACCAATTAACCTCATTGCTCAAACGACGCCCGAAAATGCCCGGGCGGCAACGCGGGCGATTTATAACGAAATTTCCCACTTCAACGATCCCGACTACTACACAGACGAGCAACTGGAAACAGCAAAGGCCCTGCTTGAAGCGAGCGACCTCTTCGATCGCGAAAAGCTTTCTGATTACACCCACACGATCAGCTTCTGGTGGGCTTCGACCGGCATTGACTATTTCCGGGGCTACCTTGGCAATCTGCGGCGCACCACGCGCGCTGACATCAAGCGTTATGTGGCAACATACATCCAGGGCAAGCCGCATATTGGCCTCGCGTTGTTATCGGAGGAAGCGGCAAAAGCATCTCAGCTTACTCCCGACGATCTGATTGGTGACGATAAACGAAATGGAACTACAGCACACCGGTGATGCCGCGCTTGCGCTTGTCACTACAAAGAAAGAAATGAAAAAACCCCTGGCAGCACACATGAAAAAGAGTTGGTTGGGTCTGCGATTCGCCGCGCTCTGCTTATTTCTGGCCTCTATTGCCACACCGATGGTGGCTCAAGAGGTTCGGCCCTCCGGTGTGGCACCACGGCCGGTTGCGATTGGCAAACCGTCATCGCTTTCCGACGCCGCCGCGCTGGTCACGGAGTTTGATGTAAATGGGCTTAAGGTCCTGGTAAAGCGCCGGGAGGGAAGCCAGACAGTAGTGGCCGGGCTGTTCATCAAAGGCGGGTCACGTAATATTACGGCTGCCAACGCAGGCATTGAAGACTTGATGCTAGACGTCGCTTCGGAAGCGAGCGTGAGCTTTCCGCGCGAGCGGCTGCGCACTGAACTTTCTCGCATGGGTACCAGCATCTCGTCAGCCATCAACTATGACTATTCGGTGTTGACGCTGGCTTCAACACGTCCCAATTTTGATCGCTCGTGGGAGATTTTCACGGATGTAGCGCTGCGGCCCACGTTTACTACTGAAGATGTCGAGCGCGTACGCAATCGAATGGTCCTTTCGTTGCGCGACGATGCCGACACGCCCGACTCTTACCTGCAAGTTTTGCAAGCGCGCGTCGCCTACGCAGGCCACCCTTACGTAAACGATCCGCGCGGCACCGCTGCAGTAGTCGCGCGTCTGACTGCTGAAGACCTGACTCGTTACCACAAGCAAATGATGGAGACTTCGCGGCTGCTGCTGATTGTCGTTGGTGACCTTGACCCGCAACTTGTTCGGCAACGTATAGCGGTCTCGTTCGGTAAACTTCCGCGTGGCGAATATCACCCAACGGCATTACCTGAATTGTCATTTGCTGCATCAACTGTCGAAGTAACGGAGCGCGACCTGCCGACAAACTATGTGCAGGGAGTCTTCACCGCCCCCGGCCTGGCCGCTCCCGACGTTTATCCGATGCGCGTCGCTGTGTCTATTCTGCAGAATCGCCTGTTTCTCGAAATCCGAGCTAAACGCAATCTCTCTTATGCGCCTGAAGCTTTTCTCTGGAGCCAGGGCTCGAACCTGGGCGGGGTTTCCGTGAGTTCGACGGACGCCAACCAGAGCACCCGGATCATGCTTGATGAGATCGGGCGCCTGCAACGGGAACCGATCTCGCAGGACGAGTTGAAAGGAACTATCCAGCACTATCTGACGCGCTATTATCTGGGGCAGGAAACAAATGCCGCGCAAGCCGGCGAACTGGCGCAGGCGGAATTGCTTGGCGCGGGTTGGCGCAGCGCGACGGTTTATATGGACAAATTAGGCGCCGTAACAGCAGCTGATGTGCAGCGTGTGGCACAGAAGTATATGCACAACATTCGCTTCGTAGTGCTGGGTAATCCGAAGAGCATTGATAGGAAGATTTTTACTGGCCAAGTGGCAGGCTAAAAGCAGACGGCGGGCGGCAGGAGCAGGCGGCAGGAGCAGGAAGGAAAAGCATTTTCCAATTGTCGTTTTTCATTTGCCATTTCAAGAGCCGTTTTTCATTTTAGCCTTGAGGAATGTTCACCCATGGAAAATTACCAAAATGTGCAAATGAAATGGCAAATGAAAAATGAAAAATGGAAAATGTCTTTTCTTCCTGCTCCTGCTGCCTGCTGCTTCCTTACTGCTCTAGTCGCGTCTCACTAAGCAGCTTGTCGTAAAGCTTGGCGTCGAGTTGGCGCAAGATCCTGGCTTCCGTTAACGCGAGTCTCTCATCCCCACTCTCAAAATAGGCGACCGCAAGATTGTAATGAGCGTCCGCGTTGTCGGGGCGCAAAGCAGCGGCGCGGCTGTATGAAGCAATTGCTTCGCGCATTCTTCCGGCGTAATAAAAGGCGTCGCCCAGCTTGTTGTGTATCTCTTCCGAATCAGGCTTGAGGGCGAGCGCGTGCTGGTAAGCCCGAATTCCTTCTTCGTTTTTGCCCAGCTTAACTTTGCAATAACCAACCTGCACCCAGGCATCCGCGCGACGCGGATTTCTGTTCGCGGCGGTTTCGAAGTAGCCAATGGCGTTGTCGTAATTTCCCAACCAGAGGGAATCCAGACCTGTTCGATAAGAAGAATCCGCACTGTCGCTCAGTCTCTCTCTCGCCGGCAGTGCAGAAATGGAGCGCAACTGTCCCGGACGGAGTTGTTCCACTCGGGCCGCGGCAATTGCCAGGTTGATGTTTTGGCCGTTCGTTACCTTAACAGTAACGACGCCGACAACCTGACCCTTCATGTTGAAGACGGGACTGCCACTGTTGCCGTGGGAGATGGGAGCGGTGATTTGAAGGATCTTGCCGACGTTGGGAACTTCGCGGACGGCTGACACGATGCCGTCGGTGACCGAGCCTTCGAGTTTAAGGGGATTGCCGATCACGATTATCTGTTCGCCTTCATCGGGTAAGACACGCGCGAGCTCGCTGGCGCGCGGCCGATCCGGCGGCATCTCAACGCCGAGGAGCGCGAGGTCGCCTTCTTCGTCCAGGGCGAGCGTGCCCGATACTGGAAACACTTTTCCTTTTCCGTCTAGCGTCTTGATCTCGCATCGCTGCGCTCCGCGGATGACATGCAGATTTGTAACTACCTGCCCGGAGCGCAGGAAGAATCCGCTGCCGGTCATCAGCGCTTCGCCCTGCGAATCATACGTTGCAATCGCAACTACCTGAGGCTTAACCCGCCTGACGAGCTCGGGCAGACTTTCCTGGGCAAAAGCTGGAGTGGCTGAGAAGAGGAAGATACTTACGGCAATAAGCAGCAACTGGGGGAAGATGCGTTTGTACATATTCGATTGTAACCGCGACTAAATTCCTGGTTTATGGGGAACCGAAGCAGCAGACTTCGGCGTTTACTGTGCGGGGACTTTAATCGAGTCGATGTCGGGGGAATCGACCGGAAGATGGAACTGGTTTAACCAGCGCCGCCTGGAAAGCATATTAACTCAAGAGAAGGCGAACGGTATAGTGAATTCTTGCGGTTAGCTTGCAAGAGTCCTGCCCTAAAAGATAAGGCCGCCGGGGTGGCGGCCTCGAAATAGACTCCGATTCACGGTAGAACCGGCTAGGGAACGATTTGAATGACACCAAGACGCGGGCCGGCAGGTATCACAACCGTCTTCCCCGCCGCGAGGTCTTCCATCGTTACGAGCAATCCAAAATCAGCCAAAGTCGTCGTGGCGTTGATTTCGGCCTCGTTACGCCCCTTCACATTGACGATCTCTCCGAGCTTGGTGAACTGGTTGTCAGGTGAAACTGCCCAGAGGATGTACACCTGTCCTTTAGGGGCCTCCTTCAGTTCGTGGAAGCGCATCTTGATCGCAGTCTCTTTACCATTCTTGTGCGGCTCAATAAATACGTTGGCGCGCGCACCCGACATGGCGCCCGTGAAGTCGACTTTTAGTTTCGTGTCATCTCCCTTTTTGTAAGCAGGGATATTCAGCATCGGCACCGTATAGGTAGTCCCCGGCGTCGTTGTTGCGGCTACAGTTTCGCCGACTGGGCTAGTCGTATGCGGAATCACCGCGAAGCCCTCAGGAACCGCGCTCCGAAAATAAATCTTTCCCTTCGGATCGTACGTAGTCAGGCTCTCGTCTGGCGCAGCGATCAGCATGAACTTACTGAGCGGTGTGGTAGCCGTAAATTTTCCGGTCCCATTCGCGAGCACCACCGGCCCCAGCGATGTAACTACGCCGGCGTTGTCCACTGCGTAGACATTGACTGCAGAAACATCGGCGGGCACATCGGTTAGATTCAAGACGATCTTGGTGCCGGTGTCATCGCGCATGATTGTCCCGACTGCTTTCGAGCTGGTTAGTGTGACTGGATTCAAAGTTATGTTTACTTCCTTGCCGACCGGATACTCAACCACGGTGTAGCTGCCGTCCGGGTTTTGAACTGTCTTGATGACTTTAGTTGGAGTTTGCGTGACTGTGGTTGTTGGTGTTTGTGTGGGTGGTGTTTGTGCGGCGGCGAATACGGCTGATGAAATTGTCAGCAGCGCCACCATCAAAATTGACATGCGTTTACTCATGAGTTTGGCTTGCTCCTTCCTTCTTCTAATCGCGATGAGGACAGGCATTTCTGCCTGTCTTAAGCAGCGAGCGGGCAAGATGCCGCCCTCCTCAACTTGTGTGTCGGGGAATTTACGGAATAGTCCAATGGGAAAGAGGGGCAAGGATTATGCCACCAAGTGAAATCGGAATCAGGTGGGATTTAACGGGAATTATGGGTGATTGGCCCCAAAGGGAAACGCTGACGCGAAACACAACAGTACACAGATTGCATCTTTTCGCATCGTTTCATGGGATTTCAGTAGTTCTGAAGCTCGGAAATCGCTTTTGCGACGTCCGCTACTTGCGGCAGGATCGCGTCTTCGAGTTGCAGAGCGTAGGCAACAAAGGTGTCCAACGCGGCCACACGACGAACGGGCGCATCGAGGTGTTCGAACAGTTCGGCCGAAATGCGCGCGGCAATCTCGGCGCCATAACCAAACGAGAGTGCATCTTCATGGGCAACGATCACTTTGTTTGTTTTCTTTACTGTCGCCGCGATCGCGTTCCAATCGTAAGGTTGCAGGCTGCGCAGATCGATAACTTCCACGCTGACTCCCTGTTGTTCGGCCTGTTTGGCAGCAACTAACGAGCGCTGTACGAGAGCGCCGTAAGTAACGATCGACAGATCTTTTCCTTCGCGAACGGTTTTGGCTTTGCCGAAAGGAATCATGAAATCGTCAGTCGGATATTGCGACTTGTTGTAGGCCTGGCGATATAGATGCTTGTGTTCCAGAAACATCACCGGGTCGTCGGCGCGGATAGCCGTGCGCAACAAACCATTGGCGTCGAGTGCGTTTGAAGGATAAATAACTCGCAGGCCGGGAATCTGCGTGAATGTGGAAACTCCCGATTGCGAGTGATAGACAGCACCGCCCTTTAAGTAGCCACCGACCGGCACGCGTATTACTACCGGCGCTTTCCATTCACCGCCCGAACGCCAGCGCAATACCGCAAGCTCATTCCGAATCTGGTGCATGGCCGGCCAGATGTAATCGAAGAACTGAATCTCTACTACCGGTTTCAGTCCGCGGGTGGCCATGCCGATAGCGCGACCGACTATGTTCGCTTCAGCCAGTGGCGAATTGAAAACGCGTGCGCTGCCAAACTTTCGCTGCAGATTCGCAGTGACTTTGAAGACGCCGCCTTTACCCTTCACCTTGTCAAGAAATTCCTCGCGCGAACAATCTGCGACATCTTCGCCAAACACTACCACACGCGGATCGCGGGCCATCTCCGTATGCAGGCAACGATTGATCAGGTCAACCATGGTGCCCGTGTTGCCGGAAAGTTGCGCGCCTTCTTCGGTGTCAAATTCCTTTGAGGTTGGATCGACGTCAGGCGAATAAACGTAGAGTTTTACGGTTTCCGGATCGGGTTGCGGGCTTGCGAGGGCCTGATCCGTAGCTTCGTTAACCGATGCGTCGACCTCGTCCTTGATCTTCTGCAGTCCATCCTGATCGATAACACCTTCTTCCAGCAATAAAGCGCCAAAACGTGTCACCGGGTCGCGTTCAGCGTCCGCTGTTCGCTCCTCATCCGGACGATAAAGCCGCTCATTGTCGGAGAACGAGTGGGAGTAGGGCCGGATCACCTTCGCGTGAACGAAAGAGGGCCCCTTGCCTTCGCGGCAGTACTGGACAGCTCGCCTCATTACCTCGAATGACTCGAGCGAGTCGGTGCCGTCGCAGCGTTGCAGGTAAAGATTAGGAAAGTTTTTGAGCAGCCGCGAAACATCCCCACCGGCGGTTTGCACCTCGACCGGCACGCTGATCGCGTAGCCATTATCTTCTAGCAGAAACAGCACCGGTAGTTTCAGATTGCATGCGGTGTTGAGCGCTTCCCAAAATTCGCCCTCGCTGGTTGTGCCATCACCGAGGGAAACGTAGACAACTTCGTCTTTCCGAAAGTTTGACGCGCGCTTCCGCAGCTCCTTGATCAAGTTAAAGCGATAGCCGGCTTCGGCACAGCCGACGGCCTGCAAAAGTTGAGTGCCGGTGGGCGATGACTGAGACACAATGTTGAGTTTCTTATGACCCCAGTGGGAAGGCATCTGGCGACCGTGAGAGTTTGGATCTTTTTCGGCGCCAACTGCTGACAGTAGCTGCTCCAGTGGCGTCATGCCGAGCTGAAGACAAAGTGCGCGATCGCGATAGTAGGGATAAAACCAATCGTAGCCTGGCCTCAGAACCATGCCCGCCGCTACGAGTATGGCCTCATGTCCCGCCCCGCTGATTTGAAAGAAAATCTTGTTCTGATTCTTGAGTTGGATCTCTTTGTCGTCGAGCCGGCGTGAGAGATACATGCTGCGATACATCCCGAGCATCTCTTCAGGCGACAGACGGGGCCGGTCACGGCGCTCGGCGCGCTGAGTCTTTTCGCGCGGTCCTTGTTGCTCAGGAGCACGCGCGGGCTTGACTGCAGATTGAGTGGCACCCTGGGAGGCTGGCTCAGATCTTGTTTGGGGTGAAACCTCGACGCTTGTTACAGGAGTTGGGCGAGCCGCCTGCCCCGGGGTTTTCTTCGTTTCAGAACCAACGACGGAATCTTCCGCGACTTTGGCCTTGGTCTTAGGGACAAGCTTTAAAACTTTGGTATCAGTCATGATGTTTGCTCGCGCAGGCGCTTTGCGGCGAAATGTTTATAACCGAAAGCAATTAGGAGAGGCTAGCTCCGGCGGGGCGAATTGTTCTCTGAGGTTCGATAAGCTTCAGTTTATCATTTCAGCGGACAGACTGAAGTCTTCTCAGACTCAAAAATCTTCCAGACTTGATCGATACTCTTCGGCCATTGAAGGATGACCGTGCGCGGTGGCTGCGTCAATCCCGCGCTGATAGGTCTCTTTCGCCTTCTCGCGCTGCCCGGCGTTCTCATAAGCTCGGGCCAGCATGCCAAACGCGTTGCCTTCATCATCCGAAATGGCCAGGTAACGCTCCAGCGTTTCGATCATTTCCCCAGTTTGCCCAGCCTTCTCATACTCTTTCGCAAGGCCAAACAGAATGCTGCTGTTAATTGGATCGCTCACCAGCATTTCCTTGAAAATCTCAATACGTGACGTGGTCATGGTGTCACTCGATAACTCGGTATTTCGCTGGTGCTCTCCTATGTCCGTGTGTCAAACCAGAGTCTAGAGAAATTTACGACTTCCCAATCAACAGCTTAGCAATCGTTTGCAATTGCATGTTTGACGTGCCTTCGTAGATCGCGCCAATCTTCGAGTCGCGCCAGAATTTTTCCACCGGGTAATCTTTCACATACCCGTAGCCACCGTAGAGCTCGATTGCCATCGAACTGATTTGCTCGGCCGCGCGAGAAGAATAGAGCTTGGCCATCGCCGCCTCTTTCACGAAGTTGATGCCGGCGTCTTTCATGCGCGCCGCGTTGTAGACCATTAGGCGCGCTGCTTCCAACTGGGTGGCCATCTCTGCAAGTTGAAACTGCACGCCCTGAAACTGGTTGATCGATTTGCCAAACTGCAGGCGCTCGCCCGTGTAGGCCACAGCAGCGTCAAGCGCGCCGCGCGCGACGCCAATCATCTGAGCGCCAATGCCGATCCGTCCTTCATTCAAAGTCTCAATCGAAACTTTGTAGCCTTTGCCCACTTCGCCCAGTACGTTTTCCTTGGGCACTCGGCAGTCAGCCAAAATCAATTCAGTTGTCGAAGAAGCGCGAATGCCGAGCTTATTTTCTTTCTTGCCAACTGAGAATCCTTCGAAACCTCTTTCAACTATGAATGCAGTTATGCCGTGATAGCCGGCCTCCGGATTGGCGTTAGCAAACAGCACAAAAATCTCAGCTTCGTTTCCATTTGTGATCCAGAGCTTTTGGCCGTTGAGCAGATAGTGGTCGCCTTTATCGACAGCGCGCGTTTGCATCGCGAAGGCATCCGATCCTGAACCAGCCTCACTCAACGCGTAGGCCCCAACTTTTTCACTGGCCAGTTGCGGTAAATATTTAGCTTTCTGTTCCTGATTCCCCCAGCGCATAAAAGCATTGTTGACCAGGGTGTTTTGCACGTCGACAAGGACGCCAACAGAAGCGTCAACCCGCGAGAGTTCCTCAACGGCCAGGATCGCGGTGAAGAAGGAGGAACCCGCACCGCCAAAGTCCTCCGGCGTTTCAATGCCCATCAGTCCAAGATCGAAACATTGCCTGATAAGGACCGGATCGAGTTTGCTCTTTTCATCCATCTCCTCGACGCGCGGACGTATTTCGCCTTCGGCAAACTCACGAACGCTCGAACGAAACATCTGCTCGTCTTCCGAAAGTGTCGTCAACGGACGACCAGCAAGTTCTTCAACAGCGATTTGCGATTGACTCATCTTCACCACCAACCCAGTCGAGCTACCCGGCTGGGGATCCCAGCCTGACACGTCGCGAACTGTTTAGATTGAACGCGTGCATCATAATCAAGGCAAAAGTAAAAAGGCAAAGCTCGCGGGCAAAATATAGTTTCGAGTTCGGAGTTTCGGCTTTAGAGTTGGCTCTTCGTGCGTCAATTTGCACACACGAAGTTTCACTCGGAACTCGGAACTCGGAACTTGAAACTCGAAACTTTGTATTCTCCGATTGCTGGAATCAATTGGCCCTGTGATACGGTAGGTTTATCGCTTTCAATCGCAAAAAGAGGACTTAAATATTGGAAAGAGAAGCTCGGCCCACATCAGACACCAGCGGCGAAACCACGCCTGACCAGGCAATTACAAGCCCTGCGAAAACGAATCAGGCAAGAAACAGGAAACTGGCGCGCTTCGGAATTCTCTTTGCGCTTTTGGGACTTTTGCTCTTCGCTTACTTCGTAAGAAAAGCCGGTATTCCCGAAATTATCGTCGGCATCAAGCGCCTCGGTCTGGGATTCCTGCTCGTTCTCGCAATTTCTGTCATCCGACAAATGGTGCGTTCCTTCTCGTGGACACGCTGCTTTGAATCGCCCTACAGTCTTCGCTTTCGCGACGCCTTTGCGGCCAGAGTGATGGGCGATGCGCTCGGCAATATCGTTCCGTTGGCAAGCGTGGCCGTATCAGAACCGTCAAAAGCCGCATTTGTTACGAACCGCGTGCCGCTGCTGGCCAGCTTTTCGGCGCTGGCGCTGGAGAATATTTTCTACAGTCTATCGGTTGCGATTTTTATCTTTTCCGGAACAGTCGCGCTGCTGCTCGCTTTTCCACTCAGACCGGCTCTTCGTTATGCCAGCTACGGAACGCTGGTCGTCACCCTCCTGATTGTGCCGCTGGGCTATCTCATTATTCGCAAGCAGTGGAAATTTCTTAGTGGCTCATTGTCGGTCCTGCACAGTCGAGGTCTCGGGCGTACCTGGATGGAAAAAACGATACCTCGCGCCCGGACGCTTGAAGATCGAATCTACGGCTTCTACGAAAGAAATAGGAGCCGGTTATTACTAATCTTAGGTTTAGAGATGTGTTTTCATTTTGCCGGGGTGCTGGAGATCTATACGACGCTCTGGTTCATAAGCGATACTGTCGCGCCCACCCTGCTTACCGCCTTCATTTTGGAGTCTGTAAATCGCGTCATCAACATCGTCTTTAAGTTCATCCCTTTTCGTATTGGCGTAGATGAGGCGGGAACTGGAATGCTTGCCAAAGCGCTCGGGTTTACTCAGGCAATCGGAGCGGCCTTAGCCATTGTGCGCAAGGCACGCGACCTTTTTTGGACGGCGATCGGCGTTGCCCTCATGGTCCGCCGGGGATTGTCACTAAAGAACCTGGACCGAGTTAGCGAGGGCGAGACGACATTGGCAGAGACTGCTCGCTAGCTGCAGAAGAATTATTTTAACAAGCACGCAGGCGGAAGGTCATCTTTGAATGAGAGCAATGGACCCGATGGAGGCTTTTGCACTGGAGCTTCAAAAGAATCCGCACTCGACGGGCTATCTTGTCGCCTATCGAAGCGCGAGTCGAGACGGACCACGAGTTGCTCAGACGTCGCTGCGAAACGAGCGAAACTACCTCATCAAGGAATACGGAATAAAGCCTGGACGGATTAAGACGGTTGCTGGAGGCTATCGTGAGTGGCGCGCGATGGAGTTATGGATTTCTCAAGAGCATGGGGCAGTTCCAATTATCACCTCATATCGTTACTCCCCGAAAAGGCGGAGACGTTGAGCCTGGTTTACTGTGCCTGCCTACAAACTATTCGTAAGCAAGTGCGCTGACAGCATCGAGGTTTGAAGCGCGCACGGCCGGATAAAGAGCGCCGATGGCCCCGCCAAGTATCCCGATTGCTGCTGCGGTCAATGCCCAACTCCAGCTAAACTCAAAAAAGAGTCCATAGAAATGATGGATTCCGTAACCGATCACAAACGAAAATACAAAGCCGGCGGCTAAACCAACCGCACTGATCAACAGCGCCTCTGATTCAATGATCAAGACGATATAACGTCGCGAGGCGCCCAGGGCTTTAAGGATTCCGATCTCGCGGGTGCGCTCCGTGATGGTTGTGTACATGGCCAGCATCACAACCAGTGCGCTCACCACCGCGGCCAGCCCTACCAGTATTCGCAGAAACACTCCCAGGTAAGGAATGGACTTCTCAAGGCTGGTGAACAGTTCACGAGTGAATTGAATCTTATTTCCCGGCAACGTGGCGTTGATTCGTTGTGCCACCTGGACCTCTTCGTTTGGATTACGAACTTTGACCAGGATATACGTGGCTTTCCCGGGCGCCTCCAGAGCCTCCTGCATTGCCGCGAGCGTCATTTTTATGCGCGCGCCTGATTCTGGCGAGTAAATTCCTGTAATTCGATACGGCTTGTTGCTGAAGAGCTTCAACGTGTCGCCGATCCTCAGATTATTATTGCGCGCCTTGACTTCATCAATCACGATCTCATCCGACCCTTGCGGCGCTCTGCCGGCGTCTAAATGAATCTCATTAACGCGCGCGAATGGTTCCCACTCCACTCCGTCGATCTGTTCAAAACCAAACCCCTGGCCACCCTGAGACATATATCTAATGACCGGCAAGGCCTCGGCCACGCCCTCGATTTGCTTCAAGCTTTCGACGTACTTGGTGCTGAGGTTGGCAGTGGAAAAGTTTAACTGCATCGAGCCAGGTCGTGTGAAGATGATTTCCGCGCGCACATTCGCGGCGCGCCGCTGGAGGTCATTGGCCATGCCGCGGGCCAGGCCCGTGAAAAGCATCACCAGGCAAACTCCCAGGGCGACACCGGCTACGCTGACCAGCGTGCGAATGGGACGCTGGCGTATGTTGGAGACCACGAGATTATCCATGCGGCTGATAACGATAAGACATTTTGCTGATTTGTTGAAGGTGTCCGATAAACTTTGGTTTGTCGTGACTCAGCGACAAGCTGAAGCTTATCGGACATCAAACTGACCCACTACCTTTCATTGAGATCGCTTCGTTGCCGAAAGACTTGTTATAGTTTTGAGCCACGTTTTAACGACTTTCGAGTAAGGGACCTTTATTCTCGTGGCAACGACCGAAGCGAACTGTGTTATTGAAGCCGGCCCAGCGACTGATAGCGGCTCGCTCGTAGAAAACTCCGGGCCAGTTATAAGCCCGGATAGCAACCCAGCGCGGGGAATGGTTGGCCTGCTTGTAGTGCTGATCATTGTGGGCCTCGGATTTCGCGTCGGTAATCTGGGTGCTGTCGGCTTCGCGGAAGACGAGGTGAACAAAGTCGAAGCAGTGCGGGCATACGAGCGGGGCGATATTACTGCCAATGCCGAACATCCGATGCTCATGAAGGCACTGATGTTCGCCTCGCTAAAGATTGGCGATGTGTTGCAAACCGGCGGTAGAGCGATTAGCAACGAAGCCCTGCTACGACTACCCAACGCCATCTTCGGCGCCTTAACGGTGATCCCGTTATTTCTGCTGACCGCGGCATTCTTCGATCGCTGGACCGGGCTGATAGCAGCGGCGCTCTGGGCTGGCGGAGTTAACGCCATCACCTTTAATCGCATCGGCAAGGAAGACACCCTGCTCGTTTTCTTCATGCTCTTTGCGTTCTACTTTTATTTGCGGGCCAAGCAGACCGACACGCGAAACGTTGCCATCAGAAAACGAAACTATCTGCTAAGTGGAATCTCTTTTGGGCTCATGCTCGCCTCTAAATACTTTCCGCACTACTTTGGCCTGAATGCGCTTTATCAACACAACTTTCACGTGCGTAAACGCCAGCCTGGGGAGCCACCCGGCAGGACGCCACGCCTTTTCTATGTTGCCATTCTCGTCGCTTTTATCATTGCCAACCCGCCGGTGTTGTTACCGCAGGTTTGGCAATACCTGAATGTATACATGGGCGAGAAGCTGTTGGTTCATTCGGGGTATCTCTTTGCCGATCATCTCTACAAGAATACCGTCTCGAGTTCGCCCTTCCGGGGCACGCCGTTCTATTTCTACCTCGTATTCATGGCGATCAAGATTCCGCTGTTCGTGCTCGCTTCATTCCTTATCGGCTTCTTCATATCGATTAGACGGTGGCGACATCCAGCTTATGCGTTCGTTCTTTTCATGTTTCTGCTCTGGATAGTTCCTTATTCATTGATGGGGGCAAAATGGATGCGCTACACGCTTTCGCTGATGCCCTTCGTGTACATGCTGGCCGCGATTGGGATAGTTGAGCTGATTAGATTCATAAATGCCCGTCAGAAAGTTGCGCCACAAATCCGCGCGATCGTCGCCGCGTTGGTCGTCGCGATCTTTATCGGCGTGCCGGCCTGGATGGCCTATGCGGCTGGCCCACATTACGCGCTTTACACAAACGCGCTCGCTGCGAGCAAGGTGGGCTACTTCTTTCCGCACGACGAGTTTTATGACGACGGCCTGCGCGAGGCGCTTAAGTTTGTCTGTGACACGGCGCCACCGGGCGCCGTTATCGCTCACGAGACACCGGGCGTTACGAGTTATTATCTGGAACAGTTTGGACGCACCGACCTCGATTCACGAGCGATATCAGCCCCCGATTTCAACGTAACGAACATTTCAGGCCCTGCATATTTTATTGTTCAGCGGGGTCGTACATACTTCGAGAACCGCGATAAGATTGCGTTCATTCAGACTACGTTTAAGAAGGTTCACGAGATTGCGATAAACGGCATGACGGCGGCCGAAGTATTTGTGAATCAAGCAAAATAATTAGTTTCGCGTTGGGAGTTTCGAGTTCCGAGTTTCGGGTTCGATTCGAAGTTGGTGCATTGTTAGCTACAAACTGCAGCCCGAGCGGAACAGCGATGTACCGCACTCGAAACGCGAAACTCGAAAACTCGGAAAATATTATGAAGCTGAATAGAACAGCTGTCACCGCCACATTCATAGTTCTGTTAACGCTGATTCTGGTGAGTTTTCCACTCGCCGGAAGCAGCGCGGCAAAACGTCTTCACATCGTGATTCTTGGCACAACCGACCTGCACGGCAACCTCTTTCCTGTCGACTACTACACCAACAAAGCTGACAACCGTGGTTTGGCCAAAATCGCTACGGTTATTAAGCAGGCGCGCAAGGAAAACCAAAACGTGCTGCTGATCGATTCGGGCGATACGATTCAGGGAACTCCGCTCGAGTACTATCACAACAAGAAAAACAACCAGCCGCCGGACCCCATGATGTTGGCGATGAACGCCCTCAACTACGACGCAATGACCGTCGGCAATCATGAATACAACTTTGGTTTGCAGGTGCTGGAGAAAGCTCGAGGTGAAGCCAAATTTCCCTGGCTATCTGCCAACACTTATAACAAGGGAACGAATCAAACCCACTACCAACCCTACATCGTCAAAGAGGTCGCGGGCGTACGCATTGGCGTACTGGGGCTAACGACGCCGGGAATTCCAAACTGGGAAAATGTGCCTAACTATGCCGACCTCGAGTTTCGCGAACCGATGAGCGAGGCGAAGAAGTGGGTGCCCGTGTTGCGCCAAAAAGAAAGCGCGGACGTAGTGATCATCGCGATGCATATGGGCCTCGAGCAGGATATGCGAACAGGCGAGATCAATCCGGGACAAGTGACAAATGAAAACCGGGCCATCGCGATTGCGCAACAGGTCCCCGGTGTCGATCTAATTTTCATGGGCCATACCCATCGCGACGTACCATCGCTCGTCATCAATGGCGTCCAGTTGATCCAGTCAAACTATTGGGGAAGACACCTGGCTCGCGTGGACTTGTATTTGGAAAACTCCGGCCTGCGCTGGCAAGTGTTTGCGCGCGCCGCCCGAACGATTGCCATGGACGATCGTGTCGCTCCCGATCAGGAGCTCTTGAAACTCGGCGAGCCCTACGATCGCGAAACCCAGGCGTGGTTGTCTCGCACCATCGGTTCTAGTGCGGCTGAGTTGACCGCTGTGGAAGCTCGTTTCACCGATACCGCGATTATCGATTTGATTCAGCGAGTCCAACTGGAAGCGGGGAAGGCTGATGTATCGATGGCAGCAGTCTTCAATCCCGATGCCCGCATTGAAAAAGGGCCGGTCACGGTGCGCGACATTGCGGGACTCTACGTTTATGAAAACACGCTCGTGGTGTTGGAAGTGACCGGACAACAGTTAAAGGACGCGCTCGAGCATTCCGCGAAATACTTTCGCCCTTACGAGGCTGGGAAGTCCGCGGCTGATCTTGTCGACGAAAAAATTCCCGCCTACAACTTTGATATCGCGGAGGGCGTG
This sequence comes from Pyrinomonadaceae bacterium, assembly GCA_036506215.1. Taxonomy (GTDB): domain Bacteria; phylum Acidobacteriota; class Blastocatellia; order Pyrinomonadales; family Pyrinomonadaceae; genus PSRF01. Next base: position 3,727 of record DASXSC010000294.1, on the reverse strand, counting down.
ACGTACGTGCTTAATATTGCCAAACCCATTGGCCAGCGGATTGAGGATCTTCAATTTCAGGGCAAGCCCTTGGCGCCGAGACAAAAGCTCCGACTCGCAACCAACAACTACCGCGTGAACGGCGGCGGCGGATACACGATGTACAAGGGTGCGCCCGTGGTCTACCGATCGAGTGAAGAGATTCGCGAGTTGATCATCGACTGGGTGGAGCGCCATAAGACCATTCCGACGGAGCCGACAAACAACTGGCGCCTCGTTCCGTGAAGACTGTGTAGTAGTCCGGCGGTAAGGACGGAGCTCAGACACAGGGAGCGTTTCCTTGCACTCGGGCTACTGGCCCGATCGCCACAAAACCAGAACGGCAACCCGGGGGCGATGGGTTGCCGTTCTGGTTTTTAACAAGCGGCTGTTGAACGGGGAGCTCGCCAGCCGTTGCGTGGGGGAGGTTCCGATTAGCGAAGCGCGGCCAGTATCTCTACCCTTTCGTAGGTGTTCTTTGCTGTCTCGCTATTCGCTGGGATGCTTGCAAGTTCACGTTCAATAGCCTTCTCTTCCTGCGACATCAATAGTTCACGGCCCGTGCTGTCGCTGCCATTCCAAACTTCCGCAAGAAAATAGCGCTCGCCGTAACGATGAAACACCAGCCGGGCATGCGTGTTATTTTTCGTTCGTTCAGTTGGGTTGCTTAAGCGAACGGCATTCAGCTTTCCATCGGCACTTCGGATCATCAATGCGCTACCAGACTCGGTCACCGTCTGCGCACTGTACTCGCCGGCAGGCATTATTTTGTAGCCGACACTGAATTCGAACGGAATGTCTGCGATTACTCTGCCGGAGGACTGTGCCTTGGCGGAGGCGACAGCCGCTGCGAGCGCAAGCACAACCACGAACATCAACATCGTGAATCCTTTGAGAAAGTCCTTTTTCATGTTTCCTCCTTTTGCCTTTCGGCCTCGGTCGAATCCTCTCGACCGCAAACTTTGTAGTAAGCCAGTCGTCCTCCGGGATTCCTTCTTACCAGTAGCAGCTCAACCATTTTCAAATCTCTTTGTGAGCTGTCTGGCTTCACTGCGATTGACGTGCCGCGAATTTTCAGGTCACGCCCCGAAACGCCGGTGTCCTTTCGTTAGGCAGCAAACACCGCGGGTTCAGACTTTTCCTGCTTTGAAAGATTGCTGGTAAGGGATGGCGTAGAAGAGTCTGTAGGCCTATCCTTTCAGATAGCGGCAGTATCTGTTTAGATAGTTAATGTAACGCAAACTGTTAGTTTGCGAGCGCTGCGGTGCCACAGGCTTGAGTGTAGGCCACGGCCAGCAAACTATTAGTTTGCTTTACGTAGCGCTGCGGTGTCACAGGCTTGAGTGGCTTGCGCACCTGGCTCGGAAAAATATCTCTCACTATGATCAAGTCAAGAGAGATTTCGAACGGGCGTGGTTTACGAAGTTTGAGTCATTACTCAATGGCACAAGTGTAGGACCGGTGTGGTTAAGCGATGAAAGGGTTGCCTCAATGGTCGCTGAGAGCCTGCACTATCGACATGGAAAGGTTTACCGATTGGACGCGTTTACAATAATGTCTAATCATGTGCATTAGGCGCTGGCAGGATTGGAAATGGGATTATCGTCAACTCTAAAACAAACGGTCAGTTTGCTTGAGGTGGATTGCTACTCAACTTGAATGGATACGAGACCGAGCGCAAACTAACAGTTTGCGCGAGAAGTTTGCTCGCCAAAGCTGTAGGGGGCGATGACGAGTGAATCGCAAACTAACAATTTGCGTTACAACTTGGGCGCATAGCCTATTGCCGCCAAACGCAGGGACGCGTAAACTTGGGCGCTCAAAAGTCTACAGCTCACGCTAGTCGAATGAATCCGCGACTCACTGCCATCTCTGGAAGACTCAAGGGTAACGTCTTTACCATTGAGAATTTACCCGTCGTGATCGGACGCGACCGAACCGCGACGCTCTGCATTGCTGACGCTTCGATATCCCGCCGTCATTCCCAGATTGAAAGAGAAAACGACCATTTCGTCATACTCGATCTCGACAGTCTCAACGGCACATTCATTAACGACGTGCCGGTGAAACGGCGCCAGCTGCAACATGGCGATCGAGTTCGCATCGGCGATTCCCAGTTTCTTTTTCTAATACACGATGGCGATGTGAATTCCAGATCGAGCGAGGTTCGGTTTGAAGAAGGACAGCTTATTAGTGGCTCCACATTGCAGGTCAGGTTCAACGATGCGCTCTACCTGATGGCCCGCGACTTGAGCGCGCTAATGAAAGTCAGCACGACAATCAATGCCATTCGCGGCGTGGAACAGCTGCAGAAAACCCTGCTCGAGCTGCTTTTCGAAGTTGTGCCTGCGGAGCGGGGGGCAATTCTTCTTACCGACCCCGGCCCCCAGGGAAATGCATCGGAGTTTGCTTCCGTTTTTGGTTTGTACCGGGCGCACGGGCGAGATGAATCGATCAAGGTAAGCCGCACAGTCACGAAGCGGGTGCTACAACACCGCGAATCACTGCTGATCAATGAGCTGGTGGACGCGAAGGGTTTTGAGTCGTCGGATAGCTTGATAAGTGAGGGGACTGCCTCAATTTTGTGCGTGCCGCTCGTCATGCTGGATCGCACGCTGGGAGTTATTTATCTCGACGCGACCGAGCCGGCAACCGTTTTCGACAAGGACCACTTGCAACTGGTGTCGGCCATCTCCGCCATCACCGCCGTGGCTCTGGAAAACGCGCGCCACATCGAATGGCTCGTCAGCGAAAATCAACGGCTGATTGCCGATTTCAATATTGAGCACAACATGGTCGGCGAGAGCCAGGCGATGCGGGACGTGCTGCAATTCATTTCCAAAGTGGCGCCCACGGATTCGACCGTCTTGCTTGCGGGAGAGAGCGGCACAGGCAAGGAGTTGGTGGCACGAGCAATTCACCAGAACAGCAAACGTGCAAACAAGCCTTTCATGGCCGTCAACTGCGCGGCGCTCGCTGAGTCGCTCCTCGAGAGCGAACTCTTTGGACATGAGAAGGGATCGTTTACCGGCGCGCTCGGTCTGAAGAAGGGTCGCCTGGAGATTGCCGATGGCGGCACTGTCTTTCTGGATGAAATTGGCGAGCTTTCGCTGCCCTTGCAAGTGAAACTGCTGCGCGTCCTGCAGGAACGCGAATTTGAACGCGTTGGCGGCACGCGCTCGATCAAGGTCGACATTCGCCTGATTACGGCAACCAACAAAAACCTCGAGAATGCGGTCAGCGCCGGCACGTTTCGCCAGGACCTTTATTACCGCCTGAATGTAGTTGGCATGGAAATGCCGCCGCTGCGCGAGCGTCAAGACGACATTCCGCTGCTGGCGAATTATTTCGCGGCCAAGTATGGCGAGAAATGCAATCGTCGCATCACCGGAATCTCCGCGGAAGCGCAGTCGCGCCTGCTTAGTTACGATTGGCCGGGCAATGTGCGCGAATTGGAAAATGCGATCGAGCGCGCGGTCGTGTTAGGCACGACCGATCGCCTCCTGCTCGAAGACTTGCCGGAGTCAGTTTTGGAATCTGAGCCGGCAGCTACCGCGCCCGGAACGAAATATCATGACGCGGTGGCCCAAACAAAGAAGCAGATCATTCTCAACGCGATGCAGCAGGCTAAGGGCAATTATACTGAAGCTGCAAAACTTCTCGGCGTGCATGCAAACTATCTGCACCGATTGATCCGCAACCTAAATCT
>DASXSC010000293.1:0-8410 GCA_036506215.1 Pyrinomonadaceae bacterium | reverse complement strand
GAGATTGTCTCGCCGCGAGGATGCATTGCCAGTAAGGTGTCGGGCCTCAATCTGGCAACGCCCGATGCGCGTCATCGTCCGCCCGCTCAAATTCTTTTATACCATCCAAGTGTAAAAAAGCAACGCCCGTGCCAAAAGGCGGGATGTCGTTCAAGAAGTGTCCGACGCCAGTCCGTCGTGGCGCGACTCCGGGCATTCCAAGGGGTATTTGCATTTCTCACCTTTTCCTACGGAAACGGCGGAACGAAAGTCCTCGAAAAAATGCCGGAACGTCACTGATCCGACGATCACCATGGTTGTCCGCAAAGCCTTTTTCGATGTCGGTCATTCTCTGAAGACCATTCGAAAAACCGGAGAAAGCTGGATGGGAAATTCACGGGGTGATGAAAATAGATCCCAAAGATACTCAATTTTCCTTCTGAATAGTTCCCAAAGTCGATCCGAGTGACCAGTCGTTTCAAGCTCCCTCGTCGCGCCTGTTGAATCAAAGTCTCCGGGTTGGACTCCCGTACGCGCTGCCATAGCAAAATTGCTGTTTGCTGCGTATCGATGACGTTTTGATGAAAAGAACTTGAGAGGGTGCTAGCCTCCAATGTTATTGACGACTTGCGACGCAGATTTACTCGCTTCAAGCTGTGCGCTCACCTTTTGCACGCCCGCAGTAAGTACTCCAATCTGCTGTTGCTGTTTGGCTATGATCGTTTCCTGTCTGGCCACTGTGGATTTCAACTCCTCTACTGTCTTTTGCAACTCACAGGTGGCACTGCGCATCACTGTAGGCTGGTGCCCAAGCCTGCCGTCAGACAGACGGACAGTAACAAAAGCGACGTCTTCGGCAGGAGATTGTTCCGTCGTGTTCACATTGCGGATATAGGTGCTGTCATCGACACCAGCCTCGCCGGAGACTCCCTGTCCAATACAGATATTGCTACTGCCGTTGATGTCAGAACCGGCCGAACGTCCCAGGGCCGTGTTGTTGTTGCCGCTGGTGTTGCTAAGTAGGGCGTTAGCTCCACTGGCCGTGTTGTCATTGCCAATGGTGTTGTTGAAGAGTGCTTGATAACCATTGGCCGTGTTGGCGCCGGCCGTTGTGTTGCTAAGGAGAGCGCTTCGACCGGAAGCAGTGTTAAAGTTACCTTCAGTGTTGCTAAAAAGGGCGAACGTTCCAGTGGCCGTGTTTTGCTCGCCAACAGTGTTGCTCAAAAGGGCTCCGGCGCCAATGGCCGTACTGTTGTCTGCGGTATTGGCAAGGAGCGTTCCAGCGCCGACACCTGTGCAGAACTTGTCATCCGTGAGGCTTAGAAGCGAGTATATTCGGACTCCTGTATTGTAAATGCCGCTCGTAAGGCTCAAAAGGGAATTTTGCCCTTCCGCCGTGTTGCCGCCGGAATAGGCCCCATCCGGTGCCGGACTTACCGCTTGCGTGTTTTGGATGACCGCAAAGGCGGCGAATGCAATTGTAAATAGAATTGATAAAATACTTGTTTTCATATCCGAGGAGTGTCGGAAAAATCTCGCTAGCTTGTCGAGGCAATTTGCCGCAAGCGCGGGGTTCGAAGGAGTCAGAGCTTACTATTGACCCCGTCTGGCGAGTTTGGGTTGAGGATGGATCGCTATGCGAGACAGCTGCGCATTCAATACTTTGGGGCGCGTTATCATGTCATGAGTCGGGGCGACCGGCGCGAAGCGATTTTTTACGCCGATGCGGATCGCGTGGAGTTTTTGAGGAACATTAGGTCAGGCTTGCCTAAAATCCGAGGACGTTCGCCAACTCGGCGAGTTGAACTCGGTCGCGTTATCGTCTTCGGTAATACGTCGAAAAGCCCCGTTCTTTATCTGCCATACCAGCGGGAAACCTGAGATGCGCCTTATGAACTGGCTGGTTTCCACATGTCGGTCGTACGTCGCGCGTTTTGTCTCGCGAAGTCGCAAAAACGAATGACGAACCAGCAGACCGGGTCACATATTTGCCTGCGAACCCGCAGCATCAGGCTATCGTCATGCCATATATATCATGAGCGGGTTCTTTGAGGAGTTGCAGCGCCGAAAGATTTATCGCGTCGCGGCCGCTTACATCGTCGCGGCGGGGTTCTTGATTCAAATCGCCTCGGCGGTGTTTCCTGCATGGGAATTGCCGAATTGGAGTTTGCGGCTGGTGATTGCGCTTTTGTTAATCGGTTTTCCGATCGCACTCATACTTGCCTGGGCCTACGACATTACTGCGCAGGGAATTCAGGTGACCCCGACAACAGGAGCTCATCGGCGACGAAATCTCATCTTGCTCATTGTCACCGCCGTTATCGTCTCTGCTGTCGCTGGACTTTTTCTTTTGCCGCGGGCCGTCTGGCATAAGGTCGACAAATCAGTCGCGGTCCTGCCTTTTCAAAATTTGAGCAGCGATCCAGAGAACGCTTATTTCGCTGACGGCATCCAGGAGGAAGTTTTGACGCGCCTGGCTAAAATCGCGGATTTGAAAGTGATTTCGCGCGCTTCGACACAGCAGTATCAGAGCGAACCGGGCAATCTGGCCGAAATTGCGAAGCAGCTTGGCGTAGCGAACATCCTCGAGGGTAGCGTCCAAAAGGCAGGCAATCAGGTAAGGGTCAATGTTCACCTGGTTAACGCGCAAACCGGTTCGCAGCTGTGGGCCGAGACCTATGATCGAAAGTTGAGCGACATCTTTGCCGTCGAGAGCGAAATCGCTAAAGGAATAGCGGAATCGTTGCAAGCGACGCTGACCGGTCGTGAAGAGCAAGCGTTGGCTGCCAGGCCCACAAGCAATCCCGAAGCTTACGATGCTTATTTACGCGGGCTGGCTTATGAAGCACGCGGCAATTATTCAAGCGATGCCCTATACAAAGCCATCGATTTTTATGACCTGGCGGTGCGGCTTGACCCGAATTTTGCGCTCGCCTGGGCGCGACTCTCTGGTGCGCACGCACTTCTTTACTTTAATCGCGGTGACACAACCCTCGCTCGCCGCGATGCCGCCAGGGAAGCTTTAGAAAATGCTCAGAGACTGCAGCCGGACTCGCCAGAAACCCTGCTCTTTGTGGGTTATTATCAATATTGGGTGCTGCGGGATTACGGGATGGCCAAAGCCACCTTCGCGCGCGTGAGCAAAATGTTGCCAGGTAACAGCGAGGTCTTATACGCCCTTGGGGCAATCGCGCGACGCGAGGGACATTGGGATGAAAGTGTTGCCTACTGGGAGCGGGGCCTCGCCCTCGATCCGCGGAACACGGCGTTACTCACTGAAGTGGCATACACTTACGCCGCGCTTCGACAATTTTCGGCAGCGCTAAAGCTCTATGATCGGGCACTGGTTATTCTTCCTAATGAGTTGTACCTAATGGCGTCAAAAGCCAGCATCTACCAGGCCGAGGGTAACCTGCAAGAAGCCGCTAAATCGCTTGTGCAGGTAAACGCACAAACGAATTCGGGCGTGGCCGTTCGAGTTAAGCTGACCCAATTGAGACTTGAACGAAATCACACTGAGGCCATCCAGTTGGTGCAAGCCCGACGTGCTCGATTCTACGTTGCTCCTGGGATTGAAAAGGGCACCAAGCAGATGGGGCTAGCATTGGTTCAGCGCGTAGCTGGCGACATCGCTCAAGCAAAAGCTTCCGCTGAACAGGCGCGCAACACGCTTGAACCAATTAGAAGGGAGCAACCAGACAACGCCTTCGTTGCGGCAGCGCTGGCCGTTGCCTATGCCATGCTCGACGAAAAGGACTCAGCCCTGAAGGAAGCGGAGCGTGCAATGACGCTTGTGCCCAGTAGCAAAGATCGACTGTCCGGGCCCGGGTTCGAAGAGAACCTGGCGCTAATTGAGATGATTATTGGAGAGAATAGTCGTGCGATCTCAACTCTCACACGGCTGTTACAGACACCGTATGGTGGCTGGCTTTATAGCCCAGTACCCATCACGCCGGCTCTTCTTAGGCTCGATCCAATCTGGGACCCGTTGCGTGCCGATCCCCCTTTCCAAAAACTCTGCCAGGAAAAGCAGCCATGAACCTTCCAGCTTTTGCGAGGCTGGAGGCGTAACGCAATGTCATCGGGCCCGGAATTACTTTTGACTCAGAGTTGCTAAAGCGGGCAACTGGATAAAGAAGCCTTTGGGGTTCGAAATTTGCTCTAAGTCTTCTTCGCTAATAATGCATCGCTTTGTGTCAAAAGTGAGGACTAACCCCATTCTTCATAATTTCCTTTGACCCGGTGAAACGCTCCTGCTAGACGATAAGGGTGACTGTTCGCTCCCTTCCACTGATGGTAATCATGGCTTTTCTTGTCACGGGCTGTGCTGAACTAGGCGATGCTCTGCTCGCCTCAGACGAACCCGTCGTGTATGTAGAAGACCAGTCCTATCCGAGCGTCTTCGACCCCTACTACAACCAGCCTAAAATCTACCGCCAACCACGCTATTACGAATCAACAAGTAAGAAGACCAAAGGCAACAAGGTGTTCAAGACTACCAAGGTGAAGGACGAATATGGTAACACGGTTTACAAAAGCACCACCTCTCACAAGAAGAAGAAAAAGAAGAACTAGCCCGCGCTCATGAAATTTCGTTTCTTTTTCTTTACTCTCCTAAGCATCGCAAACGCATTCGCGTCCGATCTCGACTTCACGCTGGTGAACCAGACCGCCCGAAGCTTTGAAGGTATCTACATCACCGACTCCGCCAACAAGGATTGGGACGCAAATCTCCTTCTTAACGGAAAAGTGCTGGCCGCTGGCGGAAAGATCCGTGTGCGCTTCAAGAGTGACGCAAAATCGGAAACCTGGGATTTCAACCTGGTGGACGACGAGGGACTCTCGGTAACCTTCGGTCACGTAAAGCTAGCGGGAGTTGAGACGGTCACGTTGAAGAACGTCAACGGTAAGATCACTGCAGAGATTGAGTAGATCGCTAACTTACTCGTTCAACAGGCGCTCCATCACTTTTAAAATCGCCCTACTGCGTGCGTCTCGATCACGTCGCCCCCTTCATTAAACACGCGGATGATCGCCCGGTGCGAGCGAGAGCGAGAGCGGTACTTCGCGTACGCGACCGCGCAGCGGACTGCGTCGGGTCCTGCATACCAGATTGGGCCGCATCGCAGCCGATCGCTGATTAGATCAAAGCCGTCCCGGTCCTTGCGGGGACGGATCTCGTAAATGTCTTGAGCGGGCGTGGCGGCCTCGAGCAACCCAAGGCTGTTCTCTTCGGTTCGCATGGCTTCCATAAGCCCGATATTCCAACGCTGTGAAGACCAACAAAAGAAACATTTCCGTTACTTTTCCGGACACGGGTGCCAGCCCCAAGGGCAGATTCGAGTTCCACGAAAGCGGTCAACTTTTCCCTAGCGCGCGCGTACATGTGGAAAGTCACTAAGTGGTCTTGTTATTATTGAAGTCACCTTCATGGTTTGCATTCCGAGGTGACAATCGGGGACGCGCGCCCTATTCGCCATCGCTCTCGCTGCACCTACGATGCGTCAGGGTAGCGGCGTCATGACAAACTCACTCACGACTACCGGGGTGCGGCTAGTGACCTCGGCGGGGTCCGCATCGAGCTCAGTTTGTGAGTAGGGAAGGATCCCCAGGTCTTGACGTCCACTTGGTGCGTGACCGCATCGATGTTGAACTCCGTCCATCCGTAGGTGTTAGTCGAGGTGTAGATCTGCCCGGGGAGTAGTTCCATGTTGGGCAGCGGATTGTCGAAAAGGCTAAGCTGGTTGTAACCAAGCTGGGCGAGTCCGCCATTGACGATCGCAATCACGAATCCCTCTTTCTCCGGGCCGTTTGGCAGCGAGTAATAGTAATCCCTTTGCTCTGGAGTGATGAGGCCGAACGCCGCAGCGAGATCGACGATGGTGGGGCCGAACGGTTTGTCAAAGGCGACCGGGCCAGTTACGATCTCGATCGAGTTCGTCTGAATCTGTGCTTGGAACGGGCCTAACTGGTAAGAAAGCCGGTTCACCACCGTGCCGTGAAAGTCGGCCGTGACAAAGACGACGTTGGTGATTGGCTGTCGTCGATGTACTTGAGTAACTCAGTCCCTTCGGCGGCATAGCCTTCGTAGCGATCCCCCCCGCCGAGTGGTACGAAGTTCTGGACAGGCTCAGGGCAGAAGACAAATTTCCACAGAATCCCGGCTGCCTGGGCATCAGCCATGTCCCGTTTCAAGTCGGCGAGCTGTTGTGCGCCCAGCATGGTGCGACCGGGCGTGAACGCGCCGATAAGAAAGGCAGCAACCTGCTCGGGATCATTCGGGTCGCTGACGGGTGGGAGTTCTTCGCTACGGAAGGAGCGGGCGTCCAGGACGAAGGTCGCGGCATTACTGCCGTAGGTGTTGAAACGATAGTTTTCGCGGCGGTCGGCGGTGGTGTAGTCACCCGTGTGGCCGTAGCGCAAGTTACGAACGGCGTGATACTCCCAAAAGGCTTGCAGGCCATGGTTGAAGGTTTCTGTGTCGCTGATGAGCAGGCCAGTGTCATCGCTAAATCGCGGGTCGCTCGTGCGGAGAGCTGCGCCGGCAAAGTTATCTGTCACTTCATGATCATCGATTGTCGCCAGGATGGCCGTCGAACTGCGCAAGGCGGCGAGGGTATTGAGGTCGTAGCGAGTCGAATACGCTTCGTTGGTTTTGGCGCGGAAATCGGTAAGAGTGCGGCACTGACTCAGGGGAACATCGGGCGAGGGGAAGTCGGCATAAATGTTGTCGCCAACTGGAGGAAAAAGTCGAGGTCGCTGCCCGCAGCGTTACTGACGGATGGATACGGGGCCAGTTCGCCGTGTTCGTCACCGGAGACACCGAAACGCAAGCCCGCGAACGTGCCATCCCTGGGCGGTGTCCAGAATTTGCCGCTGGCGGAAGCCGCCGGACCGATCGCACGGTAGAAATATGTGGTGGCGGGTGAGAGATGGCTGACGAGTGCCTTTACGGGAACGAGCGCATCGTGCTCGCGGAGATGGATGGACCTGACGCCAGTGGTAAAGGTCGGATCCGTCGAGAAATCGAGCCTGACCCGTCTGGCATGGCGCTATGGGCCCAAAGCACCGCGCTAGTCTGGTTCACATCGCCCGCGCTCACGGTCATGGGATCGACGGCCGCATGAGCGGAGAAGAACGAGGCCAGCAAGGCGACCCCGACGGAAAGGTGCGCCCATTTTCGAAGCGCAAAGATGGGAGAGTTTTTTCATGGTTTTCTTATTTGAGTTGAGGTGTGATTCAATGACACGTGTTCTTTCGGGGCCAAAGGCTCCGGGTAACCGCCGACTTTGATCCCACGTTTGCGTGTCAGTTGAATGGCGGTTGTGTAAAACTTTTGTCACAAAAACCGGCCAAGTTTTGCCAGGTCGCCTCGACATCTTGATTCCTTCGGGCCGCGCTGCGTCGATCTGATTTCCGATGCGCTGTATTCCGTCTCCTGTGGTATGGCGAACCAAATGCGGTCAGCAACGCAATCGAGTGCGCAAAGTTTCGCAGCCGATTCATCGGGCCGACTTGAAAAGCGCGCGCAACGCCCAACAGAAGTGTTGGAGAGCCTCGCGTCGCCGTTTCGTCACGCAAACGTTACGATTTGTTACCTGACGTGTGTACCGATCGGGGCTTATCGAAATAAGTCGCCACACTTCGCCATGCAGCCTTTTGCTCGCTTTCCTTCTCGCAGGAGCACCGAACCCGCGCAAACGAATCGACCAGACCCATCTATTGTCTCAGCGCCATCCAACCGCACGTTCATGCCAACGCCATCCGGCGCCCTTCTCTCTCGAGGAGTTTCGATCAAGGGCTCGGTCAAATTCCTGAACGAGCTGATCATCGACGGCGAGGTGGAGGGCACAGTCGATTCCACCGGAACGCTCACCATCGGGGAGCACGCGCGCATATGTGGTGAGATCAGGACAAAATCGGTGAAGGTGCGGGGAACGGTGGAGGGCAATATCTTCGTGACTGAACGCTGCGAACTTCAGGCGGGTTGCACGTTACATGGTGACATCGAAGCGCCGCGGCTGATGGTGGATGAGAATGCGACATTTCTTGGCAACGCAAAGGTCGGGACGGAGAAGTCACTCCCGGCCTGATGTTTGCCCGGGTTTGTGTCTTTTTCCTGCTCCCGCCATGCGGTGATCCGGGTTTACGATGAGGCTGCCAATGTGATCGAAACGCACGAGTACAAAGGCGATTTCAAAGAGTGGTGCAACACGGTCTTTGGTTGGACGGCAACGCGATTCCCTTTCCACACCAGCTCTGCTAAGAAAGTGACGCCCAATCAAAACTCCTGTCATCACAGTTATCGGCAAAGCGTTTTTCGATGTCGGTCATTCGCTAAAGATCAAAAATCAAACCGAAGAAGCCATCTTCCCGACTATGCTGCGTGGGAGATTCATCCGGTGATGAACCTTTCTGCGTTGCCGTAACC
>DASXSC010000292.1:0-10307 GCA_036506215.1 Pyrinomonadaceae bacterium | reverse complement strand
CGCTGCCAATCCGGCTCCACTATGATTCAGGAACAGGTGATAACAAATAATGTTCACGATTACCGGCCCAGGCAGAACCAGCGCGAGCGGTACGAACCGGTTCGCTAACAATAGCGCGCCACCTGCAATTTGGAGCGCAGCCACAACCCAAAAATAGTGAGAAAGGACCAGCGCGCCGACAAACTGCCCGGCCAGTCCCGTCGGCATCGGGCCCATGCTCAAGAAATTCAAAAAACCATTGAGTCCGAACACAACAAAGATAAGCCCCAGTAAAATGCATGCAATCAAGGTTACGATTTTCATTTCGCGTTTCCTTTCGATAGTTTCAAAAACCTTACCAATCTCAGAGTAATGAGCCGTCAGTGGCGTTGAGCTGTTTGGGAAAATTCTCCCAAGCCCAGGTCGAAAACCGGGTCGGTTCCCGGCCTGCTATTTTGTTTGCGAGAGCAATTTGATCGGACGAATCCGAACCCAGATAAGTATGAGCTTCCCAGTAACTGAACATCTCGGCAATTTCGGTTGCTCCAGGAAAGGAAGCAGCGAAGCTTTCCTTTGGGACCTGCTTGTATGAAAAGTTATGCCCTTGTCGATTCAACGTCTCAACGATTTCATTGAAGCTCATGAAATCACCGACGAGTGGCAGATACTGACCATTGCCTGCCTCATCCGGGTGTGCGAATGCGCCGGCCACGATGTTGCCGAGTTCGTTGATGTCGCCCATGTGAACGACCCGCAGAGTCGGATCAAGAGGAAGAGCCCAGCCCATGGACCCGTCTACCTGCTTCTGCGGAGCCATCATGCCCTTAAGGTTCCCGTAGTAGAACGGCGCGATGACGAACGTATGCTTCGCAAACCCGGCTTCCTGCACTACCCGGTCGATCTTCGCTTTGCCGGTAAAGTGGGGAACGTTGAAATTGCCGCCGCTGATCGCTTCTACATCAGGTAGCGTGGACCAGATAAAGTGTTTGACGCCTGCATCCTTGGCAGCGCGTATCGCTGCTGTTGCCTGCTTAAGCTCGTCGGCGCCTCCGTGTGCCCAAAAATTGGTCACCAGGAAAACTCCGTGTGCCCCTTTAAATGCAGCTTTGAGTGTCTCCGGTTTGTCTAAATCTGCCTCGACGACTTCCTCTCCGAGTTCGCGATGCTTGTCGGGATTGCGAGTCAGTGCGCGCACCTTGAATTGTCCGCGGCCTTGCAGGGCACGTAGGACTCCGCCTCCTTGCTGTCCCGTTGCGCCGATCACGGCGATCAGTTTTTTATTGTTGGATAACATCTTTACCACTCCTTACATTCGATCATTCAAGAGTTAATCGCGTCCATCCGGCCCCGACGGTAATCCTCAAACGCCTGATGGATTTCTGCCTCTGTGTTCATCACAAAGGGACCGTAGCGCGCGATTGGCTCATTCAAAGGCACGCCAGCGATTAGCAAAATTTCCAGCGGCGCGTCCGCGTCTGCCTGATTCTCGATTCTCACCTCGTCGCCATCCGGCGCGAACATCACCATCTGTCCGTCAGCGCCGCGCTCGCCCTCTGCTCCAAACAATCCCGCTCCATCAACTACGTAAGCAAAGGCGTTGTAGTCATGAGGCACTTGTTGAGTCGCCACGCCTCCTGGCTCGAGCCGGTAATGCAAGTAGATGATTGGCGTGTGCGTCTCAATGACAGCTTTCGCGCCCATCGCTTCACCGGCGATCACAGTGACGGAAACCAAGCCATCGGCTGAGGTTGCTTTGGGGATCCTGGCGCTGGGAATTTCCTGATAGCGCGGCTTGATCATCTTGTCCTGCTGCGGCAGGTTCACCCAGAGTTGAAATCCGTGCATTCGTCCACCGTCACGCAGGAATTCCGGACTGGGCATCTCGCCATGAACCACGCCCGCGCCCGCGCTCATCCACTGCACGTCACCGGATTTGAGTCGACCTGCGTGACCGGCAGAGTCTTTATGCTCCATCTCACCTGACAACATGTAGGTCACCGTCTCGAACCCGCGATGCGGATGATCGGGTGCGCCTTTCGCTTCGCCTGGCGCAACATCCATCGGCCCCATCTCATCAAGCAACAGAAACGGATCAAAGTCTGAAAACGATGCCTTGGGGAACGGCCGGCGTACCAGAAATCCACCACCTTCCAAGGTCTCGATACTGTTGACGATTCCCGCGACCGTCCGTCCTTCTTTTGTTTGCATCTCTTCAGGTCTCAATGCTTCTTTCACCATCGACATTAATCTCGCCTCTCTAAAGCTTTTATTTTGTTTCGAATCAGGCAGAGTCCTCTTCACTCTGCGCTGCCGCCTGGTAACCAATCTTTTTCAGCAGGCCGATCAGGGTCTTGCGCTCAGCTTTTGTCAGGGACGCAGCCGCAAGCTTTTCCATGTCGGCGGCGTGCTCAGCATAGATGCGCGTGATTAGCTTGTTGCCTTCCATCGTCAAATGAACGATCCGCGCCCGCCGATCAGTGCCGCGCGCGCGCCGCTCGACCAGTCCCCTTTTTTCTAGGCGGTCAACTGCCACTGTGATAGAGCCGCTCGTCAACAGGACCTTTTTCCCGATTTCGTTGATTGGAAGCGGCCCTTTGTGCAGGAGGGCTTCGAGGACCGCGAAATCACTACCGCACATCTCCAAATCCGTGATGCTCTTTTCCGCGTAGGACTCAACTGCCCGGGCTGCCTTCCACAACACGAGGAAGACGTGAACACCGCTGCCGCCCGACAATGATTCAAGTTTGGCCATTTTACGCCCTGTGTGTTGCCATCGCTTTTATCTTGATATCAAGATACTTCGGCTGGAGATATGTGTCAAGGTGCCTGAATGCGCTACTGATTGTGATACATGGTAACGGAATGAAGATGGGGCTAAGATGGTGGCGGGACGTGTTGATACGTAACCAGACGAAGCGATACCTTGACGACCGCTAGGCCCGTAAATACTGGTTCGTATCGTTTCGTAAGACTAGGTGATGCCGATTCCAACGGACTTAAAATCCGTTGGCCGCTAACGAAATCAGCGGCACTCCACAACTGCAAGCAGGGGTCCATTAAGGGTCCAATATGCGTTCCCCCTGAGTCTATAGGAAGGATAACACGCTGTATCGAGGCAGTTGGAACTCTCAACTATTCGTCTTTCTCAAGCGACTAGCCTTATGTGATTAGGGCCTGTCCCACGACCGATTTTAATTTCGAAGATGCAATCCCGCTTCTGTGATTTGCGGACTGCTATAACCGGTCTATCGGCTGTCTACTTTAGGCAGCGGCGCTCCTCTTATCGGAGTGCGTGTGTAACGACAAGCCTGAAACTACTGCCGCGCTAGGCGTCTCCCAATCGTGCACTGGCTCGTACTTCTCGCGCCGCCAACGATACGGAAGATCAAGAACTAACCCAGGCCGCGACGCGCTGACTGCCATCGAAAGCATGTCATGGAGGACAGTCCGTTGCTGGACGACGTTTCCCGGTTCGCCGAGGGCATGACCGAAAGGCCAATGAAGGTACAAGAATCGAGGTGCGCGGGCCGCGATTGCCACTTCTTTCACCAGACCCAAAGCGACTGTTGTCACACCCCTAGCCTCAATCTCTCTCGCGAGCAGTCCCACGGACCGCGTGCAGATCGGTCAGGCAGGCACGAGCAGAGCGAGATCAACGCCCGACTCGCTGATACGACGGGCGACTTCTTTGATTGAAGGCATTAGTTTTTTCGCACTGCCCATCAAGCCGAAGCCGTAGTTGTTTTCCGCCAGTCGTCCGATGACGTGTTCGGCCTCGAGCTCCCGCAAACGCTCGATCGGAAACACCAGGTTGATGTCTCGCAGTGCGTCAGTGCGATCGTAGGCTTGGTGCGAAATCGCGAGATCGCCTGGTCGTGCGTTCTTAGGAATTACACGGAACGTTGAATCGCCATTAAGATTAAATGGTGGATCAGTGCGCAAGTGAACGCCGCCGGTCGTAAGCAGCACCACCGTGCAGTCGGCCAGTGGTTTTCGTAACGGTGTCCAGGGAATTTCTCCAGCCGCAAGCCGTCGGAGTTGCGGCACCGAGATGAGCCTGCTGACCCAGTGGCCGAATGCTCCACCAAGGCGACTGCCGCTGAGCCAGCGAGCCCAGATTTCGTTTAACCAGCCCGCTCGAGTTCGCGCTGGAGCATTAATCGCTTTGTCGAATTCTGGTTCACCCTCAAGCGGACCTTTTGATGCTAATCCCATTTAGATAATCTTCTTTGCATTAGCGAGACGGTGCCAACCAAATCGCCGCGTTCCTCACATACCTTTCTATGTCAGCAAGTTTATCGGGCTCATTTCTGATTTGGTTGCCCGGCGGCTCCTCAAGAAAACTCGGGCAGCCTTTCGAAGTGTCCCAGTTGTAATCAACCAGGTGGTGAAAGCTTGATTCAGCGACTGCGCGTCCCAGAGTATTTCCGTGCTTATCAGTTGCCCTTTCAAACGCCACGATCAAGTTGAAAGGTCGATTCGTTACCTGGCTCACGCCGGTCGCAATCACGCGCGCGTGCTTTTCACCTGCGGGTACGCCGACACCACCTTCGTGTGTGACACGGTCATCTCCACGACTACACTTCCCATGAACCAGCCCTCGCTCTGTGATGAAATCCCTTAACCGCAACGCGACATCGCCTTCAAAACCTAAACGTCCGACCACCGGTTGATCAACCATTCCTGTTCCCAACACACCGATCTTCATTTCTCCTCTCCAACTTCCGCGAGTTCTGTCGCCACCGCATCGGCGCCAGCGGAGATAAGAAAATTAATCCTACCGCTGGGTAGGTACTCGGTCATTCGTTCAGTGAGACGTGTCTTTTCTTCATCTGTCAGCGTCGAATGCCTATTTGCAAGATTACGCACTTCCAGCCGATAGCGTTCGAGATACTGCTGCTGACGGTCGAGCAACTCTAAACCTCCTGCCAGTCCGTGTCCTGGGTAAATGCGCGCGACGTTTGCCAGGAATCCGCGTGTTTTCTCAAGGTTCTCCAACCATCTGGTCGTGTGACCGTCGCTGACATACGAATGCTCACCATTGAATGCAAGATCGCCAATGAATGCGACTCTGTCATGACCGTCTTCGACAATCCAGTAAGAATCGTGGTGGGACTCGCCTGGACCCAGGTCATGCGGGGTGAACCACACACCGCCAAAGACAATGCTCTCACCATCCTGCGCGATGCGATTCGGAAAAGTTCGTTGCGTCGGCCACTGGTCGCCGAACATAGGCTTCCATTGCTCCTCTTTTTTCGCGTCCCATTCGCGTATGACTCGATCAACTCCGGCAGTCGCGATAATCGGCACTGGCGCTCCGGCAATTAGTTGCGTCACGCCGTTGTAATGATCCGGATGCCCATGGGTAATCAGTACCGCCAGAAGTGGACGGTTAAATGAATCCAACTGAGCGCGCAGCTTCTCTGCATCGGACACGGTGAGCGTCGCGTCGATCGCTACCACGCCATCGCTAGTCTCGATGAGATAAGCGTTGGCGAGAATACCCAACTCACTCGAAACATAAGTGTGGATGCGCGCCATAAGCGGCGAATATTCCTGTACTGTTGACGACATGCAAATTGACTCCTTTCAAAACCTGAATGTCAGCCAGGACGTAACGTAATTCGTATTCTTGCCGGGAGGAGTCTCTTTGAGAAACTGTCCGGTCTGAAACCGCGAGACGATCAACGTGTATGACCAATGACGCTGTATGGGCCAGTCTAGTCTTGCCGAGGGCAGCGCGCCGACAAATCGAGCGCGGCTGAGTTGCCCGGTGCGCAACGGCGCGACGTTGATGCTGTAGATTGCATCGCGAGTACTCTCACGCCAAAAAAAAGCCGAGCCAACGGTCATCGTCAGTTTGCCCTTCGGGACCATTCGTAAGTTTGGGAACACGCCTATTGAATTAGGAGCACCGATCAGTCCAATCGTATCGGAGTACGTGGTTCCCGGAAACAACGGGTTGAACGTCTGTAACACGTTGTCCTTAGGATTACGGTCGCCGCTCGTAATGTCTGCTCGCAAACCAATTCTCGGACGGAGCCTTGACTGGCCGACTGTGTAACCAGAGTCGGAAGAAAAAGCCCAAGCGCGAATGCTGCTCCTCTTGCCTAAAGACGTGAAGCTGCCAAGCTGCAAAAACGCGTCGAGGTTGTAGTCGAAGTGCGGATATTGCCCAAAACTGCGGAAACCAAACGTGTGGCGAATTTCTCTGCCTACGCCCTGATCGAAAGCGCCCTGCTTGCGATCGAGCCCAATGTAGAAGACTGATTCGCCTCCCCGTTGTTTCGGTCGAGAATGCGTGGTGCCAATTCCCCAGTAGGTCAACGAGGGGTTCGGCGTGTCATTGAACATTCCAAGCTTGACTGAGGTTAACTTATCAACCTGCGCATTCGTGATCCATTTGCGTGTTTTCCACATCAGACGCGCACCGTCAAAGCTGCGTTTCACGTTCAGCCCTTCGCCCGAAGAGATGAGACGCCCGGCACCCAGGTCCATTTCGTGCTGACCTATGCGAATGACAACGGAATTCTTTTCATCACCAAACTTCAAATCGACGAAGGCCTGATGCGGTTCCAACCGATCATCATCTGTCAAACGCGGACCGCCATTGCGTCCATTTTCGATGCCACTCTGTAGTTGGGTGAAGACG
Source organism: Pyrinomonadaceae bacterium (assembly GCA_036506215.1). Taxonomy (GTDB): domain Bacteria; phylum Acidobacteriota; class Blastocatellia; order Pyrinomonadales; family Pyrinomonadaceae; genus PSRF01. The sequence continues at coordinate 3,676 of DASXSC010000292.1, read as the reverse complement.
CGGACATGCTTCCCAAGATACCAATCCGCATGGAAAAGATATCGCTGCAAGAAATAACCGTTTCGGTCTTGCGGGCCCGCGCCGAAGGCGAATTCGCTGAAGTATTCATAACGAGCCCGTGCCTCGCCGCCGAGCGAGACATACCAGCCAGGTTTGTTTAAGAAGATGTATTTGAGCTTATCGAGTGGCTCGACTTGCCTGGAACGATCGCTTAGGTAGCTCCAGTCCTCGTCGTAACGCTGTGGTTGATAAGGAGGAGGCGTTGGCGAGGGAACTGTTGTCTGACTAAGCCCCGAGACTGCCAAGCAGATCAAGAAAAGCGACGCCAAGCAAATTTTCGCTATTCTTCTGCGCATGTCATTAAATTCAGAAATGGTTCAGCAGTCTCCCAACCGCCCTCTCTTAATTGGGATCTGCGAAAACCAAGTACATCTTTGAACCCCAATACTCATGGCGCAGAATCCAAAAAAGTAACGATGATCGCTATTGATCTCTTCAGCCATTTTCGTTCCCTCTAACTGCGCTCAAACCGCCGCGACTCATGAAGCCTCGAACGAGTTGCGCAATCTGATCCGCGGCGGTATCGAGGGCGAAATGGCCCGCGTCGAGAACGTGGACTTCGGCCTTCGGCACATCGCGGCGATAAGCCTCCGGCTCCGAAAGCTCGAAAGACAAATCGTACTTGCCCCAAAGGACAAGAAGGCGCGGCTGCTTCTCGCGCAACCATGCTTGCCATTTCGGGTAGGCTTCCACATTGGTTCGATAGTCGTAGAAGAGATCGCTTTGAATGTCGGCCTGGCCCGGCTGGTTGAGAAAAGCAAACTCATCGGTCCAAAGATCGGGATCATAGCGTTCTACATTCGGATCGTTACCGACGTGCCGCGTCCGAGTCGTCTGCAGCGACAGGAGATTTGTGCGCAGCGCGTTTTCGTTCGCAGCGCGATCAGCCCAAAAGGCCCGCCTTGTTTTCCAATTCGCACCAAGTCCTTCGTTGTGCGCCACGGCGTCCTGAACGATGAGGGCCTCGATCCGGTCGGGATGGGCCAAGGCCATGCGAAAGCCCACCGGCCCACCGTAATCCTGCATGTAAAGCGCGTAGCGCGAGAGCCCGAGTGCTTCCGTAAAGTGATTCATGATCTCGGCAATGTGATCGAACGTATACGCGAATTTTTTCGGGTCCGGCCAGTCGCTATGTCCGAAGCCCGGGTAATCGGGCGCGACAAGGTGATAGCGATCGGACAGCCGCGCGATGAGAGGCTCAAACATCCGCGATGAAGAAGGAAGTCCGTGCAGCAGGAGAAGCGTCGGCGCGTCTTTGGGGCCGGCCTCTCGGTAAAAGATCGAGAGCCCATCTATTCCTGCCGTATGATAGAAAGTAGAGTGTTCCACCGGACGTTCCTTTTGTTTCGCATTGGCGGGCGATTGAAAGGATGCAACAATCACAAAAACCATTAACGCCGTGCAGGCGGAATGCAACCGTCGGCTCCAACGTAACAAGCTGAAAAGACGCACCTTTTACTTCCTTAATCCTGCGCCGGGGTGAGCATGATCGGGAACTATGTCGTCTCTGGCGCTCCCGGGAGTGTACTCACGAGGCCCGGGAGTTCACTCAGTCGGGGACCAAAGAAGTTGTGAAGCGGGTTCACTGTGATTTTGGTGTCGCGATTGATGCCGAGGGCCTTGGTCGCCGGCGCCAATCGCTGCTCCAGAAATTCATCAAACCCTTCCTTCGAATCCCAAACCTCGATAATTCGATAACCGAAGTCTGTTGTGTAGGTAAGGTGAAGATAAATGCCGACCGCCGGCTTTTTTTCGACGCCCATGTAGTCGAGCACTGCTCGGTATTCGTCCGGGCTCATGCCCGTAATGTCTAAGGTGGTCACAACAGTCATGAATGCCTCCTCCTGGACGACGCCTCTGCTTTACGAAGTTTGCTCTTCAATACTTGCGCGTAGGCGATCTTCTTGCTCCCTCAGTTCAGGAGTGAACTCTGCGCCGAAGTCCTCAGCCTCATGTAGCTGGCGAATTTCGATAACTGGCCCGTCCGTAGAGTCGCCAAACGGTGCCCGCTTGGCCCACTCGATCGCCTCATCGATCGACTTTACTTTCCATAACCAAAATCCGGCAATCACTTCATCGGTTTCGAATGGACCGTCGATCACCGTTCGCTTCGTGCCCGAGAATTTGACTCGTTTGCCCTTTGAACTCGGGCGCAGTCCTTCGCCAGCCAGCATGATGCCGGCATTCACCAGTTCTTCATTGAACTGTCCCATCTCTGTGAGCAGCTTCTGGTCGGGAAGAACGCCTGCTTCCGAATCCTGGTTGGCTCTGATCAAAATCATGACTCTCATTCGCAATTTTCTCCTTGATTGATGATTTCAGTTTATTTCCCCAAACGAGCTCCAGTTTTCCTTCAAACTCTTCGCCTGCTCCCGAGCGGAGCCACGCGCCAGCGTTCATAGACTACAAACGCGCACAAAATGCAGGTAACGAGCGGGAAGAGCGCAGGACCGAAGCCCTGCGACTTCATGGTTACTACCGTGGCCCCGACAGTGATGATTACCAAACCAGTTGCCGCGAGGGGCGTCAGCCTGGTGCGGATCCGAAAGATGCCGGGAAGAATCAAACCTAATCCCCCAAAAAACTCACAGAGTCCTACGAAGCGAAGCAAAAGCACGGGCACTCCGATTTGTTGGGCGACAGGTTCAATAGGCGCTACCAACTTGAATATGCCGCCGAAAAGAAAGAGCAGAGCAAGCAGTCCTTGTATGATCCACAGAACATAGGTCATGAGAAACGGTTTCCTTCCATTAATGTCTCATCGTCGTTTCAAGCGAGCTTCAGTCCATGCTGACTTAAAGGCAAAGAGCGATAGCGTTTTCCTGTCGCCGCGAAAATGGCATTGACTACGGCAGGCACCAGCGTTACTGGGCCAACTTCGCCAGTTCCGCCGAGTCCTTTGGTACTGCTGTTGACGATGTGCACTTCGATCGGCGGCGTTTCATCCATTTGGGCGATCTGATAGTTGTGAAAGTTCGACTCGACCGTGCGTCCATTCTTGAATGAGATATTTGATTTGAAAGCGACACCGAGTCCCCACACTGTGCCGCCTTCAATCGAATTCTTCGTTATGTCCGGGTCAAGCGCGACACCGCAGTCGATCACACAGACGATGCGATGAATTTTGACCAGATTGTCATCAACCGACAGCTCTACAACATGGGCGATGTGGGTGCGAAAAGCTTCTGTGTAAGCCATCCCGCGAGCCACACTTTTCGCTGGGCGCTTTCGCCAATCGGATTTTTCAACCAGCGTTTCCAGAACCTTCAACGACCGCTCATCTTTGAGCAGGCTGCTACGAAAGTCGTATGGATCTTGCTTTGCCTTGAAGGCCAATTCGTCGATGAAAGATTCGACTGCGAAGATATTGGGTCCGTATCCCGTCGTTCGCAGCACCGAGGTTGGTACGCCAACTTTAAGTAACTTGAAATCAACGCGCTGACTTGGAATCTCGTAATGTGTTTCCATCAGTCCCTCGAGACAACTCGGATCGTTGTCGTCAGTCACCGCCGGCGCATAAACGAATTGCAGAATGGATGGGGAGATCACTTTGTGGGCAATGGCGGCGGGTTTGCCTGATTTATCCAAGGCAGCCGTCACTCGATTCAGCGTTGCG
>DASXSC010000291.1:0-3685 GCA_036506215.1 Pyrinomonadaceae bacterium | reverse complement strand
TACAAGAAAGGCGATGATAGCGATCGCAGGCGTCGTGCTTTGATTGTAATTACGGACGGCGAAGACCGGGCCAGCTTTTATTCGCAGGAGAAGCTCTTTGCTCGCTTGCGAGAGGAAGACGTGCAGATTTACGTAATCGGGTTTATTAACGAACTCGATAAAGAAGGCGGATTTATTCGCAAAAGCCCGCGTGAAAAAGCTATCAACCTCATCAACAAACTAGCGTCTGAGACGGGGGGACGCGCGTTCTTTCCGGAAAGCTTGTCGGAGTTACCGCGCATCGCCAGTGAGATTGTGCGTGACCTGCGCACGCAGTATGTGCTTGCTTACAATCCGACCAATAAATTGCGCGATGGCTCATTCCGCTCGATCAAAGTTGCCGTGGATGAGGCTTCGAGTCGAGATAAGCGAATCGCCCTCACGCGCAGCGGGCGCATTGCCCCGAAGGGCGAACCTGCTCCTGCGAAGGTTCCCGCACGAAGAACAACCAAACCTGTTGCGGGTGCAAACAAGTCGACGCCGTAACTGCTACTCAGCCTTCGTTCGTGCGGAAATCTCTTTCACTGTAGCCGCTATCTTTTCAATCTGATCGTCGCGACCGCGGCTCTTTCGCATTAGCTCTTCCAACATCAACTCGCTTTTCAGATTCACCTTGAAGTCCTGCTCCGCCGCCAGCCGGTCTTTTTCGGCGGCGCGATTCTGCGACATCATGATAATCGGAGCTTGCAGGGCCGCCGTCATTGAGAGCATGAGGTTAAGCAGTATGTAAGGATAAGGATCAAACTGGGCGCCATTTTCTCCATGACCGTAGTGAACAAGAACGAAGGTGTTGAAAGCCATCCAGGCGGAAAGAAAGGCCAGATAGATAATGATGAACGTCCACGATCCGCCGAATGAGGCCACCTTGTCCGCGATGCGCTGGCCAATCGTTGCGCGCTGCTCCATCTCAACGTTGATATTTCGCGTGGCCCGCTTCGAAACCAGGACGTTTGTTTGCCGCATGCGAGCGCCAATCTCGCAAATAACGTCGATGGCCACATCCGGATGTTCCATCAGAAACTTTTGAAAGTCATCGCTGCTTAGACGGTGAAGAGTGGTTTCCGTAGTCGCCGTTGCATTAGTCGAGCGCGGTCCGCGATCCAACACCGCCAGTTCCCCAAAAAACTCTCCCGGCTTTAGTTCTGCCAGCGTCACCGGCTTCACATCTTCATCGAGCACCCAAATACGCACTAAGCCAGCCTCCACAACATACAAGGCATCGCCTTTGTCCTGCTCGTTGAATATTGTCTCGTCGGCATCGAATTGAACCTGGTCGACCTCCCTGGCCAACTGTTCGAGCTCGTCAGACGTTAACCGCTTAAAGAGTGGAATTCGCGAGAGACTATCAGCTTCATCGCTCGGGATTATGTCAATGGACATATGGCCAAATCTCCTATGCTTCGGGCTTTGATTTCTTGGGTATGCAGCTTACTTAGCTGGTTAGACGATTCAACACTTCGTTGCTGATGCCGAAAGGATCGGTTGGCGGTTCTTTCTGGCTTGCTTGTTCGACGTTGGCAACCAACTCCCGCAGTGCGCTGCCCAGTTCTGCATCGGTGGAATTTATTTCAATACATGAAGGCGAATCAAACGGCGTTATGAAAAGATAACGAGGGGTGTTGCTTTCGCTGAGTGGTTCCGCCGGGCCCAGTATGAGCAGGTTATTCTTCCATCGAGCATAGCGATGAGCCGAACCAAGCTGCCGTTCCCAATGCAACTCCCCGCTTTTAGTCAAGGCGATCAACTGAGCAAGCAGTTTAGTTAACCGGTCGTTAGTAAGCTGATCTCGGGCCATTGCGGCCTCCTTTGATAGACTGATTGACTTAGAACTTTCGCGCTGGAAGTCCGCCGAGGTTATCATCTCCGGAAAAAAATGGGAATATGCCTGCCAAAATTGGCAACTGATTGGAAGGCTCAGACTAATCCGGGCCAAAGCGGCGAAATTTTGATAATCACTTCTCTTAGTGCTTATGTTTCCTGTGCTTGACGTTGTGCCGGGCTTCCGCTTCTTCGATTGAGTGACTCGTTGTGATTTCTAAATCCTTCTTCGCCATCTCCACGAGCCGCTGATAGTGCTTGTGAAGCGTCTCGATTTCTTCTTCAGTAAGGTCCTCGACATCAATTAGCCGGTTGCTCGCGCCTTCAAGTGCCGCCACAATCTCATTGAGTTTCAGGTGAATAGCCAGCGCGTCTTTGTTTTGCGTGCGCTGAATAAGAAACACCATAAGAAACGTGACTATCGTTGTGCCCGTGTTTATGACGAGTTGCCACGTGTCTGAAAAATTGAAGAGGGGGCCGGTTGCAACCCACACCACAATGGTCAGCAGCGCCAGAATAAAAGCAGTTGAAGTGCCGGTTGCCTGGGTGGCTCTGTGCGAAAACTTTTCCAGGATCTGGCTAAGAGCCATTCTTTTCTTTTGCGCCATAATCGCCTCCTGACAAGTGAACGGAACTACTTAGTGGAAGGACTTCGGAAACTATCTGCGGAGAGTATTAGAACGCCCGACATGAAGGCAATTGAAATCCTTTGGATCGCCCAACCTGCAAAAGGGCGGCGAAGCGGCGCGCCGCTTGGCAGGGGCACGATAGAGTCGAGACGCCTACCTTTTCGTATGCATCATTTCCCACAACACCGTGAAGTTCTATAGGTTTTCGATGGTTCTAATGACGCTCGGGCTGGCACGCTGCTTGATGTTCTACGGTGGCGCGCAACGAGACACAGGCACCCGACAGAGACCTCACGCGCAATCAAGTTTTCCGCACAAATGAAGGAGTGGAGAGAAGATGTTGAAGAGTTTGATTAGAAAGTTTGGCGTGCTGACTGGTTTTTTGGCCCTGATGGTGGTCGGCTTCGGGCCGGTGCCTGAGGCCCGGGCGCAGATGCGTCTGCCGGACATTGGGAGCCTGGGGGGAAGCCTCGGGCGCATCGGCGACGCGGTGAACGTCCAGATTAAGGTTGGCGAAATTACTTTGGAGTCAATTAATTTTCGCGACCAAACGGCGCGACTGAGCCTTGGGCTCGACGTGGCGAACGGGCTGATACCAGTCAGCCTCAAGGACTTCGACTATCGCCTGCGACTCGCGGACCGCGACCTGATTGAAGGCCGCCACAACGGGACACTGAGGGTCGGTGGCCGCAAAGCCTCGCGCGTGAATCTGCCCGTAACTGTCAACCTGCGATCGATTCCCAGCGTAGTGTGGTCGGCATTCACAAATCGCGGCCGGCTGCGGTATGACCTCGACTCAGCTTTCACGCTTCCACTTTTCGTGACGGAGAAGCGCTTCGATCAGAGTTTTTCAGGAGAGGTGCCGCTGCGCTCGGTCGTGGACGCAGCCTCTATCCTGCGTGCGCGTGGCTTGGGCAATGGTGGTTCGTCAACTGGAAGCACCATTTGGGACGCGCTTCCCTGGTAGATCGCAACTTAGCGCAGGAAGCGTCAGTACACCTGTGCGGGATTAGGTGAAGGCAATTAGAAACTACGTAGTTGGTAAGTTTGATAAATAAGAGGCGCACGCATGCAGAACCGAGCGCGGTAGCGCCGGATGCTAAAGTCAACTTCAAACATTTGCCCAGTGGCATCATCCGCACAAGCGAAGGCTGGAAATTAATAGGTGCTGCCTGTAACAAGTCTCTTCCGCCAATCCT
>DASXSC010000290.1:0-5562 GCA_036506215.1 Pyrinomonadaceae bacterium | reverse complement strand
GGAGGTGCGACAGGACTGGCGCCGCTGATGAAGTTCTCGATGGTCGCGGTGGCGCCGCTGGCAATCCTGGGCGTGGTCGTGCTGTTGGTTTTCCCTTCGCAGCTGAAACTAAATCGCAGGGAAGCGTTCACGCATGCCGCCGCGATCGTATTGACCTCGCTAATAGTGATCAACGCAGGATACTTCTTCGACCACCGGCCGTTCACAGAAGCTGACAACAACTGGATTGTTAGATCGTTTCCCGCGCGCGCCGCGCTGGCCCCAAGGGCAGCACACTTCTTGCGATACATCGTCCCGACGGATTTCTTGTTGGGGACGTACTGGCAGATCTGGCACAGCTCGGTGGGGCATGACGGTTCAATCTTTGGCCAGCAAGGGAGATTCGGGTGGTGGTACTACTTTCCCGCCGCTTTTGCGCTAAAGACAACTATTCCTTTTCTCCTTACCTCGGTCGCGGCGATCTGCTGGGGCTTGTGGCGCGTGTTGAAACAGCACGACCGGATGCCACTCTTCGTGCTCGTTCCCTTCCTCCTCTTCACTGCCCTGGTAATGGAAAGCACCATCAATATCGGCGTCCGCTTCTATCTTCCGGCTTACTCATTCCTGTTCATTATTTCTGGCGCGCTGTTGGACCGGCTCAGCCGAATTCGCACACACAAGTTGTTAGGAGTCACCGTCGTCTCTGCCGTGCTGGTGTGGAGTGCCGTTGAAGCGCTAAGGACCTATCCCAACTACATTCCCTACATGAACCAACTGGCGTTCTCGCGGCCGCATTGGTGGTATTTGTCCGACTCGAACGTCGAATGGGGTGATAGCATGTCCGAACTAGCGTCGTACCTGCACGCGCGGGGAGAGACCAAAGTTCGCGCGGCGGTGTTGGGCGCATGGCCGCTGGGCCGCTACGGCATAGAGTACGTGGATGCATTGGCGATGCCCGGTGCGGTCCAACCCGAAACCAAATACATCGCGATCGGGGCCAGCTTCCTGAATGGATCCACTGTTCCGATCGGTCCGCCCGGCAGCGGTCGTGAGACTGAAGCGCAGCGAGTCAATTACTTTGACGAGTACCGGTACCGCACACCTGAAGCATTTATCGGCAATTCCATTTATGTCTTTCGTATGCGATGATAAGCGGCGCACTCACGAGTGGGTCTCCGAAAGAAGCTGCTAACATGGGCACGAGCCGGCGTGTCCACCAGCGACACTTAAAACGACTCGCAGTGAATGGGTATTTCGTCGCCGCGAAGGAGAGCCCGGCCTGAGATGCGTTGCCTTGTCGTCTTGCCTACGTACAACGAACGTGAAAACCTCCGGACCATTATCGAGAGCATTCAGCAGCACGCTCCATCAGCTCACGTCGTGGTGGTAGACGACGAGTCACCGGATGGGACGGGCGAGCTGGCAGACCTTCTGAGCAAAGAACAACCGCAGAAAATTTTTGTCCTCCACCGGCCGCGCAAAGACGGACTCGGGCGCGCCTACGTCGCCGGTTTCAAATTTGCCTTAGCACGCGACTATGACGTAGTGGTGCAGATGGACGCGGACCTTTCTCACGATCCGAGCTACCTGCCAATCTTCTTAAAGACAATCAGCGAGAACGATTTGGTTCTCGGCTCGCGCTATCTTCAGGGCATAAGTGTGGTCAACTGGGATTTGAAGCGGCTGATACTCAGCCGAGCGGCGTCGGGCTATGTGCGCTTCGTTACGCGGATGCCGCTGACGGACGCGACGAGCGGATTCAAGTGCTGGCGGCGTGAAGCGCTGGAGGCAATTGATCTCGAAAAAGTCTTTTCAAGTGGCTACTTGTTTCAGGTCGAGATGTCCTACCGGATTTATCAGAAGAATTTCAGGATTGCGGAGATACCGATCGTCTTTGTCGAGCGCCGTCTGGGGCGGTCAAAGATGCATTGGGGCATTATCGCTGAGGCCATTCTGGGAGTTATTCGCATGCGCCTGCGACGTCGATGAGCCAAAGAGGTGGGACCAGCGTAACTACACTTGTGAGCGAGTGTCAGTCTTTATCCACGGGCCGAGGTCGTATGGACGAGTCCCCAGGGAACCGGGAACCAGAAGCCGTCGAGAGTTGGACCGTGGCGTCCCTCGGGCGGCGGTTGGAAGCGTTTAAGCAATGGGTCCATTCACACCAGACTGAGCTAATGTCCGCCGGCCTTCTTCTCCTGATGGCCGTTAATATGCTGGCGGCCATCTCTCGCAAAAGTATCACCAACGACGAAATCGTTCACATTCCGGCGGGATACTATCATCTGGTCGCGGGCGATTTTCAACTCAATAACGAACATCCACCGCTCATCAAGATGTGGGCCGCCTTACCGCTACTCTTCATTCAACCTAACGAGTCGCCGCCCACAGCGGAAGAAAAACAAGGAAGTTTCAACGCGTTGACGTGGAGTTATGAGCACCGCTTCTGGCAAGCCAACCGGCAACAATTTGAGACTATACTTTTCTCGACACGGGCAATGATGGTTCTTCTGACGCTTGGTCTCGGCGTCCTGATCTTCGTATATGCCCGCTCACTATTTGGATCGGGCGCAGCCCTGATCGCGGTGGCGCTATATTCGATCGAGCCGACAGTGCTTGGCCACGGGCGCTTGGTCCATAACGACCTTCCTTCAGCGCTGACCTTCCTTCTCTTTTTTTTCGTGCTTCAAATTTATTTGAACGCCAGAACGACGCACAATGCTCTCCTGCTCGGGTTCGCAAGTGGCGTGGCACTGATCACCAAGTTTTCCATGATTGTGCTCCTACCGGTAATCGCCTGCCTGACGGTCGCTGGATTTGCCTTCGCGCCGAGTCTGCATGAAAGTCGAAAGCGGTTAATGTTGCACGCCGCCATCGTGGCTTGTCTCGTCTTACTGATAGTTAATGCCGCCTACCGCTTTCAGGGCCCGCCAGTGGCATCAGGTGACGTGCAATGGGTGCAAGCGAGATCACCCGAGGCGTTCGAGTCCTGGATGACATTCTTCCGCGTCGGCTCCAAGGTCGTGCCTACTTACTACCTCTTTGGCCAATATAACGTAATGCTCCATAATCGGGACGGACATGCCGCTTCGCTGTTGGGGCAATACAGCAATCAGGGCTGGTGGTATTACTTTCCGGTTGCCTTCGCACTCAAGACTTCATTGCCGTTTCTAATCGTCTCCGTAGCGGCGCTCGCGTGGGCGCTGTGGACAGTGTTGAGACGAAGGGACTGGCGCTTTCTCTGGCTGATTGGCCCGGTCGCCATCTACGCTGCGCTGTCTATGTCGAGCCGCATCAATATTGGCATCAGACATTTTCTGCCAGTGTATCCCTTTTTCTTCATCGCCGGCGGGGCACTGCTCGACCGGTTGCTGCGAGTGAGATACGCGCATCACCTCATGGTGGCGCTTGTGGCGCTGACCTTCGGCTGGATGAGCGTCGAAATCCTGCGAGCCTATCCTGACTACATCCCTTACATGAATCAGCTCGCGTCCGGACATCCGCGATGGTGGTATTTGTCTGACTCAAACGTAGAGTGGGGCGATGACTTGCGCGCTCTGGCGGAATATCTGCAGGCTCGCGGCGAAACGGAAGTGCGAGGCGCGCTGTCTGGCGGTTGGGGGACGCTGCAGTTTTATGGCATTGCCTATCACGAAATTTTTCCGAAGCCTGGCCGCGTGATACCCGAAACGCGTTACGTGGCGATCGGCGCGAGTTTTCTCAACGGTTCGACTATAGCTATACCTGAAGACGAACAGGGGAGGCTCGTCTCGGAACAACAGCGAATTAACTATCTCGACGAGTATCGCACCCGTGCGCCCGAGGCGGTGTTTGGGAAATCGATCTATCTCTATCGCATGAAAGACTGAGCCGATCAGACCAAACTCAACTGTGCCTAGCTTGGGATTGGGCGGGGAGGCTTGTGCCCGCTCGTTGGCTGGCAAACAGATTCAGCACAAACACGATCATGCAAGTCAACAACGGCAAGATAAGCCAGGCCGCGAGTGGGTAGGATCGCGTGTGGCTCTGCCGCAATGCCACGAACTGTGTCCAGAAAGCATTTTGACCGTGTGGACAGCTCATCGCTCCGCCAAGCGCCCCAACAAGATTGACGACGAACGAAACAGCGGCAGTCGCCACCACTGCCAACGCAGCCAGCTTGCGCTCGAAGAATCTGGAAAGATAACTGTAACCAGAGATGCCGAGACACGCGAATGGCATCGCCGGCAACAGGTAGCGCGGGCCAAACTGGCAGTCACCGTCCGAGTTGATGTTGAAGATGAATGCAGCCAGGACAATCATCACTCCAACGAGGGTTAGAAACTCCGGGTTTCGTTTGATCCAGCGCGGGTAATACGACAAACCAAATACGCCGGCCGCAAACACAGGCACATAAGCAACCAACGCTCGCGCATAAAGAACCAGCTTGTTGCCGAGGTTGTTGGGATTGAAATGCCAGAACGTGTCGTCGAACACCCTGGCACCTGCTGTGTTTGCCAGGCGAAGGGGATTGCCAAAACTGACGGCGTCATAGATGAAGAGCGGCAGTAAACCTGCGAGCAGGCCTATAAGAAACACTGGCTGAAGTTTCCAGCGGCGCAGGGACAAAGAGTAGACCACGCAAAGAATTACCATGAAGAATGGCAGCATCGAGGTTGTTATTGTCAACCCCAACAGCAAACCAGCGCCGCCGGAGTATAGATAGGAGGTGCGCTCGTTCACGCTTGCCCGCGAAAGTTGGAAGATAAAGTAGAAAGCAATCACGAGGTAGCCCGTGGCGAGCACATCGTGATGCGCGATGCCGGAATAGGCGAAGGTGGTAGTCGCCAACGTATAGCTTATCGTGGCGGCCAACGGCCAAAAGAGGCCACGGCCGTGGGCAGCCATTTCGCGAGCTAAGGCGAACAGAGCTACGCCGGAGGCAGCCAGGACTAGTGAGGTCGTGAAGAACGTTACGAGGGCGGCAGTTAACAGGTAGTGATTTACGTAACTCAGGCCGAGCTTGTGAAGCAGAAAGTAAACGATTGACCCCGCTATAAACTGCCCGGGTTGTTTCGCCGCGTATTTGTGACCGTTGTACTCGAAGACGTCTCCCTTGGTTTGCAACTGGGGTGATGTGGAACCTTCCAAGTAGAAGTGTCCGCGCTCGACCAGAGCCTCCACGCCGATCTGTTGCAGATCAAAGTCCAGCAGGTTGTTGGAATTAATTGCGGCGCCATAAGCAAACCAGAGCAAAAGAAACAGGAGCACGCGTAATCGCATGGTTGAAGGCTGGCCAAAGATCGTTGAGAGAGTTTTCACGCGATCACTATGTCTTCTTGCCGAATCGACTGACGCCTTCCGCATAAACTTGCATTGTTTGCCGCGCCGTGTTTTCCCAGGAAAATTCCGCAGCGCGGCGCTGCCCGGCGGTTGAAAGTTGTCGTCGCAGGCTTTCGCCGTTTTTGTCGTCCAGTAATTCGATAATATTTCGAGCCAGTTCCGGAACGTTTTGGGGATCAAAAAGACGGGCTGCGGCGCCGGTCGTTTCCGTTAGTGCCGGAATACGACTCGCGATAACCGGAGCGCCGCAAGCCATTGCTT
>DASXSC010000289.1:0-16572 GCA_036506215.1 Pyrinomonadaceae bacterium | reverse complement strand
GAAGCCAGAATTGTAGCGTTCGTCTGATTTGCGGGAGCGCTAACCCACGCGCATCCTCCGCATCACGCGCACTCCGGCGCGCCAGTCCTCGTTGATGTCGAAGCGATAAATCTCGATGTCGGGAGCGATTGAGTGCGCCAGCGTGTTAAAGGCCGGGTGAACTCTGAGCGTGGGTGCAACCAGATAGACCAATGGCGATTCGTTTCTAATTCTTCTATTGCCAAAAAGTTTGGCGCGCGCGATGTGCCCGCGGCGACGGTGTGCTTCGACTCGCTGCCAATAGTCGGCTCCCTGCAATACATGCTCGCGAGCTTCGGAGACCTTCAACTCGATAACTGCCAGCCTCCCATCACGCCTCAGAGCCAGCAAATCGACCGGCCGAACGCCCAGTACCCCGCCGCGTGCTGTCCTAAACTGCGCGTGCAATGGCGCAATGATCAATCCGGGATCAAGGCGAGTAATGTCGCGTCTCAATAGCGACTCAAGCCATGCTTCAGCCGCGTTTCGGTAGAGTGCATGGTGGTGATCGGAAGCATTCACGGAGCGATGTTCCAGTAATTCGATTAAAAGGTTAGTCCATTCGTTTTCAGTTTTTTCCTCCAGCAGTCGACGTCGGGATCCTTCGACGCCAAACCAGAGTCGCTCGCTTCCCATCACCCGGCGCACACGCGCAAAGGGCAAGCCAAAATAGCGCAGCGTTTCACCATGGCGGGCGGTGACCATATCAACTGCTTCCGGCGCAAGGGTGATCAGACGCTTGGCGATTTCGCTCGAGTCGGCAACGGCGACCGGTGGAAAACGACACAGCCGCCGTTTCCACAAATCATCACGCGCGGGAACCGCTACGACCTTCATTTCGGTCAACTGCTGATCGACTTCGTAAACAGCAATGGCTTCTTGCAGACTCTGCCGCAGCAAGGCGACGCGTTGAATCGTCGGCTTAACCAGGTCATTCTCCACGACTAGCCACAGTTGTTGAATGTAAGGGGGCCGCGCGCGCTCACTCGTGCGCTTGAACCACATCAGTGCCGCCGAGAGAAAAGCGTCCGCATCGCTTGCCCTGCTTGATGCCACCGATCCGGTAACAGCGATGCGTTGATGCTTCTGTCGCAAGAGAATTCGGGCATAGCGTCCGGGCTGCCCGCGTCGCGCCCCAGGGCTCAACGCGGCGCGCTCAACTTTTGCACCTGAGTGATTCGAACACGCCAACCGGCCGAGTTGTTCACAACGGGACTGGCGTGCTGCTTTAACCGTTAACGCAATTGTGCTCGCCGCCGCGCGCGGTACGAGTTCAATTTGCGGTCGTTCAGCGCCCAGCTTGCGCGACGCCTGCATTAACAATTTTTCGCCCGTCCATTCCCAGGCAAAGATCTTCCAGGTGCGACTTCCCTTCTCAGTCCAGCAGGTGAGAATCAACCGTCCGTGAGCAACCGAAATATCCAACTCGCTTCGGCCTAACGCTTCAGTTCTTCCGGCCTGAGTGTTTCCCTCGCTCAGCGTACAGAACCACTCAACGTGAGTGGATAGCAGCTCGGCTATTTTTGATCTTGCGACTTCTATGCGGGCCGGTGTGTTTACGCGTTCGAACATCGGAGAATTATCAGAACCGGGAGCGACTGGGTGAGTGGCAAATGTGTGCTTTACGCAAACTAGCAGTTTTGCGTAGCAAGAAGCGGATTGAGGGTGTAAAGCGGTTTCCTTAGCGTGTTTCGCCGTTACTTCTACCGTGTGCTACCATTTTTAGTCAATAAATTTCGCATAAAAAACTCGCTAACAAACTGTCAATGAAAAACGTCTATCTTGCAGCATCCGTGCGCACACCCATCGGTCGCTTTGGCGGAACACTCGCTTCTTGGACCGCTTCGGACCTCGGTGTTGCGGCAGCAAAAGTGAGTCTTGAGCGCGCGCATTTGCGCCCTGATCAGATTCAACAATCGATTTGGGGATGCGCGCGGCAAGCCGGCGGCGGTCCAAATGTGGCGCGACAGATCACTTATCGAGTCGAAGCGCCGGAAACGGTGCCTGCGTTTACAGTTAACCAGGCCTGTGGCTCCGGGCTGCAGGCCATCATTTTGGCAGTGCAGCAAATCATGCTCGGACGCGCCGAAATAGTGCTGGCCGGCGGCACGGAGAGCATGTCGCGCGTGCCTTACTTCGCCGAAGGAGCGCGCTGGGGCATGCGCATGGGAAACACTGAACTGGTTGACGGCATGTATCGCGATGGCTTCAACGATCCATTGTCAGGACTGGTGATGGGCGAAACGGCTGAGAACCTTGCGGGTCAATATCAGATTTCGCGTGACGAGCAAGACGAGTACGCGCTTCGTTCGCAGCAACGCGCGCAAGCTGCGATAGAGTCGGGACGTTTCGATTCCGAAATTGTTCCTCTGGAAATTAAAAACCGCAAAGGTGAAACATTTAGTTTCGCACGCGATGAGCACGCCCGACCTGGGACGAACCTGCAGGACATGCAGAAGTTAGCGCCAGTGTTTTCCAGAGATGGCACGGTAACGGCGGGGAATTCTTCAGGAATAACTGACGGCGCCGCGGCTGTAGTTGTAATGAGCGAAGCAGCGTTGGAACAATCCGGCGCTCAAGCCGAAGGAAGAATCGTTGACTACGAAGTCATCGGGGTTGCGCCTGAGATTATGGGCATTGGTCCGGTGCCGGCCATTCGATCTTTGCTGG
This sequence comes from Pyrinomonadaceae bacterium, assembly GCA_036506215.1. GTDB lineage: Bacteria > Acidobacteriota > Blastocatellia > Pyrinomonadales > Pyrinomonadaceae > PSRF01. The sequence continues at coordinate 13,884 of DASXSC010000289.1, read as the reverse complement.
CGAGACAAAAGCTTGCGCTCCAGGACATCGATCTCATTGAACTCAACGAAGCCTTCGCGGCGCAGGTGATTGCCTGCGATCGCGAGCTCAGTTTCGAGCCGGATCGACTAAACGCAAACGGCGGGGCGATAGCGTTAGGCCATCCGATCGGTTGCACCGGCGTCCGAATTACGACAACACTGCTGCATGAAATGGAAAAGCGCAGCGCCCGGTTGGGCCTGTCAACTCTTTGCGTTAGCGGGGGAATGGGATTAGCGCTCCTGGTGGAACGTGTTTCAGCTTGAAAGCGAGTAAAGTGGTGATGAGGCCAACCTCACGGTGGATAGATGGCATCCGAAGTAGAGTTGGAAAGCAAGGTTGGGTACCCCCAGGAATTTATCTCCCATCTAAGTAGCGTTAATAGTTGGCTTGAGTTCAAAATTCAGAAAGGGTTTTTCTATCGTGAAGAACAGTATTTTCAAATCATTCACAGTGGCTTTGGTGTTCAGCTTCACCGTTTCAGCGATCAGCCTGGCACAAAGGAATCGTAGCGTATCTGCAACCGGGCAAGCACCGAGTCTATTGTCTTCCCTGCCACCGTCCGACGCCGTTGCGCTAATTAACGTGAATCGCGTGCTCGACGAAGCATTGCCGAAACTCCTCGCCGAGAATCCCACGAAGCTAGCGAATGTTACTGCAGAGTTAACGAAGTTTAAGACACAAACTGGTCTCGATCCTCGCGCGTTCGATCAGATCGCCTTGGGCTTAACTTACAATTATCCAAGGGAAGGTATTACCAAGATTTCAACCATTGTACTTGCGCGGGGGACTTTTAACGCGGGCGCGATGGTTGCGGCGGGCCGGCTCGCAACGAACGGCAAATATGCCGAACAGAATTATCAAGGGAAAACGATTTACATCTTCACACTGGACCAGCAAATAAGGCTGTTCGGCACATGGGACATCAATTTTCGAGACCTGGCGGTCGCGGCGCTTGATGGCAGCACGCTTGCCCTCGGCGATCTGGATGCGGTGCACGGCGTGATTGATGCGAACCGAACTCGCAAGCATGCGAACCCGGAATTGATTGCGCTCGCGAGTCGTGACCCGAATGCCATCCTTGGTTTCGGTGGCAACATTTCTCCGACGCTACTGGAAAACTTGAGTCTCAGTAACGACAGCGTTGCGCGGGAGTTGACGGCCGTGCGTCAGGTTTACGGCACACTCGGTATGACGAGTACAGATTTGGAACTGATGCTGGCAGCGCGCACTGTTGACACTTACTCGGCCAAGAATCTGGGCGACACTGTTGAAGGATTGAAGCAGTTTGGGGCGCTATTTATTAATCGACTCTCGGCCGCGAAAGGCACCCTGGCGCGAACGGCGCTTAATAATCTGAAGATTACCACGGTAGGTAACGAGCTTCAGATCAGAACCGCTGTCGCGCAGTCGCAAGTCTCGCCGTTGATAGGCGGATACTGAAACGGATAAATGACTGCGACGGAGGGGCGTCGGTGGGCCGCCGTCTACCGCCCTCGGTCATTCGTAATCAGTCGTTTTATTTGGTTGGAATCGGGAATTGCGGGCGTTGGGGCACGGGTGCAATTTCAGGTTCACTCTCTTCAAGGTTGGCCAGCACTGCCGAGTAGAGCTTTATTGTTCCGTCTTGCTTCATGCGCTGTTGCACCGCGCTAATGTAATCCTCGTAAACCTGGTTTTGCCTCGCCGAAAGCATGGTTTGGGTCAACTGTTCTCTTTGTTTGGCAAACTCTGCCAAGTCAGCGTCCTTGCGATCCGCCACTCCCAAGAGAACAAACTTATCTCCTATTTTCAACGGGCTCTTCGTTACTTCACCCTTCTTGAGCGCGTAGATCGCCTCGTCAAGCGCGGGATTTGCTTCTATTTTTCCCAACGTCGAACCGAGTTTATAACCAGGTTCCGATTCAACTTCGAATCCCGCCTTCTCGGCGGCCGCTTTCAAGTCTGGAGCGCTATTTATTGAAGATGCAATCTCCGTGGCCTTCTGTTCCAACTGCTCCGTTGCTCGTTGCTGTTTGACTACCTGGGCAACTTTCGTTTTGACTTCTTCAAAGTCCGGAGTGCGTGGCTCTTTTTTCTCAACCAGCATTGGGATGGCGAAGCCGCCCTTCACGCCGGTTCGCTCACCAACTTCGTTGGGACTATTCAGCGGAGCAATAACCGCTTCGAATTGTTGACTGCTGCCAATGTCCGGGACGTCGTCGCCTGGTTTAATGAAAGGCGTCTCCTTAACCATTTCGGCGGGTTTCATGCTTGCTTCGGCAGCCAACTCCTGCCCTACTTTCTGTGGATCCTTAGTTTCCTTCAAACGATTTTGCGCGCGCTCCGCGAGTTTAGCCGCCGCTGCATAACCCTTGCGATTTCGCAACGAAGCCAACAGCTCCGGCTTAGCTTCCTCAAAAGTCTTTGGTATTGAATCCCCGCGACGGAGGATGTACCAGTTACCGGCATATCTGATCGGGATATCCGAAACGTCGCCCGGCTGCATGTCTACCGCGCGATCATAAAGGGCATCAATTTTGTTCGGGTTCTTTTTAATGACTCGCGGAAGATAACCACCAGTCTTCGCGGTTGCCGGGTCCTCAGAATTCCCGCGCGCGAGATCGGCAAAAACCTTTTCTCCAGTTTCCGGGCTTGCGGCGCGAGCTTTGGCAATCAGGTCCTTAGCCTTCTGCTCAACCTGAGCATCGAGATCCTTACGCGCAACCTTTAACAGAATCTGCTGCACCTTTACGCCAGCCTGTTTGTTCTCAGGCGTAAGCTTGTCAAACTCATCCCGGAGATCTTTTTCTGAGATCTGCAGCTTTTCGCCAGATTTCGCCTGATCGATGTAAACGTAGCGAATCTTTTTTTGTGGCTCAGTGATATTGAACTCAGTTTTGTGCTGTTCGTAATAGTTTTTTAGCTCTTCGTCGGCAGGTTGGATCTTTTCGGCAAGCTTATCCGCCGATATCACGGCGTAGGAAACGTCAAAGCTGGAGTTTTTCCGTTTGTAGTCTTCCTGCACTTCATCATCCGAGACGTTGACCGCCGCCGAAACGAAGGTTTTCAGTTTCTCCTGGGCGATCTCATCTCGAACATTTCGCTCAAAAGCCTCCATGCCGCCGTAACGTGCGGTGACTGATTCCTTATAACGTTGCATGCCCACAAACTGACCCGACGCGTCGGAAAATTGCTTGCGAATCTTCTCGGCAACTTCGGCGTCACTCGCGGAAAGACCAAGCCGAGCGGCTTCCTGGGCAACCACGCGATCACGAATCAATCCCTCAACAAAGCCTTTGTAACCCCCTAACTGGGCAATGCTTACCCGGCCGCCAAACATTTGCAGGTAGTTTTCCTTGAGTCGAGCAACCTCGGCAACAGTGATTTCGTCCCTACCAACCTTGGCCACCACTTCGGTGCTCTTGCTGGGTTCGACGTTGCTGGAATTTCGACCGGGAGCGTAGAAGACAATAAGACTTACAGCCATTAAGACTGCGAAACCAACGATTATGATGCTGCGAGTGCGTTCGAGCCGCGATAGTTGTTTGAGCATTATTATTACCTTTCCAGCAAATTGCGGATTGTAAAGGAGACCGGGTGAGCGTGCAACCGGACCAGCATTTCGAGTTCAAGCTTTTGGTATTCGTTTCAAAGACGGCAAGCCCAGGCTAAAGATAAATTTGCGCACAATTGCCGCTTTGTGATCCGGATGGTATTTTACTGACACTAATGAACTCGCTTGGCAACTCAGCAGGGTTATGGATCGGTTTTTCCCTCTTCATCCTTTTCATGCTGAGCCTGGATCTCGGACTCTTTAACCGTAAAGCTCACGCAATCAAATATCGCGAAGCTACGATCTGGAGCATTGTCTGGATTACCGTGGCAATGATCTTCGCCGGAATTGTCTTCTGGTATCAAGGCACGGATCTGGGCCTCAAGTTCCTTACCGGCTACGTCATCGAGCTCTCGCTCTCTGTTGATAACCTCTTTGTCTTTCTTTTGATTTTTTCGTTCTTTAAGGTGCCGGCGAAGGTGCAACACCGCGTCCTCTTCTGGGGAGTACTGGGCGCGCTGGTAATGCGTCTCACGATGATCTTCATCGGCGCCACGCTTATCAATCACTTCCACTGGATCATTTATATCTTCGGCGCCTTCCTTATCTATACCGGCCTCAAGATGTTTCTCCAGGAAGATACCGATATACAACCCGAAGAAAATCCAGTCGTGCGGGTAGTTACGCGTTACATACCAATCACTCGTCACTACGAGGAAGAAAAGTTTTTTACGCGGGTTAACGGCAAGCTGACGGGAACATTATTGCTGCTCGTGCTGGTGATTGTCGAAGTAACTGATCTGGTTTTTGCAGTTGATTCCATTCCGGCGATCTTTGCTATCACCACCAATACCTTCATTGTTTACACTTCAAACGTGTTCGCCATTCTCGGGCTGCGCTCCATGTATTTCTTGTTGGCCAGTGTGGTTGAGAAGTTTCAATATCTTAGAATGGGGCTGGCAATCGTGCTGACCTTTATTGGCACAAAAATGTTACTTGAGATATTACATATCGTTATTGAGGTCCGGATTTCGCTCGTGGTCGTGGCTACCGTGCTGCTCGCTTCCGTAGCCGCCTCCATTATCTGGCCAAAGGACGCTGAAATGGACATCGACTTGGATCTTCCGGAAGATTTCGACTCGCCTCTTGAAGACGACCCGGATGAAAAACAACGTGACTAGCACTCGCTTTCCCGGTAAATGTTCCTCGTCAGACCTCAAATTAACCCGCCACCCCTAAACATATGTGCTTGAACGTCCTCTTACGGCTGTGCTAGATTCGAGTTGGTAGGAGTTGCCGTTTTCGCTGCGAGATGACAGAGGGAATCACGCTCCACGGCTGCCCGACTTCACACCTAAAAGACCCTAATCAGTAGCCTTTAGTGCCGATTGATTAGCAAGCGAACGTTCTGAGTTATCCGCCGCTACCGGATTACCCGGTCAGTAAACCGGACCAATTAGCTTCAAAAAAAGGAATGAGCATAAAAACCGGTCGATTTGTTTTTGATTGGTGGGCAATACAGAAACGTATTATCTACCTGATAGTGGCTCTCGTCGTTCTTTGCGGCCTGGCCGCCGGCGGTGCGCTCTATGTCTGGAAATATGGAAACCCGCTAAGAAAAGTCGGCATGAACGTGAAGCCGGCCTCAGGCGCGCGTTTTATTTCATTCGAAGGCGACGTCCGAGTCATCCGGTCAGCCACACGCGAAACCATTGTTCCCAGCAGCGACACCGAACTCTATCCTGGCGATACCGTTCAGACTCAGGCTAGTGGGCGCGCGCGCGTCAGCATGGCTGACGGTTCCACACTCGTCGTGCGGCCCAACAGCACGATTATCGTGCGCGACAACGCCACCGAAGACGACGGCAAGAAGACAAACGTACATGTTGTGGTTGATAGCGGTCAGATGTTCGTGCGCACTGAGCTACAACCACAAGGAGCGAATAACGTCGTCGAGACGCCTAAGACGCGGAACAAGATGGGCGAACAGACCGGAGCGAGCTTTAGCGTCAACCCGGAAGGCACCGAGGAAATTCGTGTTAATACCGGCGCGATCGAGAGTAGCAGTCGCATCGGGGAAAAGACGACACTACATGGCGGCGAGTATGTCTCTGTCAATCCCTCGGGAATGCTCTCGCGGCCACAGAAGCTACTGGATGTTCCCCTGGCCTCTCAGCCGCGCGATCTTGAAAAAGTCTTTGTAGACGGGGGTGGCGCCGCAAACATCCCTTTGAAATGGCTCCGCCCGCAATCAGGTACTCCGGCTTTCTATCGCGTCGAGGTAGCAACGTCTCCGTTCTTCGTCGCCGATGGCAAGGTAATCGAACGCGATCAACTAGCATCGACCGAATTCACGGCGAGCGACCTTCGGCCCGGTGTTTATTTTTGGCGAGTACGCGCTATTGCCTCAAGCGGACAAACCAGCGATTGGAATGAACCCAGAAAGTTCATCGTTGTCACGCCTGGCTCGGGGAGGCGCGTACCTGTTTCAAATCTGGCAGCTGAGTTTTTAGGTGGCCGCATCTATCTGATTCGGGGACGCTCCGAACCTGGGACGACGATTCGGATTGTCGGTCGCGAAACCATTGTACCCGCTGAGGGCTCCTTTCAACTGCAGATTACTGCGCCCCAGGGAACCCAGGACATAGACGTCGACGCCGAAGATCCGCGCGGGAATACCACGCCATACCATCTTTCGCTCTCGGGGCACGGCGATAAAGATTGAGTCTGACAAACCTAGGATCATCGAACATCCGGTCTAGTACAGGAATATTTTTTCAATGGAACGGCACGTAATACTTCTAACGGACGCGCACGAAGCGCCAGCCTACGAACTAATTGAAGCCTTGCGTCTGGCCGGAGTGAAAACCCTGATTGAGGGGTTACGCGACGCTGGCCTGGAAGCAGCAGTACATCGCGCTGGCCGTGAAACTGTAGAAGAAAGCTGGGAGGAACCGCCAATAGCGGTACTCTATGAAGTCGTTGCGGGCGCTGACATGGTGGAACTCCACACGGCGATTGAACATGCAACAACCTCCTGGCCCGCCACACCGTTAATTGCTTGCCGGAGACAGTTTAGTGGTTATCAGGGACACAGTTGGCGGAGCCTCGACGGAGCTACCTTGAAGCGCATGGGTTTCCGTGCAATTGCTGATAAGGCCGCACAGTTACCGGCTATCCTGCACGAAATTGAGGGCCACGGGGCGACCGGCGACCTAAAACTGCCTGACATAGTTAGTCCACCTGACAGGAGTGAGGTAAGTTCTCTTCCCGCGAGGATGAAATCCAGTAGTGTGCGCGCAGCTTTTGATCTGGTTTCCTCACTCCACTTCATCGGAGATCAGAACAGCGCGGCGCATACTGCACTCGCCGGACTTGCTCCGTTAGTTAAAGCTGACTGTTGGACGATCTATCTCTTCTCGGATCCCAACGGTCCGAATGAATCCATCCTCGAGGCGATTGCTTCACTAAAACCATCTGAGGAGGCGGTGTCCAATGCGGCTGATGAGTGGCGCCGGCTTTTCCTAAGAGAACAAAATGCTGCGCCTGGCTCGGAATCGAAGGCCGCCAGACTCGCGGGCGCGGGAATGGGCACATTGAGAAAAAAGGAACGCGGTCAACAGGTAGTCGCTGTCCCTCTGATTTGCGGTGAAAGAATTCTGGGCGTGCTCGAAGGAATTCGCCAGCAACATTCATTTAAGAAGTCGGAGATCGCAATTCTCGATGCGCTGTCCCTGCCGGTCGCGTCCGCGCTCGCCAACGCCGTGCGGATTGGGGAGGCGGAGCGCCTCTCGCAAACGGACGATCTTACGAAGCTTCACAACGCGCGCTACTTGCGCCAGTTCCTTCTTAACGAGATCCGGCGAGCGCGCCGCTATGGTTCGAGGGTCGCGGCGCTATTCCTGGATCTCGACGACTTTAAGCGAGTAAACGACGCTCACGGTCACCTGGCAGGATCCCACGTGTTGATGGAGATGGCTGCGGTGATTCTCTCTTCTATTCGCGATACCGACGCCGTGGCACGCTATGGGGGAGATGAGTTCGTGATTGTACTGCCTGACACGCAGATAGAACTCGCCGGAACGGTAGCTGAGCGTATTCGTGAAAAAATCTCGCAGCATCATTTTAGCGGCGGCCGGAATTTGAAGCTTTCGCTGACCGCCAGTTTTGGAGTTGCAGCCTTCCCGGAGCATGCCTCCTCACCACAACAGCTAATAGCTTGCGCCGACACCGCGATGTACGAGGCCAAAGCCGCTAACAAAAACTGCATTCGTTTTTCCGCATCGCTAACCCGCCAGGAAAGAGCGTCAACGGAGGTGAGCGTGCCGGCCGAAGTTGTGGAGACTGATGACGGAAAAGCCTTTTCTTGATAGCGTAAAGATTGCAGATCGGTGTATCTTGGTTAGTTGGGATTGACGTTGTGCGGACGAGTAGTGGTGAATGGTAAGCAGCCCAAGTGGATCGTCGCCGGATTTAGTGCGGAGCTCTTGTCTCGAAGGTTATTCTTGCCATTTGGAATCAGTAGTTCCTGCCGACCGATGCTCTCATTTTTACATTTCACAAAGAAGAGATTACTAAATGGCTTTCAAATCGATTTTCAGCCTGTTCTCCAGTGATCTAGCGATAGATTTGGGGACAGCAAACACGCTCGTCTACGCAAAGGGTCGAGGCATCGTTGTTTCCGAGCCTTCCATCGTGGCGATCAATAAAGTAACTAACCAGGTAGAAGCCGTCGGTCGCGACGCAAAGGAAATGCTGGGACGGACTCCCGGTAATATCGTCGCCATTCGTCCAATGAAAGATGGCGTTATCGCAAACTTCGAAGTCACTGAGAAGATGCTGCAACACTTCATTCGCAAGGCGCACAATGGCAAGACGTGGGTCAGCCCCCGCGTCGTCATCGGCATACCCTCGGAGATCACGCAGGTGGAGCGACGCGCTGTTGAAGACTCCGCGTATCGCGCCAAGGCTTCGGAAGTTTATCTGGTCGAGGAGGCAATGGCAGCTGCAATCGGCGCGGGCCTGCCAATCACTGAGCCGCACGGCAACATGGTAGTTGATATTGGCGGCGGCACGACGGACATCGCGGTCATCAGTCTAAGCGGCATCGTTTACTCGCGCGCGGTTCGCGTAGCAGGAAATGAGATGGACGAAGCAATCATCTCCTACATCAAGCGCAAGTATAATCTCCTGATTGGAGAACGGACTGCCGAAGCGATCAAGATTGAGTTGGGCTCAGCTTATCCACTTGAAGAGCCGTTGTCTTACGAAGTTCGCGGTCGCAATTTGATCGAAGGAATACCCAAGACAATAACGATGACGGATGAAGAAGTTCGCGAGGCACTCGCTGATTCTATTGCCACGATCATTAATGCGGTGCGCGTGGCGCTGGAACGGACGCCGCCAGAACTCTCCGCTGATATTGTCGAGCGTGGTATTGTGCTGACCGGGGGAGGCGCACTGCTGAAGAACCTCGACAAGCGTCTCTCGATCGAAACCGGCTTGCCCGTGTCTGTGGCTGATGATCCGCTGGCCTCAGTTGTGCTCGGTACGGGCAAGATGCTCTCGGATTTCGATCTGCTGAAGCGTGTGAAGTGGGAAAACACTATGACCAGCGGAATGTAGGGATATGCGGTGAATGGTAGATGTGAATTAGTAACCAGAAAAGTTTTCAGCTGATCAACCATTCACTATTGAGGGTTTTACCGTTCACAGTTTTATGGCTGCCATTCGCACCCAGAGAGAGATTCGACAGCGCGCGCCAATTTGGCTCGGAATACTGCTGTTGAGCAATCTCGTGATCATGGCCTTCGACGCGCGAGACAGCGTAACCCGGCAACGCTTGCTCAGAGTTTGGATGCAAGCTCTGGCTTCACCAGCCCAGAACCTAACGGCTGGGGCTAGTGGAGCGAGTACAAACTTCGTCAGAGAAATAATCAACTTCCGCAGCACGGCGGATGAAAACGAACGACTGAAGCAGGCACTGGCCATTGCCGAGCGCGATCTCCGCAATGCTCGTCAGGCAGCCGCGGAAAATGATCGTCTCAAAGGTCTCCTCAATTTAAGGGAACAAACTGGTTACGATCAGGTTCCGGCTCGGGTCATCGCTCGTGATCCATCCATCTGGTTCAACACCATTACTATTAACCGCGGCAGCTCTTCGGGAATAACTCTCAACATGCCGGTGATTACTGCCGGCGGAATAGTCGGTCGTGTGATTGCCCTCAGCCCCTGGACAGCACAAGTGATGATGGTTACCGACGAAAAAGCCGCGGCCGGCGCAATCGTCGGGCAGCTGGGCGAGTCCGGCGCACTCGGGTCGGTAAGAGGTCTGGGAAATACCGGTCTCATTGAAATGCGTTATGTTTCTGGTCTGGAGAAAGTTGAGGTTGGCGATTACATCTTAACGACGGGCCAGGACAACATTTATCCGCCGGGGTTAAGCGTGGGAGAAGTTGTCCAGGTCAAGCATGGCACGGCAACTCAACCTCATCAGATTCTAATTAAGCCGGGCGCGAAACTGGATCAACTGGAAGAAGTGGCGGTGCTGCTTTATCATCCGCCACAACGGCCTGCACCCGAGCAGACTCTCCCAAATGTAGACAAGGTAAAGAAGTAATGAGTGATTGTGATAAGTGATGAGTAAAAGACCCTGATGTCTGTCTGTGCTCATGATTCATCCCTCATTACTCATCACTCATCACTTTTTGAATGCCTCAGCTTAAGATCGCGGCCGCTTTGGCAGTCGCCATAGTCCTGCAACTGACCTTAGGGGGTGTTTGGCACCCGCTCTCCTATATTGACTTTCCACTGATTGTGGTTGTTTATATTGCCTTACAGCGCCATGCCTGGCAGGCGCTGATTGTTGGCACCATCGCGGGTCTCGCAATTGACGCGCCGAGCGGCGGGCTGATTGGGGCCGGTGGCTTTTCGAAAACGCTGACTGCCTACTTGATTTACGTCGCCGCCACGCGAGTTAACCTTGAAAATCCTCTGCTGAGGATTCCGGTGCTGGCAGCAGCCAGCTTGATTGATTCAGCAGTATACTTTTTCTGGCATCGGTCGCTGGGCTACTCCCCGAGCGTGCCTTTTGTCCAGACGATGTCTTACCGATTGATCGGCACGACCATCGTGGGAACGTTTGCTCTTTACCTGCTTGATTCACTTTTCACCGAACGGGCCCGGCAACGCCGGACATTTGCTTCGCGTCGAAAAGGTGCCAGGCGCGGAGCCAGCAAGCTTAAGCGGAGATGAGGAAAACCACCGAGAACGGACGACCGGTCAGTTATTGAGATCATGAAATTCGAAGACACCTCGCAAAACCTCCGTAGCCGGCTTTGGATTGTTCAGAGCTTCATCATTATCCTGCTTGCGCTGCTGGGAGTCAGGCTCTATTACCTGCAACTCGTCCGCGGACAGTACTACGCGGAGATAGCTCAAAATCAGCGCATCAGATTGTTGCCTATCCCCGCGCCGCGCGGAGACATATTGGCTAACGATGGCAAGACCGCACTGGCTAACTCCAACCCGATCTATAACGTCATCCTCTCCCGAGAGGACCTGCGGGATCGCAAACTTATCTCCCTTGCCCAGCCACTCGCTGAAGCCCTGAGCGTTGACGGTGACACACTCCGTGACCGCTTCGAACAAATCGGCTCGCAGCCGGCGTTTGAATCCATTTTGGTGAAACAGGACGCTACTCCCGGTGACATCGCGTGGGTGGAAGCACACGAATTGGAGTTTCCCGAGTTGCGGGTCGAACAGCAGCCCCAACGCCGCTATCCTGCCAGCGGCATGCTGGCCCATGTGCTGGGCTATGTTGGCGAGATTAGTCCGGAACAGTTGAAGCAACCCGGCTACAAAGACAAAGGGCTCAAGCCGGGCGATGTGATTGGACAGAGCGGGTTGGAGCAAATTTACGACGATTATCTGCGAGGCAAGGACGGCTACAGAAAAGTAATCGTTGACAGCCGCGGACGAATCCAGGACGAAATCGAGACCATCGCGCCGCAACCCGGTCAGGATCTCGTTACCACAATCGATCTTGATTTGCAGAACGCCGCCGAGGAACAACTGCAGACGTCGGCCACCAAGCGCGGAGTTATTATCGCGCTAAATCCGAATAATGGTGAGATCTTCGCGCTCGCCTCGGCACCCACCTTCGATCCCAATCTCTTTTCCCGCATGGGCACCAAAGAAGGACGCGCTGAGTATGTGGCCGTGCTGAATGATGCACAAAAACCTTTGATCAATCGTGCTGTCCAAAGCCGCTATCCCCCGGGTTCCACCTGGAAGATACCCATGGCCGTCGGCGGACTCGAGCAGGGTGCGATTACGCTCGACCATTCAAATCTTGTTTGCGGCGGCGGCATCATGGTGGGAAACAAGTTCACGCGGTGCATGGGCAATCATGGTACTCCGGATCTCAAGGCCGCCATTACACACTCCTGCGACGGTTACTTTTATCGTTTGGGTTTGAAGATGGGTCTCGACGGTATCATGGCAATGGTCGATGAGTTTGATTTGAACAAACGAACCGGAATCGATTTGCCAAACGAAGTTCTTAGCATGACGCCTTCCCGTGAACTTAAGAAACGCACGCAACCAGAGAATTCCGAATGGAAAGACATCGATACGGTCTACGCCTCGTTTGGTCAGGTCTATGACGTCATCACTCCCATAGCTTTGCTCCGCACAGTCGCAGGCGTGGCTAACGGTGGCAAGCTTTATGTGCCGCATCTGCTCAAGGAATTCAGGCCGGTCGGTGAAGCCGGCTCACCAGACTACCGGGCCAGTCGTACCTTCCACTCGCTCGACTCCTCACGGCCCAATCCGAAGGTTCTGCCTATTCCCGAAGAGATCGATCATCTCGTAGTCGAAGGAATGTGGGGCGTTGTTAACAACGGCGGCACCGGAGCCAGTATCCAAATGGCTGGTTTCGACATCGCCGGGAAGACTGGAACAGCCCAGGTTGTTGGTCTCGGGAAAGATGCCGGAAAAAACAAAGACCACTCGTGGTTTGTGTCCTACGCCCCGGCTTACAAACCCGAGATTGCGTTGGTAGCTTTGATAGAAAACTCAGGCTTCGGAAGTCAGCACGCTGCGCCTGCCGTCCGGCGCGTTTACGACGTTTATTACCGCAACACCCGACATGAAGAGCCACCCGGCGCGTTACCTGTTGCTAAGACTCCAAAGCCGGAAAACAAAACTCCAAAAAAACAACCCGAGACGCAGGTCGCAAAGAATCAGTGAAAGCCACCGATGACGAACGACCGGCGACGGTCTTCGGTTCTCGGTCTTCGGATAGTTTCCATGGTTGCAATAATACAAAAACAAGGTCTGCGTGATTTCGACTGGCTGCTGGCGTTGATGGCAGTTGGCATCGTGTGTTTTGGCACTATCCAGATACGCAATGCCCAGCCAACAGAAAACTATTGGGTCAAGCAGCTTATCGGGTTGGGGATTGCCGTTGTGGCAATGCTTCTGGTCGCCTTCAACGACTACCGTAAGTTAATAAACATCGCTCCAGCGTTTTACGTCTTCGGCCTAATCCTGCTGGTAATCGTTCTTGTTCCGGGAATTGGTTTGCGCATCAACGGCCAACGCGCCTGGATCAAGGTTCCTGGGATAGGTCAATTTCAACCGTCCGAGTTTGTAAAAGTAACGACTGCCATGATGCTGGCTCGTTATTTTGGCAGACATCGAGCGAGCACGCTCAACCTGAAGGAGCTGGCGGTTGGTGGGTTGATTCTGGCCCTGCCTATCTTTCTTATCCTGCTCGAACACGACGTCGGGTCAGTGCTGACGTACCTGCCAATTTTGGCGACCGTCATCTTTCTATCGGCGATAAGAATCCGTTACGTAGTTGGCGCCATCGTCCTTGGGATATTGCTGCTTCCCGCCGCTTACTGGGTAGGAGTGAAGACCCATATGGTGAAAAACTACCAGCAGGAACGCATCAACGTAATCCTCGATCCGGAAAACGCAGACCGCCGCGGCTTTGGTTATAACACCTGGCAGTCGATCCTTACTGTAGGCGAAGGCGGACTGCTTGGCGCCGACACTTCCGCAGCACACTCGCAGAGCAGTCTTAAATTCCTCCCGGAGCCGCATACTGATTTTATTTTCGCAGTGACGGCCGGTAATGCGGGATTCGTCGGCTGCGTCATGGTGTTGTTAGCTTACGTGATCTTACTTTCAAGAATGATCGCCGGGGCAAAACGAGCGCCCGATCGAATGGGGATGCTGGTAATCATGGCGATCGTCGGTGGCCTCACCTGTCAGATCTTCATTAACATTGGCATGGAGCTGGGTCTACTGCCGGTCATTGG
>DASXSC010000288.1:0-78695 GCA_036506215.1 Pyrinomonadaceae bacterium | reverse complement strand
ATTCGAGTTTCTGATGTGTGTCGATGGTAGCATCCACGTCGTGCGCTCGCAAACTGTTCCGAGTCCGGCACTGATGCAGTTTGAACGATGCGCACATTAGCAACATGCGGTGCGCGGAGATATCAGCACCCGAGTTCCGGTTTCCGAGTTTCGGCCTCCGAGTTTCGAGTTTGTTGAGTTGGTTGCTGCGTTCTAAACTCTAGACGCGTCGAAAGCGAACTCGAAACTCTGAACTCGGAACTCAACCTATGCCTGCTACTTTTCAGGATCTTGTTGAACTTATGCAGAAGCTGCGTTCACCGGACGGCTGTCCGTGGGATCGCGAACAAACTTACGCTACGCTGGCTCCGATGCTTCTGGAGGAAGCATATGAGGCTTTTGAGGCCGTCGAAGGGGCCCGCGAGGGCCGGCCTGGTGAATTGCGTGATGAACTTGGCGATCTGCTCTTCCAAATAATCTTTTACGGCCAGGTCGCAAAGGAGCAGGGTGACTTCTCTATCGACGATGTGACCGGCGCAATTCACGCAAAGATGGTTCGTCGTCACCCCCACGTCTTCGGCGACACGAGCGCAAGCGACACAGCAACCGTCTTGCGCAACTGGGAAGCGATGAAGCAGGATGAGCGGCGGGCGGCTGGGAAAAGCGAACGCGAAGATTCGCTGCTCGATGGCGTGTCGGCCAGGGCGCCGGCGCTAATGGAAGCGCACCAGCTTTCAACCAAGGCAGCGCGGGTTGGCTTTGACTGGAAACAACTCGAAGACATCTTCGCTAAACTCGAGGAAGAGGTGGGCGAACTGCGCGCGGCCATCCAGACCCACTCAGCCTCTAACAACGAAGGCAATCACACGCGCGTGCGGGAAGAGCTTGGCGATCTGTTGTTTGCGGTCACAAACATCGCGCGTCATCTTAAAGTCGAACCAGAAGCTGCTTTGAAGTTAACGAACCGGAAGTTTCGGCGTCGCTTCGGCTTTATTGAAAGGAAGCTGCAAGAGCGCGGTCAGACGTTTGAGGGTACCACGCTCGACGAAATGGAAGCGCTCTGGCAAGAAGCGAAGGGCCATTCATAGTATTAAGTGGTGAGTGGTGAGTAATAACTCACGAATGCCGCGCGGTATCAGACGGTTCCTTATATCGGGTTGAATATGAGGCCGGTCGCTACCGCTCTCGGTTCTGATAAATAGCCCACAAAAAGGCCCGCTTCTGCAAGCGGGCCCTGGTAAGTAATAACGTTGTCCGACTCTCCCGTTAGTCATTTATCTGAAGAGAACGGAGCACGTTGTGGAATGCAGATTGATAACTCGCCGATTCGTTTTCCGGTGCGACAGCGATCATATGCAGCAACTGGCCGTTGCGGAGTTGAGTAGTTATCACAGTCACAACTTCCGCATGACCGGTTGCCTCGTTGACATTCGTCAAGGTCGTGGTCAAAGCAGTGCGTCCGCCGGCAGTCGTGCGCTGCAAGCCGCTGCGTTGACGCAGACTGCCATTCCCCTGAGTCAAGCCATTGAGGAATTCCTGTGTCGCTTGTTGCAGGTCGCCGCTTTGAGTTTGCGCCACGCCAATGTTGACCCCATGCGTGTAGACAACCTGGTTTTGATACTGGCCGTAGGCGCCCTCAGGCGCGAACCAAACAGAATTGTTGTCGGCCTGCTCGCGCCAATTGCTCGGCACACTCACGCGCACTATGCCACCCAACGGCGAATAACTCTGATAACGCGTTGATGGATTCTGAACACTGCCGCGGGGCGGGTTGTTGGGATAGTTTCCGGTGGTTTCGCCGGTCGGATAACGTTGCCCACTACGCGCAATTTCTGCCATTGAGGGGGCTCGACCCATGCCTCGCAGACGCGCCTGGATGCGCTCAAAGTCGCGTGTGTCACGAATCGGATTACTTACCCGCAGATACTGAGCTTCCTGGTTAATGCGCGCGTAACGGTCACTGGGACTCGGGTGGTCGCTCAAAAACCCGCCACCGCCGCCACCGCTTTGTTGTTCGATAGTCTTAAACATGTTTGCGAGATCGTGTGGGTCGTATCCGGCATTGGCCATGATCCGCGCGCCCAAAACATCCGCCTCGGTTTCATACTCTCGGCTAAATTTTAGAAAGTAGACGCCAACTCCCTGGCCCGCAATCTGGGCGGCAGCTCCCGCTGGCCCACCGAGAATCTGTCCGCCGATGCCGAGGATGCCCGCGAGCAAACCATATTTCTGCGCTTTGGTCGCTTGCGCCGTTCCATGTCGTAGGGCCACGTGGCTTAATTCGTGGGCCATAACTCCAGCCATCTCGCCTTCGGTGTGCGCCGCTTCAATCATGCCGCGATTGACATACATGGGGCCGCCGGGCAGAGCGAAGGCATTGATGTCACGCGCGTTGACGATTTTAAAATAGTACTGAAACTCAGGATGTTGAAACTCAGATGGAATTGAATTGACGAGCCGCTGTCCGACTCGCGACACATAGCCGGTAGCTTCGGGGTCACGCAGAATCGGCAACTGCTGTTCGACCTCGGTTGCTGCCTGACGGCCAACTTTGACATCATCGGTAGGCTTGTATTTGTTGCTGTGATACTTGATTTGCGTCTGCGAAAAGACCGCAATAGGCATCGCAAAAAGTGCAACTACTGTTAGCCATGCCATCAACCGCTGTGCTCTATTTGAATGTTTTCTGATCATCTCTGTCCTCCGTATCGACGCTTGTGCGAAACTCTTGTTCCGCCCAGGCCCTGAATCCGCGAATAAAAAGAGCGGTCCGCTCACGACGTTACCGCTCTAGTTTAATTCTGGCTTTCGTCCTCCCCGGAATTGATCTTCTCACCGTACTCGCGTTTCTTGGGGAAGAGGGCCCTTGGCCTGACTCGGGTTTGATGAGTTCCTGGAAATGCGCGTTTACCCGACTTCTGTTGCCAAATTGTTGCGAACCGCAAGCTAATGCTGAACCAAAACGCAACATCCCTTGGGCCTCTTAGCACGATTTCAGTTCGAAGATTTGGCAAGTTAGCTATGGGCAAACCCTCCGCTGTTTACACTGCAAGGTCGGTGCCAGATAGGTCAGTTCCTGGATTTGTTTCGCGGTTCGATGTGCTGGTTGAACCATTGCGCAGGCTCGGTAAGGGGCGCGATGTGGTGGGGCTCGCCCTTCCAGACGCGGACCATCGAAACAATCAGGAATATGGTGGCAGCAACCTTGAAGAGAGTTCCCCCAATCGAGCTGTCAGTTATCAAGCCAACAATCCCGAAAAGAGTCTGAATCACCAGAATAGCAACGTGTAAAGCGAGGGCCTGGGAAGCGTGAAAGCGAACTTTTACCTCGCTGCGCGGAACCAGAAACAGCTCCAGTACTGCGGGTACGATTCCTATGAACGAAGGCGCGTAGGGCAACATGACAGCCCACTTTTCCGGCAACCCTATTCCCGGCACGGACCTGCTCGTCGGTTTTTGATCTAAAGACCGAAATGGTGCGGCCGGTGGTTGATAAGGTGTAGGCTGAGATCGAGTAGGGGGAACAAAAATCGATGGATAAGGTGAATCGAGAGACAGGTTGTCGTAACGTCTCGTCGGTGCTTCTGAATATATGTTGCTGCGCGGATCCTCTTTCTCGGAAGGAGCGACTTCGCGAGTTACCCCCTTCACTTCCCGTGTCTCCGGACCGCCCTCAGCTTCGCCCCAAACCTCCTCCGTTTTCCTTACGAAGTCAGGATCGAGAGGGTTAGTGTCATATTTGCTCTTCTTCGTCGCCATCAGCAGGTCCTACGATACGCTTGCTAGAATGGTTCAATCTTACTCGCCCGCAATAGCATACTCAACCTCTTCCCAGCGCGACTCGCGTTCAGAGATACGAAAAGCGCGAATGACAGGGTGCGGGCCTGCCAAACCGACAATCAAATAAACGGCATGAGGGTAATACGCCAACCGAACATCGGTCTCGGAAGGAGCGGGCTCGGCAGAACGCGGGTGAGAATGATAGATAGCAATGAGTTCTTCGCCGCGTTGGCGCATCTGTCGCTGGGCAGCAAAAAGATCTTCAGGGGCAGCCTCGTAAGCGACGTGTGCGTTGGCAGCCACATTTCGCATCGGATAGAGGCTGCTTGCCCGTCCGCTTTCACCGCCTATCAAGCCGCAACACTCGACTGGTGCTGCTTCCTGCGCGCTTGCCAGGATCCGGTCGCAGTGTGAGCTTTGAAGAGTGATCATTGTGGCGCTTAACAAGAGACCGAAAACCTATCCACAGATTACGCAAATTGCACAGATTCAGTAAAACAAGAAAGCGTCAACGCCTGAGAAGGACACGCGGAGATGAGACTACTTGATCAAATTACTTAGGTGTGTGATTTGCGTAATCTGTGGATTATTTTGGCCCTCAATCTTTATCGACGATCTTGAGATGAAGTTCCTCTAACTGTTTCGGATCTACCTCGCCCGGTGCGTCGATCATCAGGTCAGTGGCAGAAGCCGTCTTGGGAAAAGCCATGACGTCGCGAATATTCTCCGTCGGCACCAGGACCATCATAAGCCGCTCGATGCCGGGTGCGATCCCTCCATGTGGCGGCGTGCCAAACTCCAGAGCGTCAAGGAAAAAGCCGAAACGCGATCGCGCCTCTTCAGTTGTCATGCCCAGTGCCTTAAACACCAGGCGCTGGACGTCGCGCCGGTGAATACGAATCGAACCACTGGCCAACTCCACGCCATTTATCACCGGGTCGTAAGCCTTCGTACGCAGTTGTCCAAGCAAATGAGTTTCGCCGCCCTCAACTGCCCGTTCAAGCAACGGCAAGTCTTCATCAAGAGGGGACGTGAAAGGATGGTGCATCGCATAATAGCGGTCATCGTCTTCGTGATACTCAAACATCGGGAACTCTGTCACCCATAGCGGTGCATAGACGTTAGCCGGTATCAACTTCTCGCAACGGGCCACTTCGTTGCGCAAAGCTCCCAGGCTCGCGGCGACTGTCTTTGCCTTGCCGGCAACAATCAAGACAGCATCGCCCTTCTGGGCATCCGCAACCGAGGCAAGACGAGTGACGCCCTCTTCGCCAAGCGCCTTTAGCAATGATGAAGTGGTTTCGTCGCCAAGTTTTACCCAGGCGAGTCCGCTTGCTCCGTAACGCTTGGCAAATTCCTGCAACTCGTCAAGCGCCCTTCGCGAAAGGACTGCGCCACCGTGAACCACCATTCCTTTCACTTCTCCGCCACCGGCGAGCGCCGAGGCGTAGGGCGCGAAATCAGTTCCCTGCAGTGCCGGCGAAAGGTCCTGTAACTCCATACCCTCAATTCGCAGGTCAGGCTTATCCGAACCCCAGCGCCGCATCGCCGCCGCATAACTGAAACGCGGAAATGGCAGCGGCAACTCGACTCCAATTAACCTGAAGACCCGCGCAAACAGTCCCTCAGTTACCGAATAAATCTGATCGAGCGTGGCAAAACTCATCTCCACGTCAAGCTGTGTGAATTCAGGCTGGCGGTCGGCGCGCAGATCTTCGTCGCGAAAACAACGAGCAATCTGGAAATACTTGTCCAGCCCCGCAATCATGCATAACTGCTTAAATAACTGCGGCGACTGCGGCAGCGCAAAGAATTTTCCCGGTTGCACGCGAGAGGGCACGATGTAGTCGCGCGCTCCCTCAGGAGTCGACTTGATGAGAATAGGCGTTTCTATCTCGGTGAAGCCCTGCTCATCCATGTAGCTGCGTATCTCGCGGAGCACGCGGTGGCGCAGGCGCAGGTTTGCCTGAAGTTGGGGCCGGCGCAGATCGAGATAGCGATACTTCAAACGCAGGTCTTCGCTAGCCAGCGCGTCCGTCGATGCTGTTTCCAGTTGGAACGGCAGCGTTCGCGCATCGTTAAGTAGTAGTACCGCGCGCGCGTGTATTTCCACCGCGCCGGTTTCGAGCTTCGCGTTGCGCTGGTTCTCGTCGCGTAAGGTTACTTCACCGGTTACCGCGATCACATACTCACCGCGCACTTCCTTGGCTTTCGCGTGAGCATCGGGTGCGTCCTCGGAATTAAGAACGACCTGCGTGATGCCCTCACGATCGCGCAAGTCTATGAACGTAAGCTCACCGAAGTCGCGGCGACGCGCCGCCCAGCCCATCAGGGTCACGGTCTTTCCTACGTCTTCCGGGCGAAGTGCGCCACAGGAATGCGTGCGTTTTAAGTCTCCAAGGTTATCGAGCATGTTTGGATATTAACCGCGAGAATACGTGGATGCTAGCCAGCTTCTGGCCATGCCATCGGCTGTGCGGAAGGTCTGCGAGACCTTCCGTCATAACCATCAAAATCAAGGGCTACGCCCTTCAGAGGGGCGCAGCCCCAAGTCACTTAACCCAATTCACCCGGTAAGGCAGATCTTACCGCACATCAGGTGGCAGAGCCGTTTCTATCTAATCGTCTTTTGGGTCTTTTTTCTGGACGCCTTGCGCGATCTCGAGCAAGTTTCCTCCTGGATCACGTACATAAAACCGTTTCACGCCGGCAACTGGACGCGGATCGGGAATGACTTCAACGCTTGAGTTGCGAAAGTGACGTTCCGCAGCCTCAACATCGGCCACTTGATAACAAACGTGACGATCGCTCGTTTCGTTCTCAACGTTATCTTCGGTTGATAGGTGAAGCTGCAGCTCGCCGAGCTGGTACCACGCGCCGACGTTTTGCCTTGTTCCCTTTGGTTTTGGAATCTGTTGCAGGCCGACCACCACGCCGTAGAAATGTATTGCATTCGACTCCAGTGCCGCCGGCACAGTTACATTCACGTGCCCAATTTTTGTGATTCCGATGCCCATTAGTTAAGAATCCGGGGCTGGAGGCAGTAGCCCGACGGTTACGGAGGGCCACAACACTGCCAGCTCCAAGCTCATCCTTCCTTCAACGCGTTCTCGCCGGCTCGGCGGTTAACAGGACTTATTGCTTGCCTTGGGCCTGCGTCTGGTTGGCGAAATCAGCGACGCTCTCCAACTGTTTCTCTTTGTCAGCGAGGCCAGGCTTCTCTGCCAGATACGCATTAAACTGCGCGGAACGGTTGCGTGGAATACTTAGTGACTTCCACTCAGCCGAGCGAAAGTGTTTCGCTAAGAAAACAATTTGTCCAATGTGATAGGCGTAGTGCATCAACTGGCGATTAATGGCCTGGATAACTGTGTGCTCTTCGCCGCGAATCAAAACCTTTCTTCCCAAATCTTCAGGGCGCAAAGGCTCCAGCGCCTCGAAAACGCGCTGCCAACCCTTTTCCCAGTAGGCGCATATATCGTCCTTGCCGGTCTTCGGCTCAATCACAAACTCCATGTCCCGATTGCGATCGGGCTTCTCGCCGTCGGTAGTAAGAAAGTCGGTCCAGCGTGAAAACATGTTGCCGGTTATGTGCTTCATGATCACGGCAATACTGTTTGCTTCGTCATCAAGCGTGATAAAGAATTCATCTTCATTGAGCTGATCAAGAGCCTTCTCCGTGAGTTTCTTGTAAGCGCGCAGACTCGCGATGGAATCTTCAAGATAGTGTTTGCCAAGTGATTCGTTCATAGTTTCATTTCTTCTCTACATTTATTTCGCGACATAACTCGGACGCGAGGCTCACACGTTTAATACTTCGCTGTTCACCAGATCGCAGGTCCTTAATCGCAACTTCGCCTCGCCCACGTTCGTCATCACCGAGAACAGCGACAAAAGGAATTCCGCGTGTTGAGGCATATTTGAATTGCTTGCCAATCTTGTCGGGTTCCGGATAAAGATCGACCCGCAGCCCGGCCGTTCGCAACTCATTAGCCAGCGCCACCGACTCCGGAAGAGAGTCCTCGTTCCAAATGCTAATCATGATGTCGGCAGGCGAAGATACCACCACCTCCGGAAACATCTCGCGCTCAGTCATGACCACAATGATTCGTTCCAGCCCCAAAGAGAAACCACAGGCAGGAACATTTTCGCCCAGAAACATGCCCACCAGATTATCGTAACGGCCGCCTCCTCCCAGACTGCCCGGAAGGTCTTTCACGTTAATCTCCATAATCGCGCCGGTGTAATACGAGAGTCCCCGGGCCAAACTCGGATCGATTTCAATTTTCGATCCGATGCCTTCGGCCTCGGCAAACTTCATAATCGAGCGGAGCTCATCCACACCCGTGGCGCCCAATTCATTGTCGCCAACAAACTCGAGCAACCGTCCAAGAATGGCGAGGTTTAGAGCCTTGCGTTTTTGCCCTGGGTCTTCTCCAGTGGCAATTTCAGCCGCGTGATCAAGCGCGCTCAACTCGCTAAAGAAGTCGAGCAAACCAGCGGCCGCCTCAATTCCTCGCTCGCCGAATTCTTTTTCGACGCCCTCTCTGCCGATTTTATCGAACTTGTCCAGAGCCACTAACGCGGCATCATGTTTGTCCGCCGCCACTCCGGCAGCTTGCAACACACCCGTCAGGGCGCGCCGGTGATTCAGCCGCATGGAGAAATCCCGGAAACCGAGCTTCGTCAACACTTCACTTGCGGCGGCGCAAATCTCAGCCTCAACCAGCATCGAACGTGAACCCAGGATATCCACGTCACACTGGTAAAACTCACGAAAGCGGCCGCGCGCCGGCCGGTCTGCGCGCCATACTGGCTGAATCTGATAGCGCTTGAAAAACTTTGGCAGCTCGTTTTGGTATTGCGCCACAACGCGCGCAAGTGGAACGGTCAAATCGTAACGAAGCGCCAGATCAGCTTCTCCAGTTTTCTCATGTTCGCCCCGCTTCAGTATTTTGAAGATGAGTTGATTGCCTTCTTCCCCATACTTGCCCATCAGCGTTTCGATGTTTTCCACGGCGGGCGTCTCGAGCGGCTCGAAGCCATAGCGCTCGTACACTTCCTTAATAATGTCGATGACGTATTCACGCCGCCGCGCATCCGCAGGAAGAAAATCGCGCATGCCGCGCGCCGGCTGGGTCTTGGACGAGGCCACTTAATCAAGATTACCGCAGGAATGTAGGATTACGGCGGGCATCATAACCTGAAATCATCGTCCCCAAAAGTGGCAGGCTTACAAGTAGTAACTCACTCTGGGAAAACTCCTCATCGAGACTGACTCTTGTATTTCGGAACATACTCAACGTAATTCTTCCAAAACGCGTCAAGTCCTACTACTTCTTCATCGGTAAGCGGACGCTTCACCCTCGCCGGAATTCCCATAACCAGAGAGCGCGGTGGGATAACGGTGCCTGGTGAAATCAATGAGCCGGCAGCGACCAGCGATTGCGCGCCGACGCGTGCGTCGTCGAGCACAATTGAGCCGATACCGATCAGCGCGCCGCGCTCGACGTAACACCCGTGCAATGTGACGCTGTGGCCCACCGTCACTTCGTCCTCGAGAATCGTTGGATGGGAGCCGGTGCGGGTATGGACGACGCAGTTATCCTGAATATTCGTGCGGTCGCCAATGCGTATGTAGAACATGTCCCCCCGCAAGACAGCATTACACCAGACGGAAGACTGCTCTCCAATGTGTACGTCGCCAATTAACTGCGCGCTCACATCGACATATGCGCTCTCGGCGATCTGCGGATGAACACCGCGAAACGGTCTAATCATATTTTTTGCGATAGTAGCATAAGAGCCAAGAGCGGATCTTAGGACCACCGATCAAGTGACACAGTTTGCGTCTTTTCTATCTTGAGCTTTGCGTATAGCCCACAAGCGCGGGGAAGGCCACCTTCCCAACCTGAGAGATGCCTTTACTCGCTCAGTTGATCTCCCGTTGAAAGGCTTTCAAGCGCCAGAACGTCGCTTAACTCAGAGAGTGTCGAGGTCAGGAAGGTGGGCTTGCCACCGCTGCTTCGTTAACACAATTGCCGCCGCCTCAATGATAGGGCTGACTCTGTCATTGACAGTCTTCAGACCAGCGTGAGAGATTTCGAGCAATGTTGAGGCATAACTCCTTATGGAAGACTGGGCCGCAGTTTGCGGTGTTCATGTTAGCCACAGCCCTGCTGAACACTTCCTGCGGGGGCTCGCTGTTCAAGGTGAAACCGGTGGTCGAGCTGCCACCGCTCGCGGGAAATGTGAAAACGGCAAGCGCCGGTGGTGTGTCAGTCCGGGTCGCGCCACTCATGAGCGATGAGGAAAGCCAGGACCTGTTTGAAGCAAATCTGCCGCTAAGTGGAATCCTGCCAGTGCGATTGGAGCTGGCCTTCGAAAGTGGCGTGCCGGTCGAAACAAAGAAAGTGCGTTTTCGTTTGCGAGACGGCGATGGCCGCGAGTGGAAACTAATCTCACCGAAAGCGGCCGTTGGGCGCATTCTGAAGGCAAACGACGTGTACGCCTACAACCCAAATTCTCGGAAACAATTTGAGAAAGAGTTTACGGCTTACGGGATCGATTTGAGCTCATCTTTGTCTGACACTGAGCGCCGCCACCAGGGATACATTTTCTTTGAAACGCCAAAGAAGGAGGCCGTCGAAAGTCCCAGGGGCCTGGTCTTGGTAATTGAACGCCTGCCCCAGCCAGTTGAAATCCAGTTGAATTAACTTCTTCCCGATTCAAAAGCGTCATCCGGTCGAACCGAAGCCGCCGGTCCCGCGATCGGTTTCATTAATTTCATCCACCCAGACGGCGGTTGGTGTGATTATTTTTTCGATTATCAATTGAGAGATTTTGGTTCCGGCCGGCAAGTTTATTATCTCCGCACCAGCGTTATACACAAGACAACCAATCTCACCGCGGTAGTCGGCGTCAATAACGCCGGCAAGGGTATCCAGTCCTTTCTGAGTTGCCAGCCCCGATCGCGGTGCCAGGCGACCGTAATACCCTTCAGGAATGGCAACGGCAAGCCCGGTGCGCGCCAGCGCGCGCTCCCCGGGTCGAATTGTCAAATCTTCAATCGCGCAGATGTCCAGGCCTGCCGCCGAGAAACTTCCACGCGATGGCAACACGGCTCGCGGATCCAACCGCTTGAAACTCAACACGGCTGGCTCGGCAGGTGCAGAGTCGTAAAGCTGGTTAGAAGCCAACGACGTATCCATAGGATTCTCGAGCACCGCAACATCAAAGCTTGGGCAGTGTCACACCGCGTTGACCTTGATACTTGCCGCCACGGTCTTTGTATGAGGTTTCACAAATTTCGTCGGACTCAAAAAAAACCACCTGCGCGACGCCTTCATTGGCGTAAATCTTGGCCGGCAGTGGTGTCGTATTGGAAAACTCCAGAGTCACATAGCCTTCCCATTCGGGCTCAAACGGCGTGACATTCACCAGTATTCCACAGCGAGCATAGGTACTTTTGCCGAGGCAGATTGTGAGTACGTTTCTGGGGATTCGGAAGTATTCAATAGTGCGCGCGAGTGCGAAGCTGTTTGGTGGAATTACCACTGACTCGCCTTTTACGTCCACAAAGTTTTTCTCGTCGAATTCCTTAGGATCGACAATTGTGCTGTTGAGATTGGTGAAGAGTTTAAATTCGTCCGCGCAACGGATGTCGTAACCATAACTTGAAGTTCCGTAAGAGACGATTCGTCTGCCATTTACTTGCTTAACCTGGTTAGGCTCGAATGGCTCAATCATCTTGAACTCGGTCGCCATCCGGCGGATCCATTTGTCTGATTTTATACTCATGTTCTGGTTTTTGGATTCTACGTTTGAGTTCCGCGCGTTGGAAAGCGAGAGAATACAAGGAGTAGTTAAGAGTGACAAGTGACGGAGTGACCAATTATGAGTTCCTGAGTGATGAGTGATGAGTGATGAGTACTGAGTGATGAGTACCGAGTTAACTAAATTAACTGAATAGCCCTTACTGACTGCTGATCCTTGACTCATCTGTGATCATTCAGCACTCATTACTCAATACTCATCACTCATCACTCATCACTGTTTCTTTATTATGATAGTGCCGTCGCCAACGGTCAGCTGAAGGGAGGCACCTCCAGTGCCGGCGCGAGCCTTCATGTTTTGCGGCGTTATCCCGGGCTTCTCGCGCGGTTCCAATCCACCGTACGAGTCGGAGATTTGGCCTGAACGAAGGACTTCAGCATCGATGTCGCCGTTGAACCCAGAGGGAAGTTCGATAGTCATTTCTCCGGCTGCGAGACGTATTTCTGCGCCTACGCCGCGCCAACTTCTCACCGGAATATTCAGGTTCACCTTTCCTACGGCAATTGTCGCAGACAACGTGCCGCCGGAAACTTTTAGATTCGCCTCGCTTTCAGTACCGGAGAGTCGAATGTTTCCTTCCACCCCGGCGAGGTTGATGGCTCCTCGACCAGCGTTAATCTCAAGGTCTGTGGCCACGGGAACACGGATTCGGTAGTCAATTCTCCACGGCAGTCCCAAAAGCGTTTTCGGGAATTTTTTTGCGACGGCCCGCATGAAAGTCGTATCGTGTGTTCCCGTCGTCAGCACCCGAAGATGGTTCATGTCTTCATCGAGCACGAAAGTATTAACTCTTGCCAGGAGATCCAAGTCTGCTTCAGTGTCAGCACGCAGTTGAATCTCAGCGCTTACCTCTACCTCACTGCGGGACCATCCTTCGATTGTAATCGAACCCTCTGGCGCTCCAATGACCGTGACAGTGCCTCCAAATGCAAAGCGCCGCAGCTCGTGCCTTGCGGTCGTTCGCAGGAGTTGCGGCGGTCGGCTCAGAGCCGGAGTTTTTTTGTTCTGTGATAATGCGGAGATCGGGAAGAGGGATAGGATGGTTAGCAGAAGAGCGCAAACAGAGGGCATTAGTTTAGCTAAGACGGCTATCAAATTTGGGCAACATTAGTCCAAGCGATCGGCAAACGATACTATCATTCACCCGGTAGCCTACAAACCAATGCGGACGCCCTAATCGTATCGATCAAGAGCGTCCGCAGGACAATTTTCGTGTAACTCAAATCTAACGGCGAATGAAGGTGATGCTGCCCTGAAAGTTTGTGACCATCACTTTAGAGCGACCGTCAACGACATCACCAACATATTTGCGTCCATCGCCCAGGCTGCGAATGTCTTTATTCCAAAACTGGCCCAGTGCAATCTTCCTGGTAGGGGCAGCAGCTTCGAGATTAAAGGCAGAGTCTGCGGGAATGCGTATAATTATGTCGCCTTTGCTTGACTGGAAATGATACGTTCCGCCGCGGGCAAATTCGCCATCGAAGAAAATGTTTCCAATGGTGTTTTGGGCAAACACCTGAGAAGCGCTGATGCCGCTGAGCTCGATGTCACCTTCTGAAGAAACATGCGCCCTAACCATGCCGCCCCGAATGTTGGTGACAGTAATCTGGCCGCGCATTGTCTCCAGGTCAACCGAAGAATTAATTGGTACCTGCAGGTTGAAATTCACGTCGCCGACGTCGCTGCGTCCGCGATTGTCAGCCCGCACATCGACAATCAAGGCGTCGCCTGTCTGCCGCGGCGACAGGTTGGCCTTAGGCGCTTCAAGTGTAGCAGTCAGCTTGATCTCGTCGCGATTCCACGACTCGACTGTGATCGTGCCGGAAATATTTTTCAGTTCGATACGAACATTTTTTCCTGCCGGATATCGTTTCGACAGACGCTGTTGAGCGCTAACGCTGCTCAGACTTAGCGCGCCAAAAGCGAGAAGGGACACGAACACGGTAAGTTTCGAATAAAAACGGATCCGAGGGATTTCAAAACGTGCGGGCGAAATTCGCATTCTCATCGGCGTGGGGCTATTCAACAACCTTGGTTCCTTTAATCTTCCTTAGCTGGGTCTGATAGTGCAACTAGAATTCTTTCCCCTGGATCACAGCTCCGCAAACTCTTTCAACAGGGACAGCTTCTCGTTAAGCGCCGCATTCAACATTTCTTCGGACACTTCGTCGTGTGGATTTTGACTCAAGGCGTCAAACGAATCGTTCACCGCCTGATCGATCACTTTCAAGTTCCGATCAAAGGTCTCACGCATCTGCGGACTCCAGCGGGCCTTATTGAATTCTACTCGCTGGTTCCAATAGGAAATCAGTTGCTGTTGCTGAGAAACACGCTCGCGGACGTTTGTCGCAGCCACGCTCAATCTTGCCTCTTCCGACGCAGCTTTGTTCCCCACCGATGCTGCTCCACTCTGGTAACGACGGATGCCAACAGCCGTGGAAAGAGAGACAACCAACACGATGGCAGCGGCCGAGACTAACAGCTGTGGAAAAGAGAGTTCCCAACTGCGGCCCACCCAGCTTTTCCAAAAGTTTCGACGCGCCGGCTGAGACGCGACAGCAACCGGATTCGGGCTGCTTTCAATTACATTACGAATCCGTTGCCATAACGCTTTTTCATTTGGAGGCGCAGCGTACTCGCCACGATGCGTCCGGCAAAAGCTAACGATCGATTGCAGATCGTCGCGTACTTCGGCACATTCGAGACACTCTCCAAGATGTGAACTGAGCGTAGCTTGATCTTCACGACTCAGGGCGCCATCAACAAAATCACTAACTAGTTCCTGACATTTTTCGCAGTTCATTGTCTTCGTAACCTCTAACCTGCCACCTGTTTCGTGTGTCGTAACCACAATCGCAGCGTGGCAATCTGGTTTTCAAGCAATCAAGGGGAGACTGCGTTTAAAACATGGTTCGGACTGCTCCGTCCGGCCTTTCCAGGTTTCAGGGGATGAAACCCTGTAAGCTCAGTTTGGAAGCTAGTCCTTCGCCTTCTGTTGCCTCAGAAGGCCACGCAATTTCATACGGGCCTTGTGCAATTGAGACTTTGACGTCCCAACTGAGCATCCCAGCATCCTGGCGATTTCTTCGTGTTCGTGTCCCTCAATATCGTGAAGGGTAAAAACCGTGCGGTAGCCGGGAGGCAATTGACTAATAGCTTTGTCTAACGCTATGCGATCCACTACCGGCATCGCATTGGGGTTTTCTGTGCCCTTGACTATCTGTATCGGCGTTTCGCCATCATCCGTGGTCTGCTCCATCTTGACGCCGCGTTTGCGAAAATGCATCAAGACCTGGTTGACGGTCAACCGGTGCAGCCAGGTGGTAAAGGCCGATTCACCACGAAAGCTTCCAATTTTTCTAAAGAGCTGAATGAAGACTTCCTGTGCGAGGTCTTCAGCCTCCGAGACGTTACTAGTCATTCTCAAACACAGCGAGTAAACCCGGCGATTATGACGCTGGTAGAGTTCCTCAAAGGCTACCATATCGCCTTGAGCGGCTTTCTGCGCCAGCGCGTAATCCGTCTCCTGCTGCGTCTCGGTTTCGGCTGCGGTCACTTGTTCTAATAGGGGCAAGCTACGAAAGATTCCATTCTCCAACGCTTGTTAGCCACCATTACCACAAGTCCGCGTGTTTCAAGGAGCGGCAACCTTTTCCTCAGCATTTCCCAACCGGGCTCTTGCGAGGTGTTTGGTCGCCCTCAACGCGGGTGTGATGCAGTGCTTTGAGCGCGTCGTTGCCTTACCCGACCCAAAAGATATTGAATTTCCTTAGCCGCAGCAACATTTTCCTCATACTAATGCTCAGATCCAGTAGGTGCGATCGAGGGAACGATAGCCCACCGCTTCGGCCACATGTGCGGAGCGGATTTCTTCAGAATCCTCCAAATCTGCAATTGTGCGACTGACTTTCAGGATACGGTCATACGCCCTCGCTGACAAGCCCAGCCGCGTCATGGCGCGCTCAAGCATTTGTTCGCTGTCAGAATCGATGCGGCAGTGGCGCCGAATCATTCGCGGCGTCATTTCGGCGTTGGAAAATATCTTTTCTTCCGTGAGGCGGAGGCGCTGTTTCTCGCGTGCGGCAATCACGCGTTCGCGAATTGTCGCCGAGTCGTCAGTCTCAGGCGGCGCATCTCCGGTTAGATCGCGAAACTTAACCGCAGGTACGTCAATGTGAATATCAATACGATCCAACAGCGGACCCGATATGCGACCGACGTAGCGCTGAATTTGCAAAGGGGTACAGCGACACTCGCGCGTGGGGTCGTTCCAAAAGCCACAGGGACATGGATTCATTGCAGCTGCGAGCATGAATGAGGCGGGAAACGTTAACGACATCGCAGCCCGACTGATTGTGACTTTTTGATCCTCGAGAGGCTGGCGCAAAACTTCCAAGACGCTGCGGTCAAACTCGGGCAATTCATCCAGAAACAAAACACCTTGATGCGCCAGTGAAACTTCGCCCGGACGTGGAACGGCGCCACCGCCTATCAATCCGGCATCACTGATCGTGTGGTGTGGCGAACGAAAAGGCCGTTCAGTAACCAAGCCCGCGCGACCGGTAAGGCCTGCGACAGAATGAATCTTTGTCAGCTCCAGCGCGGCCTCAAACTCCAAAGGCGGCAGGATCGTTGGCAGCCGTTTCGCCAGCATTGTCTTACCCGAACCCGGCGGGCCAATCAGCAGGATGTTATGGGAACCGGCGCTGGCAACTTCGAGCGCTCGCTTCACGGAGAGTTGGCCGCGAACTTCGCGAAAGTCCACGTTGTAGTGATCGGACCGCCTGAGAACTTCGGCTGGATCAATCACTAATGGCTGCGGTGGATTGGAAGAGCGCAACGCAGCTACTAATTCAACTGCACTGCGCAAATCAGCAACCGGGTAAACATTAACTCCAGATACTACAGCCGCCTCTTTCGCATTCTCATCGGGAAGAATCACATGCTTGATCAATGCCTCGCGCGCAAGAATAGCTATTGGCAGCGCGCCTTTAATTGGACGGACACGTCCGTCAAGCGACAGTTCGCCGACACAGAGCATGTGAATCAGGTTGTTTTCTTCCGCAAGATCGCCGTTTGCGCCGAGGATACCAAGCGCAATGGGGAGGTCAAAACTTGCTCCCTCCTTGCGCACATCGGCTGGAGCCAGGTTGATAGTGATTCTTTGGAATGGAAAAAAGAAACCGCAGTTAGTAATCGCAGCGCGAATGCGCTCACGCGATTCACGCACGGCGGCATCCGGCAATCCGACAATTGTCACGGACAATGGCGATTCTGCCTCACCGCGGACGGGCGTCAGATCAACTTCAATATCGACGAGGTCTGCGTTGATACCATAAACAGCCGCTGAGAGAGTGCGAAAGAGCATGGGAGGTGCGTCCTCTGCGAAAACAGCGGAGATGGAAAAAATTAAAGGTGAGCGGTGGGTGAAAACGAATAGAGCGCGCTTGCGACAATAGCGAAAGCGCGCTCAGTAGAACTTTCTCGTTGAGGGTGACAACGAGGCAGACGCGTTAGGATTTCAAATCCGGCAAACTACCTACGGCGCGATGGGGCAGCGGCAGCGGTTGCGGGTAGTCTGATTTCCTGGCCGGCACGAAGTTCGATCTCAGGAGTAACACCATTCAAACGGGCAACTTCACTCGGATCGAGATTCCGGGCGGCCGCGATTCTCGCGATGGTGTCGCCTTTACGCGCGCGAATCTTTGTCAGTACTGACGCGACAGATTCAGTGGTGCCAGGCTTGCGGCGATACAGCGTCAAGCGAACGTTGTTATTGGGAACTACCAGCTTATTGGTCGACTTCAGATCCACGCCACTGTTCATCGCCTGCAATTGGGCCACACTAACTCCGGTGCGATTGGCAACATTCTGGAGGTCTTCTCCGGGCACTACGGAAATGACGCGGGCTGAATCGCGACGTTCTGCGGGAATCCGCTTAAGAAGGGCAAGGAACTGTTTTCCTCTACCGCCGGGGACGCGAACGTTGTAAGCCTCGCCTCTCGGCGTAGTATCGCGCCTCAATTCCGGATTAAGATTGCGGATCAAATCAACGCTCGTGTCAGTTGCTTCAGCAACGAGCTGCAAACTTGTTGTGTTTGACACCTGCACGACGTCATAAGCTATCGGCGATTCCGGACGAATACCCTTGAAGCCGTATTTTTCCGGGTTCTTGGCAATCAGGATAGTGGCCAGAATATTAGGAACGTAGTTGCGCGTTTCCTGTGCAATGTAGGGATAGATTGCCCAGAAATTCGCGGTGCCCGCTCGGGCGATACCTCGGTCAACGTTGCCGGCGCCCGTGTTGTAGGCAGCCATGGCCAATTCCCAGTTGCCGTTGTAACGCGCTGCCAGGCTCTTCAGATATTTTGCGGATGCCCGTGTGGCCTGTTCATAACTATTGCGCTCATCAATCCAAGCCGTTTGACGAAGGCCAAACTGTCGACCGGTGCTCGGAACAAACTGCCACAACCCAGATGCCGCTGCCCAGGACACAGCCTTAGGCTTCCAAGCGCTTTCAACCTGACCCAACCAGGTAATGTCCACCGGCACGCCTTCCTCCTTGAAGATCAGACGCGCCATCCTCATAAACTGACCAGACCGTCGTAGTCCAGACTCCATCGTGCTTCGCCCACGACCCTGGTAATAGTTAATGTATTGTTGAATCAGCGGATTGATTGTGAACCCGAAGTTTACGTTCTGCTTCGCCTGTTCGAGTGCCAGCACATCGGCCTGGGAAACATTCTTTTCGTCGTCCGTAAGAACCAGTTTACTCAGCTCGTCCAAAGGCGACGGCTCGAACTTCTGTTCACGAAATCCAACCTGGGGCGGGTCGTTTTTCGCTTGCGCGGCGGTTCCTGAGTTGCCGTTCTGAGCAACCAACTCTGATACCTTAGCCTGCACAGGATTACGGTTGAGGGGGACTTCTTCGCGATAAATGCGCTCCACGAGCTCGAGATAGAAACCTTGCAGTCGTTGACTGGCTCTAACATCCAGGCCTGATTCCAGGATCGAGTCTACAGCCTTATCAAACTCGTCCCGCGCCTGATCGCGCTTGTTGTCTTCGAGGTTTAGCTTTCCTTTGCGGAAGTGGTCTTCCGCCGTCGTGATGACCTTGGACACCTGGTCGTCCGACTGCTGAACGGCGGTAGGAATATCACGTGCTGACGAACCACCGGCTGGAATCTGTCCGTAAACACTGACAGCCGGTATTACGAGTACCGCAAATAGCGTCATTCGCGCTATTAAGGTGGGGTAGCTCGTCGTCATCAGTTGTGGTTCTCCTTCGAAAGTAGGTGCTAATTTCAGACCGGTCTCGCCGGGAGTCAGTCGCAAAGCGGTATCAAAAATTGTCTGCTGCGAGGTCCTTGGCTTCTCGACACCCCAGTGGGGTTGGATGACCCCAAATTGCCTTGTTTTGGCGAAGCCGCGGTCAGTCCGGAGGTTATCATACGATTTTCCGGAGTGTCAAACAGGTCACATATGAATTAGACGACAAAATGGTTAACTTTTCCACCGAACCATGGCCGTCAAGAGATAAAGATGCACGTCCCTTTGTATGGGTTGTGCGCTAGTTAGAACGACCGAGGGAACCCAGGGTTCCATTAAGCTCGATCCCCAGGTTCAAGCCAGGCGGTCAGACAGCCGAAGATCTAACCGAACTCAGAACGTTAAGAGCCGACAGAACCAGGCGAAACGGAACTCCCTGGTATGAACTCAATGCACCAGCGTTCGAGGCACGCAGTTGGGTTGGGCACAAGATGCGCCTATAGCAACCAACTCAGAACATACTCGTGGAAACCGACCAGGTGCCCGCGGATGAACGCCCACGACCCTCCATAAAGGCATTTGACGAGGGTTCCGGTCAGAACTAATTCCATACAGTTAGGTGGCGTTTTTGCGATCATTCTGTTGAGAAAGTGCCCAGTAGCAAACCCCCCGGTCAGCCCCTCGATTCATAGAGTACGTTCTGGAACGCCCATTGCTGAACTCTTCCCTGGCTGGCTTTCCAGGAGCGTCTCCCTGTGTAGTTTAAGTTTAATACATTGTCTTTCCCGGCACTGAGGAAAAAAAAGGATGTCTACTGCCTTAAGAAAAGAATCTTTCTCGCGCAGCCGGACGGATACGGCGCGACTCCCTGCGCTACTTCCGACCGCGGCGGGTGCCACTCGACTTTTCTTCAATCGCGAATTGAGCCTGCTTGAGTTCAAGAGCCGCGTGTTAGAGGAAGGCCTTGACCAAAGCAACCCGGTGCTCGAGCGACTGAAGTTCCTCTCGATCTTCTCGTCCAACCTGGATGAGTTCTTCATGATTCGTGTATCGGGGCTCAAAGAAGAGTTGGAGGAGAACGTTACCGAGTTATCGCTTGACGGTATGACTCCAGAGGAGCAACTACGGGAGATTAGACAACGCGTCATGGCGTTGCTGAAGAAACAGACTCAATGCCTTCTCGAACAAGTTCTTCCTGAATTGGAATCGGCGGGCGTTCACGTAGTGGGATATGACTCACTGGCACCGGAAGATCAGAAAGCGTTGCGCAATTATTTTATGGATAGAGTCTTCCCTATCCTGACTCCGTTGGCGGTCGATCAGAGTCATCCGTTTCCTTATATTTCTCCTCTTAGCTTGAATCTGGGATTGATGGTTGAGGCTCCTCCCGGTCATTCCCCGGCTGATCCTAAACACAAGCATGAGCCCCGCTTCGTGCGGATTAAAGTTCCATTGGTAGTGCCCCGTTTGGTTCCGGTCGGCAAGTTTGGGACAAAATTTGTACTGCTGGAGGAATTGATTGAAGCGAATAGGGACTCTCTTTTCCCAGGGATGATTACAGGAAAATGCTATCGCTTCAGGGTAACTCGCGACGCGGACATCGAGATTCGCGAGGACGAGGCTGAAGATCTTCTACGTCTCATACAACAGGAGTTGCGCCGGCGGCGGTTTGGTACACCTGTGCGGCTCGAAGTCTCGGCAGATATGCCGGAGGAAATGATTGCCTACCTGACAGAATCTTTGGGCCTCTCGCCCGACGATATTTATGCAACCGACGGCCCGCTCAATCTGCAGGACTTCATGTCGCTATACGATTTAAGCCGACCCGATCTCAAGGACGAGCCTTTCTGTCCGACGCCACCAAGGAGCCGTGGCGAAAAATCAATTTTCGATGTTTTGAAAGAGCGAGACATTCTCTCGCATCATCCCTACGACTCATATGATGGCGTCACGAACTTCATTGACGAAGCTGTAGACGACAGTTCAGTTGTCGCAATCAAGATCTGCCTGTATCGAACCGGTCCCGACTCTCCGATTCCTCCTGCTCTTATTCGGGCGGCTGAGAAAGGGAAACAGGTCACGGCGCTTATTGAACTGAAAGCGCGCTTTGATGAGGAGCACAATATTGAGTGGGCTCGAAAGTTGGATGAAGCGGGCGTGCACGTCGTCTATGGCATTCTGGGTTTGAAGACCCACGGCAAGCTGACTTTGGTAGTGCGGCGCGAGGGCGATTCATTAAAGCGATACATGCACATCGCTTCCGGAAACTACAATCCAACTACTTCCTGCACCTACACCGACGTTGGTTTATTCACCGCGGGCGATGAGGTCGGCGCGGATGCAACCGAACTCTTTAACTACTTGACCGGATGCTCGCGGCAAACGGAATATAGAAAGCTTCTTGTTGCGCCCGTCAACCTTCGCGAGAAAATGACGGCACTCATCGAACGCGAAATTAGCCATGCCCGGGCAGGGGAAGCTGCTTACATTTCGGCCAAGATCAATAGGCTGGCCGACAAAGAGTTGATTGAGAAATTGTATGAGGCGTCTCAGGCGGGGGTGAAAATCGATCTGATCGTCCGCGGCATCTGCATGCTACGCCCGGGCGTGCCGGCTTTATCTGAGAACATTACGGTACGAAACATCATCGGACGCTTTCTCGAGCACAGCCGCGTGTTCTATTTTGCCAATGGCGGCGATGAAGAGGTTTATATCGGTAGCGCCGACTGGATGTCCCGTAATCTAAAGCATCGGATCGAAGTAGTTGCTCCCGTGTCCGATCCAGCATTGAAGCACTATTTGAAGAACGTTCTCCTGGCGTCGTACCTTCGTGACAATGTGAAAGCGAGAGTGCTGCAGCCAGATGGGTCGTATGCGCCGGTGGCACGTGCCGAAGGCGAAAAGCCTTTTGACAGCCAGACATTTTTCATCCATCAGCAGTCTGCCCTGGCAGACGGAATTCAAGCTTTAAAATAGCCGTCGAAGATTTTTCATGCCTCAGCTTGATACGAAAAAAAAACGAGAACTACTGACTCTCGTCGTTGTGTTTGTGTTGGTTCTGGGCGTAAGCATGCTGGTTGTGTACCTGATTGCAGGAAGGACCGCCCAGAACGAAGCGGCAAGACAAACAGCCCCGTCAACGGTCAACGAAACCACCCCGCAACCTCGCCCTTCTGTGCCGGCGGCCACTGCCAATGAACCTTTTTTTGACCGGCTCTTTGGCGTGCCGCAAAGCGAAGCTCACCTTATCAAAGGCGAGAGTTGGCTCGAGATCGTGGCAAAAATAACTCTACGGCTCGTGCTCGCGGCGCTCTTAGGGACCGCACTGGCTTTAAGGCCCCGTAGGCGGCTATTGATTGTCAAACGCAATCCTTACGTATCCCAAACGCAAATACTTCTAGCCATCGTCGCGGCGGCCTTGATGATCATTGTGGGAGATAACGCCGCGCGGGCGTTCGGTATATTTGCAGCAGTGTCCGTTGTTCGCTTCCGCACAAACATTCGCGATCCAAAAGAAATCACAGTGCTCTTGATCAGTCTCGCTGTAGGCCTCGCCGCGGGTGTGGGACGTTGGGACCTGGCCATTATCCTGACCGTCTTTTCGCTGTTGGTGTTATGGATTCTTGAATATCGTGAAGTTGCAGAGGTTTCGCGGACCATGGATCTGAAGTTAAAAACCGGAAACGTGACCGCAACCCAGGCAGTCTTGCGTGAGATATTCGCGCGACATGGTTTTGAGGCAGAGCTTCGAGGAATTGAACGAGAAAACGGCGACGGAACCCCGGGAAGTTTGATTTACTCGGTGGATGTAAGTCCAATGGTTACTACTGACAAACTCAGCGAGGAGATCCTGGCAGGGGACTCAGTCCACGTAGCCAGCATCGAGTGGGAACAAAAGAAAAGCTTCTCGTCGTATATTTATCAGTAGTCGCAGGCGGCCATCGTCGATTCTGTTCCGCAGTAATTAGGGATTCGCCCGCGGCCGCTCTCAATTCCACGAAAAAGACCGCTCAAGTTTGAGCGGCCTCTTTATGTAATACCTACTGATTTGATGTTAGCGAGTCACAGTTGCAGGTACGGTTGCACCAGCTTGTTTCGACTGGATTTGCTGCCAGTAGTCCTGCACAAAGTCTTTCATCTTTCCATGGCCGAAGCGGGTATAGAAGTCGTAGTCCTTCATCTCGGCGTATACCTGATCGAAGTTCCAGTGATCATGGTTGAAGCGATATGCCGCACCCATGACACCGGTGCGATGACGGCCACCCGCGCAATGGACAAAAAACTTGCCCGTCGACGGATCATCAACTAGTTTCAAAAACTGATTGACCTGATCGAGCTTCGGATATTCCTTATCACCCATCGGGATATTTACGTAGCGCATTCCCAATGCTTCAACGTCATTCTTTTCGTACGACTCGGGATCCTCGCGGAGATCAATTACTGTTTTGATGCCAAGGGCTGCCAGGTCTTTATAGTCTTGTTCCTTCGGCTGTGCGCCGCGATAGAAGTGTTCGTCCATCTGTCCAAAATTCTTGATGTTGATATTGGGGAAACTGTCGCCATGTCCTTTTGCAAAAGAGACAGCGGATAGCGTCAGAATTAATGCGAGAGCCGCCAGGCCTGAGGGAAATTTTCTGTAAGATCTCATTACTCTTAAACTCCTAAAGTAGTCGGACATTGTTATTAACTGTCGGGCTGCTCAGGGCTTTTTGAACGAATCAAAAGGGTGCAGTTTTTAGGCAAATTTCCCGTTCAGACGGGCAATAAAAAGAGTAACTATTCGGGGTCGTTACTACTACAAAACTCGTATCAAGCAACCAAGTAATAAGATTCAAAAAACGCTCACTTGGTTGTATAAAATTCGCGAATTCAGGAATGAACACCTGCCGCAGATTCGCTTTCTTTCGCTGGGCTTTAGGCCGGTCTGGGAGCCGCCGCCTGGGGCATTCTTTGCGGCCGCGGACCGGCGGTCACCGGCGGAACGACCCTCTCTTTCAAAGCCTCTCGAAAGACTTGGCGCATGTTATCAACGAATACAAAGCGTATGTCTTTGAATGGCTCTTTTGGAACCTCATCCAGATCGCGGCGGTTCTGTTGCGGTAGAATTATTGTGGAAACTCTAGCGCGCCGCGCCGCGAGTACTTTCTCCTTTATGCCACCGACCGGAAGCACGTTTCCGCGCAATGTAATTTCTCCTGTCATTGCCACGTCTTTCCGCACGGCCCTGCCTGAAAGCCCCGAGACCATCGCGGTCGCGAGGGTGATCCCGGCAGAAGGTCCGTCTTTCGGAATCGCACCTTCCGGGATGTGAATGTGGAGATCGTAGTTATTGAAATCCTCTTCGTTGATCTCCAATTCCTTTGCGCGCGACTTGGCATACGAATAAGCAGCCTGTGCTGATTCGCGCATGACCTCTCCCAGTTGACCGGTGAGCACCAGGTTGCCCTTGCCCTTCATCTTGAGAGCTTCAATAAAGAGCACGTCGCCGCCAACGGCAGTCCATGCCAGCCCGGTTGCGACGCCAATCTGGTCCTTCTTGAGTACTTCTTCGGGAATGATCTTCGGAGCACCAAGAAACTCATGAAGATTTTTCAGCGAAATTCTAATCGAGCCCTTATGGCCTTCGGCGATGCGCCGCGCAATCTTGCGACAGATTCGTCCAATTTCACGCTCCAGTTGCCTCAGTCCGGCTTCCTGTGTGTACTGCTGAATAATAGTGGTTAACGCGGTCTTGGAAATATGCAGATCCTTCGCGGTGACGCCGTTCTCCTCCAGCTGTTTCGGCAGCAAATGCCGGCGCGCAATCTCGCGCTTTTCTTCCTCGGTGTAACCGGCAAGCCGAATGACTTCCATGCGATCACGCAGCGGCGGCTGAATCGTGTCCAGCACATTAGCAGTGGTCATGAAGATGACGTTGGACAAATCAAAGGTAACCCCGAGGTAGTTATCGCGGAAGCTGTTGTTCTGTTCCGGGTCGAGCACTTCGAGCAAGGCCGATGAAGGATCGCCGCGAAAATCTGCGCCAACTTTATCGATTTCGTCGAGCATGATCAGCGGGTTGTTAGTCCCGGCTTGTTGGATCGATTGAATAACTCGACCGGGCATCGCGCCAACGTAAGTTCTTCGATGACCTCGAATCTCAGCCTCGTCGTGGACTCCGCCGAGTGACAATCTCATGAACTTGCGATCGAGGGCGCGCGCGATGGATCGGCCCAGGGAGGTTTTACCCACGCCGGGAGGGCCAACCAGACAAAGGATCGGACCCTTTGGCGTCTTTCTCAACTTACGTACTGCCAGCGCTTCAATGATTCGATCCTTGACTTTTTCCAGTCCGTAGTGATCTTCATTCAGGATGCGTTCTGCTTTCTGTAGATCGAGATTATCCTCCGATGATTTGGACCATGGCAGGTCAGTCATGATTTCCATCCAGTTTCGCAGGGTCGCCGTTTCGGCCGCGTCCGGATGCATGCGTTCGAGCTTTTTCAACTGCCGCAGCGCCTCATCTTCGGCGGGTTTGGGCATGTTGGCAGTTTCAATCTTCTCTTTAAACTGAGCCACTTCCTCGGCCAGCTCGTTGCCTTCGCCAAGTTCGCTTTGGATGGCCTTCATCTGCTGGCGCAAATAAAACTCGCGCTGCGAGCGATCAATGTCGGCGCGCGCCTGGGTGTTGATCTCCTGCTGGACAGTCAACACCTCGATCTCTTTATTAAGCAACTCATTGACACGACGCAGCCGCGCAGTTGTATCAGCAACATCAAGCACAGACTGGGCATCCTCAACCTTGAGTTCCAGATTGGAGGCGGAGAGATCCGCAAGGCGGCCCGCGTCATCCAGATTGGCGATGATTGCCATCACTTCCGGAGAAATGTTTTTGCCCAGGTTGATGGCCTTCTCCATTGAAGAACGAACATTTCGGACCAGCGCTTCGACTTCGAGCGAACGTTCGGGAGGAAGGATCTCGTCCTTTACATGCACCCGCGCGCGAATGTAGGGCCCGGTAGTGTCTACTGATTCGATTTCCGCACGCGCGAGTCCTTGTACCAGTATTCGTATCCGGCCATCGGGCAGCTTCAGCATGCGCATGATCACCGCCGCCGTTCCAACTTTGTAAAGATCTTCGGCGGTCGGTTCTTCCTTGTCGAGATCTTTTTGAGAAGCCAGCAGAATCATGCGGTTCTCGCCAAGAGCTTCATCGACAGCGCGGATCGATTTCTCGCGTGAAACGAATAGCGGCACGATCATGAATGGATAGATGACGATATCGCGGAGTGGTAACACAGGCAGATCGTTTGGGATCTGCAATTCCTGACCGCTATCCGTCAGCTCAATGCCTTCAGTAATTTCAGCGTCTTTGATAATTGCCATAATTGAAATTTAACTTAGTTCCCTATTTCGAGTTTCGATCCCAGTGGCTGGCGCCTGCAATCAAGCGCCCGCTTCCCTCGCAGTCGGGCCTTGCGGGCCCCCGGCGATCTATCCGTGCCTTTATCTCACTCCACTTTTGCATCTTTGACCGGAATCTTGAATTCCACTCCCCGCCGATCTGCGATCTTAGGAAGACTTACTGTCAGTATCCCATTGGCGATCTCGGCCGTTGCGTCCCGCAAACTCACTGTCCAGCGCAGCGGGACGAGGCGACTGAATTTCCCGTAACTGCGTTCAGAACAAAGATGCGACAGTATCTTGTTTCGCGTGGCGCGACGTTTTTTCTCGCCCCAGATTCTCAGCTGCGTATTAGTCGCTCCAATCGTAATCTGATCCGCGGTTAATCCGGGAAGCTCCACTCGCAGCACGATCGCGTCAGTGGTCTCACAAAGATCAACCGGTGGCGCCCAGGTTTCCGACGCCAGCGGATCCTCCGCCACAGTAGCCTCTTGCAAAGCGGCAAACAAACGTCCCACGCGATCGCGGAGGCGGTGGAGTTCGAGGCGTTCAAGGCCGGTGGCGCGGGCGGGTTTAATCATTCAGTGGTACGGAATCCCTACATTTTGACTTCTAAATTTGCCATTTCCAACAGTTGCGGGCTACTCCTAGTTCTTCCTGTTCGCCTGAGTGGCGCGTGTCCGCACCAGGTGTTTTAGTTCAGTCATAAACTCCGAAACGTCTTCAAACTCAAGATACACCGAAGCAAAGCGAACATACGCGACTTTGTCGAGTTCCTTTAGGCGGCGCATGATCATTTCACCAATCTTGCTTGTCGGTCTTTCTCGCTCGGAGGACTCCTGCACATATTTTTCTATGGCATTGACGATCGAGTCGAGCTTTCCAGAAGGCACCGGTCGCTTCTCGCAGGCGCGCAGGAGGCCGGCCATCACTTTGTTGCGGTCAAAAGGCTCACGACGTCCGTCTTTCTTGATGACCATGTAGGGAATCTCATCGATGCGCTCATACGAGGTGAACCGTCGTTCGCATCGCAAACATTCGCGGCGGCGGCGAATCGCCTCGCCCTCGCGAGATTCGCGCGAATCAACTACCTTGTCCTCGAGATAACCGCAGAACGGACACTTCATCGCTTTAGACCTCAGAAACGGATTTCAAATCGCGTTCTTCCAAAGTTCAATCCCTGGCGGTGGCTGTTTTCAACTCGCCTTGCACGAAGAGCTGGTCCGGCAAAATCGGTTCGTCTTCAACCGCGTGTTCTACCGATTCAGAAGATGTTTTTGCGCGTAAGCGTGAGAGATTGATGTCGCCACGAATAATATAGAAAATCCCAAAAATCACCGCCGGGCCAAAATCGACCACATGAAGCACAATTGAAATTGCCGCTGCTCTCTCCCGTGATATCCCAAGAAACATTAGCCCCGCGGCAGTCGCAGCATGGAAGGCGCCGGCTGCGCCGCCAGGTGTCGGCACGAGCGAACCTACCAGCGACCAACCCAGGACAAAGATTGTTTCCGTTATGCCAAAAGGAAGTCCAAAAGCGCGCAACACGAGTAAGTTCGCGAGCACGATGGTCAGCCACACCATGACAGACCAACCTACAGTGACGGCAAGTTCACGAGCATCTACCAGTACTCTGAGTGCTCTGGCCAGTTGTTCGAGAATACTCACAACTGCTCGGGTCAGTCTCGCGGGTATAAAACGGCGGCCGTCCAGGGTCCTCTTTATCCACTTAATCGCGCCTGGTGACTTTTTTCTAAATTGCGTGAGACCAAAAACGCCCGCCAGCGTCACCCCCAGCAGAATGATTCCTGTCATGCGTACACGGCCAAACTCAACGTTTACATTTGCAGGCGGCCTGAACCATAGAAGATTTACCGCAAACAGAACGACAACGGCGATCATGTCGTAGATTCGCTCTACCATTATCGTAACGAAGGAAGCGCTGGCGCGAATCTTAGCATCCCGCATCGGCAAGACTACCGGACGCACCACTTCTCCGGTTCGTCCGAATAAGAAAACGGCGCCAAAGCCAACCGTCGTGGCAATAAAAAGGTTTCGCAAGCTGGCGGGCGAAAGTGGCGCCAACAGCGCGCCCCAACGCGCCGCTCTGAAGAAATAGGCCAAACTGATCACTAAAACCGCGAGGCCGAGCAGGTAGGGATTAGTGTGACTGACGGCCTGGCGCACCTCCTGCCAATTTAGCTTCCTGCCAAACCACCACAGAATGGCAAGTGCCAGCAGGCAAAGCGCTCCAAACTCAACGTATTTTCTCGTAATAGACTTCATCAATTAGTAGATCGCTTGACTTGCCAAGAGAGTAAACCACAAGATATTGGGCCGCGCGAAGGCTACTACAGTTCATAACATGGAGCAAGAAGGGGTGTCTGGCCTCTGGCGGCCAGTTAAAGTTCAATCCTTCGACTGTTATTCAGGTAAACACGCAAGCTAAAGCTTAAACTCCAAACTACCTGAGTTTCAGAAACTAATCGAACCTGAGCTTCCTGTCTTTGGCCGGAACTTTCCTTTTAAGCGAATCGTAATTCCGTTTTAACAAGGAAGTTCTCCTGGCGAAAGTCGGACTGGGAATAAAAAAGCAGGCGGGGAAGCATAAGTGGGGGCTGCAAGGGCTTTGGCTGCCAACGAAGGAGCCGAATTGGTTCGCAGGTGTCGCTCGGGGGACGGGGCGGCCTGGGAAGAGATTGTGCACAGCTACTCGCGCAGAATTTATAACCTGGCTTACCGTTTTACCTCGCGAGCAGACGCAGCCGAGGATTTGACACAGGAAGTTTTCATCAGGATTTATAGATCTTTGGAACAATACGACGCTAAACAGGGTGATTTGCAAAATTGGTTAATGCGGTTGGCGCGCAATCTGATCATCGATGACTACCGAAAACGACAGCGCACACCACACGACAATCAGGCCGACGACCTTGCAGATCACACCTATCACCTCCACACAGCTTCTCGTTCAGTACAACAGGAGATGGAGCGTCAGGAACTGGGCGCACAGGTTCAGGCCGGCATAGATAAGCTTTCGCCGGACCTGCGAACTTGCGTGATACTTCGAGATATCGAGGAACTCAGCTACCAGGAGATAGTTGATCTGCTGGAGATACCAGAAGGAACGGTGAAGTCGCGAATCAATCGAGGGCGTATTGAGTTAGCCAAGATCTTGCGGCGGATGAAAGTGTTGGCGGTTAGTGAGGCTTAGTCTGAAAAGAACTGGAAACTGTTTCGTCTGCGGGGGGCGAGCAGTTAAGAAGTAAATAAAATCGGGGCGGGAAAGATAGACTTTGATGCTTTGTAACGACTTTGAAGAACGGCTGACGGATTATCTCGACGGGGTGCTTGAGCCCGATGTGCACAAGAAGTTTGCCGAGCATGCTCTTCGTTGCCCGCTGTGCCACGAAACTCTCAGCGAAGTAAGAAACACAATGCAGGCGTGTGGTGCTGCAAAAGTTTTAGAAACTCCCAGAGAGTTGGAGGCACGGATTCTGTTGAGCACCATGCCGGAAACGGCGATGACGTGTGAGGACTTTGAAGAATTTCTTACAGACTATCTCGACGGGTTTCTGCCAGCGTCGCTGTACCATCGCTGGGAGCGCCACGCCGTTCTTTGCGGTCGGTGTACTGAGCTCCCGGGCGAAGTAGTGCGCGCGATCGGTACTTGCTATATCTACGTTGGTGAAGAAAAACCTCTGCCTGCAGGCCTTCACGAAAGAATCTTGTTGGCAACATCAGGTTCCCGGATTTCGCAGGAAATTCGCGCAACATTCGGCGAGAGGTTCGCCTCGTGGCTGCGAGTTTGGCTCGATCCTATCATTTCTCCACAACTTGCCACGGTAGCCACGATGTTGCTGGTCGCGGTATTTGTCTTAACCAACACCGTGTCGGCAGACGGGTCGATTAGTGGCGTTTACAGTGCCAGCCTGCGGCTTGCGGGACAAAGCGCGACCGGATCGAATGGTGGAATTAAGGAAATAACGAAGGGGCTCAAAGAACTGGTAGGCGGTCAGCGCGAAGGTGCGCCAGCTGCGGCTGAACAAAATCAGGGCGGCAGTCAGCCGAAACAGTCACCTAAACAAAATGGCGCTCCCACCAGGAATAGGCAGAATAAGCCGTAGTCACATGATCGATTCGGAGCAGTAATGTTGTATTGCACTTATCATCCGAAGAATCCAGGCGTTGTCCAGTGTAACCAGTGTGGACGACGGCTGTGTTCCGCTTGTGATCACCGGATTCGCGGTTTCCCTTTTTGCCAGGATTGCATCGTTGCCGGCGTGGAGTTGCTCCGGCATGAATCACAATCCTCGGCATCGCCCGTAAGCTACCGCAACAGCTCCCCGTTTGTCGCCACGCTTTTGTCATTCGTCCCCGGACTCGGCGCCGCTTACAACGGACAAACCGCTAAAGCGATCGTCCACTTTGCGATTTTTGCGAGTTTCTTTCAGATGGCGGTTCTGACGCAGGGCATGCACTTTTTCATTCTGGGCGTGCTTGGCACCTGGCTCTTTGCGGCCGTCGATGCTTGTCGGACAGCCCAACTTATGCGCGCCGGACTAACACCAGATACGGAAGAGGATGTGATCGCTCGACGTTTGTATGGAAATCCTTTTGCCTGGGGTATCACGCTGGTAGTGATTGGCACTCTGTTTCTGCTTCACACGCTTCTCGGTGTTCAGTTGCCCGTTCGTCAGCTACTCCCGGTTGCGCTCGTCGTGCTTGGCGCCTACATGCTCTTCGACTATGTGCGCCGGCGAGGATCGAATAGTCGAATAATTCGTTT
This sequence comes from Pyrinomonadaceae bacterium, assembly GCA_036506215.1. GTDB lineage: Bacteria > Acidobacteriota > Blastocatellia > Pyrinomonadales > Pyrinomonadaceae > PSRF01. The sequence goes on along the minus strand of DASXSC010000288.1, from coordinate 47,659 downwards.
CGATTCACGACGGCCGCCTCCCTCAGTAGTCGCAGACTCGGCAGTGGAATCGCCGCGCTTCCGCTCTGGGGAAACGACCCAATTCGGTCGCAGGGAACTTGAGAGCATTCCTTTCAAACGAAGTTCATAGGTTACTGGAGATCAAAACAACAGGGCTTGATTATGGCATTCCTTATTAAAGCAATTGGCGGCATCACCGCATTAATACTCCTCGTAATAACCTTGCTTGGCTCTCTCATCACGCTCGGCGGCTTTTTGCTCGGCGCTATCAAAGTGCTGATTGTCGCCACATTCGTAGCTGTGATCGTGATGATCCTTTTTTCCATCCTGCGAGATCGCTCCCAACGCCGCCGCGAAGTTCACGATATTTAGTCAGATCGAGCCTCCATTTCTGGTTGCAATGACTTTATTCGTGTGATAGGGTCGGCCTTCTTTGCAGCTTCGGCCGGATGGGTTTTCATCTCAAGTAACTGAGATTTATTCATCCGCTGCAATCTTCAAGCAGGTCAAAAAACTCGTAGATCAAAAAGTTTCGCACAAGTCGCCTTTTTGGAGGCTGTGCTTTTCAGTTGCTTCAGCGCCCCACGGCGTTTGCTGAGGCAACGGGAGAGACGACAAAATGGCTAAAGACGACCGCTTTTACGCTTTCATAATTACCCATACCGCTCGTTCAAGTTCAAGCATCCGTCGCTTTTGCGTCGAAAAGAGATCACTTAAACTCCTGGCCTTTCTTGCCGCCATGCTGGTCTGTGCCTCGTTATACGGCTTTTATGGTCTGACTCAAGAAGCTGCGCACCTCCGTACGGAATTTGAAAATCAACGTCTGCGGGCCGAAAACCAACGGCAACGCCAGGAACTTAACGCCTTGAGCAATCGAGTCGATGCGGTTGAAGACACCTCACGAAAACTCGCTGAAAAGTCCGGCGTCGTAAACGAAGAAGAGGTTACTTTGCCTGGTACGGGTGGTCCGGCGCTCCCGCTGGATGCCGACAGCCTGGCCGCGCTGGAAGGCAAGATGAGTCAGATCGAGCGGAAGATACGTGCTTACGAGGGTGTCTTACGGAAGCGTGGTTACACACCTACCGTTTGGCCCGTCGTTGGAAAGCTGGAAAGCGGCTTTGGCGGGCGTCGTGATCCCTTTGGCGGAAATTCGTATGAATTTCACTCGGGCCAGGATATCAACGCTGCGACGGGCGATCCCGTCGTTGCAGGCGCGAGTGGTACGGTGACGTTTGTCGGCTGGCAGAGTGGTTATGGTCAGCTGGTGGTAATCGATCATGGAGGGGGGCTTACAAGTCGTTATGGACACCTGTCCCACATCGACGTTGCCCAAGGTCAAATGGTAGAAAGAAGCCAGTTCATTGGCCGGGTGGGTTCAACTGGACGGTCGACAGGTCCGCATCTTCATTACGAGATCCGAATCAACGACGAGCCGGTGAATCCGTTGCAATATCTCTTGACCAGCGCATTTAAATGACCTTTTTCCCTTGACAGCCTAAATTGCTTTCGCTTAGTATGCGCCCTCGTTTGGAGTGACGACCCGAAGTTGGTCGTAAGTTTTCGCTTTACAAGCTTTACAGCAATGTCTTCTGTAGTTTTCCCCGCGTAAGTATGCATGATGGAACGCGCCACCAAGCGCTTTTCGCCATGCATTTTTTCTTGGTTGTGTTTCCGTATTGCGCCTCTAAAAAGCGCGTCCGGCCCACAAGCTTTAACCCAGGTCGCGCGAAAGCTCTACAAGCTCTCGCCCCCGTTTTACCGAATCGTTAGGAGGATTCGTTGTTATGTCTAGAATATCCGGTAAGGTCAAGTGGTTTAACAATTCGAAGGGTTATGGTTTCATAGAACAGCCAGGCTCTTCAGACATCTTTGTTCACTATAGCGCCATCCAGGGCGACGGCTTCAAAACCCTCGAAGAGGGCCAGGAAGTTGAGTTTGAGGTGACGCAGGGTCCGAAAGGACCACAGGCCGAAAACGTGATGAAGGTGTAGGTCTCCCCGGCTTGCTTTTGCAACGCCACTGACCGCTTCCGGTCTTTCGGTCCGGTAAGCGTACAAAGAAAAAGGCAACCAACGAGGTTGCCTTTTTTGTTTCCAGCGTGTCTCGCGTTTCTAATCTCTTTCGCCTTTGGCTTTGAAGCTCACGTGTCCGCCTTCCACATCGATGGAAAAAGACACTTTCTCGCAACCGAGCCGCTCTTTGAGGCCGTCGGCTCGCGACGCAATCAGACGATGAAATCGTGGAAAAGAAAAGTTTTCAACTGATTCCCCGCACACTTTTTTTGCTTCCATCAAAGCGCCATAAAGGCTCTTCACCAACTCCACGTCTTTGTGCGCATCATGAGTTACGAAGTCAGTTCGCTTGAACTCCGCTACTGCCTGCTCCTTTGCGGTGGCCCGCGCTGTAGCTCCCGCATCCCGACCTTCTTCCCGACCCTTCATCGTTCGCCGCCAAAGGTCGCGGAAAGCATTGTATCGGGCGCCCAGTGAGGTAAAACGATACCGTTGGGCATAATTGAGCGAGCGATCATCGCCCAGCCGCTTCATCATAGTGTCGACGCGCCCCTTTGTATCGTATGGCGGTTTCTTTGAAGCGCCATTAAAGAATATGTCAAATTCAATTTTTAGGCGCCGAATGTCCTCTTCCAGTCGCGTCAACTGATCGTCGATTGTTGGCTCAGCTGGCCCCACAGCAAACTTGCTCTTACGCTTGGCCCTCAACTGTGATCGAACAAATGAATTATCGCTCTTTGCCATCGATGGATCTCCTTACAAGGCGGGAAACAGGCGGGATGCGTCTGGTGAGACGCGGCTAACTGAGTCTAGGCGTTTCAAAAGCTCTGTGTCAACAATCAACCGGGGCTTGGTGTTTTGCGTACAGATCTCGCAGCCAGGCGTTTGCCCCACCCCAAGTGAGCGGCTATTCTACAAAGACCCAAGTAGATCACTAACACAATGACAGATCCCGCTACGTCCAAAGATCTTAGCTTACGAGCGATCCCTTCGGTTGATCAGCTACTTCGCGCCGAAGGCGTAGCACAACTGCGAAGTTCAGTTGGTAAGCCGCGCCTCACGACAATCGCCAGAGAGATTATTGAAGAGATGCGGGAAGAAATTCAGTCAGAGGGTTTTCCAGAGAGCACCAAGGATACGCTTCTCGATGAAGCCGTGCGACGAGTCTATTCTCTCTGCCGGCGTGAGTCGCTTTCCGTGCTTCGTCGCGTCATAAATGCTACCGGCGTCATTATTCACACAAATTTAGGACGTGCGCCTTTGTCGGAAGCAGCGCGCAGATCAATTGCAGAAGCTGCCGGATACTGCACCCTTGAATACGATCCAACAACCGGCACTCGTGGTAAACGTGGCGGCCATGTAGAAGAATTTCTTACTCAACTAACCGGCGCGGAGGCATCTCTGGTGGTCAACAATTGCGCCTCGGCGGCTTTGCTAATCTTAACGGTGCTGGCGCGCGATGGAGAGACGCTTATATCACGCGGTGAGCTGGTAGAAATTGGTGGCGATTTTCGTGTGCCTGATGTCATGGCCAACTCCGGCACGCGCATGGTAGAGGTTGGCTCCACCAATCGAACCCGCCTCGACGATTACAAACGAGCGGTGAACGACAAAACTCAGCTAGTCTTGCGCGTCCATCCATCAAACTACCGTATTATTGGATTCACGGATTCACCAACTCTGTCAGAACTTGCGTCCCTGGCGCATGAGTCCGGATTGCTGTTGTATGAAGACGCGGGATCGGGCGTCGTAAACGACCTGAGTAAATACGGCATAAGCGATGAGCCGATCATAAGTGAATCGATTGCCGCTGGCGCGGACGTGGTTTCCTTCAGCGGCGACAAACTTCTAGGGGCAACTCAGGCGGGCATGATTGTGGGCCGGCGCGAAATTATTGATCGTCTTCGCAGGCATTCCCTTTATCGTGCTCTGCGTGTAGACAAGCTATGTCTGGCGGCGCTCGAAGCTACACTCGACGCGCATCGCCGCAGCGCCCTCGACGAAATACCCGCCTTGCGAATGCTCGCACTAACAACGAGCGAGATCGAACAGAGAGCGAAGAATTTCATAGTTAAACTTGCTGGCAGTACTTCAAACGCGCTGACCGCCACGGTCGTCGCCGGTCAGTCAGCCGTCGGCGGCGGCTCGGGACCCAATGTCCATCCACCAACCGCGCTCATTGCCCTCAAACATGTAAATTTGAGTGCGGACGAGATTGAGCGGAGACTACGGCTTTTCTCTCCTCCCGTGATCGCCCGGATCGCCGACGATCAGGTCTTACTCGATCTTCGGACCGTTGACGACAGTGAAGAGCCAGAATTGTTGGGAGCATTAAGCTCGCTGAATGTGTAGGTCTCAGTATTCTCAACTAGAATTCCGAAAATTCACCGGTTTTTCAGTGGAATAAACTAAGTTCGAGAGTGTATACTTCCTACTGCTTTTGAGATCCCATCAAAAGCGCGTTCGCACCAACCTCCTCGGTTTTTCTAAATACCACTCTCAACCTTGGCACGTTCTTCTTCTTTCAGGACAGTCTTAACTCATACGCTTGTCGCTTTGGTGGCTGGCTCGCTTAGTCTTGCTTTGTGGTGGGGCGGCTTTCTGACGTCGCTCCAGAGTACTTTTGTGCTGATCCCGAAGGATCGAAGAAGTGTGCTCATGGTGCCGAGCTTTTGGGCGGGCGCTTTCTTGATCATTATTGTCGCGCTCGTGGTTGCCATTGAGGTCGGACGTTTTGGAGGACGCCGTGCTTTCCCTTATCTAGGAGGAGGCTTTCTCAGCCTCGCCGCGGTGAGTCTGTTTGCCTCGTGGTTTTTTTCTTTCGATATCCTCTTCGCTCCGCTAGTGCTCGCGGGCTTACTCTGTGCCGTCATAATACAAATCAACCGACTCCGGGAGCGGGACATTGAACTCACTGAAGAGCTGATTGCATCCTCGTGGAAGTTTGAAACGCCTAAAGCTGATGATGCGGAACACCGTTTACTGAGCGGTTTGAAGCTCCTGGATACTGTGCTTTCACCCAGTGAGGCAATAGTCTTTCGCCGCGGCAGCGATGGCCATCTGGTTTCTGCCGCGAGACTGCGTGCAGCCCAGGGCGCTTCTAACGACACAAGCAGAAACTCGGCGTGGCGCGAGGGTGTCAGTTTGTGTGAGCGCTCAATGGCCGCAGGTGAGATCATTGTGGAAAAGCTGGCGGCACATGAATCTGCTGCAAATGTTGCCTTACCCTTACGCCACGAAAAGCGCACAGTCGGTGCGCTTCTCATTCGGGCTACGAAGGGTTTCGATGAGGATGACCGAGCGCTACTGAAGGCAGTCGGAGGTCAGATGGCGCGCAATCTGCAACGGGAAGAAGCCCACAAAGCGACTCACAAGCGCAGCTCACTCTCATTTTTCTCTGCAAGGGAGGCTGAGCAAAGACTGCAGTCGCTATATGTTGTTAACGGAGCCTTGTTGGAGCAGAGCGTAGGTGTCAACGCGCTCTCAGAAATCGGTGATGGCATCGCGCTCGGATATCTTGACGGCAGGATTGCTTATGTAAACGCTGCGCTGACAACACTGGCTGGACTCACGCAGGATGAAACAGGCAACATGAGCTTTTTCGAACTGCTGGATAGTTTTCGCACTGATATTTTCGATGAGCCGGCGATTGCAGTGCGCCGGGTCCTGCAGACCGGGGAAGCCTATGAACGCGAGCTCCAGTTTCCTGACCGAAATGCGACCTACAGCCTTCGCATTTCGCTTGTGTTGGAGAATTCCAACACGGAGTCGAACGGGGCTTCGAGCGTAGCCGGCAGCGAATCAGAAGCAGCATCTCAACCGCTCTGCCTTGGGTTAGTTGTCAAAGACCTCACGCTTCTTAAGGAATACGAGCGATTGAAGAGTGACATGATTTCACTGATGTCGCATGAGTTGCGTACACCTATCACCAGCATAAACGGCTTCGCCGAATTGTTGACTGCTGACGAGGGGCTGCCGGAGCAGGCCCGGGAGTTTGTAACCATCATTGCCAACGAATCGCAGCGGCTCTCAAGCATGATCAATACATTCCTGGCCGTCACTAAATTACAAAGAAGAGATCGCCAGGAAGTCTTGAAGATTCCTCTTCGCCTGGACGAGGTTGTAAAAGACACGATCGCCAGTCTGCAAAAGGTCGCCAAGAAAAGGCGCATCCGTTTGGTCGAGCAACCCACGCAGCAGCTTCCCCCGGTCGCCGCCGACAAGAGCATGATTACGCAAGCCGTTAAGAATCTGGTTAGTAATGCGATCAAATATAGTCCGGAGCGCACGACGGTTACTGTATCAACGGCGCTTGAAGCCGAAGTTGTTAGGCTTTGTGTTGAGGACCGCGGCTACGGAATCCCGGCTGAAGCCAGGGATCGCGTCTGGGAAAAGTTTTACCGCGTCGTAAGAGATGATCAGGAAAAGGATGAAGACTCGACCGGTCTTGGTCTGTCGTTTGTGCGCGAGGTGGTCGAACAACACGGCGGCACGGTTGACCTGGAATCGGAAGTAGGGCGCGGCTCCAAATTCAGTTTTACTTTGCCGCGGCTCTAGGTGCCCGGTTTGTTGATAGTTCCGCGGCACGATCTGGCTCCACAAATACACCTTTTATTGTTTGAGTGGAGCGTTGACTCATAATCTATTGTTATCTCTTCGCCCGGCTCGATATCTCGCAACGCAATGAAGATAATGTGGCCGTAAAGAATCTTCATGTAGGCATTGGGCTCGCAGGAATGGTTTATGTAGTGGGTACCGTTCCCGCCGCGGCTGCCATCCAGGCTCCAGCGATTATTGATCGCGCAAATACGCAACCTGCGCCGGCCGGCTCTACGATTGGCTTCGGCGTTTGTGATCTTCTGCCCCGCGTAACCCGCTATTTTCCGACCGCGCTTGAAATGGACCACTGAAAAACAGCCCTTACCTTCGATTGGTGATTTCCTGATTGTTAACCCCGGAGCCAGCGTTAGCCTCATGGCTGGTGATTGTAACGCAAGCTGTCAGTTTGCGATCCCAACTGCAAACTGGCGGGCAGGAAAACTTTTGGCCGCCAACGCTGTCACACGCGGGCGGCCAATATGAACTGATTGCGAACCTTGCTATTTGAGTTTAAAGCTGCGGGCAATCAAATCTGTTTGATTCCGAATACGCGCAAGCTTGTCGCGCAGGCCAGTGAATCGCAAAGCGTAGATCGTGCGGTTATCCGCCTGAAGATAATAGATGCGTCCCATCATTGGCTTGGCTGTTTTGATGAACTCGTAGGACACGGTCACTCCATTGAGACGGCCTTTAAACGGTTCCTCTTTTCCTTCTACAAACCCGGGAAGAAAACTCAGTTTTTGTTCCATGTCTCGCCGAGCAAGGTCGGAAGGTGCGGTGCCGGCGTCAACCACCTCTTTGCGAATCTGCAAGTAACCCTCGAGCCGATCTCCGTAAACGAATTCGGCGTGCTCGTGGGCCGCGTCTGGTTCAGAGATCACGCGCCACTGAGTAGACGGAAGCTCGATCGTATAGCCAATCTGGTCGCTCGTGTACGATTCTTGTGCCGCGGCCACGGAACATATTCCCGTGATCATAAGCAATACTGCCATCAGGTATTTCATTTTATTACCTCAACTCCTCGTAATCCGCGTCGACTTATGAACGATGGTTGGGTTTGGCGTGTCTCTAGAAGCGCTTATCCGCTTTGTTATGGTCATTTAAGCGAATATTCGATGCCGCCTGCGGTAGACCTCGTTGTCTGAAAACGTTGGCGCCCCCTTGGGAGGCAAAGTTAACGCGTGACGACAGACAAATCAATACGCCGTCCCAGTTGACGGCAGGGCTAATTGTTCGCCCGCGCGATAGCTTCCCTTTGAATTCCTGTCAACAATTGAATTCCCTGGGCTGCTAGATCGAACAAGCTTTCCATTTGATCGCGTGTGAATGGCTCGCGTTCGGCTGTGCCCTGCACTTCAATGAATCGGCCGTCGCCTGTGCAAACCACATTCATGTCAACTTCCGCCCTTGAATCCTCGTCGTATTTCAAGTCCAGCAACGGTATGTTTCCCAAGATGCCGACACTGATCGCGGCCACTTCATTCGTGATAATACTCTGTTGAATCTTGCCGGACTTGAGCAGACGGTTAGCGGCCACCGCAAATGCAACATAGGCGCCCGTAATGGCCGCTGTCCGAGTGCCTCCGTCGGCCTGTATGACATCACAGTCGAGGGTTATTGTTCGTTCCCCGAGCAGCCGCATATCGGCCGCGGCCCGCAGGCTTCGCCCAATCAAGCGTTGAATCTCATGCGTCCGGCCCGACGGACCGCCGCGTCTAACCTCTCGAGGCGTTCTTTGTTGGGTAGCGCGTGGCAGCATTGAATACTCAGCAGTAATCCAACCCTGACCGCAGTTGCGAAGAAACGAAGGCACCCGTTCGTCGACTGAAGCCGCACACACTACACGTGTCTGGCCCATCTCAATAAGAACGGAGCCTTCCGCATAAGGCAAGTAACCAGGAGTTATTTTGACCGGCCGCAGTTCGTCGAAAGCGCGCCCATCACTGCGTTCTAAGCTCATCGTGTCCCCAAACCTCCACCGCCTCCAGCACTGAGGGTGCCGTTCCTAAAAATCGCTCAGCCACTTTTGCAAAACGCTCGGCAGCATCTGTCACATAAAAATGATCCAGGTCATCACACAGCCGTCGTTCCTGTCTGACTTGGGTATTCCGGTCCCTCGCGGAAGACAAAATCCGGCTGGACTGCAAAAGTGCTTCGACCTCACGCGCGGCAGCCTCTCCCGAGTCGATCAGCGGAATCTTAGTTCCGATGGCTTCGCTAATCAGATCACGCAGGATCGGATAGTGAGTGCAACCGAGCACGAGGGCGCCGACATCCTTCTTTCTCAAATCGTTTAAATACTGCTCGGCCACAGCTCGTGCCACGTCGGTCTCTGCCCAACCTTCTTCAGCAAGCGGAACAAACAACGGACAAGCGCGCTCAATGACTTCAGTGACTGGATTGATGTTGCCAATAGCTCTCGAGTAGGCGCCACTCTGGACTGTGGCCTCCGTGGCAATCACGCCGATCCTTTTTGCCGCGGCAACTTCAACCGCGGCTTGCGCCCCTGGCTCAATGACACCCACAACCGGCACAGCAAGGGCTTCGCGTATGGCAGGTAATGCCAGAGCCGAAGCGGTGTTACACGCCACTACCAACAGCTTTATACCGTGTGCTTCAAGAAATTTCGCGTTTTCAATCGCGTAGCGCTCAACAGTGGAAAGGGATTTTGTGCCGTATGGCACGCGGGCGGTGTCGCCCAGGTAAACGAAGTGCTCATCGGGAAGACGTTCATGCAGCGCGCGATAGACAGTAAGTCCGCCGACGCCGCTATCAAAGATTCCAATAGGAAGGTTAGAGCGCAAGGATGAAGGATGAGGGATGGAGGATAAAAAAGCCAGTCGCCGCGGAAAGTCCTTTATTCATCCCTCCGCCTTAATCCTTCATCCTTATCAAAATGGTGGAGGCGCCGAGAATTGAACTCGGATCCAAGAGAAGCCGCCGAAAGACTCTACATGCTTAGTCACTTCGCTTTTCTGGTCGTCAAGCGACCAGTTATTCGCTTTGCGCCGAGTAAGTGAAGTGACAAGACCTCGGTGAAAGCTAGTCCGACTTTATCTCGCGCGAACCCACGGACCGAAAGTTCGCGCCAGCTTATCTGAGTGACATCTCCCTCCGCGCGCATAAGCAACTTGCGGCGAGACGCTCGTTGCTAATTAGGCAGCGAGAGCCAATTCATTGTTATTGGCAATTGTTTTTTCCCTACGCGTTTTAACGAGCTGCATAGAGTAGCCCGGCATGGCATCCGTCGGTCGTCCAAACCCCTGTCGAAGCCTGTCGCCCCCGTTTGCATGTAGATTATAAAGCCTTATTGAGAGAATGGGAAAAGCTGCCCTTTCCGAGGGACACAGGCAGCCTTCTGACCGGCGTGCTGCATCGAGTTGAATACAATCCTGCGCTATAATTCGGACGTTGCGTGGCGCTCGGAATAACGACACTGTGGCTACCCACGTTGTCCTTTACGGCCGGTCTGAAGCAACGTTTGTCCTAGAGAGGCTGAGATACTATGGCTGCAAAATCCCCAGGCTCGAAGTTGAAATCATATTCTCCCAAAGCCATTTATAGTGCGCCGCCTGAGCAACGGCGGCATCTTTTACGCCGATTCTGGCTTCCGGCAGTTTTGCTGTTAGCCCTGGCTGCCGGTGGCTTAACAGGCATTATTGCGGCCTACGAGCTCAACTACTCCCGCGCCGCGAACGAAGTCGCCGCACTGGCAACCTACCGGCCGAGCGTAGTCACGCGCGTTTATGCTGACGATGGCGAAACTGTGATTGGCGAGTTTGCGCTGGAGAAACGAATCCCGTTGAAGTATGACGAGATTCCGCCAGTAATGAAGAACGCAATCCTCGCCGTCGAGGACGCGCGCTTTTACGACCATGTGGGTATCGATCCGATCCGCATTATTGGCGCTACCTGGAAGAACCTGACCAGCGACAAGGTTGAAGGTGGCTCGACACTTACGCAACAGCTTGCCAAGAATCTGTTTCTCTCCAAAGAGCAAACTCTCAAACGAAAAATGAACGAGTGGGCGTTAGCGCTCCAGATCGAACGCTACTACACCAAGAATCAGATCATGGAGCTCTATGCAAACCACATCTTTCTTGGCGCTAACGCCTACGGCGTGGAAGCCGGCGCTGAAACCTATTTCGGAAAACAGGCAAAAGACCTGACGATTGGCGAAGCCGCACTGCTCGCCGGCGTCCCCAAGGCGCCAAGCGAATACTCGCCTACTTCTAATCCGGTGCGTGCGAAAGAGCGTCGCGATCTTGTTCTTGATTTGATGGCCAAGAATGGTTTCGCAACCCAGGCGGAGGCGGATGCGGCTAAGGCAAAACCGATTCAACTTGCCGACACCGCCTATTATCAGGCGCAGCCGAAATCGAGCATTTTTGATTATCCGGTGGAACAGGTCAGGCAGGAGCTTGAGGACAAATACACGACCCGAGTGGCACAAGGCGGTCTTTCCGTGTACACGACTATTAACGTCGAAGCGCAGAAGAAGGCTTATGAAGTATTGCGCGCAGGCTTGCGGAATTACGACCAGACTCATAGTCGCTGGCGCTCAAGCTACAAAATGATTCCCACCGCCGCAAACAACGGACAGGGCCCGCCGACTACTCAGGAGATGAATAGCTACAAAGACCCGGACTGGTACGGAAACGATTATCAGCAAGGTCGTTTTTTGTCGGGACTAATCACCAAAGTAGACCGCGCTCGAAATGAAGCCACTATAAGGTTTGGCAATTACACCGCCACAGTTGCTGCGGCAGATATGGGCTGGTCCAAACGTCAGCCTAAAGACGAATTGAAGCCTGGCTATCTTTCGGAGTTTGAAATCAAGGAAGTTGACCAGAAGAGCCGGCGACTAAAAGTTGAACTATCGCAGGTGCCCGGAGTAGCGGGATCCATGATGACGCTCAACGCCAAGACAGGCGAAGTTGTCACCATGATTGGCGGTTACGATTTTTACAGTGCCAGCAAGTTTAATAATGCGACGCAGGCTTACCGCCAAACAGGCTCCTGCTTCAAACCTTTCATCTACACCGCCGCGGTCGAATGGGGCATGACGCCGGACACAACCGTGAGCGGTGCGCCGATCAGTATCGGGAGCTGGCAACCGCACAACTATGATGGCTCTTTAGGAAACGGCGATCTGCCAATGAAGATGGCGCTCGCGAAGTCGATGAACGTTCCCGCGGTGCATCTGCTGCAAACCGTGGGCATCCAGACTGGCGCCCAGATGGTCAGGCGTTTCGGTATTAAAGTGCCCATGGCGCCATATCTTCCATCGGCACTTGGTGCCACAGAGGTGCCTCTTGATCAGATGGTTTCTGCTTACTCAGCATTTCCCAACAAAGGCATACGAGTCGAGCCCCACTTGATTCGTCGCGTACTGGATCGGGATGGAGCGGCACTCGAAGAGTGGGAGAAGACAACCTACAAGGTCATGGATGAGTATGTGGCGCTGACGATGGTCTCAATGATGCGCGGCGTGGTTCAGTTTGGGACCGCGACAGCCGCGAGCTCGCTCGGCGTACCGTTGGCTGGCAAAACCGGAACGGTAAACGACCACACCGACGTCTGGTTTATCGGTTACACGCCAACATATGTAACAGGTGTTTGGATGGGTTATCCGGGAAGAAAGAAACCACTCGGTGACGACATGACTGGCGGCCACGGGGCGTTGCCCATGTTCATTAGCTTCATGAAGGACTTCCTGAAAGGGAAACCAAAAGAAGATTTCGACAAACCGCCAGGAATGCCGGAGGACATGAAGGAACTCTTCCGCCAACGTCAACGTGAACTCGCGGCTGAGCGTGCCCAGTTTAATGAAGACGCAGCAAAACAAGCGGATGAAGACAGCACCACATTGCCGGCCGCTAACACGGAACCAAAACTGGAACAGCTGACCTTGCCACCGCCGCCGAGGACCGACGAGAGTCCTGCGAACCCGGAACCGAAAACGGAAACCGTGACTCCGAAGGTTGAGGGACCACCGCCACCTTCAGTCACGCGACCACGCGAAGTTGATCCGCAGAAGAAAAAGGGCAAGAAAGGCGAAGACGAGCCCTGAGCGAAGGATGAAGGCGGAAGGATGAAGGATGAAAACCTTCATCGCTTCCGCAATCTGCCCCTCAGCTTGACTCGCTTCACTATCGTCACGAGGATCGCCATCAATTCCTCCGCTTCTTGATGCAAGGATTGCAGTCGCTTTTCGGAAAGAATCTTTGCTTCGCCAATTAACTCTAACCAATATTGGGTTTCATCAAGTTCTTGAAGCGCCCCTTCGATCTTACTAATAAAATCAGCATCCGACTTGGCTCTTTGGGCTTCTCGGTAGTGTGCACCTGGAGAAGTTCCCGATTTCAGCACCTGGGTTCCGAGTACTTTTGCTGCGCCGCGTTTTGGAAGTGCAGAATACAGTGCGATTATTCGCAGCGCAAAATTCTTCGTCCGCCGCTTTAGATCTCTTTCCATAGCAGGAATTTCTCCTTTTGGTTTATGAGGTGTTAAGCGGCGGGTGTCGAAGCGGTGTCACACTAGTTCTCCACAGATAACGTAATAGGTGCTGAGGTAACGAATCGATGTTTTCCTCCATCGCTCATCCTTCATCCTTCATCGTTCATCCTTTTAGAATCCGGTCCAGAGTATAGGGCAGCATCTTGCGCCACCAGGGCCAGTCGTGATTTACATCGGCACCCCAGAGGTCGAGCGTGTGCGGAACGCCCTTCGCCTTCAGAATGTCGGACAGATGCTGGCTGCGATCAGGCGCTTCGTATGAGCCCTGGCCGGATATGATGTAGATGGCATCAGCTCTCTTCAGTATCGGCAGGTAGTAGTCATCGTTTAAGTTAGGAAGATAGTCTGCGGGATTATTGAAGTAGACGTTGTCGTCATAAAAGCCTTTGAGATATGAGCGCACATCGTAACTTCCGCTCATTGCGATCACCCCGCGAAATAAATCCGGATGTTTGAAATAAGCATTGGCCGCAAGAAACGCGCCGAGGCTGGCGCCGGTCGTGAGTGGCCGGGCATCGTTGTCGTCCGCATCCTTGCGGATCAAAGGCAACACTTCCTCTGTTATGTAGCGATCAAATCGGGTCAGCAGTTCCGCCTTCAAATGTGGCGGCATCTGCTCGTTGAGCAGACTGTAGCGGTTGACGCTGTTTATGGAGTAAGCCCGAATCCTGCCGCTGTCGATATGTGGACTGATGGCGTCCACCAAATGAAAACGCTCATACTCGAGATAGTCGGCTGCCGCAGTGGGGAACATCAATAATGGCTGGCCTGCGTGACCATAGGCGACTAAAGGCATTTCGCTGCTTAAGTTTTGACTAAACCAGGACGTTATTCGCCGCTCCATTGAAACCTTCCTTTTAACAGACTCACTCCCAGCAGCCCACGCCAAACCGACCGTGGAACTTACTGGAAAACCATTGTCACTTTTGTGCAGTGCGAGATATTCTCGCAGTTCGCGATTGAGCGCAAGCTTCATCACCGTAACACAGCGCTGCCGGTTGAAGGAGAGCTTAGGCACTGATGCAGTTTAGAGTTCAAGCTTTAGCTTGCGTGCCGAACCGCAGCCTAAAGAATCAACTCTGAACTTCCGGCTTGAAACTGCATCATTACCAGAGCTCACGTTTCGTAGATTGAATCGGTGCCTGATAGTTAAGCTCAGCAATGGTTGGATGGCCCAATCACCACTCTCTCTATACTGGCTAGATCATTCTGACGCGAAGGTGAACCCATTTGATTGCTTTTATCCGCCACAAAAACTAGTATTTGACTGTTCACTCAAGCGAAACTCTCACGTCCCGGAAAGGAGCCGACTCTTTTCCTACAGGAGTAAAGCCATCTGTGCCTGAACCTACCCTCATCACTTTCCCGCCTAGTCTGGATAGTGAACTCAGCCGCTTTCTACTGGCCCACTACCAAATCCCGCACCGGGAACAACGGCATGCTTTGATCCTTTCCTCGTTCGCGACGCTTTGGCATGGTTACACGGTGCGCTTTCCGCTTCTTTACGGCGACTCTTACCGTCTCAACACTGTGCGCAAGATGATTGACTATTTTGAGCCCCGGAGTCCCGCCGATCGTAAGCTTCTACCGGACAGCGATGATCCAGAACAAGCAAAAGCCGATTGGACCTTTTTCAATAGCACGCTGGGATCTGCAACTTCGGTTTTTGGTTATTACCATCTCTTGAAGCATCGCGAGATCATGATCAATCCACTGAGCGACGGCACGCTCAAGTTTGAGGTTACCGCGGTCCGCGTGGCCTACCCGGTCTTCGCAGGACTTTTGCGGTTGCTCCTGCGGCTCAACGCCAGCCGCGCGGAAAATGCGTTGAATGAAATTCGTAAGGTAATGCAGACCGTTGATGAACGGCTAAGCGATGGCCGGCCTTTTCTTATGGGCGACCACTTCTCGTTATCCGACATGACTTTTGCGGTTGCTGCCGCACCGGCCGTTTGGCCAGATGAATATGGAGGCAAGCTTCCCACGCTCGCTGATACGCCACCCGAAATTCAGAATGCGATCGCGGAAATGCGCGACCATCCCGCGGGCCAATTTGCTCTGCGCATTTACCGTGAGCACAGAACACCTCGAAAGTGACTGGCAACGTCATGTTTAGCAACCCTACTCATCTGCTAGAACTTAAGTAGAGTCACCGCCAGTGCGAAAGTTCGGGTCCCATGAGGTTAGTACCACCACGCGGGTAGCGGGTGGGTCATCGCAACGAATGAATCTAATATGGAAACCACCGAAGCCTTGGGTTAAGTGCTCGTGGCGACGGTGACCCACCGGCTAGCGCCTGGTGGTTACTGACCTCATCGCACCGCATGTTGCTAATGTGCGCACATTCAGACTGCATCAGTACCAACTCAAACCACGTTGCCTTGACGCTCTGTAGGTCATCTGTTATAAAAACTTTTCCGCGCCCTCGCATAGTTATGCTGTGCGGGGGCGCTATTCCGCAGTAGCTCAATGGCAGAGCATCCGGCTGTTAACCGGAGGGTTGTAAGTTCGAGTCTTACCTGCGGAGCCAAATTTGACGAAGGTCGCCGGAAGCAGTTCTGGCGGCCTTTCTCTTTGCCAAGCCGCATTCGTAATTGCAAGTACGCCAAACGGTTGGCGAAACGTCACGGTGAGCTTTGATCCTTCCACATCGAGTTCGAACAGATAAAATTAAGCAACTTTCGCTGTTCGCTTGAACATTGCTCCCAAATCGTTGTTTAAGTCCGCGGATCTTGTGATATAAGCATCTTATTTTCCTCGCAGGCTCTTGAGTACTGAACCTCAGCAGCGTCTCCGATGAAACCCTTAACGGCTTCTCTTAATCTATTACCTTTTACTGACGTTCTGATTTGCGCACCAGTCCGGCACTCATTGCGGCACAGAACATAAACACGTTAGCTGATTTCAATGGACAACACTTACCCGCCCCATTTTTCGAACCCGATCAATTGGTTTGGAACCCCGACTCCTGACATGAAGTGTTTGAAAGGAATGAAGATGACGATATTCAGAGGTCGGGCGAAGTGATGTGTTCAGAATTTCATGAAGCGATCGCACAACCAAATAGGTTTATTGAAACAAAATTCATAAGTTAGGAGGTAAGAGAATGGGGGTGGTATCGGTAATATTTTTCGACGATATGAGCGGAACGCGGACAAATGCCGTCGTGGCCACGCCGCTAGCGAACTTGTTTTCGTATGCACATCAGTGGGCGTTGCAGGAGAACGCGAAGGACTCGGCCACGCTGAGCTTCTCGTCGATGCTGGCAGCCATGACTGGGGGTCGCGAGCCGCTTTGTGACTGGCTGCGATCACATCTCGCGCTGCGCGGTGTGCGTGCGGAATCGATGACCAAGGGCCGCAACTTTCAACCGCAACCGCTGCCTGATGCGCTCAACACGACAATGTCCTTCCGGAGTGCATTCGCGAAGGCACGAGAGCTTTGCCCGAATGAGGCCCAACACGGGCTCGACGTTCGGCACTTTATGGCCGCCTACGCAGTTGTCCCGGCCTACCATCTCGCAGACTTCTTACGCCTCAGGATCGATCGTCGTGCGTGGTGCATCGCACTTGCAGAACATTTGGCAGAGACATTTTCCGAAGAAAAGGAAGCATGGTGGAAGTACGCGCGCGAAGCGAATCCTCTGCCTTCACTGGGATTCAATACTGACGCTCCCGAAGGGCGCGACTTGCTCAACGTCGATCGTGAAGTGGAAGCCTTCGCTCGGCTGATCGCATCACACAACACCGCCACGCCGCTCTCGGTAGGCGTGTTCGGTGCGTGGGGATCAGGCAAGAGTTTCTTCATGCGTCGCCTGCGAAATCGTGTTGCCAGTTTTGCAAGCCTCGGCCGCGAGGAAGGCCAGAAATCCAAGTATCACGGGTGGATCGCACAGATCGATTTCAACGCGTGGCATTACAGCGAAGACAATCTTGCTGCGTCCTTTGTCGATCACATCCTTCGCAATCTCAGCATCAAACCAGACGAAACCGCCGAAGAGCTGAAGAAACGCAGCGAAGTCATCGTCAAACAGCTCGACACCGCGAAACAGGAACTCGCGGTGCGCCAGAATGCGGTGGCTAACGCCGAAGCTCAAAGGGCACAGGCTGAGCAAGCGATTGCGGAACTCGACGTGAAGATCGCCGGCGAGGTCGAAACGAAGAAGGCCGAGATCGCAACAGCACGGACCGATCTCCAAAAAGCGCAAGACAAACTTGCGCAGGAACTCCAGAATCTACAGACCGAGATCGAAGCGGAACTGAAGAAAGTCCCAGCGACGGCCGTGGCGAGCTTGTTCCTGAAGAGACTCGACAACCCGGAGTTCTCAAACGCGACCAATAACGTGCGTTCTCTGGTTGCCGAGGCACAGACGGCGCGGGCGAGGTGGAAGCTGATCTTTTACGCTCTGATTGTCCTTGCGATTGGAGCGGTTGCAGCAGCGGTATTGCAGACTGACTTCTACACGCGGCTGATCGCAGTCGTGACAGCGGTGGGTGGGTTGGCAGCCACTGCGGCCACCTGGCTCAAGAAGCTCAATGCCTTTGCACAAACTGGCCAGGAATTCGAAGACGAACAAAAAAGGATCCGTCAGGCAATCGAAGAGGAGGTAACTGCTGCTCATAAGGAAAATGCCTCGGCCCTTCGCGCCTTAGCAACGGACAGGCTCAACACTGTCAACGACCTCGATGCGCAACTGAAGCAACTCGAGGCGGCCCCGGCGACCGCGCGTCTAGCACTGGAGGCACTCGAGAAACAGCGGGCCGTTGCGGTCGCGCAACAGGCAGAGGCCGCTGCCGTGGTCGCAGACAAGAAAGCCGAGCTCGCAAAGCTAACGACTGGAACGCTGCTCGACGAGTTCCTTGATGAGCGCGTGTCGAGCGATGGATATTTAAAGGAGCTGACGATCTTCTCGCGAATTCGCAACGACTTCGAAAAGCTTTCTGATCTGATGACGAAGGCCAATCAAGAGTACATTGATGGAAAGGTCGCCGAACCACCGGCGGTGAGCCGGATTGTGTTGTATATCGACGATCTCGATCGCTGTTCTGGTGATCGCGTAGTTGAGGTACTCAAGTTGGTGCATCTGCTCCTTGCGTTCCCGCTATTCGTTTGTGTCGCCGCGGTCGATCCACGCTGGATCACGCGATGTTTGGAGAAGGCTCCTGGTCTAATCAGTGACGGGGACGAACCTGATCTCAATGAGGAAGTCGGTGAACCTGCAACAGCAACTGACTACATCGAAAAGATTTTCCAGATCCCATTGTGGTTACGGCCCGTGCCTTCCGAACAACGTGCTGCAATCGCCAAAACGCTGCTTGATTCCTCGGAATCCTCAGACAAACCGGGATTCTCTTTGCCAGTGACGCCATCGAACCCTCTCGTCGTGACAAGAGCGCGAAGGCCCGAAGGACCCGACGGAAGCAGCGGTGATCCAGCAGAAACAATCGATCCGGACCATATCACCGCCAGCGAGCTCCAGTATCTCGATCAGCTCGCCGAACTTCTCAGCGGAAACCCGCGCTCGCTTAAACGTTTCGTCAACACGTATCGACTAGTTAAGACTGCACTATCTGACGTGGAGCTTGCACAGTTCCTGAAGTCACTACCTGTGAACGGGAAAAACTACTCGCCATATCGCATCTGCATGGCCCAGCTCGCGGTGTTGTGCACCCAACGCAGACGCGCGCTACCGCTCGTGCGGCACGCTGATCAAACGATTGAGAACGCCAACCTCAAGGACTGGCTGGCGAAGTTCGAAACGGACGATGCTGATCTTGCGAGATGTTTTGGCACTGCGCTCAGTGCAGACCTTGAAGCTATGGACCTCAACACCTTCAAACTGTGGCTGGAACGTACCCGACGTTATTCCTTCTATGTGTAGATGGTTAGAACGGCTTGTAGGACAGAGTGCGTTGTAGGTCGAACGACCAAGGAAGTTGCAAGTGAGTTGCTAGGTTAATGGATTCGTGGTGGCAACATCGAATCTACTTGCCGGCGACTGCGTCTCGCAGTTCTTGGAAGAACCGGAGCGTTTCCGTCGTCGGCGTCAAAAAGAAGTTGTGAAGATTGTCCACTGTGGGGAGCCAAAATTCCCTAGCTAGAGAGTTAAAGGCCACTTCTAAGCGAGGTGGCCTTTTAGGTTTTGTGACGCGGATTGTGAAATAACCAAGGCCTTGAGCACCCTTCGCGTTTGGTGGGTGGCATTCTTCACAAGGGGCAATGGACTCTACGCAGACATGGGCTGAAGAGAGTGACGCCCCCTTAATTTTCAGGAGACGTTGCCGATCATGGGGCGGTAACCCGTTCGTTTGTTCTTAACAATGGAAACTGATTGGACGTAGCAGAAAAAGCCTACAACAGCTTCTCACCTGTAAATTATTACTCTCAGGCGCGACCACGATCCCTCGCGGAATCCGGAATGATCTTGTGGTTCGAGGCACTAGATCGGTACGGTTCGAGCGAAGATCATGGCGAGCACTCCGCCGGCGATCAGCAGGCCGACAACGATCCATGCCCACGTGGGAAGCTGGCTCCAGGTGGCGAAAACGTGGAATTCCTCGTCCCGGAGGTCGGGCGAGAAGGTGGCCGGTTGGAACAGCAGGATGGCCCCCGCGATCGCCCAGCAGATGCCGGCGATGAGTGAGCCGAGGCTGTGTCCCACCACACCGCCGAGCACCACCCCACCGACGACCGAGATGGCGATGAAGACCAAGCCCCATACGATGTTCGCGATCTGTTGTTTCTTCATTGAGGATTCTCCTGGTGGTCTATCTTAGGATAGCCATTTCTGGCCTATTTTTGAGTTTATTGAGCCTGCGTTTTTGCGGCAGAGTGTAACACGCACTCCGATAGGCCACTAGCCGAAAACAGAAGGCGTACACCTTTAACCGTTCGCCTTCTGTTGGACTTTATCGTGGTAAAGATTTGCAGCGGCGGCCGTTTGCTTTGGAGTTACGTTCGCGCAGGGATGCAACGGTTTTTTGCTGTCATTCCTTCAGGCCGTCTGGCCAGCGGTCGCGGCCAGTTCATCACAAACTGATTGTTCCAATTCTGCACATAGCTTAATGGTGTCGTTCGCCTAATCTACCATTAGTCCTTACTTGTAGAATTGCGGAAGCCTGGGCCCGGGCGAAAGCCGCTGGAAGCGAGTCGTGGCATTTGGATTTGTGAAAGCTAAACTCTGCCCTCCGGTTCCCATCTTGTTCACAAAATTAATGAACGCTGTTCGAACATTTAGACTACCTGCGGGTTGTTTCCGAGTTGCGTTCCCCTCGTCCCAGCGGTTTACTATCAAGCGGAAAAAAGAATGTCTCGTCTAATTCCAGGCACGTGGTAGCAAACCATTTTGCTCGCATGACTGAAGAAGCACTTCAAGACTTAGAGGGCAAGGGTTCTCACATAAAGGTCCGGCGAAGACGCTGGGGACGTCTTGGACTTATCTGGGGAATCTGGACCTTTATCGGCATCGTCTTTACGCTTCAGGGCTACTTCACTTCCTATCGCTCTGAGCGTCCCATGCCATTCAGCGACTCGCTTTACCTCCAGATGACGTGGTCATATCTGTGGGCCCTGGCCACGCCCCTGGTGCTTTGGGCGTCCGACCGACTGCCGATAGAGCGAAACAATTGGATTCGCAGTTCTCTGCTTCACGCGCCGATCAGTATCCTGCTCAGCGTTTTCCTCACTGCTCTCGGTCATATTCTGCTGTGGCTCTACTGGGGTTACGGAGCAGGTAAACCATTCTCGTTTGAAAGAATGGGCAGGTTTGTGGTGGCAAACTTCAGCGAGGGCGTCGGCATATACCTGCTGATAGCGCTGACGAGTTACGCTAGCAACTACTATCGTCGCTATCGTGAAGGTCAGCTAAGAACCTTGCAGCTTGAAGCGCAGCTTTCTCAGGCGCAACTGCAAGCCTTAAAAATGCAACTTCAGCCTCATTTCCTCTTCAACACCCTCCATTCAATCTCCGCGCTACTTACTAAAGACATCGAAGCGGCCAGGAAGATGATTACTCGTCTGGGAGACTTTCTCCGTCTGACTCTGGAAAACTCCGGCTCGCCGGAGGTAACTCTGCAACGGGAGATGGAATTTCTCAGTTGTTACCTCGAAATCGAACGCATCCGCTTCCAGAATCGTTTAGTTACCCGCATGGATCTGGGCGAAGAGACCCTCAAAGCCAAAGTTCCAAACCTCATCCTGCAGCCGATAGTCGAGAATGCCATTCGTCACGGAATTGCGCCCCGTTCCACACCGGGTTTGATCGAGATCGAGGCGAAACAACTAAATGGCACGCTTCGTATTCAAGTTCGAGACAACGGCCCGGGCCTTTCCGAACATCGGACATCCGAGAACCTGTTCACGAAGGGGCTGGGATTGGCAAATACCGAGACTCGGCTGGAACGCTTATATGGAGCGGCTCATCTCTTCGACCTAAGGAACAACCCGGATGGCGGGTTGATTGTGACTCTGGAAATACCCTTTCATAAAGACGGCGCCGCTCCCAGCCAATCAGAAATCGAATAGTCCACACAGCCTGTCGTTGCCGCCGGTCTTGGCCTTAATCGAAACCAGGAAGGTTTTTGTTATTGCCGGGTCCACCGTGTAAGTTTTGCAACAGCAACTAAACTCGCACTAAACCGTCTATCGATTTGCGTGACCGGTCAGCAAAAGAAGAACCAATGACTGAAGCTCCCCTCATCCGTGTCCTTCTGGTCGACGACGAGCCGCTCGCTCGCGAAATGCTGCGCGAAATGCTCGCAGGCGATCCAAACGTGTCCATTGTTGGGGAGTCTTGCAATGGCGGGGAAGCCCTGGAAGCGATTCGCGTACACTCGCCCGACCTGCTTTTCCTCGATGTGCAAATGCCTGAAGTAGGCGGCTTTGAGGTGCTTGCGTCTCTCGACAAAGAAGAAATACCCTACGTCATTTTTGTCACCGCTTATGATCAATATGCTGTTCGCGCGTTTGAAGTTCAGGCGCTTGATTACTTACTAAAGCCATTTGATCAGGAACGCTTCGATGTTTCATGGCAACGCGCCAAGGCGCAAATCATTCGCGATCGAAACGGCGTCAGGGACATGGATCACCGTATACTGGCTCTACTGGAAGAACTGAAGTCCGGTAAGAACTATCTCGAACGTCTCGTGATCAAAACCGCCGGGCGAATATATTTTCTGGACACCAGCGAGATAGACTGGATCGAAGCCGAGGGCAACTATGTCTCCGTGCATAGTGCCAAAAAGTCTCACCTGCTGCGGGAGACTATCAGCAGTCTTGAGTCGCAACTTGACCCGAAGAGGTTTGTTCGTATCCATCGCTCATCGATAGTTCGCCTGGATTTCATTCAGGAACTGCAGCCCTGGTTTCATGGAGAATATCGCGTCATCCTGCAAGATGGCACTCAACTGACCCTCTCCCGTAACCATCGCGACAAGCTGCAAGAGGCCTTGGGCAAACTTCCCTAAACTGCCACTCAACCCAACCTGGCTGTGGCTATCACCGCCATAAGCCCGCTAGTCACAAGCGTCTGCCGTTCCGTCACAAAACCCGCGCCCAGCCCGAAACCTACAGTTATAAGTTGCCCAGTCAAATCCGGGTGATTTATGAGGAGGAGCGTATGAATTCAACCGCAAGTTGGCAGAGTGAAGCACTGGAGAATGTCCCTGAATCAGATGAGAACCGTGAGCCCTCATCTTCTTCCGGCAACATAGCCACGCTCAAAGAACTTGTTCTCAGGCTTCTTTGCGAGCTGCAGTGCATTGCTGAAGTCAACCCGCTTGAGGGTGGCCGCGGAGTCGACTTCTACGATGAGGTTAGCCGTTTCGAGATCGATCTCATTAAGCGCGCGCTGCTCCAGACCGGAGGGCATCAAGTCCGGGCCGCCAGACTACTGAACTTAAAGGTAACGACGCTTAATTCCAAGATCAAACACTACAACATCACTCCCGGTGGTTTTGCCAACTTCTATTCGCTGGTTGATACCCAAACTATCGAGGATCGCCAACCCGCCTGAAAATCTTGTTTTGGAAAATTGAGATTTCAAATCACCCAGTCCACTGCGGACTGGGTGATTTCATTTTCCTGTGTAACGCAACAAGTTGGTATGCTCGCCAAGCTGCATACCAACAGTTTTCGTTACTTGGTCCACACGATTAAGTTTGTCTGCCGGCATTCAAACGAGATTTTGAAACTCATGACCGCAATCGAGAATCCTTCCTGCTACTAAAATCCAATAACCGCAAGCTGTCTGCCAATAAGAATCCAAATTCCGCAAGGTAGCTCCCGCGGTCCAACTATGAGTTGGCCCAGCCGAGTGACGAGTTGGCCTTTTGAGCGGGTCAGTTAACGGGCACGATCGTTGCACCTACGAACCTGCGTAACTTCAGGTTGTCTTCCGAGTTCTCGGAGACGTTGATGTTGCCTTCGCTGGCCAGGTTCTCCCCAACATCGTTGTGCCATCAGTGTCCTGATATCAAATGAAGCTCCCCTTCGTCGCGAAGCTGTCCCGGAGGGAGACACTAAATCGTTACGCGCTAGTATTGAGAAGGTTCTGGCTAGCTCCGCTATCGCAGTTGCTTCAGAGAAGAGCTGTCAGAGCAGGCGGGGCCAGGTACTGAGTGAGGATTTAATAAGCTCGGCCGCCTGATAGGAAGAGGTTTAAGATCTGAAAATCGCTACTGTCCGGCTTGAACTATGCTCTCGGAAGATGAGGTCATTAGTACCACCTTGCAAGTAGCGGGTGGGATCTCCCTCGGGATTTTCAATTTGCAGGTAAGGTCTTTGACCTCCGATGCGCGGCAAGTCTCCGACTTGCGGGCGACCTTTCTAAAATTCTTTAAGGTCTCCGACCTTTGAGACTCCGGTCAAAGACCGGAAAACTGGGGTACTGTCTTCGGTAAGTCGAAGACTTACCGCGCATCGGAGGTCAAAGACTTGTCGCCGCTTCACCCAGCCCTTTCTAGCAAGTTCGGTTCGCGGACCGATCTATCTGGGGAGACCCACCCGCTAGCGCGAGGTACTAACCCTCATTGCCCGCAACGATGATCTCAAACCTGAAATCTTATTTCAGGGTGCCTTCTCTCCTTTTGCCTTTGCCTTCGGGGCTCCCGCTCGTGCCGCGGCAGCCTCAATGTCAGAATTCACTTCTCCTCCGATCAGAATTGCTGCGCCGGTCAGATAGAACCAGAGCATAAGAATGATCACCGCTCCCAGAGAGCCGTAGGTCTTGCTATATGAATCGAAGAAGTGGAGATAGAGTCGAAAACCGAAGGAGACTAAGAGCCAGAGGCTAACCCCAACAACTGAACCGGGTGTGATCCAGCGCCAATCCTGATCGACAAGGTCTGGACCCCAGTAATAAATCAGAGCGAAGCCAAGCAATAGAAAGAAAAGAACGATGGGCCATTGTGCGATTTTCCAGGCGAGAGTGAAGGCACCGCTAAAGCCATATTTAGCCGCAAGACCATCAGCAATCTTTCCCCCGTAGAGCACAAGGACCAGGGCGGAGATGATCAGCACGCCGAGAACGACTGTCAACATCACCGCAGTTAGACGCTGTTTCCACCACGGCCGAGTCTCCTTCACGTGATAAGCCACATTGAGGGATTCGCTAATGGCACCCATGCCGTTTGAAGCTGCCCAGAGAGCCGCGAGAATACCGAAGGATATCTTCCCACCACCGCTGGCGTTGCTGACTTCGAATATCGTGGTGCTTACCAGGTTGGAAGCGGATGAGGGCAACACCTTGCCGAGGTAATTGAACAGACTTTGACGCAGCCCGGTCCCCGAGCCCATGAGCAAACCAATTACCGATGTGAGAAAAAGCAGCAGCGGAAAAAGCGCCAGCAGGAAGTAATAAGACAATTGTGCGGCACGGCCAAAGATGTCATCCCCTTGAATATCGGCCCAGACGCGCTTGGCGAGATCCTGCCATGTCTGCCCGCCCAATTTCCAAAGAGAGGTCATATATGATCCCCCTCGAAAACTCAGAACCGCGGTTGCGCCTTTTGAGGTTGTTGAAAATAAGACGGGTGAGCTAAAGCCATCAGCCTTTACCCGCCAAACTTTTCTTCAGCACCGCCATTAGGTCGATCACCTTTCCTTCGTCACGCTTCTCAGTTTCAACCTCCACAACGTTACTGCGCTTTGCGCTCTTCTTCTTGACCAGTTTGAGGAGCCGCTCTGTTTGTTCATCCTTGAGCCGCGCGGGCGACAACTGTTTTTTCGACCTGGTGATGATTAGTTTTTCAAACTTGTGCACGGTAGTGGCTGGAACCCTGGGTTTTTTCTTGGGCAGGCCCACGTCCTCTGGTGAACGTAGTTCGTCGGGGAAGCGCATAGTCTCAGCTCGTAAAATGCCATGTTCGGCGAATATGGCCACGAGGTATTCCTTGCCCCTCATAACGAAGGTCGCCAGGCCCGCCTTGCCGCCCTTCTCCATCGTTTCGGCCAGAAGTTTATAGGCCTTTTCGGATCCTGAGGCGGGTGTCAGAAAGTAGCCGCGATCAAAATGGACCGGCGGAATCGATTCTTCCGACACGAAGCTTTTGAGATCGATGTCGCGCGATTTTTCCGGAGCCAGGCGATCCAATTCTTCGTCCGTAACGACTACGTACTTACCTTTATCGATTTCATAACCGCGGACCATCTGGTCGGCATCAAGATCACGCTCAGTTTTCTCGGAGTAATACTTGCGCGACAGAGGTTCGCCCTCTGGACTTAGCATGCGCAGGGGCGCGCGATTGCTGCGATTGGCGGGAAACAAATTCACCGGCACACTGACTAGTCCAAAGGTAAGTGTTCCAGACCAGAACGGCCGCGGACCTGATTGTTCCTCGCTATCTTCTGTGCTTCGCCTTTTGCTTGTTCGCGTCTTCACCATTTTCCTAGGCGGCGCGTTTCTCCTTTCTTAGCGATTGCAAACTCTTCTGCAGCACGCTGTCGAGCGACGAAGGCTTACGTTTAGTCTTCACCGCCTGCAGTCTTGGCGCTTTGCCTTTTGCCTTGCGTTCGATGAACTCCATCACGCGCTTGCGATATTCATCCTTGTAATCCGCGGGATTAAACTCTCCTTCCAGAAGTGCTACGAGTTGCTTCGCCATGTTCAGTTCTTTTTGTGTCGGCGCGCGCCCTGCCGGCTTCGGCAAATCGCGCGCAGAGATGACTTCCTCGGCGTTGCGAAGCGTGAATAGCAGCAAATAGTCGCCCTCGGCGCGAAGTGCACCAACATAAGGTTTATTCCGCATTACCCAGTGGGCGACACCCTCGCGGTTGCGATTTTTCAAAGCCTCTACCAGCGCGAAATATGCCTTCTCGTCTCCATCGGGAGCGAGGTAATAAGGCCGTTCGTACCACTGCTGGCTAATTGCTTCGGGCGGAACAAACTCGTCGATCTCGATCTCGCGTGAAGGCTCTGGCTCCAGGCTCGCCAGGTCCTCTTCGGTGATAATCACAAATTTGCCCGGCTCAATTTCGTAACCCTTCTGAATCTCTTCATTCGCGACCTCATCGCCATTATCCGGATTCACCATATGCTGCTTCACCCGCATCAGGTGCTTGTCGTCGAGAATGTGAAAACGGACGGTGCGGTCAACTACACCTGAATACAACTTGACGGGAATCTTGGCGGATCCGATTTTCAGCTCGCCTTTCCAGATTGCGCGTGCTGCCATTGGCTCAGAAACCTCGCTTCATAAATCTTTTGTTTGCCCCGTATCCAGGCCCGCAAAACAATCGGGACAGGAAAACTCGAAAGTCGCAGTCACTTGCACGCAGATCGGACAGAGCGGTCCGTCGCAATCTACACAATGAATTTCCGTGTGATATGCGTACGCCTGACTGCATGCCGGACACGTCTCCGTTGCGTCACTAAGCCACCATGGCTCTTTTTTGGGGATCCTGCGCGGCATGGCCATATGCGCTAAAACTTAAAGCAGTTTCAGTTCCACATTAATTCAGCCGGTTGGATTAATGCGGCGAGCCGGCCGTCAACGCTCTGCAAAAACGGAATGCACTTTGCTTGAAGACTATTTTCACCGCCACCCTTTTTTTAGGCTTCGCGGACGAATTCTCAACAGAAAAGAGAAATCATGAGCGAGGAACAATCATAAAAACGCGGTGTGCGGTCCGAGGCTCAAAGGAAGCACGTGCGCATCAAGGGTATGCCCCAGTCCCTCAATTCAAAGCGCTGGGCAGAGCCTATGGTCAAAACAGGCGAGACATCCCGACCGATGAAGAGTTGTCCCTCTCGCTCGACGAAAGGAACACGGAACAACGAATGGGCGAACAGGATCAGTAAGTGGTCCTGAACATTTCCAACGAGGAGGAGATTTTCATGTCAACAGAAGCAAGAGTTACTACCGACCACGAAGAGATCAGGCAATGGGTGGAAGAGCGAGATGGCCATCCCGCCAAAGTGAAAGGAACTGACAAGGGCGGCGGTGGTGGATTGTTGCGAATTGATTATCCCGGCTTTAGCGGCGAGGACACGCTGGAAGCTATAACCTGGGAAGAATTTTTCGAAGCTTTTGAAGATAACAGCCTGGCGTTTCTCTATCAGGAAGAAACGAAAGACGGCAAGGAAAGTCGATTTTCAAAACTCATCAGCCGCGACTCCGAACAGGAAAAGTCCAAAAATGCCCGCGCGTAGAATTGTCAACCAGCTACGCGTTGGAGTTTAGTGGTGAGTCTTAGGAAAATCAGCGGGGGGCAAGGCGGGGTCCCCAGCGGGGCAGCCCCGCTGGGGTGCTAATCCCACCTTCCCGACCTGAGAGATGCTCTCATTAATTCGGTTATACCGGCTTGAAGGTTTGTCATTCCGGAATCAAAGGTTCAAGTCCGATCAGCTCGAGGTCAGGAAGGCGGGCTTGTCCCCGCTGATTCCAAATAGGTGCCTTTACTCGTAGCGCAGTGCTTCTATGGGATCGAGGCCGGCCGCCTTGCGGGCGGGGTAGTACCCAAAAAATATTCCCACGGCGGCGGAGAATATAACCGAGCCAATGATAGCCAGGCTGGAAATGAGCGTGGGCCAGCCCAGTAGTTTAGGAATCGACAACGAGACAATAACGCCCAACACAATACCGATAAAACCTCCGGTCAGACTGAGTACAATCGACTCGATCAGAAACTGGCTGCGCACGGCGGAAGAACGCGCCCCGATGGCCATCCTGATGCCAATTTCACGCGTCCGCTCAGTCACGGAAACCAGCATAATATTCATAATGCCGATGCCACCTACCAGCAGGGAAACACTCGCGATGCAGGCGAGCAGGAGCGTCATTGTGTTGTTGGTCTCATTTGCAGCTTCGGCAATGTCTGTCATGTTCCGGACGGTAAAATCGTTCGGCTCATTCGCCATGAGTTTGTGCCGCTGTCGCAGCAGCTCGGTGATCTGCTCCTGGGCGGTGTAAGTCGCATCCTGAGAAATGGCTGAGGCATATGCCACTTGCAGCCGCGGGCTGCCGAGGATTTTCTTTTGCACCGTGGTGTACGGAGCAAAAGCGATATCGTCCTGGTCGCGTCCTTGTTGATCCTGACCCTTCCGCGCCATCACACCAACCACTCTAAACGGTAAGTTTGCGACGCGCAGAGTTTGCCCAATGGGGTCCATCCCCGAAAAGAGATTGTCCGCGATAGTTTGTCCAATGACTACTACACGTCCCGCAGTTCGTACGTCAGCATCAGTAAAGAAACTGCCGCTCTGGACGGTCCATTTACGCACCTCGGGATACTGTTCGCTTACACCCTGAACGGAAGTGTTCCAGTTCGTGTTTCCCGATACGAGTTGCGATCTGGAGTTCACCGTCGGAGTTACCATCGCTACGCTCGGCACTTCGCGCTTGATTGCTTCCAGATCCTCGACAGTGAGTGTGTTTGTGCCGCTGTCGCCGGTGCCGCTGCGCACGCCGCCGACGTTTTGAGCGCCCGCGCTTACAAAAAGAAGATTCGTGCCGATACTCTCGATCTGCGCCTGCACCGAAGCTTTCGCTCCCTGACCGATGCTGACCATTGCAATCACCGCAGAGACACCGATGATAATGCCCAGCATGGTAAGAATGGCGCGCATCTTGTTGCGGACCAGAGCGCGAAACGCCACACGAATGATCATTGCTAAGTTCATAGTTTTCCTAAAACGGACTTCCTCCACCGACTTGGCAGATTACACAGACGAGGTAGCCGCCAGAGACGCATCGTCTGATATTCCTTGCAACCCCCAGACACGCCTTCGGCCGGCCCCTGTCTGTGTAATCTGCGAAATTTGTGGATATCTATTCGTCATCTTCGTCCTCGACCACGGGGGGTAGATTCTTCAACTCCTCCGCGGCGTCGCGTTGATTCTCAATCTGATAATCCTTCTTGATTTTGCCGTCTTTGAAAACAACTACCCGTTGGGCGTACTCAGCGATGTCCGGTTCGTGGGTTACCAGGACGAGCGTGATGCCACGCTCGCGATTGAGTCGCTGGAAGATCTCCATTACTTCTACTGACGTGCGCGAGTCGAGGTTACCAGTCGGCTCGTCTGCAAGAATCAGAGCTGGGTTGTTGACCAGAGCGCGCGCAACGGCGACGCGCTGCTGCTCTCCACCCGATAACTGATTGGGATGATTCTGTTCGCGTCCGGCCAGTCCGACCGCCGCCAGTGCTGCCACGGCGCGTTCGTCTCGCTGCGTGGTTTCAACGCCCGCATACAGCATCGGCAATTCAACGTTTTCCAAAGCAGAAGTCCGCGAAAGTAGATTGAATCCCTGAAATACAAAACCGATCTTCTGGCAACGAATATCAGCGCGCTCATCTTTCGACATGCCCGAAACGTCCTGACCGTCAAGAATGTACTGACCGCGCGTCGGACGATCCAGACAGCCGATAATATTCATTGTCGTTGACTTACCCGACCCCGACGCTCCCATGATGGCAACAAATTCACCTTCTCGAATCGTCAGGGAAACACCGCGCAAGGCGTGCACATCGACATCGCCCATCGTGTAAGTTTTATGAACGTGTTCCAGCTGAATCACGGCATGGGCTTCTGGTTGCAGCTCCGCGAAAGCCGCGGCATTCACCGGCAACGCCTGGGATTCAATTGCAAATGTTGTTGACATCTCATTCTCCGTCTTACCTGGGCGCAGACATCTTTGCCTCAGCTCAGCTATCCCTTTAGAGTTGGGACTTGGCCCACCGTTGGCGGCACAAGTGCCGGTTCTAAACGGAGAGCGATCCCATCCTAAACAAGCGCCTTAGGGCCGTCGGCCGCCCCCGCCTCCAGGCGCGCCGGTTCGCGGCCCTCCGCCAAAGCCGGGCGCAGGAGTTTGGCTGCTTTGAGCCTTGTTGGCGCTGGTTATCGTTTGTCCGGTGATCACCATTTCGCCTTCCTGCAAATTACCTTCGACAACTTCCGTCGCAGCGCCATCGCTCAGCCCTACCTTGATACGGCGAGACTGTGGCTTGCCATCCTGGCCCAGTACCCAAACTATGCGTGTCTGACCTTCCAGGACAGGCGCGCTCGGCGGCGCAAAGTTGCGCTGAACTCCTTGCTGAGCGCTAGTTTGTCCGGTCTCACTGGATTGGCTCGGGCCAGCTCCGGCGCCGTTTGCATTATCCGGTTGCTGTTGTGCGCGTTGTCTTCGTTGACCACCTGAATTTCCAGCGCCATCTGCGCTCCAGCCGATTCGCTGTCCTGAGGTGTCCGTTGGCGTAAAACGAAGTGCCGAGTTCGGAACCTTAAGCACATTGTTGCGCTCGTCAATCGTGATGGTCAGATTTGCCGTCATGCCCGGCTTTAGTTTTTGTTCCGGATTGCTTACGTCGATGACCACGTTATAAGTGACGACGTTTTGCACGTTCTGCGGATTGAGTCGCATTTGCTGAATCTTGCCGTCGAAATCCTTGCCGGGAAATGCATCGACGGAAAACTTCACCGACTTTGCCTGTTCGACCAAACCGATATCGGCCTGGTCGATGTTTGCGATGACCTGCATCTGCGTAAGGTCGTTGGCGATGGTGAAAAGTGTAGGAGCCGAAAGGCTCGCGGCAACGGTCTGGCCCACGTTTACATCACGTGACACAACAATGCCGTCGATAGGCGACGTGATTGTCGTGTGAGCCAGGTTTACTTCAGCGAGCCGCAACGCCGCTTCGGCTTGCTGCACCTGGGCCTGAGCCTGTTGCACCTGTGCTTGTGACTGCTGCACCTGGGCCTGTGACTGTTGTACCTGCGCTTGTGATTGTGCGATACCTGAACCCGCCGAGGATTGTTCACTTAAGACGGCCTGATTCAATTGCGCGGCCGCCTGGTTGTAACGCGCTTCAGCAGTTTTGTAACTCGTGTTTGCCAGGTCGTAATCTCTTTGCGCGATCACCCCACTCGTCATCAGGTAGTCCTGCTGCTTCAGGAAGGCCAGGGCATCGTCAAGTTGAGCCTTAAGTACTGCCAGGTTGGCCTGGGCGCTCGAAACGCCTGACTGGTTGTTTTGCACTGTCGATTTTGCAGCCAGCGCTTTCGCCTGTGCATCGCTGACGCCCGCGCGCGAGCCGGAAACATTGGCCAGCGCTTGCTGCAAGGCGGCACGGGCCTGTTGCAGATTCGCACGAGCCTGATCAACTTGCGCTTTGGAAACAGCCGGATCCAATTGGGCAATGACCTGCCCTTTTTTGACTACGGAATTAAAATCGGCGTTCAGAGCGGAAAGCGTTCCCGAAGCCTGGCTGCCAACCTCGACCGTCGTTACGGCTTGTAACGTTCCAGTCGCGGTAACTGTATTGCGCAGATTTCCGCGTTCGACTTTCGCAGTCATATATTGCGGAGCGCTGGACTGGTTTCCCCAAAAGTAAAACGCCGCCAGTGCGACCACCACCAGGGCGCCGCCTCCCAAAATGAGCTGTTTCTTTTTACTGAGAAGTTTTCTCCAATTAAGGCTCAACCAGTCGGCCGCTCTGGTGGTGTCGATCTTGCTAACCGGGCCGCTTGCTGGAAGACGCTCTTTAATCGTTTGACTCGACATATTTGCACCTTATTTATCGTTCAAGTTTGGTACTGTTTTCACTCGCCAATAAGCTAGACACGTTAACTGCTATTCCGGTTACAGGCTTTGCACAAAAAGTCCGCGAGAGCGGACGAATGATAGGAGCAAGCAGGCTTAGAAGCTGCAGTCCGTGAAGCGGACGACTGAAATTGCAACAAAAGCTTCATCTCGGCATTGCCACTAGGGATCAGCCGTCCGTTTTACAGACTTGGGTATCGTTTCCGTCCTTGTCCCAGCAGTGAACTGCTGGGCTATTGTCATCCGTCCGCTACGCGGACTGGCCTGAAGACTCGACTTTTTGTGCAGAAGCATTTCGGGACAAGTTGGGGCTGCACGTTGAGTGGACGCATCCGTTCGCCACTCGCAGGACGCTTGGTGGCTACCAAATGGCTAGTTGTGGAACCGCGAGCGGGTGGCGGGTGGGTCGGTTGATTGACGATTGCCAATTGCCGATTGCCGAATTGGCGGTCGATCTCCTTCGGGATTTTCAATTTGCAGGTAAAGGTCTTTGACCTCCGATGCGCGGCAAGTCTCCGACTTGCCGGCGACCTTTCTAAAATTCTTTAAGGTCTCCGACCTTTGAGACTCCGGTCAAAGACCGGAAAACTGGGTATGGTCTTCGGTAAGTCAAAGACTTACCGCGCATCGGAGGTCAAAGACCTGTCGGTGGTGCCTTCAGACAGGAATTTCATGATGATTAGAGGGACAATCTGAGGATGGGTTCTCTGCAAATGTCGTAATTGGCGAAGCGCTTGCGGAGAGCGGAATACCTTATAGGTCATGTCGGGTCAACTCGTCAGGACTAAACGGCTTCGGCGGTCCTCGGTCTACCGTCTAACCTCAACTTCCACCGGCTTCGCATCGTGAGACTCGTAACCTTCGGGCCAGTTTGAAACGTTCACGCCGTAGAGCCAATCAGACTCGGGAGTAACTGCGAGGCGGATGGTGATCGGCCGGCCACGCATGGCGTTTAACCGGACTAACAACTTATCGATGCGCCACTCCTGAATCAGCGGCTGACCAGCAGGTTCTACCTCGATTAGCCGCGAGCCGCAATTTGTGCCGTTCACAAAAAGCGTTACGCGCGTCTTGATGTTCCTGGGTATGGCGTCAATCGGGAGCACCGGCTGGACGTGCGCGCGAACGAGCAAGTGGCTCACGCGGCGCCGATCCTCGCGAGCCGGAACTGTGTAGTCGAGATGTCCCACTCCGAATCCCCAAATGTATCCGGGACCGCCACCCACCTTCTCGAAACGCTCGCCGGTCGCCATGTGTGGCTTGAAGCGATAGAGAATTGATTTGTCTTCGCGGAAAATTACCTGCGGCAGCGTCGCCGGATTATTCAATGGACGTGCCCAGGCAAACTGCCGTGCCACCAGGTGTCGAGTCGGCTCAAGCAATCGCTCCGGTGGATCAGCAGTAGCGAGCGAAGAAAACATTTGCGCAGCGCGACCCACCTCCGCGAGCACGCCCTGGTCGCGATCCGTGGTGAAGGTGACGCCATAGCCACGAGCTGGATCAGGCGTCAGAATCCAGAACATTGCGCCGCCGACACCGGCCCGAGCATTGCCTTCAAAAAAGCCGCGATACCACTCCACCTGCGAAAAACCCTTGTAGCCCTCAACGCCCATTCCGAATTCCCCGAACACCAATGGCTTCTTCAGAGACAAAGCCGCAGCGGCGCGGTTTTCAATAAACTCTTGCAAAGCTCCAGGTGAGTCGACAAAGCTGTCCGTATCGTCTCTCGGGTAATTGTGCACGTCGCAGTAGTCGATATTAGGTAGCTGATGGTCGGCGAGCCATTCGCGCCTTTCAGCAGCCGTGCGATAACCCCAGTCACCTGGAGCAATGATGTGGTTGGGATCGAGCGATTTTAGATAGGCGCTCATCTCCGCAATCCATGTCCGGCGTTCCGACCAGCGGCTGGTTACCGCCTGGGCTTCATTGATCAACTCCCAACCAAAAATATTGGGATCGTCGCGATAGAGCATGCCCGTTACCGTGTTGCGTCGCGTGGCAAGTTTCTCGAGGTGCTCACGATAGAGACGGCGAGTTTCGTCGTTTGTGTAAAAGAGCATCGCGCGTTCGGGGTTGATGCCAAACCGAAACTTATCGTCGGCAGCGTCCATAATGCCCGCCCAACGCAGATACTGTGTCACGCCACCGGTATCCCGCCACCAGTTTGCGAGGCAAAGTTGCACGAGTAGCTTGTTGCGAGCGGCTTCGGCGATTACGTTATCGAGATGTACAAACGCTTCTTCATTCCATTTGCCGGGCGCCCAGCGCAAAGGGTGCGTGCGCGGCCAGTCAGCCAGATCGGCGACCGGCCCGACGTCGCCTGGCCCACCTTCACCCGACGCCCACACGCGCACAACTCGAATGCCTGCCTGCGAGGCTTGCCGCAAAGTTTCCGGCATGCGCAAGCGGTCCTCATCGCGATACATCACGGAGACGTTAGCGCCGACAAAACGAAAGGGCCGCCCGTCGATCAGGAAGCGGCTGCCGCGCGTACCTACAAACGCATTTGACCGCGGGTTGGTATCGATCTGACCACGCTCGCGAAACAACAAAAACGCCGTGCTCACAGCAAGTGCGAGCGCGGCGATTACAAGAACTTTTTTGAGCATCAAACGAGATCTAACAGTCCGATAAGCTTAAGCTTGTCGTCTTCGTCGGCGAAAGTCCCTGAGCGAACAAACGACAAACTAAACTCATTGGACATTAGCGTGGGTTGGTCAGTCTAATAAAACCCATAATGGCGCAGACCGCCCCGAGGACAACAAACAAATTGAAGAGGGCCACCATACTAAATGCCAGATCGGTGTAATTACTGATAGCCCCGAAACCGATCGCCAGGATTTGAATGTGAAACAGCAGCAGGCATACAGCGGCGAACGAGAACCATCTGGCCGATGGCCCAAAGGCGCGTGCGCGCGCGAAGCCGAGGACTGCGGCTATCAGCGAGGCAACAGCACCGAGCATAAACATTCCCAGGAACACTGGAATGAAGTAGCTGGGCTTGTTAAAAGTTGTATCCACCTGAGCAAGCACTAATATCGACGCTATGAACATTCGCCTCTCCTAAAGTAGTTTGGCTTTGCGGACAAACTAAGCGCCGTTTGCGCACCCAGAAGCCGCTACTGTGCACAAACGGCGTCAAATTCTATTTCGATAATAACTACAGCGGCGCGCAATCAGCTTGGTCAGCCGGCAAACCTATAGACCGCGAAGGGGTCGGGGCACATCGCAGCTTACTGAGTGATGTGAATCTCTTCTTCCTGATTCACGTGACCGAGGAAGTAGATTAGCCCACAGACAAAGGCAACTGCCGCTAAGCCCAATGCCATCCAGCCTAAGGAATGACCGCCTCCCTCCTCACTGAAAGTCACAAACTTGTAGAAGTAATAGATCGCCCCCACGGCTGCAGCTAAACCCACCAGCGCGGACAACAACTCTCTTATCTTCATGTCTACCCTCCGGTAAATGAGTCGCTATGAAGGTTTAAGGGAAAAAGCCGATTATTTGGCCAGCATGTTAACGCCGCGCCACGCGGAACGCAAGTGTTTCAACGGAGTAAATTCCCTGATACGGGACCCCCCGCCGCGCGGAAGTGTCGCGTAGGAAGGCGAAGTAGCGCGCCGGAAATGTAGAAGCCTTTCCGCACCTCAGACTTGCGGTTCAGATCGTCCAACCGGCGCCTGCGGCTTTGCCTCCCCCCGGTCGTAAGGTCATCTCAGGATTATTCGCTTGTCACCGGTGCGCCGGGTGATACGTTCGCTATCGAAATACTCGAGCAACGGAATCGCATACTTACGCGAAACGCCTGCCAGGTCTTTAAACTTTGCCACATCGATGAGCCGCTCCGGTTCATGCTCCGTCGCATAGTGGCGCAAGAGTTGTTGCAAATGCTCCAGCGCCCGGGAGTGAAAGAACATCTCGCCTTGCACGCGCACCAGAGTTCCACTATCGATAAGCAGTTGGAGAATCTTTCTCCCGTGCGGGCGTTGCGCCGAAGATACTCCAGCAGCCTCCAGCACCTGATCAAACATCGGCGCTTCGAGTCCGGCTTTCTCGTAAGCCTCAGCGATTTTTTCCTGCAGCTTGGTGTCGGCCGCCGACAATTCGACTCCGTGGTCGCTGGCTCGGACCACATCCTTTTCCGTAACGAGCGCGCCGTCTTTTTCCAGGCGCGCAATAACCGCGCGAAATATTTCCGGGGCGGCATGAGCGAAGCTGCGCTCTCGCAAAGTCTCGCGTGCCAGTCCCCGAGACAACGGCTCTCGCTGGTGATGAAGCCTCACTGCTTCAACTGCTTTTCGAGCGAGCCGTTCAAAATTCTCCTTTGCGACGAAGACCCCTTCTGCCTCAACTATATTTGCTTTCTGGGCCTCAGTCGCCACTTGCGAAACCACCTCGTCTTTCCAACCCGTGCGCGCTGCGATCTCCGAACGTCTTAATCCCCGATCGCCTGAGGCTGCCACAAATGTGGCAAGCTTCTCCGGTCGCTGCCCACCAGTTAACGCCCGCAAGCGTTCATGGCTCCTGGCAAATTCCCTGCCACGATGTTTTGTTGTTTGAGGATCTAAGACTAGCCCGCCGGCAATAGTTTCTGCGGGCGAGTAAGAGCGAACGATAAAACGCTCATCGTGCAATGCCATGACGGGGTTTTCAAATCTTAGCTGCGCGAAGGCAATTTCCCCCGGAGCGATTTCGCCGCGTATGTTGAGCACCCTGATGCGCGCGAGCACTTCCGCCGATCCAATATGAACACGCAACCGCGTACGCGTGCGGATGGCCCGCGGCGCTGTCGGCAAAACGTTGAGCTGCACATCGATGATCTGTGTCGGATGTAAGCGGCCAATCGGAGCTAGCACCATTCCGCGCTCGATTTCGGCGGTGTCAACGCCGGCCAGGTTCACTGCCGTTCGTTGACCCGATTGCGCCCGCGAAACGGAAGTTCCGTGCACTTGCACTCCGCGAGCGCGCACGCGAAGACCCGCAGGAAGTAGGTCAAACTCATCGCCCGAGGCAATCTCACCCGAGACGAGGGTACCAGTAACCACTGTGCCAAACCCTTTCATGGTAAAGGCCCGATCAATTGGCAGCCGGGTCACAGAGTCGGAAGAACGCGCCGGAACGTCTTCGGCAATCTGGCGCAGGGCCGCGCGGAATTCCTCGAGGCCCTCTCCTGTCCGCGCACTTACTGGGAGGATCGGCGCCCCCTCAAGAAAGGATCCGGCAACCAACTCTTCGGCCTCAGCGCGCACCAGGGAGAGCAGCTCGTCTTCCACCAGATCTGTCTTGGTAAGCACCACTAGACCCTGGCGCACGTCGAGCAGGCGGCAAATATCAAAATGCTCTCGCGTTTGCGGCATCACACCTTCGTCAGCCGCAATCACGAGTGCGACGGCGTCAATGCCATGCACGCCGGCAAGCATATTTTTCACGAAGCGTTCGTGACCCGGAACATCAACAAAGCCCACGTGCACTTCTCCGAGATCGAGATCTGCAAAACCAAGATCGATAGTGATGCCGCGACGCTTTTCTTCCGGTAAACGATCGGGATCTTTTCCAGTGAGGGCCTGGACGAGTGCGCTTTTTCCGTGATCGATGTGGCCGGCAGTACCAATGATTATGGAGCGCATCGAGAAGAATGGGATGGTCTTGGGGTTTGGTCTTGGTCTTGGGTCTTAGGTCTTGGGCCTTTGTATTTGGATCTTTGTACTTTGAACTTTGTATTTTGCGCTTTGGTTGTCGAGTCTCCTTTGTTCGATAAACAACTCCTAAAGGCTCAAAGATCAAAGGCCCAAGACCAAAGACCAAAATGTCTATTTAACAACTTCAAAATCGATCCACTGCGTTGCCACTCGGTGTTTCTCGTCAGCGAGTGGATCGGTAACGATTATCTGCAACACGTATTCGCCAGACACCAGCTCGTTGCCCAATTGCACAGCGCCTCCCGCCGCAATTCGTTTCAGATCAGGCTGACTGCCCAGACTCACAGCGGTTTCTTTACCCGTAAAGACCGGTTGGCCGTCGCGAAGGAGTCGCAACTGCGTGCGCAATTGTGGCTGAGCGGTAGCTTTATCTAAACGCGCGTTATAGACAACAAACGAGTATTGTAAGATATGGCCTTGCTTAAACTTGCGGGTAGCAACGCTGTTCAACGGATTGGAAGGATTGGCCTCTGCCTTCGGTTCTGTGTTTTGCCCCGCGGGCGATTGATTAGCTGCGGCGGCGCCAGGCTTGGCGGACGGCTTCTTCAGCATCGCAGGGTCCAGTGCATTTACGAGGATGCCTGAGACCACCAGACGGTTCTTCTTTATGTCGGGCACTTCGATAAACTGGCTGGCAGAACCCACGTGTTCGGAGCCATGATCGCGCAGTGCTGCTCGTAGTTGATAAGCGCCGGCTTTCTTTATCGGCACCGTCAAAAAATATACGAAACCATCCCTTTGCAAACGCAGATAATCCTCCCCGGCTATTCTGATCGTATAGCTCCGGCTCACTTCATCGACCACGTTGCCATTGTCACCAAACGTGATAGCGACGACGTCAAAATCTGCTTTATGCCAGCCATCGGTCAGATCGCTGAAAGTGAGATCATTCGCATTTACATGAAGGAACGAGCGCATATAGGAACCATCTTTAGCATTGTTGGCAAACAGCGTGGTCAGCCGCAGGTGCACTCCTGACGCACCGAAGGGAGAGGTTAGCGCCGTGATGATTTGTTGGCGCGGTGTGGCCGCCGCTACTCTGTCCTCGTCATCCGAAAACCCGTAGAAGCCGTTGCGCATGCGCACGTTAAACTTTCCTGGTCTCGTAAGCTTCAAACGCAATTTGTGAAATGTCCGCCCGCCAGTCTTCGCATCGAAAGTAGACTCGTCGGGCCGGTAGCCAATTAAGTAATAACTTTTTTGATCTTCAATCACGCGACGAACACCAGCGCTGAGGTCGTTGTTATTTCGGATTGCAATACCACCGGTCTCTCTGGCCAAATAATCCAGACCCTCCTGCGACTCGAAAGCGGCGTTGCGCCGATTACTTAACTGCTCTTCGACTTGATCGGAACTCATTGAACCGGTTGAATCGGCGGCGGTTAATCCGTATGTCTGTAAGCCCGATGCGTTCATCGTATAGATAACTACAGTCGCCCGGTTAGCTTGATCAACTAGCCGGCGAAGGGCAACTAGCGTTCGGTAATTGCGAGTGGGATCGTCGCGGCTATAAATTCGAAACCCATCAGAAATCAACAGAATTGATTTGCGCCCAGGTAACTCGTGCATGCCCCTAACAACGTAGGCCACGGCCCCGAGCGTGCCTACAGCAAAGACATCTTCACGAAATTGATTGAAGTCGTCGTTAGCTGCCTGCGCTTCTTCGCTTTGCCTGGAGTTGTCTTCAATCGGAGCAAAAGCGCTTATACCTGAACGGCCAATGGAATACCACTTTACGCGTTCTATGGCGGCGTAGAGCTGTCGCTTGTCTGCTGTGAATTGCTGCAAGGCTCCAATCCCGCCGCTAGTGCGTATGATGGCTACCAGATCGCCAGGCTGCATTTGCTGCTCTACAAATTTCTTCAACGCCTGGCGCACATAATGAGTGCTTTCAAAAGACAGACCAAGATCGTCAACTACGAGCGCGATGGTGCGGCGTACGTCCTCCGGATGTAGCAGGACCGGCGGACTCGGCGGTGCGGTCTTGTCTAACGGAGCGGACGGCGCCGCCCGGGAGACTGGGGCCTCCGTAGTAACAAGCGAGAAGTGCGTAATTTTCTGCTGACGGCCGTCTTCGAAAATCTCGACTTCATCCTGGCCAAGATCCTTTACCGGCTTACCATTTTTATCAGTCACTACGGCGTCAATCTGCACCAGGTTAGTGGTGATCTTTACGACGTCATCTGCGGTTGGCCGCGGCGGCTGCTGCGGTTCGGTTTGGACACGAGCAGGCTGCTGTTTTGAATTGTTGGGTTGTTGAGCCAAACCCGCCAGCGGTGGCTGCAACACAAGCAGGAGAATTAGAAGAATCCGGCTCATTAATTACTCTTTGAAAGCACCCGATTGTAAAACTCAATGTATTGAGGGATGACAATATCAGTGCGATACCGCGTCACTGCCGACTCACGCGCGCGCTTGCCCATCTCGCGCCGGAGCTCGGCGTTGCTTAATAGCCGCGCCGCGTCCTCGGCCATCTTCTCCACGTCGCCCACTGCGCTCAAGAATCCCGTCTCGCCATCCGTGACGACCTCCGGAATACCGCCAACTCGAGAAGCAATAACTGGCACTTCGCACGCCATCGCTTCGAGCGCTGCGAGCCCGAAAGACTCCTGTTCGGATGGCAACAACAAAACATCCGCGGCCGAGAGGTAGTCAACTATGTTCGGTTGCTTGCCCACAAAAACACACTTGTCATAAACCCCCAAACAGCGCGCCCGGTGTTCAACATTCGTCCGTTCGCTACCATCTCCAACCATCACCAGCCGCGTGTCGATGCCCTTCCGAACTACCCGCGACAGTATCTCAACGCAATCAACCGGTCGCTTGACGGGGCGAAAATTTGAAACGTGTACCAGTAGCGGTTCGCCTACCGGAGCTAGCGAGGACCGCAGCTCGACAACCGGGTGCCGGGCATAATCGGTCTGGCATATGAAGTTGGGGATGACTTCAATATCGTCAAACTGAAAAATCTCTTTCGTCGCTTCCTTCAGGTAATGCGAAATGGCAGTGACGCCGTCTGATTGCACGATACCATAGCGCGTGATCGGCAAATACGAACGATCGGCGCCCACTAAAGTAATGTCGGTTCCATGGAGCGTCGTAATGACGGGCAGCCTCCGCTTTGGCTTGAGAGATTCGCGCGCGAGAATAGCGCTGATCGAATGAGGAATCGCATAGTGTACGTGAAGTAGATCCAGATTTTCGGTTTCGGCAACTTTTGCCATCTTGGTTGCCAGCGCCAGCGTATAGGGCTGATGCTCGAACAGCGGGTAAGACATCATCTCGACTTCATGGAAGCGCACGCGCTCATTAAGCTCGGTGAGACGGGTGGGTAATGAGGAAGAAATGAAGTGGACCGTGTGGCCGCGTGCCGCCAACTCCTTTCCCAGTTCAGAGCCGACGATGCCACTCCCACCGTAAGTCGGATAGACCGTGATGCCGATGTTCATAAACCTGGGCTTTGAACTTTGTGCTTTGTACTTAGATAAACTAATCGAGTCAAAGCTCAAAGTACCAAGTTCAAAGTTCAAAGTCCAAAAAGGAGAGGCAGGCAACCCTCGCAATCGCCTGCCTCTATCTCAACTTGGCTCACCTTAATTGAAAGGGGGGCAAGTGAGGGGACGGAGTATATTCTCGCTCGCTCTCTTTGGCAATAGTTCTTTGTCGCAAAATAGACCAGCAGTTTTCGGAGTTTTTGGGGCTGAACTTCGGCGTTAACCTTGCGCCACTGCGCTTCATCACCAAACTGGTTATAATGTTCATGAGCATCCGGAACAGAGCGACATTGTTAATGATGGAAGTAGTAAATGAACGGAGATTAAGCAATGCCTAAAATCAGTGATATTGAAGAGACACCTAATCCAAATGCGGTTAAATTTATTCTTAGAGAAGCCATCAGTAATGGAACAGTTCATCAGTATAGTTCTGCCGATCAAG
Source organism: Pyrinomonadaceae bacterium (assembly GCA_036506215.1). Taxonomy (GTDB): domain Bacteria; phylum Acidobacteriota; class Blastocatellia; order Pyrinomonadales; family Pyrinomonadaceae; genus PSRF01. The sequence continues at coordinate 5,860 of DASXSC010000288.1, read as the reverse complement.
CAGAAAACGACCCGCTCGCCAGGTCATTATTCGACGTGGGCCACGTCGTTTCCGTGTTTTATATGGATCGCATGATCACAATTGAGAAGGATGACGAGGGCGATTGGGACGACTTGCTACCCACCCTTGCGGTTCCCATCCGCGCAGCCGAAGCCGTTAATTCTACAGCGACGGCGGCAGCAACGGTTGGCGGCGCTATCGCCGCGGTTACCAGCGACGACCCGCGACTGATCAGGATCAACGATATATTGGATGAGAGGGTGCGGCCGGCGCTGATGGGCGACGGTGGTTACCTTGAAGTACTCGGACTCAAGGACCACACGCTGAGTATTCGTTACCAGGGAGCCTGCGGCAGTTGCCCGAGCTCGCTTACCGGAACGTTGATGGCAATCGAGGGTATGCTCAAGCAAGAGATCGATCCTGAGTTGGAAGTGGTGGCTGTCTGATCTTGCAGTGCCGCGGCACGAGCCTTCCAGCGCGCCGCGTTTTCCTATAACCAACTCAACGCAGGCTGCGGCAAGTCGCAGTCGAAACCAAAAGCGCCGACAAGCCGCCGCCTCCAAAATTCTTTTTCTGGAACTGAAGGCTCGGCAGCACGTTTAATCCTTCAGCTACACCTGTCTAATAAGCCATCCCGCAGGAGAACTGATATGGCCCCCAGTGCTTTTCCTTTCGCTTGTCGTTTGCTTTCACTTTTGACCCTCCTGCTTCTCGCTCCGCTGCCCTCAACAATCGGTGCTCAGGAAACTTCCCAAAAGAAAGCTTCGCTGCCGGCGGCTGGTGTCATCCCAGTTAAGCCAGCCGACAAAAACAAAGCGGACGCTGCAGCGACAAAAGCCAAAGTCGATCAACAAAAAGCGTTGGCTCTCTCTTTATTAGTTTCCCTGGCAAACGATGCCCGGAGTTTTTCCGATCAAAAGTTGCGCGCGCGTACGCTGTCGCGGATCGCGGACGCTCTTTGGGAACCTGATCCGGAACAAGGACGCGCGCTCTTTCGCAAGGCCTGGGATGCGGCCGAGGTTGCCGACCAGGAAAGCGCGCGCCGCACTGAAGAAGAACGGCAGCGCCAACAGGGAGGCAATCCCAAGGCACCTTTCTCCCTGGTATCACCGCCCGATTTGCGCTCGGAAGTTCTGCGCCTCGCTGCGAAGCGTGATCGTGCTCTCGGCGAAGAGTTGTTAGACAAACTCAAAGACGCGCGCACGCGAGAAGCAACTGATGCCAGCTCGGCGGCACACAACGATCCGTTTGATACATCATCTTCAGTCAAGCAACGTCTGCGGCTGGCAAATCAATTGCTCGACGCTGACGTGGAGCGTGCGCTGCAGTTTGCGGATCCTGCTTTGGGAACGGTCACGATGGAAGGGCTTAACTTCCTTTCGTTTCTGCGAGACAAGAATGCCGCAGCGGCCGATCAGCGGTACGCCCGCCTGCTCAGAATTGCGGAAACAGACTTAAAAACAGACGCTAATACCGTCTCGCTGCTTTCGTCCTATCTATTCACGCCGCACACCTTCGTTACTTTCGAGCCCGGTGGCGGCCAACAGTCTTCGCAAATGAACCAACGCACCCCGCCACCAGACGTAACGCCCGAGTTGCGCAGCTCTTTCTTTCGCATCGCCGCGGGCATTTTGCTCCGGCCTTCGCCCTCGCGAGAACACGATCGCAGTTCGTCAGGCTTTCAGGGAAAATTCCTGGTGATCCGGCGCTTGCTGCCACTTTTCGAACAATACGCTTCCAAAGACATTACTGAGCAACTGCGCAGCGAGATGGCCGTGCTCGCACAAGGCGTCGAGCAGGATGTGCGCGACTTAGACGAGGACAATCCAATACAGCCGGCGAATACTCCCGATCGCAAAGCCGAAGAAGTTGAGAAGTCGCTGCTCGATCGGATCGACCGCGCGAAAACGTCCGATGAACGTGACGCGTTGTATCTGCAACTGGCGGCCAGAGCAGCACAAAGAGGCGACATGCGCGCCCGTGACTTTACCGAAAAAATCGAGGACAGCGAGTTACGCAAACAGGTCAAGCCCTACGTGGATATGAACCTGGCGATGAGCGCCGCAGAGAAAAAGGACACTGAGAAGGCTTTGCTTCTGGCCAGCCAGGGCGAACTCTCGCACATTCAGAAAGTCTGGTTACTGACCCAGGCCGCTAAGGGTTTGCCTCCGGCCGATCGCGAGAAGGCTCTGGAGATCATCGCCGACGCTGCCGTCGAGGCCCGCCGGATCGATGTCTCGGATCCTGATCGGCCACGTGGTTTGGTCGCTGTGGCAAATGCGTTGCTGGCCATCGATCGCGCGCGTGCCTGGGAGACGATGCTGGAAGTCGCGAAGGCGTCTAACTCCGCCGAGGGATTCAATGGTGAAGATGGGCGGCTCACGATGCGGCTGCAATCAAAGAACATGACTTCGTTGCGTAGCAGCACCGTCGCTGACTTTAACTTGCCCGGCGTGTTCCGCGCCCTGTCGCAGGAGAATGCGACCCAGGCAATTGAACTGGCGCGCAGCTTTGAACGTGAGGCTCCGCGCGCAACCGCTCTCATCGCCGTCGCCCGGACGTTGCTTAGTGAAAAACCCAAAGAGAGTGGCCCGGGACCGGTAAGAGCAGGGGCGAGCCCACCTTCCCAACCCTGAGACAACTAAACTTGACAGGTTGGTGTTGACTTGAGGAGCTTTCAAGCCCGAGAGACTGAGTTGATGTCTGAAAGTCTCTAAGGTGAGGAAGGTGGGCTTGGCCCCGCTCTTTCGGGAGCCAGAAATCTGCTCAAGAGTAAATGTTCATCGAGCGCGTTAACAACGCCACTGGGTCGTCAACGTTCAAAGCTTCCCTTACATAAAATGGCTCGCCGGCGGCGACGCCAATGAGCGAGCCAAAATAACGCATGCGATATTCGATCTGATCGAGAAATCCAGGATCGCTAATTCTCGTCGCTGGTTCCCGTGATTCCGGCCGGTAAAACTGCGACGCATGCGCTTTGATGGCCGCCATCTTCTGATCGACAAAATCGGAGACATCAACAATGAATGACGGGACTACCTGCCGCGAAAAAAGCGAGTGCATGATGGCCGGCATCCGCACAGGCTCCTGGTTTCCCTCTTCGTCGTAACGCGCCATCGTCGCCAGGCGCGCGGCTTCACGCACGATTCGGCAAGTATTGGCGTGATCGGGGTGTGGATCTTCCCAGTGAGTCGTCAGCAACACTTTCGGTTGATGTGAACGCAAAACGCGAACGACTGCCGCTCGCGCTTCTTCAGTGGGCCAGATGTGCCCATCGGGTTGCCCCAGATTAAGTCGCAAGTCCAACCCCATGATGCGAGCAGCGGCGACAGATTCTTCAGCTCGCATTTCCGGCGTGCCGCGCGTGCCCATCTCGCCCCGGGTCATATCCAGCACGCCCGTGCGATACCCAAGCGACTTTAATTTGAGAAGGGTGCCCGAGACGGAAAGTTCGGCATCGTCAGGATGGGAAAAAATCGCCAGCACATCCAGTTCGAATTGGGATTCATTCATTGCGCTTTGAGGTTTAACTGAGGCCACGCTTTTGGTCAAGTGGGCGGCTTGAGATAATGCAAGCTGTCAGCTTGCGAAAGACAGGTGGCGGAGACGCGGTCGGTTGAATGACATCCAGCCACTAGCCGCCAACTATGAGTTTGCGTTACAAGTGACCTTGTGAAACTTGTGGTCCTGGGTTCAGGCACTTCAGTCCCGCATGCCGGTCGCACAGCTGCCGGCTATTGGCTGGAAACTGAATGCGGGCGGGCTCTGTTAGACATAAGCCCTGACACGCCGCATCGCATGGCGAGAGAGGAACTTGACTGGGTTAATCTCAACGCAATCTGGATTAGCCATTTTCACCTTGATCACTTTGGTGGCCTCGCGCCATTTCTTTTTGGAACGCGCTCCGCTCCTCAAACTCAGCAACGTGTGCAGCCGCTCAATATTTTTGGACCAGTGGGCTTCATTAAGATCCTCCAGGCGATCAATCAGGCGAATGACTACCGTTTGCTCGAGCAGCCATTTCCAGTGGAGCTTCAAGAAGTGGAACCCGGAAATGAATTCGAACTGTTACCCGGACTCAAGTCTGTGACATTCTCGACCCCTCATACAAGAGAGAGCCTTGCCATCCGACTGAAAGATAAAAGTGGCAGTGTCCTGGTCTATACGTCGGACACGGGTTACTCCGAGGAGCTTGTCGAATTTGCCAAAGGCGCCGGCATGTTGCTGATAGAATGCTCTTTTTACAAAAACAAACCGGTAAAGACGCATCTGGAATTAATGGACGCGATGCAACTGGCGAGAAAGTGTGGGCCTCAAATGTTAGTGCTAAGTCATCTCTATTTCGAGTGGGATGGTATCGATCTTGCCGGTGAAGCGAGAAAGCTTTGGCCCGGCGAAACGATAGCAGCTTTTGACGGGTTGAGATTGGAATTCTAACAGGCAGGGTAAAAACCTGAATTTTGAGTATGCAAAAGTTCGTAGTGTTGTTACTAGCGGTTGGATTGCCCATCGTCACTTCTCATCCTTCTTCGTATTCCCATACAGCCGACCTCACTGAAACCTCTATGAGTTGTCCCGGCAATCGTGAATCACAGTTGCTGGAGATAGGACACCCTCCAAAAGCACGGAGCGCGATACAGCCATCGCCAAATATCAAACTAGTTTCATACAACATTCGCTATCGCAGCGGAGACGACCTTCACAAGCTGGCGCAACTTCTGAGAGATGATCCCGAAATTGGCGGCGCCACAATCCTCGGGTTACAGGAGGTGGATCGAAACAAGAAACGCACCGGCAACAAAAATACCGTTCAGATTCTCGCCGAAGAACTGGGCATGTATTACGCCTGGGCCGCCCCGCCTGCCGCGCCAGGCAGCAAGGAAGAAGACACCGGAGTCGCTATTCTAAGCGCCTATCCGCTCACAGATGTCTGCCGGCTGGTCTTGCCTCACAAGGGCCCGGGTGGCAGGCGGAGGGCGGCACTTGGGGCGACGATAAACCTCGGCGGTACGGATGTTCGTTTTTATTCAGTCCATTCAGACTCACGGATACCGGTCGCCTGCAAGCTTGAACAAATGAATACTGCTATAAAGGAGCTCGCCTGCCACCGCAAAGACATGCCCGCCGTAATTCTCGGCGACCTGAATACCTGGGAACCAGCCGCGGTGGATAAAACTTTCAAACTCTTCGCCGCCGCAAATTTTCACACTCCCTTCGACGAACAACCCACATTTTTTCGGCGGGCGCTCTTTATTACGATTGAGCTAAAACTCGATTGGATATGGCTGCGAAATCTTGCAGCAACCAGCCACGGAATAGACCAAACAATCAAGCTGTCAGACCATTGGCCGTTATGGATCAAGGTGAACGTTCGATAAGCTAGCTCGTGGTTTCCGCCGCCAAACTGAAGCTACCGGACAAGTTGAAGAGAGCCTCCAACACCCGTAGAAAAGACGAGACTGCTGTGATGTGATAAAGTACCGCCCGATTGAAAGGCATGCTGTTAGTTTTTCAAAAAATCGCGCTTTGGGGATAACAGTATGAAGTGTCCAACCTGTGGCAGACGGACCAGCTGGGCCAGGACTCGTTGTCCTGCGTGTAAAACCAAACTGGCTACGTGGTACATCGTCGCGGCAATAATTATCGTGGGTGCGTGTTACGGGGGACTGCTAATCCTGGAGAAGATGGGCTAGGTTTTTCCGGTCTCAAATCTCAGATCTCAGATCTCAAATCTCAGATTCTTCCGAACGTCTAACACAACTGGTTGCGGCCCCGAGAAACGCGCGCCGCAAGTCAACGTCTGCAATCCCAGCGGCCGCAGTCAGCAGTTCAGCTGGAACCTGGTAATCCTTCCTCCCTC
>DASXSC010000287.1:0-26624 GCA_036506215.1 Pyrinomonadaceae bacterium | reverse complement strand
GTAGCGCCGGATGCTAGAGTCAACTTCAAACATTTGCCCAGTGGCATCATCCGCACAAGCGAAGGCTGGAAATTAATAGGTGCTGCCCTGTAACAGGTCTCTTCCGCCAATCCTCGTATAATCAGTATGCCAAAGTTGACTCTAGCATCCGGCGCTACCGCGCTCGGTTCTGCATCACTATGCCAAAGTTGACTTTAGCATCCGGCGCTACCGCGCACGGTTCTCCAAAGAATCGGACCTCCCCACGCTAAACTGACCCACTACCAGAAAAAGCAAGGGCTTTGTCCCGCTCGGTTCCATTTATCCAAAAGATTCTTGAAACTGAACCTCCATCAGTGGCATTCTCTTCGCGCTTACTCCAACTTGAGATCAAAACGTTCAGCCTTAATCTTCACCTCGAAAGGAACCCCCAATGAGACTAACAAAACCGATCACTATGCTTCTGGCTAGTTTGATGCTCACGATGATGATGGCAAGCGCCGGGACCTCCCTAACCACTCAAACCCTACCTAATCCCGTGCTTTACCTTACGGAAACGGAATCCTATACGACCGGCGGAAAAACGTTTACCCGCTATCGTTACGACGTGCTGAATAAAGAAGTTTACCCGGCGGCGCTTTTCGCTGCCGCACCCGCTCTTCCACCGTGCGGCGTGAACACAAAGGCCTCCCGCACGTGGGTAGATTTCTACGATCAGAGCGGGAAACGGCTCCACGGATTTTGCGCCCTCAGTAAGCCGGCAGATCTCGGCAGCATCTGGTTTGCAATGGAAGAGGGCACGGTTCCTCCGAGCTGGGTCTATATCGAGCTGAATGATCGCCAAACAGGGACTAAATATAAATCCAACCTGGCGGACACATCTCTTTAAGGATTCGAAAGAAACGCTTCGCGGGATGGGCTGGATCGACGCAATTCAATGGCCGGCAATGATAGTGACGGTAGTCGCTGCGTGGCTGGTAGCGTCGCAACGAAAGCTTAAGAGAAACTGGGGTTTCTGGTTGTTTCTCTTAAGCAACGTTCTATGGATTGTCTGGGGCCTTCACGACGGTGCTTACGCGCTTATCCTGCTGCAACTCTGCCTCGCCTTCCTTAACACGAGGGGCGCGATAAAGAATCGCGCTCAGTAACGCGAACTGGTAGTTGCGATAAATTCTTTTCTTGTCCCCAAACCGCTCGTCCGCTTCAAAACTGATAACGCTACCGAATCTCGAGCTCTGCGACTACCGGCAAGTGATCCGAAGCAAGCGTGCTCAGTAACCATGCTCTCTTAGCTCGTACCGAGTCCGATGGGCGCGTGAAGATGTAGTCGATACGCTTCACCGGCTTGTCTGCAGGATAACTCCATCCTTCACCTTTCGCGCGCGCGCGCATCCACGCGTCTTCAAAACCGGCCGCCATCAACTTGTAAGCGCCTCCCGCCGGGTCGTCATTAAAATCGCCAACAACGATAAGCGGACCCTTCGAGGCCGAGAGGAATTCGAGAAGTTGTTCGGTCTCGAAAACTCTTCCGTCTTCGAATTGATAGTCGAGGTGCGTGGTAACGAAATTGATTGTTTTGACGCCGAGGTGCACCTCAACCCGAATCATCCCGCGTCGTTCCGCCTCCCGCCGGTTTTCGAATTTGCGATGATCAATCGCCCCTATCGGAAAGCGGGACAGGATGGCCACGCCGTATTGCCCGCCTTGATAGTCAAGATTATGGGCGAAGGCGTAGTTCATGGATGTCAGCTTTGCGAGTTCAGCGATTTCATCTTTGCCTTCCGTCCGGTTTACTCCTCTATCGACCTCCTGCAGCCCAACCAGGTCCGGATGTTGACCATTAATTACCTCAGCGATGCGTTGCAAATCGAGCTGCTTGTCCATGCCAACACCAACGTGAATGTTGTAAGTCATCACACGAAGAATCTGCTTCGAGCTCGAGATTGTTGTGGGTGTTCGCGCGCCGCTTCCGAAGAGAACAGCGGTTAGGAAGAGAATGCTTAAGAACGCTGTGATGAGGCGGCTATGGATCATTGGTCACAAATCACGGCGCTCAACATCGAGGGTTTTAAGTCCTCGGTCCCTGATCCGTGTCCACTCGTGGTGTTTGACGTCCAGAGCCAGAAAGATTTGGAAGGGCAAAGACCAAAGGTATGGCACATCGATTAGCGTGTACAAGCTAAATCATTTCACAAGGTTAGATTCACTCTCGAAGAGTCTGTGGTTTTTGTCAACGGCGGCGACGCTCGAATCTGCGAGCTCAGATCGTGAACTATGCCCTGCACTTCAACAGGTTTTCCCTTTTTATAGACCAGATGCATCCTAACACTGACGGGAATTCTCTGCCCCTGCCTGGTCACCATGACGGCTTCAAAACTGGCTGGCTTCCTGTCAGCTAACATGCGAAAAATAGTTCGCCAAACAAACTCGACACATTCAGGTGATAGTATTTTTGAGAAATTCGTGTGGCGGATCTCCTCGCGAGTGTATCCGATAAACTCTTCGCCGGCTTTACTAAGAAAGGTTGAGTTTCCCTGCAGGTCGTGCGTATAGAGGATTTCGCTCGAATTCTCGACCAGACTCAAATACCGTCTTGCGCATTCCGACCTGTATTTCTTGTAACGCGCGCGTTCAATCACGACGCAGATCGACTCCTCCAGTGCCCCGGCGGTTAGAGCCTCCCTTACCAGGCAGTCAGCGGCGCCATGGCGCATCGCATTCAGAACCTCGTAGGCCGTGTTGGACGTGAGCATTATGATTGGCGTAGTAAAACCAGCTCGCCGCGAATCTTCAAGAATCCACATTCCTTTCACTGCAGAATCTATTACGCACACGCCGTAGTAGTCTCGGCAAAAACCGCGAAACGCGAGGTCTGTTGTCAGATCGTCCAACTCAAACTCAGCGAAACCGGTTTTGGAAAGTAGTTCGCGAATCCCCAGCCGGTTTTCCACTGCGTCATGTATGAATAGGATTTTCAGCGCTTTATGAGACATGTTCCCTCCCTTTACAAAAACGATGAGATTGGGAGATTAACCACGGGGGCCTCCGTGGAAGTAATGCGCCTCGGTGTCGTCAATAGTAGCGCTGGGCCAGTGGTTACGATTTCGCATCTTTTGTTTAGTGGCGGTTTGTACCCTGGTCGCCTCGAAGGCGTTTCGAAGACTGGCGACGGCAGAGGACGTTGCGGGACATGCTGAATCTCCTAAAGAGTACAGAATCCTGACCTGCCCCTGTCGCATTACGGCAACAGAGACAAGTATTTCAGATCGGGAGAGTCAGTTTTGGCGGCTTGGGTTTAGGAGCACCGCATCCCACTGCGGGTTACCCGAGAGCGCTGGATCAGCTTTGCCGCGAAGAAAAAAAGTCGGCCTGCCTCAACTCAAACAATGCATACGAAGTCCCATCGCCTTGTATCACAAACCGAGCTTGGGCTTTGGAATTCGGGCCATTCTGTTAAGAATGCTTGCCGTTTCGGTGATAGCGAACTTGTCTTAATGTTGTTAATTTATTGTGAGGGATGGCACCATCCCTGCTACTCTTTGCTTGCCGGGTTGACAGTCTCCGCTGCCTGAAACCCGACGCTGCTATGCGTGCCGTCGCAAAAAGGTTTATTCGATGAGGCGCCGCAGCGACAGAGTGCAACACGGGGCTTATCGACTGTAATTCTATTGCCATCGGTGTCGAAAAGCTCGACAGTACCCTCAACGATGTATGGTCCGTTCTTCGAAGGACGAATAGTTACCTCTGCCATCGTTCCTACCTTTAACTTTATGCTGGTCTAACTTTGAAATGCATTCTACCATGCTGACCGGCGTTTGGAGTCTGACCTTCAGGTTGTAGCTGCCGCTGGCTGCAAATTGAAGCTTGAACTCTCAACTGCTTCACGGTGTCATGATGATCGCCGCGGCGTTTTCCGCAGGTGTGATCAATGCTATTGCCGGTGGCGGCACTCTGATAACTTTTCCCGTACTTATTTGGCTCGGGCTCGATCCCAAAGTCGCCAATGCCACCTCGACTGTTGCTCTTTGGCCCGGACTCTTTGGTGGATTATTTGGTTATCGCCGCGAGCTCGAGAATAGTTCGACAATCCTATTGCGACTTGGGTTAATCAGTGTTATTGGCGGCGCACTTGGGGCATGGTTGCTGATTTGGACGCCATCGCCCATCTTCGCGCGACTGGTTCCCTTCCTTATTCTCTTTGCAACCATACTTTTCATGGCGGGAGGAACGATCAATCGCCGGCTGCGGTTGCAGCCAATTGTTGACGAACCAAAAATGTTGTGGTGGTTGGGCGCCGTAGTTTTTCAGTTTTTCTCGGCAATTTACGGTGGTTACTTTGGAGCGGGAAACGGCATCTGGATGCTCGCCGCGATGGGAATCCTTGGCCTGCACGACATTAATCGCGCTAATGGGATAAAGAATTTTCTTGGCATTTGCATCAACAGCATTGCAGTGCTGAGCTTCGCTTTAATGGGCCTGGTTGTCTGGTCTGACGCGCTGGTGATGGCCGGAGCTGCGTTGGTTGGCGGTTATTTCGGGGCACGAATGGCAGTGCGAGTGAATCAGGTAAATGTAAGACGCGCAATTGTTGCCATCGGATTCGCGATCACCTTCGCCATGATTTGGAAACTCTGGCATTGACCTAACACTGACGATCAGCGTGGGTCAAAGAAGTCAGAACGGGGAGCGGTAGCGACCTGGTCCAACGGGGAATGTGGAGCGGTGCCCATTCCTAAGACAAATACGGAACGGGCGCGATTAGCGACCTGGTTCTGTCGGTGGCTATTAACTTGAATCAATCTTCCAACTCACTGTGAGTGTGACGTTGGACCCGGTCGCTACTCTATATATGAAAGGGCGCCCCATCGGTGGTAGCTTGCAGTTGTTCTACGACTTCAAGTGGAGACCGGAAGGAGAGCCCTATGAAAACGTATTATGTCGGCATGGACGTGCATCGAGCAAGCATTGTGATAGTGGTGCTAAATGGAGCAGGCAAATTGGTGATGCAATACGTGACTGAAACCAGTGCGGCGCGAGTGCGAGATTTTCTCAGGCAGTTGCGGGGGAAGGTGTACGTCACGTTTGAAGAGGGGACGCAGGCGAACTGGTTGCATGACCTGGTGCGGCCGCTGGTGACAGAGGTGGTGGTCTGTGATCCGCGGCAGAACAAACTACTGCACAGCGGTAACAAGAATGACCGAATCGACGCGCAGAAACTGGCGGAGTTGTTACGCAATGGGGCCTTAAAGGCGGTCTACCATGGCGACAATGGGATGCGAATGTTGAAAGAGTTGGTGCACTGCTACGATTGTCTGGTGAGCGATACGACGCGAGTGATGAACCGGTTGAAAGCGATCTATCGCGGGCGGGCGATCGCTTGCGGCGGGCATGATATTTACCGCCCTGATCGACGGCCAGAATGGCTGCAGAAACTGAAGGAACCAGGAGCCCGGCAGCGCGCCAGTTTCCTGTATCAGCAGTTGGCGGCGCTGAAACCGTTACGGCATGAAGCCAAGCGGTTAATGGTTAAAGAAGCACGGCGGCAAACAGCCTATCCCTGGCTGATGAGTGTGCCCCGCCTGGGGGTAGTGAGCGTGGCGCAGTTGCTGGCGATCGTGGGGACGCCCCATCGCTTTCGCAACAAGCGGCAGTTCTGGCCCTATGTGGGACTGGCAGTGGTGACGCGGACGACGGCAGACCATGAGGTCGTCAATGGCGTTTTGCAGCGCAGCCGGCGGCCGCTGGCGACGCGGGGTTTGAATCGCAATCACAATCATGTGCTGAAGCGAGTATTCAAGAACGCCGCCATCACTGCCTGCCACAGTGGGCCCTTCAAAGCAGCTTACGACGTGCGGGTGGCGCAAGGGATGGATCCCAGTTTGGCGCGCTTGACTATTGCCAGGCAGTTGGCGGCGATCACTCTAGCACTCTGGAAACGTGGCGAGCAGTTCAACCCGGAAAGGATGAAACAGCAAGCGGCTTAGAAACAACGACAGAGACTCTCGAAGTTGAGTGCTGATCGCTGACGCGCGCCGTTTGCTGCACCGTTGCTTTTGCGCCAGATATTGGGGTCGTGGGTGAGTATCAAGGGAGCGGATGTCCCGGCTCCAGCTGAGGACCAGTCGCTACTATATGCCCCCACGCATAACCAGAAATAGTCATAGGCCCAGCCAGCCAGGCTGGAGTCGCAAATAGAACCATGGTTAGCAGTCTTTCAGACTGACTATGACCACGACTATTCAAATCAGGCAAAACAAAAGCAGAGCAAAAAGCGGTCAACAAGAGGCGTGGTGATGAGCGTTGAGTGGCTTCGGGTACGTTGCATGGCTAGCTGCCAAGAACTACTTCGGCGGCTGAGGTGAAACTTTTTTCTTGACAGCCCTTTCATAGAACCGCTCCCCGTTCCGTATTTGTCGACCCACGTTGAGTTGGCCCGTAGCGCAGCCATCGACGCTTCCCTAAAAGGAATGATCCAACCCGAAAAACCCAACTACAAGCTGCCTCGCGATTTCTACACGCGTCCAAACGTGTTGCAGGTTGCACGAGAGCTGCTGGGAAAGCTTCTTGTTGTTCCCTTCAAAAATGGCAAACGAGTCTCGGGCAAGATCGTGGAGGTCGAGGCTTACCGCGGACCGCAGGATCGCGCTGCACATTCATTCGGCGGACGTCGCACACAGCGCACGGAAACGATGTATCGAATCGGTGGAACGGCCTATGTATTTTTTGTTTACGGCATGTACTACCAATTCAACGTCGTGACCAATGTGGCAGAAATTCCGCACGCCGTATTAATTCGTGCCGTTGAGCCAGTTGAGGGAATCGAGCTGATGCGCAAGCGTCGCCACGGGCAAACAGATCACAATCTGACGAATGGGCCCGGCAAACTGTGCATCGCGCTGGGCATCGATCGCCGGCTCGATGGCGCTGATTTGATGAGCAACCAAGTGTGGCTTGAGGGAGGCGAAAAGATTGCGCGCTCGCGAATCATGTCCGGGCCCCGTATTGGAATTGATTACGCCGAAGAGTGGATTCACAAACCCTGGCGGTTTTGGATTAAAGACAATTCGTTCGTCAGCAGGCGCTAATGTATCCACCCAACAGCGGCCCGCCACTCCACTCGAGAAGCGTTCGCGCAATCGCTGAGAGTCTGGAGTCCAGCAGGTCAGTCGTTGCCGTAGCGGATCTCCATGTGACGGATACGATAGCTGGCGACAATCAATACTAGTCCGGTTACGGCGATGAGACTAGGCACGGCAATCCAGGCCGGCGTTGGCAAAGCCGGCACCGCAAACGGTCCTTCATACACCGGTACCGGAGCAAGCGAGGTGAGATAGTGAATGACGCTTATTTTTTTCAGTAACGGCGGCATCAGGAAATTGAGCCATTCCCAGCCGTACAGCACGACCGCCGGAATAATCGGATTGCGGAAGAACAGCCCTACTACCAGAAAAAAGGCGCCGTAGCCAATACAAGCCAGAATCGTGATGCCGGCATAAGTCAGCAATTGCCCGAGACCCTGCCCATCCAGGAAGTAACGAGAACTCTCCGAGTAAAAATGAGGAAAATAAAGCAGCAACATCGAGACGATGGTTGCGGCTGTGAACAGGACAATCGACGTGGCTAGTCCGGAAACATATTTCCCGATGACCAGCACTTCACGACGAACAGGGCTTAGAAAATAGAAGTGCAGACTTCGGTCGATCATATCTCCCCGAAAAAGATTCATGAATATCCAGGCACAGCCGAAGAAAATCACTGTGCGAAGGATCAGGACTGCGTAGTAAATCGCAAAGATCTTGTGGTACTGCGTGAAGTCCTGCCATTCACGAGCCGGCGGTGTGAAGGGAGCGAGCAGCGCGAGGGGAATGATCGGAAGCAAGGCCAGCAGATAGAGCAGGATCGAGCGCCTGCCGAGAAAGTTCTTCTCAATCTCGAGTCGGAAGATTGCCCGAATCTGTCGCGACCAAAGCGACCAGGGTAAGGGTCGGTTCTCGATTTTCTTGACCGGCGTAATATCTACAGTTGAACTACTCATGATCGCTGCCAAGCCTGAAGTTCAGAGTCCAAGCTTTAGCTTGCTGCTGAGCGAAAACACAACCTAAAGGTTGAACTCTGAACTTCAAGCACTGCCTCCTTCCGAACCGATCAAGTACTGGTAAACGGCGCTTAGATCGTCATCAACCGGTGCAATCGACTCGATGTTGATTTCTCCTTCAGCGACTACTTGATTGAGAAGCAGATAAAACCGGTCTGCGTCTCGTGTTTTTACAAAAAGCCCGAGGCGGTCGTCATGCAGTCGCGCCTCGACCACATGGTCCTTATCAAAAACTCGGGCAGCCAGCTTTGAGGGCTTGTCGCAACGAATGAGTATCTGCATCGGGTGCTCTTCCATCTCATCGCGCACGCCGTGGACATTTCCTTCAGCAACCACGTAACCATTGTTAAGCAGAATTACGCGATCTGACATCATGTCCACTTCATGCAGAATGTGGCTTGAGATGATCAGGTGCAGACCGTCCGCGGCGAGCTTGCGAAAGAGTGCAATCGTTTCGGCGCGGACCATCGGGTCGAGTCCATTCAAAGGCTCGTCAAGAATCAATACGGCCGGCTGATGAGCGATTGCCTGGGCGAGTCGAATGCGCTGGCGCATTCCCTTGCTATACGCGGCGACCTTTCGATCGGCGGCGTCGAGCAGGCTGACTCGTTCGAGCGCGGTGACCGTCAACTCTTCCGCTTCCTTTCGCATGAAGCCATGCACGAGCAGAAACGAGTTAATGAATTCCCGTCCCGTCAGTCCGCGCGGAAATGAATCAAACTGAGTGCAGTAACCCAGCTTGCGAAACAACTGCTCCGGCTGATCGGTAAGGATACCCAGAATCGTGATGTTCCCGCGACTGGGGCGAAGCAGCCCGGTCATCAAGTTCATCAAAGTTGACTTTCCCGCCCCGTTTGGCCCAACGAGACTGGTGATGCCCGGGGCAATCTGAAGATTGACACGGTTCACGCCGAGAATCTCTCCATAAAACTTGGAGACATCATCGAAGATGATCGTCTCAGAATTTCGAATTTCGAATTTCGGACTGCGAATTTCGTTGGGGTCAGTCTTGATTTTTGCTTCCAACTCGCTCATAGGTCCTCAACAGCTTAGGTTCTCCAACAGCCTCCGTGAAACGGTTCAACTTCCAAACACACAAAATCCGAAATCCGCAATTCGAAATCCGAAATTCACTTAACCACTTCGTAGGCCTTAACCTTTCTTGAAAGCAGCGCCAAACAAACAGCGCATAGAACAAAGAGCGCAAACCACGACGCCCAGAGTGGCGGCTCATAGACGATGATTTCGCGTCCGACCCGTCCGTCCCAATCGGTAAAGTGTCCGGAAGCTCGGACAAACGTGCCGAAGAGCCCGGCCGTCACATTCTTGATGAGCGCGCCCAAACTGATAATGTTGCCCCAGCGCGTCAGAAAGACATTGTTTATTACTTCGCCGAAGACGGAGGGAATAAAGAAGATACCCAGCAATGCAGCACTCGCTATCACCCGCCACTTCACCAGCGCCGATACGGCTTGTGAAAGCAACGCCAGCAACAGAATCCAAACGACGCTGCCAATGAATATCGCACTCGCCAGCGAGAGGTTTTGGGCAAACCAGCCGGCGCCCTCGAGGTACGACTGAAATAAAAACAACAACAACTGCGGAACCCAGGTGATCGCCGAAAGCAGAATCAACAGGACCGACATTTTCCCCAGCACATACTCGGTACGCGAAAACGGCCGGCATAGATAGAGTGGCAGGGCGTTGTTTCTCAGATCGCGAGCGACCAGCGGCGGCCCAACCAGCAGGGTCACGAAGAACGCCAAGGTACCTTGCAGGTTCACAAAGGTCTGGAAGAAAGAAGCATCGATCGGAATGAGTTCTCTAACGTCCACTTTCAAGATTGCGAGCGCGTTCACGTTGTGATGGAGATAGATGAGAATCGCTTCGATCAAAAGAGGAATAAAGCAGACAACGAAGAACGCCGTAAATAGTTTTGACTTGAAAACATCTCGAAAGGCGTGGCGCGGGATTATCAGGAAGCGGCTCCATTCAGGAGTCAGTTTTCCCAGGTACCGCTTGTAGGTGTGCTCATAAACCGCCATGGCCGTTCTCCATCGCTTTCAGGAAAATATCTTCCAGAGAATCGCGCTTGTAACTCAGCCGCCTGATTTGCACGTCATACTCGGACGCAATGCGATAAAGGTCCCGCACCTCGATGCCCTCGGGTAATACCAACTTTACGCGGTGGTCTCCGGTCAGCGCGTATTCGCAACCGAGCGCTCCGACGGCTTCGGCAAACTTGTGTTGATCGCCCCGCGTTTCCAACAGCAGAAACTTGCGATTTGATTTGCGTTCTTCTTCCAGGTTGCAGTAAACGGCAAGTGTCCCCTCTTTCAGGATCAGAATTTCTTCGCAACACTCTTCCACGTCACGCAGCAAATGCGAAGACAAAACGATATTTGCCTTTCCGCTGTCACGGATCTCGCGCACCAGGCGGATCATTCGTTGACGTGCCGGTGGATCAAGACCGTTGGTTGGTTCATCCAGAAAGATCAAGCGAGGGCCATGAACGATTGCCTGCGCCAGTTTGGCAAGCTGTTTCATTCCCAGTGAATAGGTATCAAGAGTGCGGTAGCGCGCCTCTCCCAGGCCAACATAAAAGAGAGCTTCATGAGCGCGCTCGAGCGCGGCTTCCGACGGCAAGCCCGACAGCTCGGCCATTAATCGCACAAAACGCACGGCGCTCATCTTTGCAATATATGAGTCCCGTTCGGGCATATAGCCGACGAGCGATCTGATCTGCTTGGCGTCGTTGGTAATGTCCTGACCAAGGATGTGGGCGGTGCCTGAGGAAGGCGAATGGAATCCGAGCAGAGTATGAATCAACGTGGTCTTGCCGGCGCCGTTGGGACCAAGTAAACCGATGGCCCGTCCGCGCAGTTCACCGCGCAGATTCTGCAGAATTGGTCGTCCGCCAAATGTGACGCTCAGGTCATTCAGATCAATGACCGGAGCGAAGTTTGCCGGATTTTTTAGTTTCGCCTGTTCGTAGACTGGTTCAGCTAATGCCATCTTGCAGACTTTATATCTCTGTTCTGATAATTCCAAACAAAGGCGAACCCGAAGGCCGTTCCCATCAAAACGAATGCACCGATGAATGCAAACGCTTCCGCGGTCCCTAAAGTTCTACCGATTGCCAAAATTCCGATCAAAAAAACCGGAAGATTGAGAATCACTGCCGAGGCAATGGGAAAAAGCGCCGCGGGCCGGCAACCGCCCAGGCGCTTTCGTAACCAGAACAGAGATGGAGCGTACGCCAGCGAGAAAAGCAGCGCGGCAATGATGAGAGATGTGATGGTCGCGCCTTTAAGATCTGCCGCGCTCAGGCTCTCTCCTTCAACGACAACAAACACCAGCAAGATGGCAGAGAGTCCGATGAGCCACGAGCCGAGGGAGATGGCGATTAGTTTCATGGGAATCACAGTGCGGCACCTCCGCAACCAAACGTGGCACTAGCTCCGTAGGAGCCGGATGTTTATAGAAATAGCGGCAAAGTCGTCTGACCAGAGCTCATCGCAGGAAATATTTCGCTCTTCTGCGTAAGGCGAATGAAAAAGTAGTGGTCCTCCGGAGCTCGACGAAACTTATAGAGCTGTGGTCTATAAACATTAGGTCCCTACGGGACTAGCGATCGTGTTTTGTAACAATGGTTTCCAGTGCCGGGTTATTGGCACGTAGATATTTTTCCGACTCGCCATAATCCATTGAGTTCACCGCCACACCATCGTCACCTATGAGCACCGAATCCCCGCTGCGCAGTTCGCCGTAATCAAGGTCATTGACCCTCACCTTATCGCCTGTGATCGTTACCTTGAAGTGCCTTCCTGTGACACCGATCCCTTTGTATTCGAAGCTCGGGACACTGGCATCGGGATTGAAGTGAATCTTCTTTTCCAAACCATGCCGAGAGATGGTTACTTTGTGTGAGCCAACCTGAACAATTCTTTGATGGGTGCAAGATGACAGGAAAACCAGTGACCCGACGATTGTGACCGCGATTGTTATCAAGGCCTGAGACTTTCTAAGATCAATCATGACTAATTCCCTTTCTATTCACTTCCTGCGGGTCAGTAGGTAGGACAGACATTCCTGTCTGTCCCACCGTTCGCGACTGTCTTAACCCTCAGAAGACAGGCAGGAATGCCTGTCCTACTTTTTCATCCCACCGTCCTGGACTGTCTTAACCCTCAGAAGACAGGCAGGAATGCCTGTCCTACTTTTTCATGCCTTGCTGCAGAATGTGTTGGATTTCCAATGAATTTGGCACTCCCAGCAAAGTTGCAGGGCTCAATCCGAAGGGCCCACCTTCCGTGTTGGCAGCGAAAGTTATGCTGTCGCCTTGAGCGTAGGCGTAAGCGAGCGTGGGCGGCATGTCGGCAGCCATCGCCTTGATTGCCTGTTGCTGCTCCTGCGGCAGATTGCCTGCAGAGTTAGCTATCCGTTCCGCAAACGGGCGCACTAGCGGCGCCAGATTGTGATAGAAGAGCGCCGAAAAGTTGGCGTTACCATCCGCTGGCAGGCCGGCAGTAAACCGCGCCGAGCGCAGCAGCGTGTAACCTTGCTCTTGTGAATGTACTGACCGCTCAACCATCGCCAGACTCGGGCCCATCACTACGTAGCCGTTGACATAGGTGTAGTTCACTTGAACACCGAAATCGCCTGACTTCAGCGTGTAGTAAGAGCGACCGGCAATCTCCGCTCGTTCCCAAACCAGACCGGTCTTGCCAAGCTTCGCAGCCTCATTGTTGATTTCCCCCACCACGCGCTCAAGCGTTTGTTGTAGGTGGGCAGAGTCGTTTACTTCAAACACCATCTTCCACGACGGCGTTGGCAGAATTGGACCATCGATCGCGAAAGCAAACTCTCCACCAAGCGGCGCTGCGATGTCTCTGCGAATATCCAGGCCGCGTTCTGCCTGCTGCTTGTCGAGATTTTTCCGCAGGTCGGGCGATACCGTTTCAATGACGCCGAGCAAATCATCAACCAGCTTCACCGGGTCTTTGACGACAAAGCCCGCGACCACGTTAGCATCCGGCGAAATGTACTCGAGTGAACCCATCGGCCCCGGAGCCGCGAGCCACGAAGGAATGCCGCGCTGTGCTTCGTTGAATGACACCGTCGCCTGAGTGTGCGTTTTGCCTTCTTCGCTTGTCTGATCAAGCACGAAATACTTGAGGTTGAGGATGCCAAGTTGTTTCAGCGCGCTTTCACGCTTCTCGCCGCCCGCCCCCTTCGTTAGTTCGGGCTTCGTTCTCTCAATCAGACGTTCAAGATTAGCGGCCACAACCAAACCGGCGCCCTCCTGATAAACCTGGGCAATACGATTGTGAAACGCTGTTTCTGTGAAGCTGCTTGTTGCGCCCTTCTGAACTATTGTGGCCAGGTCCTGAAGCTGTTGGAGCCTGGGGCTTGCCGCGAACAGATCGTTTTGAATCCAGACGTATAGTTCGTCCAACTTCTTTCCAGGCTCTGTCGCGGTCGCCGTCGCCGTCAAGGGATCTGGCACGAAGCGAATTGCCGGGCGAGTTTGGTCATTGGCCGGCGAGTTGCCGCCATACTTCGCGATCTGCTGCTCCACAAACTGTTGGAAGCCTGCGGAGTTCTTGAGTTCCGCAAGCACCAGCGGCGCAACCGGCTCGCCCTTATCATCCATCGAGACTGAAACCGCGATTTCGTCTCCCAGGTAATTGCCAAACTCACGAATACTGCCGATCACCTGATCGACATTCGGACGGCGATGGCTTCCCTCTCCCTTTTCCCACCATTCACGCAGAGCGGCATTCTGATTGATCCGTTCCTGCATGATCCGGTGCGACTCAATGATGGTTGAGGTCAGGTTAGGCAGCGCCGCATAGACAATTGTGTTCTCGGGCATCAGATCGAGCAGGTGCGTTGAATTGCGAACTCCCGGTAAAGAAATCTTGCCCAACTCCTTATTCAGCGAGGTGAAGGCGGCCAGAGTTTCCGCATAACGCGCAGCCTTTCGGCTCCAAGCCACTTCGTCCTTAACCGGAATCCTTTCGATGGCAGCATTCGTGGTTGCTTGTTCCCCACCGCGCAAGACACGTTCGCTACCGGCGTGATCCAAGTGGACTTCGCCTTCGATCACCGACACGCGCGATCCCTTGGTACCGCTGTTAACGGAAAATACCGTGCCTGTAACTGACACGTGCGAGTTGTCCAGGGTGTCGACGAAAAGATGCTGTCTTCCCTGTTTTGCAGCTTCGACAACAATCGCGCCCCGGTTCAAATGAATAGTGGTGCCCAGCGAATTCTTGCTTAGAGACAACTCGGAACGGTCCTTCATTTCAATGACTGAGCCGTCGCCCAGACGAACGAAGGCGTGCGCGTCTTTCGCTGTGCGAAGGCGCTCGCCCTTTTGCAATTTCTCGCCGGAGGAAATGGGCGTGCTGCGCGTGTCAGCGATTTGAAAAACCTGTCCTTCGGCGGCTTGAACTGTTGCCTCTAAATCCGCGCCGAGCGGCGCATAACGTTGAATAAAGGGCAGGGCTATAAGCCCGACTCCGATAATCAGAGCCGCGGCAATTCCCCATCGCAGGACAACAGGCTGAATGCTGTAGCGGCGTTTGGCGACAATTTTCTTCGCCGGCGCCATTCTGCGCGCGCGTGCGTCCTTCATCGCCTTACGGCAGGGGATACACTCATGCGTATGATCGACCAGCAACAGCGAACGAGCTTCAGACAATGCGCCGGTCAGATAAGCCGGAATGAGTGTTTGAAAATCAGCGCAGCTTTCGATGTGTTCGGCAGCAGGCCTTCTATCCTCAAATTGCCCGGCCTCAACGGCCAACCGCGCCCAAACACGCTCCGCCGCTTCGTTAACTGCCGCCGAATCGATCTGCTCGTTCCGCATTTCGCTGGTAGCCTTGTCGAGAATTGCGTCCAAATCATTATTGCTTTTCATGATGTTTCTCCAGATAATGCCCAATCTCTTTTCGTAGTTTTGTGCGCGCGCGATGCAGCACGACTCCCACCACCGTCTGCGACGTGCCAAGCATCCTCGCGATTTCCCGGTTGTCGTAGCCTTCGTAATAGCGCAGCACAAACATCTCGCCGGCTGTTTCCCCCAAACGGGCTACAGCCTGACGAATCAGCGTTTTCAGCTCGCGATCGGCATGCTCGGCCTCGGGGCTTTGAAACTTGCTTTCAAGCGCCCTGGGGTCGACTTCGCTTAGTTCAACGGACTTTGCGCGACCCCGGCTGCGCATCAGATCGAGCGACGCATTGATCGCCGCTCGCGACAGGTAAGCTGCAACGTTCTCGGAGAGGTCGTAAGTCTCTCTGTTTCTAACGATCCGCAGGAAAACAGTCTGCAGCACGTCTTCCGCATCTGCCGGGCTGCCGGTGATGCGGTGCGCCGTGCGGAAAACGCGGTCGTGATGGTCTCGGAAGAGCGTTTCCAGCTCACCGGGGGGTTCTTCGGTAACTAATCTCAATGTTTTAGCGGTTGCCTGCACTGCATCCTCCTGAAATCGTCTCCACTCTTACAAACGATAGTCAGAAGGTTTTATTAACAGTCTAGGGTAAAGTTTTAATTTTGAAAGGCCTTCACTCTAGCAGAAAACTCAGCAGGTCAAATAATCTCAGGGTGAGGAAGGTGGGCTTCCCCCCGCTTCTGTTTGAAAGGCTCTCACCCCAGCAAGAAATTCAGCAAGTTAAACTCCGGGTGAGGAAGGTGGGCTGGCCCGCGCTTCCTCACCCTGAGATTATTTAGCTGGCTGAATTTCTCGCTGTAGTGAAACCCTCAGTGTGATCATCTTCCTCGATTGCTCGCAAACGAAGGCTAATGCAAGAACCCTGGCATGAAGATGAGCGTGAGAATCAAAAGAAAAGTCCATGCCGGAGTTTTGCGGTGTAGTATACTGCGCGCCGTTCGCGGTTTCAGTTATGCGCATTTTAGGAATTGATCCGGGCAGCGAGACGACCGGCTGGGGCGTAATCGAAGGTGATGGACGGCGCTACGGTCTGGTCGAATGCGGCACCGTGCGAGCCTCGACCGGCCAGAAATTTCCAGCGCGCCTCTTGCGAATCGCCACCGCCTTGGAGGAGATCATCGAACGACACCACCCTGACGCTTGCGCTATTGAAGACGGATTCCTCTCTACTAATGTCAAAGTCACTTTGAAGCTGGGCCAGGTTCGTGGCGTGGCGATGCTGGTGGCTGAACGCGCGGCTCTCGAAATTCATGAGTACTCACCCAGACTCGTGAAGCAAACCGTGGTCGGTCATGGCAGCGCCGAAAAGTTTCAGGTTCAGCAGATGGTGAAGACGCTGCTATCGCTTGCGAGCGTGCCTGAACCGCACGATGTTTCCGACGCTCTGGCGGTAGCAATCTGTCACTTTCATCACGCCCGTTTTGCTCAGCGCGTACTGGCATCCCAGGCAGACATGAAACTGCCAAGTCGAAAGATAAACGGTCTTAACATTCGACACCCAGCGCGGCGTCGCCTTTCCCGCTAAACCAACCGCGGTTTCTTCAACCGTCACCCTTTAATCAACCTCATCTGATGGGGAGGGCGGAGCTATGAACCTCGGTTCCTTACGCAAGTTCCAGTCGATATTCCTTAGCGTGATTTTTGGGTTCTTGCCGGCAACGACCATTGCTAAGCGACGTGTGCCGGCCGGTGGCCGCGTTGCGGTAGTTGTCGATGAACGACTGTCCGCGTTGAGAACAACACCCGAACTATCCGGAGTGTTGGTGCGCAGAATAAGCCGCGGGGTGTTGGTTGCCATCAGAGGAGAGAGAAGAAATCGAGCCGGAGTAGTTTTTTGTAGAGTCAACATCACCAGCCGGACAAACGGCTGGATCCAACGTGATGCCCTGGTTTCAGCTTCGCGTGCCGGCGACGATGCCAGGTTACTGCGTCTCATCCAGGGCTCCGAGGATTTCGATCGCATCGTGCGGGCGCGAATTTTTCTCGACACGTTTACGTTTTCAGTTTTCCGTCCTGAAGTCCTGATGATTTACGCGCAAGCGGCCGAAGACATCGCCGGACGCCTCTCCCGCGATGCCTCGCGCCGACTGGACGAAAAAGAGATGACTGCTGGGGGCGCGCCGCTCTTCAGTTACTACCTCAATTTCAACGCGCTTGATCGCTACAATCGCCAGGGAATCACCTTCGTGTTTGACGCTCGTGAGAAAAAGTTTCGTTACGATGGCGAAGGCTGGCAAGAGTTAGTACACCGCTACCCGCGTAGTCCGGAGGCGGCTGAGGCGCGCAAACGGCTTGCCGCAGCCACCGCTTTGAGTACCAGATGAGATACGGACTGCTATCCAAAACTTTTGTCATATCGACGGAAAGAGCGGGGCAAGCCCGCCTTCTTCCCGAACTCGAGGCTATTTTGTCCCGCGTCTCTTCTTGATTGAAAGCCACTCAAATTCGGAAGCATTGCCAAAGCTTGAGAAGCTCAAGGTCCGGAAGGCGGGCTTGCCCCCGCTCTTTCCTTCGTGATCAGGACAGGTGCCCTCACTGTCGCAAATAAACAGCGACGGCGCGTGAAACAGCCTGAATCAGAACCGGAAGCGGTAGCGACCGGCCAAGGAGTCAACTTTACCAGTCTAGTATTTCAATCTCTGATCGCGGTCAATCAAGGACAACAACTACGGTTGACTCCCTGGCCGGTCGCTACCACCACCCCAGCCGGGCTGCGGGCTTCCCCGGTCCGCTCCCGGTTCTGATTAGGATAAAACGCCAATGTTGGTCGACTGTTACTCTCTCGCCTCAATTATGGTGACGAGTCCGCGAGCTGTTGCACTTCCAACTTGAATCCGCGAATGACAAATGAAAATGAGAAATGGAAAATTTCTCACATGGCGTTGATCTTCTTACCAATTCCTTGCCTGAAGATTGGCCTTTCTCTAGACTAAACTTAAAGTACCTAATCTGTCTGAAGGGAATGGAAGTGAATGTCTGCCAAACTTTTGTTGCGGCTTGCGATAGCCACGTCTTTTGCCTTTCTTCTCCTGTCGATTGCCTGCCAACAGGCCAATCAGCCAAACAATCAGCCGGCAATGAGTGCTAACGAATCCAAAACCTGGGATTCGTATGTAAACGAGTTTCTTGAGGCCTATTTCGTTGCGCATCCCGACTTCGCAGTACGCGCCGGCAGGCATGAGTTTGATGGCAAGCTGCCCGACTGGAGCTCCGAAGGTCTGGCGAAAGAGATCAAGCGCCTGCACGCGCAGAAAGTCCGCGTCGCCGGCTTTCAGGATTCCGCTCTTGATGAGCGGCAACGCTTCGAACGCGAATACGTCGCCGCAGTGATTGATGGCGATCTCTTCTGGCGCGAGTCTGCCGAGTGGCCGGTGCGTTGTCCCCAGTTTTACGCAGATTCAATTGATCCGGACGTTTATGTGTCGCGTGAATATGCGCCACTCGATCAGCGTCTTAAGGCGTACACCGCATACGCCAAAGCAGTTCCCACAGCCATTGATCAAATTCGCAAGAACCTGCGCACACCCTTGCCGAAAACTTTCGTTAAGATCGGGCATACGACCTACGGCGGCCTCATATCGTTTTACGAGAAAGATGTACCCGCGATCTTCGCACCTGTGAAAGACGAACAGCTTCAGAAAGATTTTAAGGAAGCAAACGACGGAGCCATCAAAGCGATGAAGGACATTGATGCCTGGTTCAAAACGCAGGAGGCCACCGCAACAGACAACTTCCAACTAGGCGCCGAGAAGTTTAGTGAGATGCTGAAGGCGACCGAGCGCGTGGATGTTCCACTCTCCGAACTGGCAGAAACCGGCCGGCGAGATCTGGATCGTAATCTTGCTGCACTGAAGGAAGCTTGTGAAACCTTTGCTCCAGGAGTGTCGATTACCGAATGTGTCGCCAAAGCCCAGGCCGATAAGCCGACTGGTGGGCCGGTTGAGATAGCGCGCAAACAACTCGGCGATCTGAGATCGTTTATTCTCGAAAAGAAGATCGTGACAGTTCCGGGCACTGAAGAAGCAAAGGTTGCGGAAGCGCCCGCTTACCGTCGTTGGAACTTTGCCTACATCAACATCCCCGGCCCTTACGAAAAAGGCTTGCCATCGATTTACTACATCGCGCCGCCGGACCCTTCGTGGTCCCAAAAGGAGAAGGACGCCTATGTCCCGGGAGTCGGCAGCCTGCTCTTCACTTCGGTGCACGAGGTTTGGCCGGGACACTTTCTGCAGTTTTTGCATGCCAACCGCTCCTCATCGAAGCTGGGCCAGTTGTTTGTGGGCTACGCGTTTGCCGAAGGCTGGGCCCACTATACCGAGGAGATGATGTGGGAAGCCGGCCTTGGGAATGACCAAGTCGAACTGCACATTGGACAACTTCTCGAAGCGCTGCTTCGCAACGTCCGTTTTGTTTCAGCGATCGAGATGCATACCGGCAAAATGACGGTGGACGAGTCGGAGAAGATGTTTCTCGAGCAGGGCTATCAGGATGCGGCAAACTCTCGCCAGCAGGCTGCGCGCGGGACGTTTGATCCGGCTTATCTCAACTACACGATGGGCAAGTTGATGATCAGAAAACTGCGCGACGATTGGACAGCCTCGCGGGGCGGCAAACAGGCGTGGCAATCGTTTCATGACGAGTTTTTGAAGTATGGTGGCCCGCCAATTCCGCTGGTGCGCAAGGCGATGCTGCCTGGAGACACTGGTTCCTTGTTCTAGTTTCAAGTGTCTAAGTGTTTTAATAGCACAAAGTTTGAGTCTTTTTGGGCGCATATTCTGTAGAGGCGGCTTGTCCGTTTCCATGGCTCTGAAAGGCTTCCAAGCTAGCAAGCAATTGCTGGGGTGAGCTATTCTTATCGCCGTCTTTTATTCCAACGATACTTCGTAACTCCGTGATAGCTACCACCACGGACATTCGTGTCGCGGAGATCCTTTAGCGGAGATACCTTTAATGGCTGAAGCCAGAACCGCAATTGGGCACGGTGGCTTGGGCGTCACAACGCGACGCGACGCCTGGTGGCTTGAGCTCGTTCCCGTTGTACTTGTGCTAGGGGCCTTCACTGTTTACGCGACCTGGCGAACTTTCGAAAATGCGTATTACGAGTTTGGTCCCTACCTTTCTCCTTTTTACTCTCCGCTCATCAAGCCGCGCTGGTGGCCGCTGTCGCCCGCGATTTTGATTCTCTGGGCGCCGCTCGGATTTCGCGCCACCTGTTACTACTATCGCAAAGCATACTATCGCGCTTTCTTTCTTGATCCACCGGCGTGCGCTGTCGGCGAGTCGCATCCGCATCGCTACCAGGGGGAGACCAGGTTCCCATTCATCTTGCAAAATCTGCATCGTTATTTTCTTTATGTCGCTCTGATCTTTCTGGTCATTCTGTGGTACGACGCGATCAGCGCGTTCTGGTTTGACTCGGCAGGGGGCAAACACTTCGGTATCGGTGTCGGCTCGCTGGTCCTGCTCGCGAATATCATTCTGCTTTCCTTCTACACCTTCTCGTGCCATTCGCTCAGGCATATCATTGGTGGCAACGTCGACTGTTTCTCCTGCGTAACCATGGGGGGCGCGCGGCACTCTTCCTGGCGCGTCATTACACTTCTTAACGAGCGTCACATGCTCTTTGCCTGGCTCAGTCTATTCTCGGTTGGGCTGGCGGATTTCTACATCCGGCTGGTCGCCTCAGGATCTATCACTGATCTCAGATTGCTGTGAACGAAAAATACGAAACACACGAACATGACGTGCTAATCATTGGTGCAGGCGGTGCGGGCCTTTGTGCAGCCATCGCAGCCCTTGGCCAGGGCGCGACTGTTGCCGTCGTGTGCAAATCTTTACTCGGCAAAGCGCACACGGTGATGGCTGAAGGCGGAATCGCGGCGGCGATGTCAAACGTGGACAAGGCTGACGACTGGCGCACTCATTTTCGCGACACCATGCGCGGCGGCAAGTTTCTGAACAACTGGCGGATGGCCCAAATACATGCGCAGGAGGCTCCGGATCGGGTTAGGGAATTAGAACAATGGGGCGCCCTTTTCGACCGCACCAGCGATGGCGAGATTTTACAGCGCGCGTTTGGCGGACACACATTTAAACGCCTTTGCCACGTTGGCGACCGCACCGGTCTCGAGATGATTCGCACGTTACAGGATCGCGGCGTTCATCTCGGAATCGACGTCTACATGGAATGCGCAATCACGCGTTTGCTAAAAGACGGCGAACGCGTCGCAGGCGCTTTTGGTTACTGGCGCGAATCGGGCCGCTTTGTAGTCTTCAAAGCTAAGTCGGTGGTCATTGCCACCGGCGGCATCGGCAAAGCCTGGAGCATCACTTCCAACTCCTGGGAGTATACGGGCGACGGAATGACGCTGGCTTATGATGCGGGCGCCGGGTTGATGGATATGGAGTTTGTACAGTTTCACCCCACCGGCATGGTTTGGCCGCCGGGCGTTCAGGGCATTCTGGTTACTGAAGCCGTGCGCGGCGAAGGTGGCGTGTTGCGCAACAAAAATGGCGAGCGATTTATGGAGCGCTACGATCCCGAGAAGATGGAGTTGTCCACTCGTGACGTAGTGTCGCGTGCCATCTACACCGAAGCGAAGGAAGGCCGCGGGACCGAGCATGGCGGAGCTTACCTCGACATCTCGCACAAACCGGCGGATTACGTTAAGAAAAAACTGCCAAGCATGTATCACCAGTTTCGTGAATTAGCCGACGTGGATATCACTGCAGGGCCGATGGAAGTTGGGCCAACTTGCCATTACATGATGGGCGGCATTCGGGTCGAGGCTGAGACCGCGCAAGCAACAATTCCGGGATTGTTTGCCGCAGGCGAAGCCGCTGCCGGCCTTCATGGCGCGAACCGCCTGGGCGGTAATTCGCTTTCGGATCTGCTGGTGTTTGGCCGCCGGGCCGGCTTAGCCGCGGCAGATCATGCCGGCAGTGTTAGACCAGTAGCTCTTGATGAATCACAGATTGCAGACTCCGTCTCAGAGATGCTGGCGCCGTTTGTACGCACTGAGGGCGAGAATCCATATCAACTCCATCGTGAGCTGCAAGAGACGATGCAACAGTTCGTGGGAATCTTTCGCAGTGAAGAAGACCTGGAGCGTGGGCTGGCTGAAATTCGAGCCCTAAAGGAACGTGCCGGTAGCGTGCGAGTTGAAGGCTCCCGCCTGTTCAATCCAGGCTGGCATCTGGCCCGCGATTTGAAATCGATGCTGACGGTTTCAGAAGCGGTGGCTTTGAGTGCCCTGGCGCGCAGAGAAAGCCGCGGCGCGCATAGTAGAATTGACTATCCTAACTATGATGAAACCTGGGGCAGGCACAACAACGTCATCGACAGGGACGGAGACCAGATGACTCTTAACCAGAGGTCGATTTCCGATATGCCTCCGGACTTGAAAGAGATACTTGCAGAATAGTTTGACCAAGGAGATACAGCGAACAACGCCAACCTCTAAACGATAAGGCAACCAGTGGCCGAAGCAACTTTCAAAATCTTTCGTGGCGATCGCAATGGCGGCCAGTTGATCGACTATAGAGTACCGGTCGCGCCCGGAATGGTAGTGCTCGATGCGCTCCACTACGTTCAGGGATATCTGGCGCCGGACCTTGCGGTCAGGTGGAACTGCAAGGCGGGAAAATGTGGCTCTTGCTCGGCGGAAGTCAACGGCCGGCCACGGTTAACTTGTAAGACGCGCATGGATGCGTTACCGCTCGGCGAGCCAATTACGGTTCAACCCATGAAGTCGTTTCCGGTAATTAAGGACCTGGTCACGGATGTCTCATGGAATTACCAGGTCAATAGGAAAATTCCGCCATTCATGCCAAGGCCGGGCGTTGAATGGAAGATGGACCAGCGCGACGTTGACCGCGTGCAGGAATTTCGCAAGTGTATCGAATGTTTTCTCTGCCAGAATGTTTGCCACGTTTTGCGTGACCATGACAAGAAAGAACAGTTCGGCGGACCACGTTTCTTCGTTCGGGTTGCCGGCCTGGAAATGCATCCGCTGGACGGCTTGTCTCGAACCGGACTGCTCAAGGAAGAAATTGGTATCGGCTTGTGTAACATCACGAAATGCTGCACGGAGGTCTGCCCGGAGGACATTCATATCACCGACAATGCCATAATTCCGCTTAAGGAGCGGGTGATTGATGACTTCTACGACCCGGTGCTCTGGTTCTTGCGGAGGTTAAAGGGCAAGAGAGCGAAATGAAGGGAGAACGCCACCATGGAAACAAACTTCAAGCCAATCTCACAAGCCGGGATCGCTGAAGCGATCTCCAAGGCTCAGGTCTATCGATACCTCAACGAGCCGGGCGAAGCGGAGTCGATCTGTCGCGACATTCTTGCCATTGACGCCGACAATCAAGCAGCGTTGCGTTTGTTGGGTCTGGCTATCACCGACCAGTTTGATGGCAGCACGTCTGATCGCGATGCGGAAGCAGAGGCCGTGTTTCGGAATTTAACCAACGAATATGAGCGTATCTATCACCGCGGGATTGTTCACGAGCGAAAGGCCAAAGCCCAATTGAGAGCCGGCCGGTTAACCCACACTCTCCTGCCAATCTTTGAAGAGGCAATGCGATGCTTTGAAGACGCGGAGAAAATACGACCGGCGAACAACGACGATGCAATACTCCGCTGGAATCGTTGTCTCCGCTTACTGCAGAGTCGCATGGGTTCTGAATGGCGCAAGGACATGGAGGAGTTTGACGCCAGCGAAGGCCCGCCGGTTTAAGTGAACGTCAAAGCTCACCCCAGCAAGAAATATTAATTGTCTGCTAGATCCCACCCGCTCTTCCGGATGCCTGCTTCGCCGGAAATAGGTCAGCCAGAGCTTTGCGGGCCAGCGACTGCCACTCGTCTTTTCTCAGCGCCCAGTCGAAATTTTCATAATGCAATTTGCCGTCCTTTGGAGCAGTGAAGTCGTAATCAGAAGGCTGGCGAAATCGCTCCGGCCCAACGGGCGAAAGTTCCAAACTCTCTCGTTGTGTCTCGAGGCAGGCAAACATTCGTTGCTTTAAGTCCTCGGCTCGTTTATCGAGTAGCAATGTTGTCGTCTCCCCTTCCGAACCCGGCAAGAACTCAGGAACCTTCGCTTTGAAGTCCGCGCTGGGGTGCAGCGCCATCTCAAACAACACCGGTGGCTTGAAGCCATTTTGCTTCATCAACCGCAGCGCGGCATGCGTGGCGAACGCCGTCGAATCGTGATCCGGGTGACCGCCTTCATAGGGATGCGTCACGACAATGTCTGCCTCCGACTGCTGGAGAAACGTAGCTACTCTTTTTGTCAGACCGGCAAGGCTATCCGCGGCGCAGTGGTCCGTGACCCCAAATTCCACTACCCGGTCTTCGGGGACCTGGGCGATTGCCAATGCCGCCAGGCATTCATCTCTACGAGCTTGCGCATACTCCGAGCGTTCTGCGAATCCGGCTGCTTTGGCATCCTGCATATCGCGAGGCGCGCCGTCCGTAATATGAAGCACAGTAACGTCGACCAGTTTGGAGATGAGGCAGCCTGCGCCTACCACTTCATCGTCGGGATGAGCAACGATCACGGAACAACGCATCCCTCGAGTGAGATCACCGGAGCCAAAAAGCCTCGCGTGAGCCGAACGCGCTCCCTTTCGCTTCGTTGGTTTAAATGGCTGAGTCATCAGCGGCCCTTGCTCCAATCCCCGATTTATGAGCGGCAACTGCCCTCAACTCCGGCTTATCTCGCATGAAATCAAGACATGCGTGTTTATCTCCGATACGAATCGCAGCGCGCTCCAGCTCAAAAAGATTGGGAACAAACCATGAAGGCAAGCTCGACGTAGAATGAATGCGAGGCTTTTCGTGTTTGCCCTCAATCTCACGGGCTTTCCACTGTTTTATCTAGTCAACCCGTATACCACAACGATGAAATTGTCGGCGATGTGGTTATGAGTTAAGCGAGCCGGGCCAATAGTCGGTATCGGAATCGTACGAGCCAGTGACGACAATGAATGCCCTGGGACCTGATACTCCGTGCACATGCAGCGCCGCCACCGCCCTCCCTACGATTCTATGTAAGAGTGAAGCTCGTACGGTTCGCCGCGGAAAGTAAACATAGCCTTGACTGTCGGTGGTCCGATTTTCGTCATGTCGGTGGAATTCAATTGAATGGTGTCTCCCAAAGCCAACTTCATCCTCTGATACCAAATGAAATGTGCGACCTCAGACTCGGCAGGTTCAAAGCTGTTCAAAGCCGCATTTCCTGGGTTTCTTATCCGGACGCCATCGCAGGAACTTCGTGCCGTGGCGAAAGCGACCGCCCGAGAAATGATCATACTGAACTTCGACTACCAGCTTTGTCTGAAGCGGCTCCCATTCGCTCGTCTTCTTCGTGCTCCAGCGACTTGGCCCACCCGGCTTGTTGCCGGTGAACCCTGGAGGCGCAATCAAGGGCTCGAGCTTTTTAGTCAGCTCCTTCTTTTGCGCATCGTTGAAGCTCGAGGTGTAGCCAATGTGATGAAGCAACCCGCTCTCGTCATACAAACCCAGCAGCAGCGAACCGACAACTTTGCCCTTGGTCGCATATCTAAAACCGCCGACCACGCAATCGGCAGTTCGCATCCGCTTCACCTTTTGCATGCCATCTCGCTCGCCGGATCGATACGGTAGATCCAAACGTTTCGCAATCACGCCATCCAGCTTCATTCCCGTTGTCAAAAGCCACTTGCGAGCCAGGGCAACATTCCGGGTTGTCGGCGAGAGTTCTATGCTCTGGTTCTTCGCCAGATATTTCTTTGCGAAGCTCTCGAGTTTTTCGCGGCGCTGGCTCAGTGGAAGGTCCTGGATCGGCTTGCCAGCATCATCAACCAGCACATCAAAGACAATGAAATGTGCCGGCGTTTCTCTGGATAACTTCGCTACGCGGCTGGCGGCGGGATGAATTCGCTGAAGGAGATCGTCAAATGAGAGTCCACCCTTCACAGGGATTACCAATTCCCCGTCAATGACAAACTTCGGCGCTTTTAGCTTAAGCAGAGCTTCGACTATTTCCGGAAAGTAACGCCCGAGCGTTTGGCCAGACTTCGACTGCAGCTCAATCTTCTTTCCGTCACGAAAAGCCAGGCAGCGAAAGCCGTCCCACTTGGGCTCATACTCCCAGTTTTCGCCCTCCGGAATTTCGCTTACCAGCAACGCTTCCATCGGCGGAAAGCCAGGTTTGATCGGTAGTGTCATGATGCGGGTAACGGTAACACGATAACGTGCGACTTACAGAACTGGGAACCGTAGCGATGGGAGTACGTCAAGTCCTGGTTGGTGCTGCGAGATTGGGTGGCTCAAAAAGCGATGGGTCTTTGACCTCCGATGCGCGGCAAGTCTCGTAAGGTCTATGACCTCCGATGCGCGGCAAGTCCCGTAATGTCTGTGACCTCCGATGCGCGGCAAGTCTCGTTAGGTCCGATGCGCGGCAAGTCCCGTAAGGTCTGTGACCTCCGATGCGCGGCAAGTCTTTGACTTACCGCAGATCGACATACAAAACCCTTCCGGTCTCTGACCGGAATCTCAGGGTCGGAGACCCGAAGAATTCCACTGAGGTCGCCGGCAAGTCAGA
>DASXSC010000286.1:0-5078 GCA_036506215.1 Pyrinomonadaceae bacterium | reverse complement strand
CGGCTCGGGCGATCAAGGATGGCCGGGTCGAGGCGATCCGGGTGGTTGGTAGTGGCCAGAACCACCAGGCCTGTATTGCTCTCAAATCCGTCAAGCTCGTTGAGAAAATACGATCGGTTCGTATCGTCGATCATCGCGTCGAGATCTTCGAAGACCATGAGGCACGGAGTGCTCATGCGCGCTCTGGCAAACACCGCACCGATGTTCTCCTGTTCAGTGGCATATTCCGACTTTAAGCCCTTTACGTAGAGGCACGGCCGTTTGAGTTGGTTGATAAGGGCCTTTACCGTATGGGTCTTTCCATTTCCCGGTGGGCCAATGAACAGGGCTCCGCGCTTCCACGGGATTCCATATTGCTCATAGACGGCGCGCGACTCGAAAAATCCTTCGAAGTCGTTCCGAACCTGCTCCTTCAGCGAGTCAGGCAGAATAACGTTATCGAAGGTTGCGGTCTTGATCGCGTCGTAGAGCTCCTTGTTCTTCTGCCAGTAGCCATCCTGAAAAACAAGAATCTCACCGCGCACTTCGGATGACCACTCGCACACTTCGTTGACGAAAGCCTCAGCCAGCTTCCTGTCTTCAGAGACGATCCAATGATGGCGCGATGGATAGCAGTTGTCTGACCAGGTGATCAGCACCACGTCAAGGAGTTGCCCGCGCCACAGCACGTTGAGCCAGGAGTTCACAAAGCGCTCTGTTGGGCTTTTGTCACGTCCCTTCCAATTTGTTTTGATGTGATTGAAGACGGAGGATTCTGTGACAATCGAGCATTTCTCCGCACGCACGAATGCCTCCAGGTCGAAGTACCCGGTTGTACCTTCGATGATCACTTTTCCGGGATGCAGCTCCGCCAATTCCCGCCCGACGTGATACGCAACGTAGTCGTTCGGTTTGTTGAGCGCGTCCTTAATAAAATCTTCTAAGCCCATAACAAAAAAAAGTAACAGTCGGCAGTCGAAGATCGACGGTCGACAGAATCATTAACGCCAGCCGGACGGAGGCCTGGGACGGGTCACAGCCCGTCCAGAGCGCCGCCAAGCCGGCGCGTACTCATATACGCGCAGGCGCAGGCCGAATAGGTCCTGACGTCAAGATAAACTGAGAGGGTGCGACCGAAGGAACGCCAGGATCTATGAGAAGCTGTAACTCGTGGGTAACAACATAGCCATTAACCTTCTCTGCGAAGTGGAGTCAACATAGCGCGGGTTGCGACTTCCAGTCAAGATCAGAGGACAGAAGTCAGAGGACAGAGGACAGAGGTCAGGGGTCAGAAGTCAGAAGTCAGAAGTCAGAATCGCAAAACTGCCGTTTAGAGAGCGGACTTATCCGCCGCGTCGACGATGGCCATTAATACACGGCGCACAAATAAGTTTTTTAAATCAGTTCGTTTCGAAGATGGCTTTCAACCACCACAGGCGCACAAGTGCGCTCGCTAAACGGATGGTTTCTGACTTCTGACCTCCGACCTCTAACTTCTGGCCTCTGCTTTTATCGTCTCAGCAGGATCAGTATTCCCGCGATGATGGCAAGCACGGCGAGGCCGGTGCCTACTGTTGCCGGGAGCTTCATATTCAGCATTGGTAAGAGCCCCGTGAGAATCAACCATATGCCAAGTAAGAGCATTCCCAGATTTCTGCCCGCCAAACTATTTGTTAGTGCCATAGGTTCTCCTTTTTGGTAATGGTTAGTCTGGTTGATTCTATTGCTATAGCCTCTCGCTCGTGAAGTGTAAAGCAACCTTGGAGTGCGCCGGCCTGGCGGCGCTTTGGCCTTCTGCGACCTCTCGGAGCCGTCCGTGGAATTGAGCTATGCCCATTTGAGTCAACCGCGGCGTCGCGGCGACAGCTCGCCGAATACCAAAGCGGTGACAGGTCACCGCACTCCAAAAAGCATCTCATCACACGAAAACGGTAGTTTGCGTCAACCTGCGGCAACTTGCGGCAAAGTTATACCTGCTCGCGCAGATCTTGACTAGACTGGCAGCCCCACGAAAGATGATAGCCCCTTGAAGAGGAGAGAGACCATGCAAAGAAGAGATTTCATGAGCCAGACCGCCGGGTTTGGCCTGGTCGCTGCCGCCGCTACATTGCCAGTATCCATAGGCGGCGGTTTGGAGTTTCTCGGAAGCGGCGGGACAGGTTGGCGCGAAAGCGTAAGCGATCGGCTAGAGCCACCGCCCAAAGGAAAAATCCCGGTGGCTGTTGCTATTTCAGAAGGCGTGACGGTGATCGATTTTGCCGGACCGTGGGAAGTTTTCCAGGACGTTCACGTCACAGAACGCGGCGCCGACATGGAAGAGCAGATGCCATTCGAACTCTTCACAGTTTCGGAGAAGATTGAGCCAGTAACAGGTTCAGGCGGATTGAAACTGGTACCGGACTATACTTTCTCATCTGCACCGCAGCCCCGCGTTGTAGTGGTACCAGCCCAGCGTGGATCAACCGCACTGCACCAGTGGCTGCGTGAAATGGTCAAGACGGCTGACATCACCATGTCGGTTTGCACAGGCGCATTTCAACTCGGCAAGGCAGGCTTGTTGGCAGGTAAATCCGCCACTACTCATCACGACTTTCTCGACCGTTTCGCCAAAGCCTTTCCCGATGTGACGGTCAAACGCGGCTTGCGTTTCGTAGAAGGCGAAAAGATTTCCACCGCGGGCGGACTGTCTTCAGGAATTGACCTCGCCTTGCGTGTGGTTGATCGTTATTTCGGGCGCGACGTCGCACAGGCCACAGCGACTTACATGGAGTATCAGAGTAAAGGCTGGATTGTGTGACACTCCGTAACCCAACCAGCGGGGGCAAGCCCATGAACTGTGTAGACCAGAGACATAGTAAACACTTGTTCAGAGACATGGTAAACACATTTTGGTTACTGGTCAGCCAGATTTATGGAACGAATCCGTTGCTGACAAAAATAGACATCCATCACGCCGTCAGTGGCGGTGTAACGAAGAGCAATATGAAGTCCATAGAAAGCACGGCCGAGATGATATTCGCGACCCAGGTACTTGAAGTGCCCATAGTCTCTGACCTTGCGCACGATATCGCTGGGACCATATTCGATGGGTGGTAAACGCTCGGGGTACTCGCGCGAGCTGGGTTGATATCGAACCGCCGGCACCTTCATTGCTAAAGCTTCGTGCGGCCGTTCGTTATTGTAGATGTGGCGCCAGCGGTTGAACTCTTGTTGGCATTGTTTGTGGCCGTATACCTGCAAATGGCGTAACAGTTCGAGGTTGAGAGTGCGATGGAAACGTTCGTCTTTGCCCTGGGTCTGCGGGTGATGAGGCCGCGAGTGGAGGAGGCGAATCCCCAGGCGCAGCAGCCAGACACCAAAGCGGGTGTAGTGACCAGGAAAGCGAGTTCCCCAAGGAGGTCCATTATCGCAGGTGATCGCCTCCGGTAAACCGTAGCGGCGGAAGACTTCAATGACCGCTGCTTGCGTAATTGGCGTGGTATTAGCAGTGCAGGCTTGCAGTCCAACAGCGAAACGCGAGTGATCGTCGAGCATGGTGAGGGGGTAACAGCGTCCGCCGCGGCGCAGTTGAAACTCACCTTTGAAATCCATTTGCCAAAGTTCATTGGGAACCGCGCGCTCGAATCTTTGAAAAGCTCGATGCTTGGCTGATTCTCGCGGATCCAACAAGTTATGCCGGCGCAAAATGGCGGTGAAGGTGTTGGGACTGGGCAAAGACTGATGTCCCAAATCTAATAAGCGCTGCTGTAGTTTGCGGCCACCCCAACCGGGATATTTGCGATGAATCGACAGCACTTTCTTTTCCATCCCAACTGGGGTTCGGCCCGGCGAGTGATGAGGGCGGCGGGAACGGTCGGCTAGGCCAGCGACGCCCTTTTCCCTAAATCTCCGCAACCACTTGTAGGCGGTCTTGGAACTGATACCAAAACGGCGACAGAGTTGGCGAATATTAGCTTTCTCTTGATTGGCTAATAATACAAATTCAATGCGTTCAGACATGGCGGAACTGATTCTCCAAGGCATACCTGTTGACTCCTTTCGGGTCTCTCGGTATCGCCTTATAAAGTGTTTACCATGTCTCTGAACAGGTGTTTACTATGTCTCTGGTCTCTACAGAAGGCGGGCTTGCCCCCGCTGATCCACCACAAGCTTCTCTAAAACCAAGCCGGACTTACGGATTCGACGGCCTTGGGCGCGAAGATTGAGGCGAGGGTAACGGCCGCTGATGGTATTCCGGGCCACAATATTTCTTTGGCTCTGTTCCCAGCACAAAAGTTCTCGTGCGGATCACCGGACATGATTCGACCGCGATCAATCCTGTCGTTGGATCGATGTCGAGCGTGATAGTACCTTCCAATCGGCCGCTTTCATCAGTTCGAAGTTCAGTTCTTGGCGGCTTGCCACGCGGCGAGGCCGTTGGCGTAGGCTCAATAGTCAGCGGCGGCAGCGTTTGGGTTAACGGTGGCGTCGCCGTCTCGTCGGCTTGCGGTGAAGCTTCCTCCACGGGCGTAAGATTAGCGGTCTCCTCTGGCGACGTACCGTTGATAAATAACTCAATGCGTTTGTCGGCCTCGTCCGGTGATGCCGGCCCACCGGTCTTTGGGTTGATTGCCACCTGCTGGATTCCCTGGGGCATATCCCAGTCTCCCTGCCACTCAGGATGTTCGCCTAACGCTACGTCCATGAAATCCGTCCAGATTGGCAGAGCAGAGTTAGCGCCGGTAAGTCCGAGTTGTGAACCGTCGTCAAATCCCACCCAAACGACGCAAACAAGATTTGGGGTGTAGCCGGCAAACCAGCCATCGCGAGAGGTTCCGGTTTTACCGGCGACATTTGCCTTCAAGCCGCGTCCTCGCACCTGGGCAGCGGTACCACGATTGACTACGTCCTTCATGAATGAAGTCATTACATAAGCAACGTCGGGCCGAAGCATCTCATTCTTTTGCGGTGTCGGCGCAGCGATCGTCACTCCACCGCCTGTGGTAATCCGGTTGATGGCGATCGGGGTAGTTCGCGTTCCCAGCGTGGCAAATCCCGTGTAGGCAGAGGCCACTTGCAAGGGTGTCGCTTCATTTGTGCCGAGCGCCATCGCTGGATAG
>DASXSC010000285.1:0-5503 GCA_036506215.1 Pyrinomonadaceae bacterium | reverse complement strand
TGGCCGGTCGCTACCACCACCCCAGCTGGGCTGCGG
This sequence comes from Pyrinomonadaceae bacterium, assembly GCA_036506215.1. GTDB lineage: Bacteria > Acidobacteriota > Blastocatellia > Pyrinomonadales > Pyrinomonadaceae > PSRF01. The sequence goes on along the minus strand of DASXSC010000285.1, from coordinate 5,467 downwards.
GCTTCCCCGGTCCGCTTCCGGTTCTGATAGGATTAATGCCAATGTTGGTCGACTGTTACTGTCTCGCGTCTCAATGATGGTGAAGAGTCCGCGAGCTGTTGCCCTTCAAACTTGAATTCGCGATATGCAAAATGAATATGAGAGGAACGATATTGTTGGTGATGCTCTGTGGCGCAGTGAGCGTCGGAACCTGGGGGCTGGCGCAAACCTCCCTCGGCGCGGTTGAAACATCTGTACGCCGCACGCCTCCGCAGACAGATACCGTGCTTCGCTTCAGACTCGATCCAAGCCAGAGTAAGTTTATCGCCCACGCGCTGCGCGGTGGTTTGTTTTGGTTCAAGGGTCACGGGCACCTGGTAGCTGCTCGCGAGTTTTCCGGCGAAGCTCAGATCAATCGTGACACTATAACTTCCGCATCTCTACAGTTAACCGTAAAGACCGACTCGATGGTGGAAACGAGCGACGTCTTCACGGAACCGCAAAAACAGATCATCAATAAGGAACTGCGCGAGATCGTTCTCGAACCCGCCAAGTATCCCGAGATCGTTTTTAAGAGTACGGGGGTAACCGGAAAGTCGCTCGGCAACAGTCAATACGATCTGAAGATTCGCGGCGACCTCACGCTCCACGGGGTTACCCGTCGTATCGAGGTTCCAGTAAAGGTTACGCTGACTGGTAACGATTTGCGCGCGGTTGGTGAATTTAGCATTGACCGCAGCGACTTCAACGTAAAAGCCACTTCAGCATTTCATGGATTGGTACGCGTAAGAAATAAAGTGAAGTTTACGTTCGATATCGTTGGCCACCGAATATGAAGGATGAACACTGAGATCAGCTCATCGCCTGGAGAAACTTACATCTCAGAGCTTGTTCGATTTTGAAGAAAAAAGACTTTGAAGCACCTTTGCGACGCAAACTGTTAGTTTGCGACTGAACCTGGAAGTTTGGGTTGCCAGGAATGGTCGTGGAGCCTTACATGAGGGCTAGCTTGTCGGCTCATCCGCAAACCAACAGTTTGCGTTACGACAACCGTGACCTCGCTAAGTGTGGGCCAACTTTGGTTGCGCCGGAGCCGAACTTGTGGGAGACGAGTCGGAGGGAGCGTAATAGAGGATGCGGTTGCAGTTATCGCACGTAATCACCTCTTCACCGCGTCTAACCTGCGCCATCGCCTGCGGTCGCAGCGCCATGAAGCAGGCCATGCACGCGCCATTGCGCGCCTGGGCCACGGCCACGCCATCGCGTATCCGCGCACTGATGCGAACGTAAAGCGCGCCCATCGACTTGGGAAGCGCAGCCACCAGGCGTTCGCGTTCCGCACGACTCATCGCCAACTTATCTGCCTGCTGGCGAGTCTCCTCGTCAAACGACTGCAGTCGTGTTTCGCGATCGGAGTTTAAAGAAGCGATTTCGCCGGCTCGTTCAGTGAGTGAAGCTTCCGCCTTTTCGAGCCCATCCATCTGCTCCAGAATCTGTGTTTCGAGGGTGGAGATGTGTTTCCGTGCGGCGTCAGCCTCGCGAATGGCGGCTGTGTACTCGTCCTGTTTCTTTGACGACATTAGATTGCGTTCGGCACGTTCAACCCGCGCCCGTTGCTCCCCGACTTCAGTCTCCAGCCGCGTGCGCGCATGCCTGGCTTCATCTCTGCGAGTTTCGAGGGCCCGAATTTCAAAGGCGCGCTGATCGAATTCTGACTCGATCTCGGCGCGCCTTTTGGGTATCGCTTCTAGTTCTGCTTGTAATTTTCTTATGCTTGTATCCAGGTTTTGTAGAGCGACTAATTGCTGCAATTCCGCTTTCACTCTTTATATTCTCCTTAAAAGAACAGGTCCGGATTTGGTATGAATCAGGGCAATCATCATTGTCGATTATCAGGCATGGCGCGCCTCCGGCGCAAGTCACCTCACTTACTCTCGGTAATCGTGCGGGAAAATAGCGCCGGGAACTAACGGCCAACGGAGCGCGCGGCGTTGATTCGCCCCGACGTTGAAACTCTACCCCGCAAGCCGGACAGCTTATCAACGGAGTGAAGCAGCAACGAGCGTAGTTGATCCACTGAGAGGTCTGGGTGTGCCGCCAGAGTAAGTGCGGCCACTCCGGCGACTACGGGCGCAGCCATCGAAGTTCCCGAACGCAGTTCATATTCGTTACCGAGCGCGGTGGTCAGAATGTCTTTTCCGGGCGCAGCAATCTGGACGCTATTCAAGCCATAGTTTGAAAACGACGCCAGCGCGTCGGTTCGGTCGGTGGCCGCAACGCTAATAATATTTCTGGTGTAGTAGCCTGCGGGATAATGCGGAATCGCATCGTTATTGGAATTTGAGCTTCCGCTTGCCGCCACGAAAAGTATGCCTGCTTCAGAAGCTTTGCGAATAACATCTTCCAACGCTCGTGAGTGTTGAGTTAATCCCCAACTCGCACTAATAACCCGCAGGTTTACTCCGGCGCGCTTGCGATCGATTGCATAGTTGATAGCTTCGATAGCGCCGGCGACAGTACCAAAACCGCCGGCGTTCAGAAACTTCAACGGCACGATCCTGGTTTTCCAATTTACGCCGCAAATACCCAGGTTGTTTCCGCAGGCCGCGCCGATGATTCCGGCGCAGTTTGTTCCGTGCCCATTGTCGTCCATCGGATCGCCGTTGTTAATAACGATGTTGTACCCGTGGACATCATCAACCGTGCCGAGATCTCGATCCTGGTAAGGGTTAATGTTCGCCGGTCGCGTCCAAATATTGTCGACCAGGTCAACGTGGGTGTATTCGACGCCGCTATCAAGCACGGCGATCACAATCTGCTCGCTGCCTTTGGTTACGAGCCAGGCCCTGAAGGCACTAACATTGGCAAGCGCCCATTGCTCCTGGAATTGCGGATCATTCACCACCGGCTGGCCGGAATCGCTGCCTGCCTGGTCAAGAGTTATCTCGTAATTGGGTTCCGCATATTCAACCTCAGGCAGTATTTGATACTGGGCCACGACAGCATTCGCCTCTGCACTTTCCCGATCGTCGATCACGGTTAGACCGGGTACTGCTTCGATCTCGTCCTGTACTTGATCGTTAAAGCGCGCTGTGATTTCGTCAATAGCGTCCTCGGAAACTCCGGCACGAAATTTTACAAGAACCTCAGGCCGCCCGGAAGACGATGCTGTGTCCTGGTTCAATTCGTTTTGCGCAGCGTCTTCGCGCGACTTTGAACCCACAGGAATAATACGCACCGATGACCGCCACTGCCTTTGCAGCCTTCTAATCTGGCTGGCTAAGGCAACAACCAAAACAACCAACAACGCCAGAGCGACGTAGAGAATGTATTTATTGCGTTTCACGTTACTGCCTGTCCGGGCGTCTCGCGTTCATCCGCGGGGCCTCATTGCTTTTCCGGGTCTCAAACGAGATCTCCGGCGATGTGCTGGAGTAGCACAGCGACTGCGATTGCGGCAGTTTCCGCGCGCAGGGTGCGTCCGCCAAGCGTAACGATGGTCCACCCTGATTGCCGCGCCGCCGCGAGTTCTTCGTTCGTCCAGCCGCCTTCGGAACCAACTAGCGCGGTTAGCACCGACAGATTCGCAGGTAGCGTTGCCCTTGCTTTCGCTAATGATTGCCCATCGCGTTCGGAAAACATTAAACGGTAAAACTCGCTGCCAGCGGCCGCGTCTGAAAGTTTGTCCGCGTCATCCTGAAGCAGGGAAGCGAAAGAAACTGGGCCCGTGACCTCGGGCACGACAGCGCGTCCCGATTGCTTCGCTGCCTCGAGCGCGATTCGCTGCCAGCGCGCGACGCGTTTCGCGGCGTCCGACGCGTCCCGCAAGCGAATATCGGCGAGTTTAGTCACAACCGGTACCAGGCGGATGACACCCAACTCGGTGGCTTTTTGCACGACCAGATCAAACTTCTCGCCCTTCAGCAGGGCGACTGCGAGAGTCAGTTGCAATGGGGATTCGGGGCGAGCGGGTGCTACTTCCTCAATGACCTGGAGACGAGCCGTGTCACGACGGCTTTCTTCGATGCGACAATGAAACTCTTTTCCTTCACCATTGAAAACATAGACTTCGTCACCCACCTTCAAGCGCAGAACTTCGCGCAAGTGGCGCGCCTCGTCTGACTGGAGCGTCACGTTTTTTAGACTTGAATTGAAGGCCGAGGGCGGCGCGTAGAATCTGCGGCGAGTCATTGTTGGCTGTTATGCGTTACTTCGCGGAGAAGAATCCCGTAACGCAAACTGTTGGTTTGCGATGAAGGTTGACCGCTAATCAGCCACCCGCAAACTAACAGTTTGCGTTACAAGAACCCGCGCCGTGAAGCCAGGTTTAGAATCACGTGCTCGACTATATAGATTTCCGTGCTACAAACCGCAAGACGCTCAACTCTAAATAATCAACGCCAACCACTCGCCGTCCTGGAGGGTCTCCGAAGGCGTGGCCACTCCGCATTCCAGCAGGCGAGCTTTGACAGCCCCAGCCTGTGTATCCAGAATTCCGGAAAGGATGAGATGGCCGCACGTGACCGACAAGAGCGAAGGTAACATCGACGTGATCACATCCGCCGTTAGATTTGCGCAAACGACATCCGCCGACGCTGTTGCCTCTTCAACTGTCCCCACTTGAAAGTTGATCTCAGTCGCAAGGCAATTCAAACGCGCGTTCTCCCTCGCGATTTCGACGGCGTCCGCGTCGGTGTCACAAGCTTCAACATGCGCGTTGGGGAATAGTTTCGCTGCCGCTATGGCAAGAATTCCTGTTCCCGTTCCTACGTCAAGAAAACTTCCACCGGTGAAATACTTCTCAATGGCCGCAAGACACAGACGAGTGGTCTCGTGCGTGCCGGTGCCGAAGGCCATGCCTGGTTCAATGCGAATCACAATCCGGTCCCGGCTCTCGGAAAGCTCAGCCCACGGCGGCGCAATAATGAAACGTTCGCCCACTTCGACTGGTTGCCAGCTTTTCTTCCACTCGCCCAACCAGTCCTCATCCGCAACCGCGCGGACACCCATTTCCCTTACGGAAGAAGAGGGTAAACCGTACACACGCAGCGCATCCGTCAGCTCCCGGCGCAGCGATTCGCGGTTGGGCATGCGATCGAAATAACCAGTTACTCGAACAAGTTTGTCGGCGAGGTCGGTGGTTTCCGTTCCCAGCGCGCCGGCTTCCATCAGCCCAAACTCAATTGCCTCGCGCGCTGCTGCCTCGTTGTCAACATCAAGCGCATACCACATTCGTTCTGAACGATCTTCCTGCGTGGAACTCAAGCTACTCCTTTGCCTGAAGAACTTTCAACAAGCGCAAGCGACTTAACGGGTGAGAATAAACCACAAAGATGTGAGAAGCGAGGATGAGCTTTGCTGGGTACTGATGCAGTTTGAACGATGCGCACATTAGCAACATGCGGGCGATGAGGTCAGCACCACTAGGCGGCAGCCGGTGGGTCGCCCCAGATAGATCGGTTCGCGCACCGAACTTGCTCAGAAAGGG
>DASXSC010000284.1:0-5810 GCA_036506215.1 Pyrinomonadaceae bacterium | reverse complement strand
CGCACCGGTTTGAGCCGCCAGCTGCCGGAGTTTTCTCGCTGTCTTCCTGTCGATAACTTTATCAACGTTCACCCAATCGTCTCCGAGACTTGGCAGGTTTAGAATATAGTCGAATCCAAGAATCGCCGATGAAGGTTTGTGTTTCATGCGGCCGCGATGCTCTGAAATTCAGGCCGTCGCAAGTGACGTTCGTGTGACTAAAGCGCGACTTGTTTCCGATCGCGTTTGTGCGCCGAAGCGGCATCCGGTTTGCGCAGCAAAGCGCGAAGTATTTGTTATTTGCTAGGAGGGAAGCCTTATGCAGTCCATCTGGCGCAAACATCTGATCATTTGTCTGTTTCTTGGGCTGCTGGCGATTCCCATCTACTTCCTGGATCTGGCGTTCACTGACGAAGGAGGCGGCAATTGGATCACACTGGATTTCCGCGGGCTTATCTTTTGGACTTACATCACATTGCTCGCCATCGATGTCGCCTTAAGTTCAATTGGCGTCGTATCATTTCCAAAGTCAGGAGCATTGCGCATTCACTTTTGGTCAATGGTGCTTTCCGTGATTCTGCTCGTCGCATGCTTTGCCTTTTACGCAAAGCTGTTGCGCGCAGAGGCCATCTCCAGTTGACAGCGAACTTTGATAGAGGATTCGCTGAAGAGGTGGTGCTATTTCGCGCGTGGCGTTTATGAAGAGAGGCGGGGGCGGGAATCGAATCCGCGATAGATTCACGCACGGTGAAGCTATCTGTCTTAGCACTAGACAAAAACAAGTCACAACATCATTGACATCGGCGCACGTTGTGATTTTGTTGTGACTATGCCAAGCCTAAGAAAAGACTCCCGCGGACGTTCGCCGTTCTGGATTTGCTGCTACACGAGCGCAACCGGTCAACGGCTTCAGAAATCAACGAAGATCACAATCAAGCCATTCAAGGGCGAAAAGCGCAAAGACGGCTCGCCTAAGACTGCCGCAGACAAACGAGGAGAAGCGTTGGAAGTGTGCCTTGCAATCGAGCGCGCGGAGAATCACACAAAGAACGGTACGCTCACAGAGCAGCAGGCGAAAAAGATCATCGGTGAAATTGTGGAGCGCACGACGGGCGAACCGTTACGCAGTTACAAAGTCCGTGACTGGCTGGATCACTGGCTAGACATGAAAGAGCAAGTGCGCGCGGGCAAGACAATGGATCGTTATCGCCAAGTGATTCGCGACTTCATCGCATCGCTTGGCAGCCGCGCGAATCTCGCGTTGTCGCACGTCACGCCGAAAGATGTTCTTGTTTATCGTAATTCGATCACCACGACGGGCAAGGCAGCGCGGACAGCCAATCTTTCCGTCAAGGTAGTAAGCGCAGCGTTTAATGCAGCGGTGCGCCAGCACATCATTGAAAGTAATCCCGCTACTGCGCTTGAAAGTCTGCCGGTGAAGGCGGAAGAAAAGGGGACGTTCACGCCTGACCAAGTGTCAAAGCTCGTGCGTGCGGCGGATGGTGATTGGCGGGGCGCGATTCTGCTTGGCTATTACACAGGCGCACGGCTTGGGGACGTGGCAAATATGCGATGGGACGCGATTGATTGGCGCAATAAGACGATTCGATTTACCGCGAGCAAAACAAGAAAACCAGTAACGATTCCACTGCATCGAGAAGTTGAGCGTGAGCTTTTGAAAAGCCCCGGCATCGGCAGAGCGCCCATCTTCCCATCTCTCGCGGGGAAAGGCACTGGCGGGAAACACGGTCTTAGTGGCCGATTCAATGCGATCATGGCAAAAGCGGGGATTGAAGGGAAGCGCACGCAAGCAAGCGGCGGTCGAACGTTATCGAGTCTTAGCTTTCACAGCCTGCGGCATTCGTTTAACAGCGCAATGGCGAACGCCGGTATTTCGCAGGAAATCCGGCAGAAACTCACAGGACACACATCGGCGGAAACGAATAAGGTTTACACCCACCACGAGCTGGAATCACTCCGCGCAGCAATTGCAGTCATTCCGCGCATTGGCCACAGATAAAGCAGCCGTTGATTGCATCTACTGATTGCAAACGATTGCAAACGACAATCCTGAACACCGCAAAAGCCGAGGCTCAAGACTCGTTAATCTCAAGTCCGAACGATCCAACGTTCAACACGTTCAGCGAGAATCCGGTGGATGGAATGTCACCCAAGCCAAAGGTCCGGCGTGCAACCTTGTCGAGCTTTTCGATTTGATCAACGGAGTTGAGGATTGCGGGACCGTCCATTGTCTCGATATGATCAACACCGCGTTCCGAGATACCCGCCATTCGTTCGACGTGACGCTCTCCGCGTTGCTGCATTGATATTGCGACTGCTTCAACTGGAGTGGCGGCAATTGAAGCGTCCTCTCGCTTCGCCAGGGCTTTTGCGTTCTGAATCCCTCGTGTCCAACACTCACGTTTTGCGCGAGAGAGTACGGTTCCCTCCGGAATGTTCATGTTGCGCGCGATCTCCCGCAGACCGATGCCGGATGCGTAAGCAGTTTCAACCTGCTCCCAAGTCTGATTCGTGATTTTTCGCCGCATACTCTGTCGCCAACATACAAAAGTTTGTTGGTCCTGTACAATGTAAATGTAGAAAATTCGTGCTTGATTGAAATCCATGGCGTCCGCTACGATCCAGCTCCCTGAATCGATTTCTGCGGACTATTAGGCTTTCCAAACGGTGAGTCGGGGCCGGTTCGCTTAGTAATCTCTCGCATCGAGCAAAAGCCGGAGATTACCTATGAAAACACTAATTCTCGCAGCGATTCGCTGCCCTCTCATGTTCGTCATTCCAACCGTCACGTATGCAATCAGTGCCCAATGGGATCTAGACCCCACCTCAGGCGATTGGAATACGGCTGCAAACTGGACGCCAAATGAAGTTCCTAACGGACCAGCGGATATTGCGACTTTCGGGCTTTCGCATACCAGCGATGTCTCGATTTCTGCAAACACTGAGGTCAACGGCATCACGTTCACCTCGGCCGCCACGAATCCCTACACCATCACCGCCGGCCCAGGGTTGACGCTCACCATTAGCGGCGTGGGCGTCACGAATAATTCGGAAATTTCACAGAACTTCCTGACCACCGCTGATGCTTCCAGAAATGTTGGAACAATCGTATTCTCTAATAGCGCCACGGCGGGAAGCAACTTCATCCGCAACGACGGCGGCTCAACGAACTTTCTCAACGGCTCCACTGCGGGCGACGCGGGCATTTCCAACATGGACGGCGGCTCAACGAATTTTTTCAACGGCTCCACTGCGGGCGGCGCGGGTATTTCCAACGTGGACGGCGGCTCAACGAACTTTTTCAACAGGTCCACTGCGGGCAACGCGGGCTTTTCCAACGAGGGCGGCTCAACGAACTTTTTCAATCGGTCCACTGCAGGCAACGCACGCATTTCGATCGAGGGCGAGTCCAGCTCCGTGCAATTCTTGAACAGGTCAACCGCCGGAAGCGCGCACATCTCTAGCGGCAACTCTGGTGAGGGCGGCTCAATAAACTTTTTTGACCGCTCTACTGCTGGCAGCGCGACCATTGACTGCTTCTTTGGTAGCGCAATCACCTTTTTCAACAGCTCTACTGCTGGAAACTCGACCATCGAGGCCGTCTTCGGCAGCAGCACTGTATTCTTCGCTGACCACTCCACTGCAGGCACCGCGCACGTCGTCATCGGCGACAGCTCGTTCCTACAGATCACCTCCAGTGCGGGCAGCGCGTTTCTCGACTCTGCAGGCTTTATTAACTTTTACGGCACAGCGGGCAGCGCGACGGTTCGGAGTATTGGACCAGGCATTATTTCCTTCTACGGCTCTTCCAAAGGTGGTACATCCGCAATCGAACTTGTTTTTTACCCTAACTTTGACTTCGGTGCCGAGCTTGACATAAGCGCTCATGATGCCCCCGGCGTGACGATCGGCTCCCTACAGGGTAGCGAGAATACTTTTGTTGGGCTGGGAGCCAACAATCTGACCGTAGGTAGCAACAACCTTAGCACTGCCTTTTCTGGCGAGATCGCCGGCACTGGCGGTTCCCTGACCAAGATTGGCTCGGGAACGCTCATCCTTTCGGGAGCCAACACGTACACGGGGGACACCAATGTGAATCGCGGCGTGCTGCAGGTGGATGGCTCCATTACAAGCAACACATTTGTCAATCGTGCTGGCACCCTCGCCGGTACAGGGACTATCAATGGCAATGTCACTAACAACGGCAGGGTCAGCCCAGGAAGCGCCGGCGCACCGGGAATGCTAACCATCGTCCACAACTACACGCAGGCGCAATATGCAACTCTCATGATCCAAATTGCAGGTATGAGCCCCGATCAATTCAGTGTTCTGAATGTTCTGGGAAACGTTAATCTAAGCGGATACCTGGATCCCGTCCTTTTGAACGGTTTTGTCCCTACGATCGGTGACTCCTTCATCTTTCTGAATTACGCGTCTTTGACCGGCGGATTTTCCTATATTAAGCACCAGATTTTCGACAACGGCATGTTGCAGTGGTCAGTCATCTACGAAGCCAACCATGCTATCCTAACAGTGGGACCGAACACGATCCCTGATCAGGGTTCAACATTTCTTCTTCTGACATTTGGCTTGCTCGGTTTGGTGGCGTATCGGCGACAGTTGCTACCTAAACGGTCCTGAGCGTCGCGCGGGCTCGGAGGCGGCCAAAATTTGCGGATTAAGCTGCGTAAAAACGTAGCTACTCATCAGACGGATTCTGCCCCGTTTGTCCTCCACACGGCAACGACAAAATCCAGCGCGAATCGACGTTGCCTCACAGACTCGCTTTGTGATTGAATGCCGCCATGAGTGTCGGCGAGCGAGATAAAAAGATGAGCGATATAGCCAGTATCGCGGCGGAAGCATTCAGCGAAAAATATAATCCCATTACGAATGCGAATGTGCGGCACATCAAGACTCATCCACAGGAATATCTCTAATATACAATTCCGTACGTCACAGTCCGCACGCTTCAACGCCACGAAGATGCTCTCGCCCGCCACGAAAAAGCCCTCAGCGCTCTGACGGCTGACTCGAAATGGATCAAATGGCTTGCGATAGTAACCGGAGTCCTAACCGCTGCTCTACTGGCGCTGACAATCGTTCTGGCGATATATGCCTCCCGTCTGGATACGGTAATGCGCTCGCTACAATCAAACGCACCGCCAACCCAATCAGCGACACCCGGCGCAACAACGACACCATGATTTAAATTGCCCTCATTGATGCACAACGGATTAGACAGCTTGAGCAAATAAAGCCTTAGCGATGCTATCGGCGATTTCTGCACGCGTACACGTTTACGAAGTCCGCCCGCATAAAGACAAACGCGGCGTCGATCTGATTTCCGATGCGTTGCCATTCGGTCAGCTGTGATATGGCGAGCCGGATGCGACCAGCAATGCAATCGGATACGCGAAGTTTCGCAGCCGATCACATGATGCTCTGATCCGCGTTTATGTTTGCCACGATACCCTGCCGTGGCTTATCTCTTTCTCGTTAGGTCTATGCCACGCGCGAGCACCAATCCGCTACCGGCGAAGTTCAAGAGATTCCCTGTCGTGTCGCTTGGCGCAGAGCATCTCGTCATGGGCTACCTCATGCGCCGTAACATTCTCGCCTACAAAGCGCCGCCCAACAACGAAGGCTATGACCTCATCTGCATTCATCCCGATCCCCGCCGAGTGACGCGGCAAATTCGCGTGCAGGTCAAGAGCCGCTTGGCTACAGATCACGGTGGCGGATTTCCGGTTAAGGCACGCACGATCGACGCTTTTGATTATCTCATCGTCGCATTTTTGAACGTCGGT
>DASXSC010000283.1:0-34771 GCA_036506215.1 Pyrinomonadaceae bacterium | reverse complement strand
TTCCTGATCGTGCGCAATTCGGCGGCGCGGCCAGTCAACGTCCAGCCGTTCCGGAAGGTTAGCAATTTGACGGCGACTCAGTTTGCGAATGCCTGTCGAGCAGTTGCTCCCGGCTCACGAAAGACCTCTTCCTTTAAGAGCACCGGAGCTGGCGGCCGATTTCGCGATCGGGCAACGGAAGTAGTAATGAAAGAGACGACTACTAAGGGCGGCGCGAAGATCGTAACGGTTGTGCCTGCCGAGTCAGCCTCGCGGAAGGCAGGGGCCAGAAGCAAAAAGCAGTAGGCAGTACCTGCAATGAGCGAAAGGGGACCAAAATTCCCGTGCTTTCTTATCACCTCATCGAGTCGCCCCTCTCGCACCGGCCTCATCTTAGGCTTGGTTTGGTCTTAGTCAGTTCTAGACTTCCCGAGCACGCTTGGCCCAGTGCCAAAGGCCACCTGTGACCTCCACCGGCAGACGACATCCCAATTGGCGGGCAAGCATGACAATCTGTCCCCGGTGATGCCCTTCGTGCGCGATGAAATAGCCGAGCACGTGTCCAACGTCGAGGGGCAGGTTGCGCCACACATACGACGACGTGGCGGGAATGCTTCCCCCGTGATCACAGCCGAACTTTAGGAGGTTCAACATCCCCGTGCTGCTACGCTGCAGCGCGGGAATGAGTTCCTTAGGCATCACCTTGTACCGATCGACACTCCGCGGCACTGCGATGCCATGCTCTTTGCCGAGCGTCTTGATCCACATACACCGGGCATTGTGGATGTGACCAGCAATCATCCGAATGGTGCGACGTGGGGCTCCCGGCACCTTGGCTTCCCAGAGTTCGGCGGGCAAATGCTCGACCAGAAAGACCGTGACGCGATTATTGGTTTTCCACGTGTCAAGGATCGTATCTCGCAGGTTAAGTGGAGAAGGCATACCACTCCTCTCAAAACGGTTAACGCTGGCCTTCACCTGCGGCGCACGAACAGCATCCGAGTTGAAGGAACAAAGTTAGTTCAGAAACACGCTATCGCGCCGTCAGCTGCAAGGCTTTGTTAGCCCTCGGGCGATTGGAGTTTGCAGATTCAACTTGGAAGTGCAACAGCTCGCGGACTCGTCACCATAATTGAAGCCGCGGACAGTAACAATTGACCAACATTGGCGTTTGTCCTAATCAGAACCGGAAGCGGTAGCGACCGGCCAGGGAGTCAACTTTACAGACTGAGTAATTCAATCGCTGATTGCGGTCACTCAAGTACTAACAACTACGGTTGACTCCCTGGCCGGTCGCTACGGTTGACCCCCGGGCCGGTCGCTACTGCTTCCGGTTCTGATTAGGACAAACGCCAATGTTGGTCAATTGTTACTGTCCGCGGCTTCAATTATGGTGACGAGTCCGCCAGCTGTTGCACTTCAAACTTGAATTCGCGAAAGGCAATAGAAAAGCACTTCATCCTTTTTTGAAAAATCTGTTCGCTAATACGGAAACGACTGCATAAATGCGTCGAGGTCTGCTTCGCCTCCTTTCGCACTTGCCGAAAAGTAGTAGCCGCCGCGCGTCCACGCGCAGAACGCGCCGGATTCGTTGTTGACCTTCAAATAACTCGGTTCAGTGCCAATCGAGCCGAAGCGCCGGTCGGCCGGGAATTTGTCGGTTACTTCGGTTGCCGCATTGTCCAGCGTGCTTTGCGCGTTCTCCGCGCTGCTGGAAACGGCAAACTCTACAAAGATTTCTCTGCCGCCCGCCATATAGGTTGCATACACCGAGTTGCCGTCAATTTCGATTGACGACGGCGGCACGCCCCGCTGAGTGGATTTTTCGAGTAGCGTGCGCGTATAAGGTCCGACCTGTTTCGGCAATAGCTCGTCGAGATTAAGACCGGCGGGCAGCGGACGTTTTTCGATTCCATAGGGCGCAGTTCCGTTCAGCGTTTTGATTTCTCCTTTCGCTGTTTTCGGACTAATGGCGGTGTTCGCTGGTTTGTTGGCCGCGGGCGTTTCATCCGTTTCGACGCGCACAAAGAAAATGTTTGTCTGTTTCTTTTGTTCGTCCTGCGCCGCAACGATGAGCAGCCCGATTCCCCGATTGTTTGAAAGTTTTTTGAAGACGCAGGCTACGCCGGAAAAACCTTGTTTGCTGCCGTCCAAACAGGTCGAATTTTTGCTCGCCTCCCAACTGCCGAAACTGGTCATCCGCTCGTTGGTGTAAAAATTTTTTACGTCTTCCGGTAGTTTGGGAGTTGAGAAAACCGCCCAATCGCCACTGCTGGGCGTCCGGTCTTCGTTTTCTTTGTTAAGACGCCACAAATTATTGAGCGCGGTTCGCATCAGAAGTTTGACGTAAATCGGCATTTCCGCCTCCGACGACGCGAGACCGTCCATCCGCGGCACGTCGCTCCACAAGTCGCCGACCTTTTTCAAATTTTGGACGTCGCCCGTTAGCGTCTTGACTATGCGGCACGACGCAACGGCAAAAACTAACGCGCCAAAAAGAATGGCTGCAGAAATTTTGCTCATACCTACTCCTGAAGACTCAAGGTTGGAAATTTGTACCACGAAAGCATCTAACGTTGCGGCGGGAAGATTACATCCAACCTTCGTTTTATAGAATCAAGTTGAAAAAGAGGCTATCCGCGCTCCTGTCCAACAATTTGCTCGCTGGCGCATTGTCAAAGTCCAGTTAGTTCCGAGGCCGACACATCAAATTGCGTTTGTCCTTCGGTAGATTCGACGTGACTTGGATTGCTGGTGTCGATGGTGGCAATTTCACGACCCTCCGAATCACGCCAGCGACGAAGCACACCGCATTCAATCACGCCGCGTTGCGGATACGAGCTGCTTTCGGTCAGATCTTCGGTCGTGAAGATCGGCACCTTATGTATGAACGCGTGATTCCGATCCCAAGCATCCGTCATTGAGCATTCAACGACGCCAGGTTGCGTGGCCTCAACGAAACGAACAATTTCCACGACGAGTGCAATCATGTGTTGCATCGGCGCCGCCAGAGTTAAAGGCGAAGCCGCCGAACGAACGTATTCTACCGCGGAGCCGCGACGCAAGTACGGGTGCCGCTCCGCTTACGCCGCTTGAGCATTCAGTCAGGTTACATGTCCGTGTGAGGATACCTCTCAAGCATACCCAGTCCAAAACTGCTTGACCACGTTAGAATCGTTGCCCGCGTCAAACGTTTCAGTTTAAGCACGGAACGTGCTTACGTTAACTGTACCCGCCGCTTTATTCTCTGCCACCACAAACGGCACCCAAGAGAGATGGCGGAAGAGGGAATCCGTCAGTTCATTTCTCATCTAGCCGTCGTTACAAAGAAGCCCTCAATATTCTTACCAGAGAATAGGAGAAGTATCCACGCGACACCTCCTTCTCGTATGGTCCTCAAAAAAGACCAGGTGTCAGCGTTAGCTTAAGGAAAACAGTAGCGGTAGACTCTTGATATCTACTTAGGTTCTAAGCCGACCAGCGGGGAGTTTGTATGCGCACAAGGTTGGGCAGCGCCTTCATGCTTTTCTTGCTAGTGTGTTTCGCACCCGAGTGGCCACAATTTCGTCCTCTCAAGTCGGATCTTAGATTCCAGAGCTTAGTGAAGCGTCTCGGCCTTTCGGCCTGACTGTTGCTGCTTTCAGTAGGTCCAAGATGATGTTCGCGTGCGGCGCTTCGCTCGAAGCAGTCAAATGTTTTTGACCTCCGATGCGCGGCAAGTCTCCGACTTGCCGGTCGCCTTGCTGAATCTCTTAAGGTCTCCGATCTTCGAGCTTCCGGTCATAGACCGGAAGGGAATGGCCGCTGTTAGGTAAGTCAGAGACTTACCGCGCATCGGAGGTCAGACCTTGAGTAAGTTGAACGCCGTTGCCGACAAGTCTTTGGAGTACGGTGGCTTGGCACCGCTTTCTCCAGGTCTTTGCCCTCCGATGGGCGGCAACTCTTTAACGTGCAGGAAGAGTGACTCAACTTACCCCAGGACGGCCGGTGACAGGTCATCTCTTGCTCGCCGAACGATACGTCCCGAACAGGTAATCAAAAGCTGGGGAGGTCACGCCAAAGCGGATATCCGGCGTACTGTGGTGATGCAACAGATGATACTTTTTTAGATAGCGGAACAAAGAGATACGAGGCCGTCCGTGATGCGCTTGATAATGTATCCACTCGTAGATTAGATATCCCGCTACCAAACCAGTGAAGAGGTAAACTGCCGTTTCCCAACTACTGGAGAACCCCCAGGCCAACAAAAAGTAAATCATCGCCAGTGGTGCACTTACCCGGAGGCTTGTAAACAGTCTGTCTGTCTCCTGAGGCTTATCGTGATGTGAGAGATGAACGGAATAGACGAATCGCCGCATGAATTCTGAGTGCGCATCCAGATGGAAGATGAAGCGGTGCAAACCGTACTCGAGGAGTCCCCAACTCAAGAGACCGCAGCCTATCAATGACAAAATGCTGGTTTTGGATTGCCCTCGTGTAGCTAAGGCAGCTATGAACAGGCAGCCTACGAGGGTAACGTAAAGGAATAATGGCGCGAAACGCTTAAGAACCCCGCTGGTCACTTCACTCTCCGTTCTGGCAAAACTGGTAATCGAACGGGAGACTTACTTCTTAGATTGAATTCAAGCCATTTTGAGTTGCTTTCCAGGGCCCTGTTACTTACCGGTCGTGGAATTAGAGAACGGTTGGAACATCGCCTCCTCCAGTTTTTCTCCGAGAAGTTAAATTTCTCGGCGCCGAAGTGAACCGTTGAACTTTGGTCAACCAACCTGGATTTTGGATAGTGGGTCAGTTTGATAAATAAGTGACGCACGCCATGCAGAACCAGCGCGGTAGCGCCGGATGCTAGAATCAACTTCAAACATTTGCCGGGTTGCAGCATCCGCACAAGCGAACGCTCGAAATTAATAGGTGCTGCCTGTAACAAGTCTCTTCCGCGAATCCTCGTATAATCACTACGCCAAAGTTGAATCTAGCATCCGGCGCTACCGCGCTCGGTTCTCCAAAGAATCCAACCTCCCCACGCTAAACTGACCCACTACCGGATTTTGTGTTAGTGCCCTATGAAATTCCTAAGCGTAGAGTGCAACGTCCATACACAGCTCCCGATTGGCTCGATCCGCAGAAGCAGAACTGGTGTTCAAAGAAGATACATAATTGTCCATCCAAATATTATGTGTGCTATGTTGAGAGAAAAGGAGCTTGAACGTGAGACGTCGAATTTTGCCACTATGCTCGTTAGCGATTTTGGCCACCCTGCTCTTGATGCGTGTTCGCGCTTGGGCCTGTGCTTGTTGTTCCAATACAGGTGCATACCATGTTGGAGATGAATATGAAGCGAATCTATATCTTGATCTTTCTTCTGCTGGTAACTGGGTTTGTACGCGGTGACGCGGGTGTTACACGTGCGCAAGACCCGCTCACCGTTAACTCAGAGACCATCGTCCTGAAACTGGAAAACTCTCGCGTGCGTGTTCTCGAGGCTACGCTTAAACCTGGCGATAAGGAAAAGACTCACTCACACCCCGCCTATGTCATCTATGTCATCGCGGGTGGAAAGGTCCGCACTCACGGCACTGACGGGACTAACACTGAAACAGAGTTTCGAACGGGCGACGTTATCTATCGAGATCCGGTAACGCACTGGGCTGAGAACACTGGCAACACCACCATCCGCCTCGAGCTGGTGGAACTTAAGAATTAGTGTGCTGAATCAATTTGGGTTTCGGGTTTAACTCCCCCACTAGGCTGCGAGTGTCTTTCCCGCGCATGTTTTCAGATGACTTCCTCGTGGTGGTTTTGCACAAAAAGTCGGCGTTCAGGCCAGTCCGCGTAGCGGACGTATGACAATAGCCCAGCAGTTCACTGCTGGGACATGGACGAAACGATACCCAAGTCCGTGAAACGGACGGCTGATCCTTAGTGGCAATGCTGAAATGAAGCTTATGTTGCAATTTCAGTCGTCCGCTTCACGGACTGCACCCTCTAAGCCTGCTTGCTCCCAGCGATGAATCGCTGGGCTACTATCATTCGTCCGCTCTAGCGGACTTTTTGTGCAAAGCCCCGCGTGGTCATGAGCACGGCTACCCTCTCGCGCGTGTCGCTAACATGATCTGCTCGTTTCAAGGCGAGAACCCGACACGGCGCATGAGACTTGCGAATCGCGGATCCGGGCGCAGCCGGTCGAGCTCCGGCGCCACTTTAAGCCAAGCTAACATCTCGGACCGATCCTCGAATGCCTTTTCAAGCCATTCGAACGCCTCATCTTTTTCCTGGCGGCCCGCGTGAACGATGGCCATGAAATAAGGCGAAACATACCGCTTCTTCGAGAGCTCTTTTAGTTGATCAAGGATCTTCTGTGCCGCGCTACGCCTTCCGCCGACTGCGTAGGCGTACCCGAGCCCCGCTAAGATCATCGGCGTGTCATCTAACTTCCTGGCTCTCTGAAACTCCTCGATCGCCTTAGCGAATTCCCCCCGCTCTTCATAAACCCATCCAAGTAAGTAATGCGCTGGCCAAAAGTTTTGGTCCATCTCGAGTGTCCGGTGAAACTGTTCTATCGCCCACTCATACCGGCGCGCAAAGTAGAAGGGCGCGGCTAAACTGACATTGACTTGAAGCGAAAGCGGATCGAGGTGGTGGGCCCGTTCCATCTCTCTGAGGCTCTCGTCAAACCGCGCCACAAACAACAAATAGATTCCATACCAGCGGTGAGCCGAGGCGTAGCCGGGCTTCAGCCCAATCGCTCGTTTAAATTCCGTTTCGGCCCCTGCCCAGTCCCAGTCGTAGAGCATCAAAGTGTATGCCAGCGAAGTGTGAGCTTCGGCAAGAGTTTCGTCTAACTCCAGCGCCTTCATCGCCGCCGCTCTGGCCTTCGGCAGCGCTTCCTGGGCCGGGACATACGTGGTTGAAACTCTGTAGTAATAGTCGGCGAGCCCGACGTAAGCCAGAGAGTAGCTCGGGTCTGTTGCAACCGCGCGCCGAAAGTAGTCGAACGCCTTCTCACCGTCTTCTTTGGTGTACTTATTCAAGAAGTAACAACCCTTAAGATAAAGTTCATAGGCCTCGGTGTTATCAGTATGACGTTTGTTCAGCCGCTCCTTCTCCTCACCAGTCAGCCGGATGCGCAACTTCTCCGAGATCTCCCTCGAAATCTCTTCCTGCACCGCGAGAAGATCAGCGGGCTTGCAGTCGTACTGCTCGCCCCATAGCTGCGACCCGTCGGCCGTATCCACTAATTCAGTTCTGATGATCAACCTCTCGCCGAGCTGAAGAACCCTTCCCGTGAGCACTCCCCGGACGCTCAAATCGTGCCCGATCTTTTCTGCGTCAACTTCCTGGCCTTTGTAGCGGAAGATTGTGTTGCGCGCCATGACCCGCAACTGCGGCAGTTGCGACATGCTGTTGATGATGCTTTCCGTGATGCCATCGCTGAGATACTCCATGTTCGGGTTGCCACTCGCGTTCATCAGCGGCAGGACGGCCAGCGAATCCATCGACCTGTCCGGTCCGTCACCCCGCACCTCCCTGACGGTCGCTGCAAAGCGGTAGCCGAGCCGTGGAACCGTTTCGATGTATTCACGGCCGTCATGGCTCTCGCCCAGGACCTTCCGCAGTGTGAAGACGTTCTGTGTAAGATTAGCTTCCTCAACATAGGTATCCGGCCAGACCTCACGCATAAGCTTCTCTTTCGCCAGGACGTGTCCGCTGTTCTGTACAAGTGCCAGCAGAGTCTCGAACACTTTTGGCGTGAGCGGCACGGGCGTGCCCTCCCGCAAAAGGAGACGCTCTGCCGGGTCAATACGGAAAGGTCCGAACTCGAACTGTTTTACTTGCTTCACCATCGGCACTTTGAGAATTCTTTGAGAGCCCTTTAAGGACTTCCTCATAACTCTTCCACTATTGTCTGGGACACAGTGAGGAAACAATGTTCAGTTCGGGAGACGTGGGGCCGACTGCATTGTAGTGCGAGGTGTTGGTCCGGGCAACTCAGTTCAAAAACCGGGGCTCAGTCAGTTTGATGTCCCAGAAGCTTTAGCTTGTCGCTGAGTCACGACAAACTAAAGTTCATCGGACACTTTCAACGAAACTGACCCACTACGCACAAACCGACAGACTCATATCTCAATAGTAAATTCTGCTAACACAACCTTCACACCGTCTGAACGCAAGGAGGCAAAGTCATGCAACGAAAATCAACACTTACTCTGCTGTTACTTTTCAGTTTCCTAACCGGTCAATTAGGTATCGCTCACAGTGTGAGATCCGTTCAGCCCAAGGTCGACGTGAGTCTCCGCCCGCAAGAGCCGGACATCGAACTCGCCCAGGACAAGTCCTCCGCCGCGCCGAACATTCGCGATCCCCAACCGGGCGAGCCCGGGAGTTGTCCTCGAGGATCACGCCCCACCGCGCAGAGCCTCAGTACGCAATCGTTGCAGAGTTGCCCTACTTCGCCTTTCGCCCCGCCCGAAGCTAACGACACGACTTTCGTAGTCGATTGCGGCCCGGGACTTGACACGTTCTGCACTTACCGCGACGAAGGTCCACTGGTCTTCAGTATACCGGTGACGCGCCACGTCGGCGACGTGCAGAAGCTCAAGGCCAACGGCCTGATCTCGGAAACCGCGACGCTGCAGATGCCCGCCTTTGACGTCGATTTCTTCGGCGGCGGAGGTTTCTTCAACCCGGAGCGTGACCGGGTCAGCTTTAACGGCAACGTAGTGCCGACAGAGTTCCTCCAGGGTGACGACGGCGTTTGGAGATTGAATGAGTTCAGCGTCCCGATCGAGTGGGTGAACTTCCCGGCCGACCCGGGGCCAGGTGGGACCATTGTGCCCGCCGATAACATCGTCCAGATCGACATCGACACGGCCAACTCTGACTTCGTGTGGTGCACTGCGATCGACTGGGCGGCGCTCACCTTCAAAGTCGCGCGGCCGATCGTGATGGCGCACGGCATTCTCTCCGACGGCGCTTCGTGGAATAAACCCAGCTTCAGTTGGGTGAACAAGCTAAACAGTCTCGGCATTCCAAACAGCAACCGCCTCAACATGGGTAACCTCGACAGCATTCAGAACAACGCCAGTAAGATCGCCGGCGAGGTCGCCAACGCGAGAAGGCGCTGGGGCGTCGATAAAGTTGATCTCGTGTGCCATAGCAAGGGCGGTCTAGACGCTCGCCACTTTGTCGAAAACAACGATTCGGTCGAGCGCGTCATACAAATCGGCACGCCCAACGGCGGAACCCGCCTGGCCGACGTGGCGCAAGGGATTGCTGTCTACTTCGGGGGGATACCCGCGCTCCTTTTTAGCGCTTTTGCCGCTCCGGCCGGCGTTCAACTGACTCGGCCGTACATGGGTATCTACAACCTCACGCATGGCCCGAACCCCAAAGTTAAATACACCGCCCTTGCGGGCGACTACGATCCAGACTGCTTCTTCCTCAACATCTTCTGCCGCCCGGTTGACAGGCTGTTGCTACTCATCTCGGGAAAACCAGGCGATACCATTGTGCCCGTCAGCTCGGTCCACACGCTCAGCTACACGGAGAACCGCAGGTTCAGGTCGAGTGGTAGTAACGGGGAGGCCAAGCACACACAGCTAAACGGCTCGTCCGCCGTATACAACTCCGTGCGCGACCGGGTAGAAGTTTTCGGAACGAACGCTTTGGCGTCGGCGGACGAAGAAGAGACGCCTTCGCTTGTCCGCACGGCCGCAGCGGCCGCCACGATTCATCAGGGAGAGGTTCAGCGTCAGACCATCCCAATTGACCAGGCGACTCCCACCTTCTTTTCTCTCATGTATCCGTCAGGAAACTTAGACCTGGCGCTGATCTCACCCTCGGGCGAACGTTTTGACGCTGCCACGGTGGCCGGGCGCACAGACGTCTCGCATGACGAAGGGGATATCGAAGGAGGAATCCTGGAGGTCTATAACTTCAGCGCGCCGGAGACGGGCGTGTGGACCGTTGAGGTCAGTGCTCCATCAGTCACCGAGCCCTCCGGTCAAGTCGCATACGCTGTCAGCGGTTGGCTGGAGAATCCGGCGATCACCTTCGCGGGTGCGGTGGAGCAGCCAAACATTCACGCCGGTGAAACTCTGCGTTTCTTCGGCACTGTCAACCAGGGTGCCGCGCCGCTCACCGGCGCTACAGTCATCGCGAGAGTTGCGCTTCCTGACAACACGTTGCGCGACGTCTCGTTGCGCGATGACGGCGCCGACGGCGACGCCGTCGCAAACGATGGCATCTATACCGGCGCGCTAAGCGACACCACGCAGCCCGGCACCTACCGCATCGCTTTTAATGCCAGCCAAAGCACGGGCCCGCAAGGCCCCGCCTTCAGTCGCGAGGATTTCACGGTCGCGACTGTGAGCCGAAGCTCCTCCACCATTTCAGGACCCTTCCAGGATTTCGGACTGGACACAAACGGTGACGGTTTATTCAACCAACTCGTCGTTCAGGTGGGGGTGAACGCTACCGTTGCGGGCAACTATCGCGTTCTCGGCGTCCTAACGGACTCCGCCGGCAACACGCACAACGCGTCAGTCTTGACGAACCTCAACGCGGGACAGCAAACCGTCCCGTTACTCTTCGACGGCGAGTCAATCTTCCAAAACAGGGTGGACGGCCCTTATCGGCTCAGTTCCGTCAGGCTCGTCGAAGAGGACGACCTGAACATATTGCCGGTCGATGAGCGCGTCGATGTCCACGAGACGGCAGCCTATAGCTTCCGTCAATTCCAGCACGCTGCGATTAGCCTCACGGGTAACGGTTCGGCCACCGGCATCGACACCGACGGCAACGGCCTCTTTAATCTGCTCGAGGTCGGCGTCGAGGTGGAAATCATCAACCCGGACTTCTACGAGTGGTCGGCGCGACTCGCTGACCGCAACGGCACGGAAATAGGTTTCGCCGCCGGGTCCGACTTCTTCAACTCCGGGCTTAATACCATGAACTTCACCTTCGATGGCGAACGGATCGGCCGAAATGGCGTCGATGGACCATATTTCATTCGCGGTCTAATCCTGTTCGGAGGGGGAGACTCTTTAGTCGCCTCGGACGCCTTTACCACCAGTGCGCTTCGAGCGAGTCAATTTGAGGGCTTCACTGCCAACGCTGATCTCTCCCTCGCCCAGATCGCTTCACCCAACCCGGTCCTCACCGGCTCGAACGTCACTTACACGATTACGATCACTAATCAAGGACCGGGCGCGGCCGAATCCTTAACTATGACGGATAATCTCCCGGCCAATACAACGTTCGTATCGTGTAACGCGACGGGGGGCGCCGTCTGTGGCGGCTCCGGCAATGCTCGCATGGTAACCATGAACTCGCTCGCCGCCGGCGCCTCAATCACCGTCACATTAGTGACTGCGGTGGAGTGTTCATTGGCCGACGGCACGACGATCAACAACACGGCAACGGTTAACTCCTTAACACCCGACCTCAACGCGGACAACAACTCGACCACGGCGTCGGTACTGGCGTCTAACCCGCAGCCGGTGATCACTGGCGCGTCGGTAGACAGGCCGGTGCTGAGGCCGCCCAATCACGAGATGGTGGATGTCACGGTCAGCTACAATGTGACGGACAACTGTGGCACCACAACTACCAAGCTCACCGTTACAAGCAACGAGCCGCTCAATGGCAGTGGAGATGGCAACGTTGCGCCCGACTGGGAGGTTTTGGACGCACATCACGTGCGTCTGCGGGCAGAGCGGTCTGGTGATGGCAACGGTCGCATCTATACGATCACCATCACCGCCACCGACAGCGCGGGCGTTTCGTCGAGCCAGACGGTGACAGTTACGGTGCCAAGGAGCTAATCTGAGGGCGGTTTGAGGAGTCTTGTTCCTCGCCGCAGTATTGGCGCTCCTGATAGCTTCGAAGGGGGGATTTTTCTTTGAAGGATACCACCTAACGAGTTAAGGATTGTTGTCGCAAGTCTGCGAGCCGACAACAATCCAGGGCGCTTTGCACAAAAGTAGCGGGACCCCTTCGCGAGGCAGGCCACTGACCAGCGCCTGCGGCTTTGCCGCCGCACAGTGCGGAAAGGCTGTGCCTTTCCGGCGGGCGATATTATTTCTTTCATGAGGCTGTGCCTCATGAATCTGTAATGAATCGGAGGCGTAGCCTCGCTAATTATTAGAAGGTGTCTGCGGTAAGGCGGAGCGTAAACGCACTGTGCGGCGGCAGAGCCGCGGAGCAATTGTATATGCATGCGCTCCACGAACTGGTTGTATGACTTTTTGTGCAACGCCAATCCAGGGTGGAAATGAATCCGCGGGTCATCTGTTCATGGCTCCCGTGTGGAACCTTTGAGGTGCTTTGTGCTTTCTTCTGTGACGCTAAAGGCTGGGGGAGCGAATTCAGTCGTGTCAGCGGGATGCAGGTAATGAGGTGACTTGCTCTCCAGTACATTCAAGTCTTTCTCCGCTGCCTTTCTGGAGATTTCTACAAGTTTCTTGCTTACGAACAGCCCGTTGATGATAAGCGCGATTCCTACGAACACTGGTATCACGCCGGCAACCCACAAATGGCTAAGGATCGCAGCAGTGTCTGCCGGAACCTTGCCGCTCAGGATGATGCCCTGCATAAGAACAGATAGAACGATCATAAGGGCGAAGCCGACGCTGCTCGTGATCACGCCGATTTTGATTTCGTTATAACGCTTCACCTCCGGCGTGATACCTCGCAGACGCTCAAGCTCTGCTGCGCGCCGCTTCTTCTCAGCCTCGGACTGGAACATCTCAGCGACCCAGGTCTTACTCCAGTCGAATTTCTCGGTCGTTTCTCGGGAATCAACTACCTGACGCACGGCATATAGATTTGCGCCGCACGCTTTGCAGAATTTCAAGTCTTCGTTCTGACTAGAGCCACAGCGCGGGCAAAACATGAGATACTCCTTGATGGCAGTCAGTATTCCGATCCTTTTGCACAGCTGGTTCGAGTAGATCAGAGTTCAAGCTTTAGCTTACTGGCGCCAAAGGCACAACCTGAAGGTTGAACTCTAAACTACTGTACAGAAGGTTCGGGTAGTTCAAAGTTCAAGCTTTAGCTTGCTGGCGCCAAAGGCACAACCTGAAGGTTGAACTCTAAACTACTTGTCCTCTTTCCAGTCTAGCCCGGTTGGCAGTCTGTTCAGAGATACGACAATTATAAGCTCGGTGTTCTCGCTTTACGCCACAGAATTGCACCTTAGCCCAGGAAAGGTTTGGGCGTCTCTGATGCAGTTTAGAGTTCAAGCTTCAGCTTGTGTTACGAAGCGGCAGCCTAAAGGCTGAACTCTGAACTTCCGGCTTGAAACTGCATCAGTACCTCGCGCGCGGCTCGAACACCATTTTGCTGGCCGCACAGGCCCAGATGGTCCAGGCTTGCCATGATCAATTGAGGCCTGGTTTCGTTTGAAGACGAAAACTGGTAACTTTCGTTCCTGACATGGAGACATCACTTACATTGGTTAATACTTTCGCCTTACTCGGGTTGGGACTCGTGTTTGGTCTCAAGCATGCCACCGAAGTCGATCACGTTGTAGCTGTCTCGGCGATCGTCAGCGAACATCGTAATATTTTGCGTTCCGCACTCGTAGGGGGCTTGTGGGGCGCCGGACACACGGCATCGCTCGTAGTTGTCGGCGTGATGGTGCTGGGCTTTCGCGTTGCGGTTCCGCTGTCTGTGGCTAACTGGCTGGAGTTTGGCGTGGCGCTGATGATTATCGCACTTGGCGTGCTATCCATGATCCGCGTGTTGCGCAGGCGTTCAGACGTTCACCTGCATCGTCACAGCCACGACGGGCAGTCGCACGTGCATATTCATTTTCATGAGAAGGGGACTGAACACTTGAGCGTAAAAGCCTCAAGCCAGGCCTCACGTTCAGCTCACGCACCACACTCCCACGCGATTTCACGGTTGGGTTTCAAACCGTTGCTCGTTGGCGCAATGCACGGACTGGCCGGATCCGCGGCTTTGACTTTGCTGGTGCTTACGCAGATTCGATCTGTTTCGATAGGATTGCTTTACCTGACCCTGTTCGGTATCGGATCAACTTTGGGCATGCTGTTGATGTCCGGCCTAATCGGGTTGCCCTTTGCGCTTAGTGGGCGACGCCTGACGAGGATGAACTATGGATTGCAGTCGGCTGCAGGCGGGCTGAGCATTGCTTTCGGACTGTGGTACGCGTATGAGACTGTCGTCACGAACGGCCTTTGGCGGACGATCCTTTAGAAACTACCGCAACACATTTATTGTCCGATTGGCGGATCGCTGACCGTCGCGGGCTGCGTGCCGTTGACGTGTATGGTGTTACTGTCTGAGTCGAGGTAGAAATGATTCTTTCCGGTAGCCCCGACGCCTTCCGTCACCTGCGGATCGGCATTGACTGCATAGCCCGGCTGCGTGGAGGTTGATTTGGGAATAACGCGCATCTGGAAGACATAACCTTCAACCACCGGAGTAGTTCCGGCAAAACGAGTGTCAAGCATATTCTCTTTCAGCATCTCATCGAATGTTCCAAATGTCGTACGCTGGTGAGAGTTGTAAAAAAGCATTTGCTGTTCGGCGATTGTCTTGAGCGTCTTGATAGCAGCAGCCTCATTGGCTGCCTTCACGGCAGCTTTCCAACCAGTAACACCGACCGCGATCAAAATTCCAATAATCGCAATAACAATCATTAACTCAATCAGCGAAAAACCACGTTCTGTCCGGCGATATCTTTCCTTAAGCATCGTAAAGCCTCCTCCGCGCCTCATTACACGTATTAATCAACGTCCGGTTCCCGTGAATGCGATCAACCTCGGGATTCTCCAGTGTAATCAGGCTGAACATAGTCTACTACAGCCGCCTCACGAACGTCATGTTACAACGTTCGCGGGTGCTGATGCATTTTCAAGCCGGAAGTTCAGAGTTCAGTCAACTCCTTGGAGTGCGGCGGCCTGGCGCCGCTTTGGTCGGTCGCGATCAAGTCTTAATTGCGTCATCTTGAAGAATGCGGCATCAAGCCTCTCGGACCAAAGCGGCGCCAGGCCGCCGCACTCCAAGGAGTTGAGCACTTAATCAGAGCTACTTAAAGTTTATCGGATACTTTCGACGAAACTGACCCACTACGAACCTAACGATCTTGCCCGAACGGTAGCGAATAAAATCAACCGAAAACTGGTCGACCACGACGGGCATCGTCAGGAGCAGCGGTGTCCGGCAGTACAATGATGAGGGAACGATAAAATATGCACCGGAAGTTGTGTATCAATACTCAGTTGAGGGCGAGCAATATACGTCCAGTGTTATTCGTTCAGAAATCTTTGTTTATTTTAATGACGAGAATGAGGCGCGACAATTCTTGAGAGGATACTCTCCTGAAGACAAGGTCCGTGTTTATTATAATCCTGATAATCCGAAAGAGAGCGTGCTGCACGCCCAGGCGGCGCCCGTGCTGCACCTCGTTACAGGTCTCCGATTATTTGAACCGGGACGATTCGCCCTCCAGAAGCTCACTGTCTTTTTCCGCAACACGCTAAGCCATTCTGCTAACGCTTCTCAACCCGCAGTTCATGGTGAGGTGGCTGAGATGCAAAGTGCGAAACAATCTTCGGTAGAAAGAAGCAGTGATCCCAAACGCCTTCGTCACCGTCACCCATCATGCGACAAATCTCCTGTGCACTAAAAACGACCGAAGAAAATCGATTTTTCTGCTTGACAAGCCGCTGAGGATTCTGATAGATGACGCCTCGTCACTCCTGCTTTTCGGCCTAGTTCAAAACGCGTCTCAAATGAATTTACCCAGTTTCCCTCTTCGGGAGCGAGGAAACTTAACGGTGAATTTCCTGGAACCACACCGCCGTTCGTCGCCGGCACGGTTGTTTTCAAATCCCGAATTCTCGATTGGAGGTCCATTGACATGTTAAGCGCAACCAAATCGTCGTCGAAACATCTTGGCGCGGAGCTAATTCACGGACTACTCGTATCGCTGCTCTGTTTGCTGGCCTGCAGCTCGGTGAGCGTGCAGGCACAAACCATCTTTGGGCGAATCTCCGGTACGGTGAAAGACAGCGCGGGCGCAGCCATTCCGAACACTACTATCACCGTCACCAATCTTGCGAACAATCTTGTGCGCACGGCCACTACAGACGACGACGGCTTCTACACGGTGACTAACTTACCCGCTGGCAACTACGGCATCGAAGCAGCGCAGCGCGGTTTCAAGACAGCCACGCAGTCGGGGATCTCCGTGGTGGCGGACGCGCGCCTCACAATGGATATCACTCTCGAACCAGGACTGGTGACAGAGACGGTCCAAATAACAACCGCCACGGGCGAGACGGTAAACACTACGTCGGGTGAGGTGGGGCGTCTCGTCGACCAGCGGCAGGTGCAGAATCTGGCCCTGAATGGTCGCAATTACATCCAACTGGTTACGCTTATTCCTGGTGCTGCAATCCTTGATGAGGATCAACTGGCGTTGACGACGAGTTTGAGTATCAGCCAGGCAGCGGTCAACGGAAATCGTCCCAACTACAATAGTCTTTCTGTCGACGGCGGTTTCAATATGGACTCGGGCAGCAATAACAGCCAGATAAATAACGTCGGAATCGACTTCATTCAGGAAGTCAAAATCCAAACCTCGAACTTCTCAGCCGAGTACGGGCGCAACGCCGGCGCATCGATCAACGTCGTCACGAGAAGTGGTGGCAATAGTTATCACGGCAGCGTCTTCGAGTTTATCCGTAATGACAAGCTTGACGCACGTTCCTTCTTTTCGCCGGTAAGGGGGAAACTTCGCTTTAACAATTTCGGCTGGAACTTCAACGGTCCGATCAAGAAAGACAAGCTTTTCTTTTTTGCTGGTCAGGAGTGGAAGTACATAAGGCGGGACGCGGCGCCGGTGCGCAGGAGTCTGCCGACGCGAGCGGAACGAGCGGGTGACTTCAGCGGGCGTGGCGGCACCCTCAATGTGCCGTCCGGTTATACCGCGATCAATCCTGCGACGGGCGCCACCGTGGACGCTGGACAGCCAATTCCCAATCGCAACCTCGCGAACTTGCGGCTCAACGGACAGCCTGTTGGCGTAACCCCAAATGGCGCTGCCATAGCTGCGGTATACAGCGCTATGGAGAAATTGGCCGTGGCTTACTCGGACACGACCGCTGCGAACAACGCTACTTTTCAACAGCCTAATCCCTTTAACTATCGCGAAGACAATATCCGTCTGGATTATCGCTTCAACGATAAGCACAGCATTTACGGGCGTTACCTCCATGACCATTACGACTTGATTGATCCTTACGGCACATTCATCGATTCGCAACTGCCGACGATACCAACCAATCGTTTACGGCCTGGCTCGAGCTATCAAGTCTCCCATACTTGGCTGATCAGTCCGACGAAGATCAATGAAGCTAAGATAAACGTCTCATACAACGGCCAGCGCATACCGCCGGTCGGCGAATTTTGGAAGCGCGAGACCTACGGCTTCAATTATCCTCAACTCTTCTCAGGTGGCCGCTTTGACGACGGCATTCCGAACACTACCATCACCGGTTTCGCCACCTTCCAGGGCCCTTCGGCATCCTTACTTTCGCCTACGACCGACATCGCGCCAAGCGACAACTTCACACTCCTCCACGGAAAGCATTCGATCAAGATGGGAATCCTGGTCATTCGCAATCGAAAAGATCAGAACGGGAGATCGGCCTACACGGGCAACGTTACTTTCAGCACCAGTGGCAACGCGAAAACTACAGGCAACGCGTTCGCCGACGCGCTGCTAGGCAACTTTCGCACTTACAATGAAGCAGACAATGATCCGATCGGATTTTTCCGCTTCAATCAGGTTGAGTACTATGCGACTGACAGTTTGAAGGCAACTTCCAAACTGAGTCTGGAGTTTGGCGCGCGCTATTACCATTTTTCACCGACCTACACGCAGGCGAACAATATCGCGAACTTCGATCCCAGCACTTACGATCCGAACCAGGCCGTGACCATTCTTGCCAACGGCACCATCGATCCGACCAAGGGTGGTAATCGGTTCAATGGCCTGGTGCGCGCCGGCAACGGTATTCCGGAAGATCAGGTGGGACGAGTCAGCGCCGCTAATAATCCGCTCTTGCAAGCCGTTCCTACCGGGGCGCCGCGCGGCTTCTATCACTCGGCAAACAAGTTAGCGCCACGAGTTGGATTTGCCTATGCGCCGTTCAACGACACCAAGACAGCCATCCGTGGGGGCTTTGGCTTGTACTACGATAAGGTTGAGGGCAACCTGATCTTTTCCCAGGTGAACGTTCCACCTTTTATCAGCCAGCCGCAGTTTGAGAACGGCAACCTGGCCAATCCTTCGGGCGGTGCCGCTTCAGCGCTGGCGCCATTTGGTGCCATCAGCGCTATAAATCCGAACCTGGACATATCTGCGTCCATGAACTTCAGTCTGGGTGTGCAGCGAGAGCTGCCACACGGCTTCTTCGTCGAGGCAACCTATGTTGGCAATCAGGGAAGGCATTTGATACGCCAGCCGGATCTGAACGCCGCGCCGTTCTCGGCACTGGCTGCCAATGCCGCGCTCCCCACGCCGCTTTCGGTCAATGCCCTACGACCATACAAGGGATTTACTAACATCAATTTCCGTCTTTCGGATGCGAATTCGAACTACAACGCGATGCAATTGTACGGCGCTAAGCGCAAAGGCGATCTTGAACTCACTGCCAGCTATACATGGTCCAAGGTCCTCACTGATACCAGCGGCAACGGCGATGCATTGGACGTTGGCGAAGATCCTTTCAATCGCCATTACAACTATGGACCGGCGAGTTTCGACCGCCGGCATATCTTCGTAACTACGTACGACTACCACATTCCCTTCCTGCGCCACCTGAAAGGCGCGGGTGGCGTTGTGCTCTCTGGCTGGGAAATCAGTGGCATCACCCGTTTCCAAAGCGGACAGCATTTTACTGTCACCTCTAACACTGCAATCGGCACGCGCCGTGCTGATTACCTTGGCGGTTCGGTGCTGGCTTCCAATCCCGGCCCGGACGGTTGGATCAACCTGGCCGCATTTGCTCCTGCGCCGCCTGGGCGTCGAGGAAACAGTGGCGTGGGCATTGTCCAGGGCCCGAATCTACAGACTTGGGACTTCTCAATGCGCAAGCAGTTCAGGCTCACGGAACGATTCAGAATGCGCTTCCAGGCTGACATGTTCAATGCCTTCAATCGTGCAAACTTCAGGGCGCCAGGCGTGGTAATCACGAACGCGGGCTTCGCCACGATCTCGGCCACGGGTCCGCCACGAAACATTCAGTTTGGTCTTAAACTGGACTTCTGACACCTTGGCACCTCTCGCTACGCAAGAGCTTCAGGTTGCAGGGGAAAAATGCTTCAGAAGCCTGCCGGAAGCGAAGGACTTCGAATCGTGAGGGTAGAGGGTTATCGGGCACTCTACCCTCTTTTTGCGTGTTTGAACCTATTGTCAGTAGAGCCACAAAGAAATTTCGCGTTCATTCCAACAGCCTGCGAGTCTAATTCGCTGTCCCTACTTCGTATTTGAATGAGGAGTTCATATGTCATGTTCACCATTCAGGAACTTCGTCTGTCATAGCGCTGCGTTCGTCGCAATGTGGGTAGTTTTTCTCGCGCTGAGTCCGGCTATAAGGGCGCAAGATGGAACCTTGATACAAAACATTGACGGCCGGAAGACTACCAGCCTCGACGGTCAATGGCGCATCATCATCGACCCTTACGAAACGGGATACTACGACTACCGCTATGAACCGAGCGCGAACGGTTATTTCAAAGACGCCAAACCGAAGACTAAGAGCGATCTGGTTGAATATGATTTCGACACTTCTGAGTCATTAAATGTGCCGGGCGATTGGAACTCGCAACGGGAACGCCTCATGCTCTATGAAGGTACGATCTGGTACAAGAAATCCTTTGATTATCAGCGCCGGGAAAACACCCGGCTTTTCGTCTATTTCGGTGCGGCCAATTACGTCGCCGACGTTTACCTCAACGGCGAGAAGATCGGCCGGCATGAAGGCGGCTTCACGCCATTCAATTTCGAGGTCACCAAGCTGGTGCGCGAGCGGGGCAATTTCCTCATCGTCAAAGTGGACAATAAGCGCCGCCGCGACGCCGTTCCTACTTTGAACACCGATTGGTGGAACTATGGCGGCCTTACTCGGCAGGTGATGCTGGTGGAGACGCCCGCGACCTTCGTTCAGGATTACTTCGTCCAACTCGTAAAAGGCTCGCGAGGAAAGATACACGGCTGGGTGAAGCTGAACGGGGTAAAACTCAGTCAGCAAATATCTGTGGGGATCCCTGAAGCCAAAATCAACAAGGCATTCACCACGAATCAGGATGGATTTGCGGAGATCACCTTCGACGCTAAGTTAACACTATGGTCGCCGGACCATCCCAAACTTTATGACGTAGTGATCGAAGCGGAAACCGATCGCATACAAGATCAGATTGGGTTCCGCACCATTGAAACCAGGGGTACCGACATCTTGCTAAACGGCCAGCCGATCTTCCTGCGTGGCGTCTGCATACATGAGGAAGCGCCTTTTCGGAGGGGACGTGCCTATAGCCGGGAGGATGCGCTGACGCTGCTCGGGTGGGCCAAAGAGTTGGGCGCCAATTTTGTCCGCCTGGCCCACTATCCACACAACGAGTTCATGATCAGAGAGGCCGACAAATTAGGCATCATGGTCTGGTCCGAGATACCTGTTTACTGGACCATCCTTTGGGAGAACCCGGCCACCTTCGAGAATGCTCAAAATCAACTGAGCGAGATGCTCGCTCGCGACCATAACCGGGCGGCGATCGTTATCTGGTCAATGGCCAATGAAACACCGTTAGGCAATGCGCGCCTGCAATTCCTCAAAAGGCTGGTCGCTTACACGAGAAGCCTGGATCCAACTCGGTTGGTTTCGGCTGCTATGGAGCGGCACTATCTCGATGCGAGGACGCAAATGATCGACGATCCGCTCGGAGAGTTTGTCGACGTGCTTGGCTGTAACGAATATGTGGGTTGGTACGATGGCTTGCCTGAAAAAGCTGATGGATTAGCATGGAAGACTGCCTATCAGAAGCCGCTAATCATGAGTGAGTTCGGTGGCGAAGCACCCTATGGGCATCATGGAGATGCTGCAACCAGGTGGACTGAGGAGTTCCAGGAGAATTTATATCAGCATCAGGTGAATATGCTAAGGAAGATCTCCTTATTGCGCGGAACTAGTCCGTGGATTTTGATGGATTTTCGTTCGCCACGCAGACCTTTGCCCGGCATTCAGGACTTCTACAATCGCAAGGGCCTGATTTCCGACCGCGGCGAGAAGAAAAAAGCATTCTACGTGATGCAACGCTTTTACCAGGAGCTCCAGGCAGCGCAGTAGAAACGCGAGCTGCCTTTAGCAGGGTCGCTCTCGTTTCTCTTCGCCCGAAAAATGTAATGCAGTCCGCTCCTTGTTCGCTCGCGCAGTCGATCCGCGAACGATAAACTCGGGTTCAACGGCAATTTCGGAAACATACGGCTCGCTGCCGTCCATTTGCTTTAGCAGTGTTCGCGCAGCAATCTCACCCATCTTTTGGAGTGGTTGACGTACGGTCGTGAGGGGCGGAATGCTGAAAACCGCAAAAACAATATCGTCGAAACCCACGACAGAAATATCTTCGGGTACGCGCAAACCCGTCTCGTGGATGGCCCGAATGGCGCCGATGGCGGAATTGTCGTTGTAGGCAAACAGTGCGGTGAACGGTTTTCTTCGCGAGAGCAATTTCTTCGTGAACGTATAACCAAGTTCCGGCGTGATCTCGTCTCCTTGAAGCTGGATAATCAACTCCCGGCTCATACGAATACCCATCTCCTGACAAACCTCCACAATGGCTTTCCAACGATCTTCAGCATCGGAGCTGGTCGTTGCGCCTTTCATGAAGACTATCTCTTCGTGGTCCAGGTCGATCAGATATTTAAGTGCCAGTTGGGCTGCGAGTCGGTGATCGAGAACGAGGTTCGTCACACCCTTCATCCTTCGGTGCCCGGCAACTGCTACTGCCGGCAGCGGCGGAGGCTGGCTGATCGATGAACCCACCGCAATCAAGCCCTCGACTCCTCTTTCCAGCAGGAGTTGGGTATCTGTTTGGAGCAGCTTAGGGTCGTGGCGATGAACCACAGTCAGGAAGAAGAAGCCATGCCGCCTGAGATATTGTTCAATGCCGCTCATGACCATTCCACTGTAAGGGTCGCCAATTTCCTCAACAATCACCCCGATCATATGTGTGCGCATCACACGCAATGAGCGAGCAACGAAATTAGGACGATAATTCAACTCGCTCGCTGCTGCCAGAATCCGCTTCTTCGTGCGTTCCGGTATGGAAAGAGATGCGAGGGAATTGTTGAGGACACCCGAAACGGTTCCCGGTGAAAGGCCAAGGTGCTCCGCAAGGACCTTCAGCGTTACCGTCGACCGGTTATGTTGATCCCCTCTACTCCGAGGAGCTTTCATGAGACCTTTTCCTTCACCCTCTCTTAGAAATACCGCGAACACCGGAAGCGTGCCAAGATCGCGCCAACTCGCTACTGGAACCGAAGGGATGTGAGCGTATAACGAACCGTAAGTTTTGAAATTAGTGGCGGAGGGGACAGGACTCGAACCTGCATGACCTTTCGGACGGCGGTTTTCAAGACCTCAAAGTGGTCTTGAACCTAACCTGACCTCCACCGATTTCCCAATATAAATGGGCCTTGCAGCCGTCAAAGTGATCCAGGTAAGGGTACAGTCTTTTCCAGAAGCGCGCCATCTTAGCGCCAAGTTGCGAGAAATACGATTTGCGGCGGTCTTTTTGGAAGATGACTGGAGCGTGAAAAAAGGTCCGCAATTTCCTAATGTTTTCAGCCGGTACTTTTGAGTGATCGAGAGCGGTTTTTATGATTGGCGCGCCAACTTAGCGCCAACTTTTGGGGTTGCCATCGGCGCGATTAGACGCGATCAGTCGAATCAATAGGCCAATGCTTTTCTTCCCATGCCTCTACGAACGTCACCAACACGTCGAGACGATCGCCCTCCGGCGTGTTTGGCCGAGCGTCCATCAGTCGGTCGATTTCCTTCAACGCTTCCCGGTAGTCGCGATTGTTCTTGATCGGTCTAATTTTCATGCTCAATTGGCGCGCCAATTCAACCGCACTCATTTCCAGTTCCGTGAGTTCCTCAGCCAGATGCTCGCCCGGATGTATAGCTGTTATTGCCATTCTAGACGGAAGGATCTACCGATCGTCTTCCAGCTGATCAATCGCTGCCACATATGCTCCTCTAAGGTGAAGCACGTGAACCTTACGTCCTTTTATCGTAAACAGCACGCGATAACGACCGACGACCATCTGACGAATCTCTTCGGAGAACTCGCCATCTTCGGGCGCGAGCGGGAATGCTTTTGGGATCACGCCTAGCTGTTTGAAAACCGCAGTCCGCAGTTGGCGGGCCCACTGTTGAGCTTCGCGCTTGCCCCGAGCACGACAGCCCCAATCATAAGACTTACGCACATCCGCCTGTGCGGAGTCTTCAAAGATCACGACGTAGCGCTTCATTCGTGTTCGGGAATCCCCTCAGCGGCAAAGAACTCCTGAAAGAACTTTTCTGCTGGCTTACCCCCGCCACGTTTCATACTTTCCAGTCCGCGCTTGATACCCTCAATCGCTTCCATCCTGTCCTTAGCTTCCAGCAGTTTCTGGTAGCTTTCCGCATCCTGAACGACCAGTTCGGCTTTGCCGTTTACTGTTAAAACCACCGGCTGCCCAGTCTTCTTCAACTGGCGAACGAGCTTAGCGGTGTCGCGTTTGAATGTGCTGAGGCTCTGAATATCGCGCGTAAGTTTCATCGATTTGGCTCCGTTGCTAAATCTGCACTGAATTTCGCAACTCAGAGTCTAGCATGGCCGATTAGTGCTGTCACACCGTGGACGCGAGGACCTCGGTTGCTTGTCGATAAATATTTGCCGCTCTAGCTATCCTGGACTCCGTGTTTGCCAGCGCCGCAATAGTTCGTCGACTTGGTATTTGACCTCTGCTCTCGCGTCAGCGCGGTCCCATTCCGCCGCCAGCAGTTCATCGTAATTTGTCTCGCGGTGTCGAATATGCGCCGCCACCGCCAGCAGCACAGCGCCTTCCTCAAAGCTCTTGGCCGCCGCAGAACGACCGACGCGTCCACTGTATTTGCGGCAAGCATGTTCGGCGATCTGCAACTCTCGTTCGGCAGGACACGCGGGAAAGAGTTCGCGTATGCGTTGAGCAAACTGTTCCACATAACTTTGGTCCAACTCAGCTCGTCGTTCTCTTTCCCGCTCGGCGCGACGCTCTCTAGCGTCCGCGTCAGCCAGGCATTCAGCTTCCGCCTGATCTAATGCGTTCTCTTCAACTAACAGTCCCTGACGCTCGTATCGCCGGCGCGCTTTGCTGAATTTCAAAACTACTGCGGAAAGCACCGAATGCTTTCGCGCCCGTCTGGTTAACGCCGCATCTCCTGTCGGAAGAAAGACCAACTCGTCCAGATCCGCGCACGCCAGGCACAAAGCACCCTTGTTCTCCTCCAGAGTAATCCACACTTTCCTTCCCAATTCTTCGCCACATTCATCGCACTTGGAGTCGCGATGAGAGATAAAGACTTTGAGGTCTTCAGACCTCTTCATTCGAGGCTCTGAAGAGCTTGAGGTAGTACCGACGTTTCCCCAATGAGTGGTTTTATTATGCTCGCTAGCCATCGGATTTGATTGAAGGTTGGTTCTAAAACGGGATGTCCTGCACTTCACCATCGGCGGTCACGCTTTTGTCTGCCTCCGGATTGTTTGAGTCCTCTTCGTCGAGTCGTTTCCACTCTTCCCAAGTAACGCCATAAGCAAATCCAGCCTCGGTGTAACCAGTGACATGGGCGAAGGTTTCGTTTTGATCAAGGAATTCGTCGAACGCCTCTTTTCGTTGAAGCTTTCTGCGCCTGCGGGCCGCCACACCAACCGCCAGCGATTTCAAGAGGTTTTCCTTGTACTCAGCGTCTATTCTGATTCCAAGCAATTCGAGCTCTTTAAACGCGCAAACCCAATCAATTCCGAAATGCTTCCGGTATCCTGAAGCGATATTTTGGCCGTTGTAAGTCTTCAGCCAGGAACGAGCAGACTGAAGGCGAGCAGAACGATTCATTCGTTTCACCCGTGGAGCCAGGGCTCTTTTTCTTTTCGTCTTTTGACGCTCCACCCTTACTCAGACTCCATTCCTAACTCACGCCGCAACGCGGCCACGTCAGGACGCATCAGGTTCTCGTTAGGTTCACCATCATGACTCTCGTAATACAACAACAAACTTTCAAGCAGGTCCCGTCCTTCTTCTGTCTTTGCTGCTTCCCGTGGAGTCATGCTGTTAAGTGCTGGGACCGGAAGATCCATCCACGCGATCCAGTGTTGGCGCGCGGTTTCTTCCAGCCTCAAACGCAACTCCGGAGGCGCGTCGGCCAGCGAAATCACACCGCTCTTTTCAGTTCTCTCCGCCCACTCGGCGGCCGATATGCCTGATGAGCCGCCAGCGGCTGTGCTTGCCGCCGCTGCCCACGCCTTTTCAACCTCCGACTCAATCGGCTCAAGTAGAGTTGACTTGTATGCTGCGTCGCGGCCCAATCGTTCTTCGATCAGACGGCGTATCGTATCTGCACGTCTGTTTGAGTTAACTCTCACTATCAACTTACGATTCTCTATGTTGATCGTCCCGAGCAATACCGGACCACCAAGCCGCATTCGCGCTTCCTCAGTACCACCGAGCCAGGGAATCTCCGCTTTTACAACTTGACCGTCCGCCAACGTCGCTTCTGCGCGCAACTCATCTTCCGGGACGCCTTCCGCCAGATCTTTCAAGGCGTGAAACGAAGCTTCGGCCGACTCGATGTCGAAATAGACCTTTTGCGGTAACAGTGGATCGTTGTCGGTATTCATTAGCTGTGGCGGCCGGAACATGGCCTTTACTGCATTGAGATAGAGACGGCGGATGTCAGCTTCGAATTCAACTAGATGATCTTGTGAGAGTTCCGCTCCGCCGCTCTCGTCAATCATCCACTTTCGCAATTCCAGAATGTCTCGCTTGGCTGTGGCCCGCAGGGCATACGGGCTGGTGCCTATGTTTGAGGAGATACCGTCCAGGTGCGTGGTTGCGCAATAGATGATCTCGCCTCTCTTAAGAGTTTGCGAGGCCGAGCGCTCGATGACTTCGTATCTGGTACGACGAAAAAGATCGAAAAGAGTCATCCCAGCTCCCGGTTTCACGTCGACCACTTCGCATAGAGAATAGGGACTTTTAATAGCGCTAACGAGGAGCTTCAGTTCGTCCGGGCTGAGGGAATGTTCACTGAGAAAGGATGCAGCGATGGTCGTCGCGGAGAAGTCTGTAGAACCGGGTGGCATCGTCTCATGCATCCAGTTGAACAAAAACCACGGCATGAAAACCGCATTCATGGGTGACTCCGGGTCGTACTCTCCGTCGGGCGCGTGGTCGTCGAATTCACTCCATGCATCTTCTATTGCCTCGGGACCCAGTGTTTCGAGAGCGTAAGCGAGTAGCTGCGGGATCAAGCCGGCCTCGACCTGCCGCCAGCGCCGGTATTGAAAATCCTTTTCGTCCGCGCTCGCCTCACAACACTTTTTGTATTTTCGTCCACTCCCACAGGGACACGGATCGTTTCTGCCAATTTTCCTGGTCATATTATTGAGGCCAACCAGAGTCGAGCATGAGAATAGGGAGCGAGCCAAGTTCTCAGCTTAAATCGATGATTTACCCAATTTATTACCCAATTAACTAGTTATTACCTAATTGCCACTTTGCAGTCTTTTCCCATTTCGCATCTTTACCACGGCCCAAGCATTTGACCTGCGCACGGCGGTCCTTCAAAACCTTTCGAATCATGTCCAGGCTGACTCCGGGACATTGTATCTGGATATCAGCTACGCGGAACGGCCCGACGGCTCGATCGATTGCGGAAATAATCATTTCCGTCTTCGAGCCTCGGGGTGATGACAAGTGTCCTACACGTTCTTCGAACTCGCGATAAGCGTGTTTAAGAATAAAGAGCAGGTAGTTCACAAACGGCCAAGGATCATGCTTACCGTTATGCCACCCTTGGGAACTCTCTTCGAGCGTTTCGTAGTAGCGATCTTTGTTCTCTTCGATCAAGCGCTCTAGGCTGATGTAACGGCCAACTTCAAAGCCGAGCTGATAAGACATCAATAGCAGCAGCAATCGGGACACTCGTCCATTTCCGTCGCGGAAAGGATGAATGCATAAGAAATCAAGATTCAAGGCGGTCATTGCGACGAGTGGATGGATCTGCTTCTCGTCAAGAGTTTCGCTCCACGCTTTCACGAGTTCACGCATGAACGGTGCCGTCTGTTTCGCAGGAACCGTCTTAAAGCGAATGCGCGACCGACCATCCGGAAACTTTTCGACGATGTCACTGTCCTTCGTCTTGTACTTACCTGCGTCGCCGATTTTTGCGCGGCTGATGAAATGTAGATCCTTGATGGTCTTTTCGGAAATCGAGAGCCTGGAGCGTTGTTCGTGAATGAGTTTGAGCGCATCACGGTAGCCTCGCACTTCTTCTTCGTCTCGATCTTGCAGAAGAGACTTACCGAGGACGACAGCCTTGACGCGAGATTGATCGACCGTTACGCCCTCAATACGGTTTGAAGAGATTGCACTCTCAATCAACGCGTGTTCGCGCAAGACCTTGAGCCGCTGCGGTGATTGTTTAGTGAACAGTTCTTGTTTACCACGCGCCTCGCCGAGATCTGCCAAGTACCACGCCGTCGTGGTGGGAACGTTTGGTTTCTCCGCAAGCAGTTGCAATGTCGTCGTCATTGTCTCGTCGGTAGGTTCATTAGAAATGAAGCAGCATCTCGCTGACGTGATCACTCGGGGGTCTTCCAGAATCTAAGCTCGTTCCGAATCCTCAAATTGTCGTAGAGTCCATCAAGAAGTTTCTCCGCTTCTTTTGGCTGCCATCCAAAGAATCTGCACATGTACCAAAAGGATCTGGTGAATGCCCGTACTGCTGTCAACCCTAGGTAGGCTACGGAGTTTGCGTCACCATGCTTCTCAAGTAAATGCGTACTTGATTTAAGATTAGTCCAATCATCCAAGCCCTTCGGATCATTAACTACTCGGAACCCCAATTGTTGTAAGGCCCAGTGATGCCCATGAGCCATCGCCGATAAAAGACGATAGGCACCTTCATCATCCAACATGTCTCTAATGACGTCGGTTATGCTTGGCATCTTTTGCCCTATCCCTACCCGCTTGCCGTTCTTATCTCGCACTTGGCGATATCCAAGGCTCAGCGCATCGCGTTCCACTTGATCAATTCGCTCGAGCGCCCTAACGACATCAGATTCTTTGCCTGATTGGCGCAGCCATTTCACTTGCTGCTCAAGGCCCTCGAAGCGAAAGGCGAAGCTTCTTTGAACTCGCGTTTTTGGGCCGATTGAAGGATCAAGGAACCATGCCCCGAGGGCGCTGGATTCTAGAATTGCCCTCACGCAGGTCCATGGAGCCACAGTTTGTACCGACTCTGTAATTGATCTAACAAAAGCCATTAAGTGATCTGCAGCTACCTCCGTTGACACAATACCTTGGCTGCACACAGTCATAACAGACTCAGCTCGACGAAAAGACTTCAACTCTTTCTCTGCTGGCGAGTCGGCCTTTGGTTCGTCACCGCACATCTTCAGGAATTGACTTGTCTCGTCAATGAAAGAGTCGAAGGTCCGCGACATTCTGTCTATGTCATTTGCGGTAAATGCTTTCACATGCTGCTCCCAGTGAGACCAATTTTAGATTGCATTAGAACCAGCCGATTTAATCCGCGAAATCTTTGTACGCGATCTAGCAATCAGCCATCCTTGGTTGTGCTGA
The DNA here is from genome assembly GCA_036506215.1 of Pyrinomonadaceae bacterium. GTDB lineage: Bacteria > Acidobacteriota > Blastocatellia > Pyrinomonadales > Pyrinomonadaceae > PSRF01. The sequence continues at coordinate 5,868 of DASXSC010000283.1, read as the reverse complement.
ACCCTTCGTGGGTTGCGAGCAAGCCAGAGTTAAATATTTGCTTCACGGAACTATGAGTCGCCGCTTCCTGAAAGATTCTTGATAAAGGGCGTAATGGGAACGCGCTCAGCTCCGAAGCTATCAAGTGACTGCTTTCAATTGGGTAATTAACTCGGCCCAAGGGATCTTTGAGCCTTTTTTTAGTTTGTCCCGTTGAGAAAATGAAACTGCTTTGGTCGCGTGCCCCTTCTTGCTCTTCGCATGTGCAAGGTCTGCCTTTACCCGTTCGTCGTGAACATTGGTAAACCATCCAATTCCTTTAAGTAACACCGCCATCAACGCTGGATGCCGCAACCAAGTGCCGAAATCAGGCTGTGCCGCTTTTGGAGGCGTGGCTGTTTTGAAAGCCCCGCTCAACGACGGATGCTGCTTCGAGAGTCGTTGAATCAATAACTCATTGAAAGTGTCGATCATCAATAGCCAGCTCCCAGGATCGCCTACTTCCAAATCCTGAACGCGCAAACATCGGCGCTCAACATCACGCCAATCGCTCTTGAGAGCCTTCCGCCAATTCAATTTAGTTCCTATACCCATTCGATCCTCAAAGAACTTGTCCAGCACACCTCTCTTTTTGGTGCTCTAGCCCTTAGACCAATGCCTTTCATTAAGAGCTTCATCGAACGGTTAACATTTCTGGCAGGTGTCCACGTGGCCTTTGTCCAGGGCCAGAAATCCAAAAGCAAGTCGCAGCAGAATCGCGCGAGATCGGCATCTGACGACTTGGTTCCTTCGTCGAGCAGTGATACCGCATCTTCAACCTTAAAAACAGCATTGCTGCTACGCCCAAAAAGGTGATGAATGACGATACCTCTTGCGAGCGGATCGGTAAGTTTTTGAATGAGCTTGAGCGCGTCCTTTGGTCCAGATCTTCGGCCTCGAAACGTTGTAGAGGCAATCTTGAGCAGAATGCTCTTTTCTTCGGATCGCCTTTCGGCTGTCTGAATCACCCGTCGGTACCCGCGGCCCCGAACCGCTGGCTCACAGACATCCATTGCTCCAATGGGTCCTTTTTGATCTCCGGTTTGGCCAGCAAGAAGATCGTCAGATTGATAAATGCTTCAGCTAGGACCGGCGCTAACATCCGAATTGATGTACTTAATCCCAGAGCTTCACGGTAGATCTTCGCGCACTCTTCAAACCGAGGCTTAAACTGTTGGAGTTCCTCGGATGTAATTGGTTGAGGTGGTAGTTCCACGTCTTGCAAAGACAGGGCGCGAAGGCGCTCGGCAAACCCCTGAATGACTTTCTCAATACGGCGGTACGGATTCACGAAGAGGTGCCACTTCTCCAACTGCTTTCTAACCTCTGACATTTCATTTCCATGATTTTTGAAATCGTCTTTCAAACCCTCTTCAAAGGCGATACCCTGGGCAGCCGAGAGTTTTTTGTAACCTTCAACTAAGACCTCAGCGTGCATGTTAAAGCCGATGAAATCCATTACTCGCTTTCCCACCTGAATCGTCCAATGCCAATGAATAAGGTTGTCGCTTGTCGGGCTCTTAAAAATCATGTGCGTCCCGTTGGGCGGCCCGAAGCGGGCCTTAAGATAAACGTAAAGGTCTAAAGGCGAAAATGACGTTCTAAAGATCCACTGCGCTCCAGCATTGAGAGGTGCCCTGTGCTCCTTAGCCTTTTCAAGCTTGTCGAGCATGAGCCTAGGATCAACTGTTCTCCAATTATTGATCTCTTTGATGAGCCGTAGTGGGCGCATAAGGCAAAATTTCAACCCTCGGATTAACACAAAACTTCTTACAAGCGCCGCCGGTGCGAAATGCGTAGCGTCGGGAGGACAACGAGAGAGCAATCCGAGCTCGTTCTTGGCCGGAGTCACTTGAGGTGTATAGGCGCGTCTCTAGTTTTGAGAGAATTACGCGATTTTCACAGTCGCGGATCAACCGGCTCGCTCTCCAGCGCTAGGACGCCGAAGACACACTCATGAACCCGACGCAAGGGCTCGCGCTGAACAAATCGTTCTAAGCCTTCCATCCCCAAGGCAAACTCTCGCAGAGCCAACGAACGCTTGGCACTCAATCCTCGTTGGCGGAGGCGTTCCAGATTTTCAGAAGCGGTGTACTCAGGCCCGTAGATAATACGCAGATACTCGGGCCCTCGGCATTTCACGGCTGGCTGGACCAAACCGCGCGGCCCGCGCGCGATGAATTCGAGTGGCTTCACCACCATTCCTTCACCACCACGGCTCGTTAGTTCTTCCCACCATCGAATGCCCGCTTCCTCGCTTGCCGGATCGGTTACGTCAACAACCATGTGCGCTGTAGCCAGCAGCAACCCTTCGTCCGCATCACAGAGTCTCTTGAGCGTCGCCATATGCCAGATGTGATCTTTGTCCGCATGGACTTTTTCTTCCGTCGCCAGCAAATGAAACGGAGCTAGCTTCAAATCAGCCAGCGAGTGAACCGGCCAACAATATCGGCGATATGCATTGGTGTACTTTTCCGTCGCCTTCTCTTTCGCTCGATACCGGTCCAGGAGTGGCCCGATATCGCTGACTGCAACTGCGGATTGTTCGAGGGCAGCGACGGCGTCAGGAAGAGAGGCGCGCGACGCCGCGCCAACGGCGGCGTACTGTTGTCGCAGGAGTTCCTGCGCTTTCGCTGACCATGGCATTAGTTCACAGTCAAGACAGACCCAATCAGTCTCGAACTCGTCCCAAAGGCCCGCTACTGCGATCGCGGCTTGAATCTTTTGGATGAACTCAGTTTCTAGTTCCTTGTCATCGAAGAAGCGCCTACCGGTACGCGTGAAGCAAATGCCTGGACCATCACCGACGACGCCGAATCGTTGTCGCGCGATATCCTCATCGCGGCAAACCACTACCACCGCCCGCGAGCCCATGTGCTTCTCTTCGCAGACAACTTTTGCGACTCCCTGATGTCGGTAGTAAGAAAATGCTTCAGCCGGATGCTCTAGTAAGTCGGGCGCTTGGCTCGTCTCAGATGGAGACATCGTCGGTGGCAGATAGATCAACCATTTCGGATTCGACGCAAAGCGGCTCATAACCTCCAGCGCCGCAATGCTGTTTTCTTCTCGAATCGTAACGGTGCGGTGCAAACGCGTTGAGATAATCCGCTTCCCGATAACGTCCTCGATATCGAGCACGTCATCGTATTTTTGTTGAGCGGAAAGTGCGGGTGCTTGTTCGTCCTCTGAGAGAAAGGGTTTGACCGGTTCATAGTAAGTCTGCAACGCCGAAACTGAGACCAATTCCTTCTCAGGATAACGAAGCGCTGTGAGCTTCCCGCCAAAGACGCACCCCGTATCGATGCAAATCGTGCGATTCAGCCATTCCGGTTCTGGCACTGGCGTGTGTCCATAGACCACCATTGCTTTGCCACGGTACTCCGCGGCCCAGTTGTAGCGCACAGGTAGGCCGAACTCATCGGTTTCCCCGGTTGTCTCTCCGAACAGCGCAAAGTCACGAACTTTTCCAGAGCCGCGACCTTGCAACTCCTCTCTCAATCCAGCGTGGGCTACTACGAGTCGCCCGTCATCGAGTACGTAATGGCTCACAAGCTTATCTACGAACGCGGCGATCTTCTGCTGGAGCTCAGTTGGTTCTTGCTCAAGTTGTTCCAGGGATTCTGCCAGACCATGCGTAATGCGCACGTCTCTACCGTTCAGCTTGCGCATCAGCTTGATGTCATGATTTCCGGGTACGCACAAGGCAGCACCGCTTTCTACCATGCTCATCGCTAGTCGCAGCACATCAGGAATTCTCGGTCCGCGATCCACAAGATCTCCAAGAAAGATTACTTTGCGGCCTTCGGGATGTTTAGCTTCGTAATGCCGTGACGCTGCATTGCCATTCACTTCGGTAATCTGATATCCGAGATTCGCGAGCAGCGAATGGAGCTCGTCAAAACATCCATGAATGTCACCGATTATGTCGAACGGCCCATGCTCGTGCTTCAGATTGTTCCAGAGCGGCTGGCGCTCGATGACCACGTCCTCAATCTCTTCCGGCGTCGAGAATTCGAAGATGTGCCGAAAGCCTTCGCGCTTCAAGTTCCGAAGCGATCGGCGCAATTGTTGGCTTTGTTGCCGGATCACGTGTGGTCCAAAATTGCGATCAGCGCGGCCTTTGTTTCGATCCTGGCAAAGTCTCTCCGAGAGATTGAATACAATGGCGACCGGTATTACGTGATACTCGCGCGCCAAAGCTACGAGCGGCTTACGCGCCTCCACCTGAACGTTGGTCGCATCAACGACAGTGAGCCTGCCGGCCTTGAGCCGCTTGGAGCCGATAAAGTGCAAGACCTCAAAAGCCGTATTTGTCGCTGCCTGATCATTCTCATCATCGGAGATTAACCCACGGCAAAAATCTGATGACAGGACTTCAGTCGATTTGAAGTGCTTGCGCGCGAACGTCGACTTACCGGAACCGGAAGGTCCCACAAGTACCACGAGCGCCAATTCTGGAATTGTTACAGTCTTACTCAAGTAGCCTTCCTCTACGACTGGATCAAATTGAAGACGGCCATCTGTGTTGGTGCGCCAACCAATGCGTCTTCGGGCCCGACCGGTAAAAGCCTCAATTCATAACCGTGTTGCTTTGCGATTCCTTCCGACCAGTCTTTGAACTGCTCTCGCGTCCACTCGAAGCGATGGTCCTTGTGACGCAGTTTTCCTGCTGGCAAAGTTTCGAAACGAGCGTTGTATTCGAAGTTGGGCGTAGTCAGCACCACGGCCGCGGGCTTCGCAAACTCGAACAACACTCGTTCGAACGCAGTCAAACGCGGCTGATCCAAATGCTCGATGACTTCAATCACTGTCGCGGCATCGTAACCGGCAAGCCGCTTGTCTCGGTACATCAGTGAACCTTGAATGAGCTTCAATCGTTCTCGCTGACGAGTCGGCATTCGATCCAGTCGCAATCGTTCCTGGGCGATCTGAAGGGCGCGGTACGAAACGTCAAGCCCAACGATCTCATCGATGCCTCGATCTTCGAGCAACGATCGAAGCAATTTGCCCTCACCACAACCGAGATCCACAACGCGCTTAGCGCCACAACTCTTGAGTGCAGCCATGACGGCATTAATTCGTTGCTCATTCAAGTTCAGAGGCCTTTCGATCGCCTCTTCCTCGGTGTTATGAACTCGTTCAGTTACGTCGGGATCAGGCGACTCTTCATCGACCAAGCGGGCCAGTGCTTCACGAGCGAGATCGCGCCTATATTTCAGATAGCGCTTAATGATTTCTTCCTTTTCCGGATGTGCAGAAAGCCAACCGCTTCCATGTCGCAGCAGCTTCTCAACCTCGTCATCGCCCACCCAGTAATGTTTTTCGTTGTCGAGCACCGGAATAAGGACATAGATGTGCGTGAGCAAATCCTGCAATCGAACGTGACCTCGAAGTTCTACCGTGTAATAAGAGCTTGCTCCCCACTCGGGAAACTTCTCGTCCAACTCATGGCCTTTCGCGACGACTTCATAGCCCAACGGTTCAAACAATCGGCGGAGGAATCCTTCGCCACCGCGACAGGGAAGAACGGAAATCTTTGCCGCCAGCGGCAGCCGAGTGTCTGTAAGTTCAGGGCGGCCTTTGCTCCTGCCGGCTAGCGCGCTTCCCAATACGCGTGCGATGGCGACGCTAAGAAATGAAGACGCGACGTATGGGCGGTCGTTGACGTACTGGTCGAGCGTTCCACCCTCACCCGCCGGTCCACGTCGATTACGCACTAAGGCGACCGGATCAACATCCAAGAGCAGAGCTGCAGTACAACGCTCATTAGTCGCTTCCGGATAGAACACATGCGCCTGTCCAAACGAAAGCGGAAACGATTGCAGCCTGGAGGGGTTTTTGTGGAGCAAA
>DASXSC010000282.1:0-12826 GCA_036506215.1 Pyrinomonadaceae bacterium | reverse complement strand
GTTGATAGCGGCGATCCGGCCCTTGCCGTAATCCATACCGGACGTCGCGTTCCCATCTATCGAAAACTCGGCGAGTTTAGCTCGAAACGCATACGCGAGATCATCCATGCTGTGCTCTCGTTGTTGCCCGACTCAGCATTTCCTGAAACCTTGCCGGCTGATCTACGTCAGCGGAAAAAACTAATCGCCCGTGCCGCCGCCATGCGCCAGATCCACTTCCCTCCGGAAGACACGCCGCTCGCTCCGTACGATCAGGCAAGAAGTCCCGCTCATCTCCGACTCATCTTTGAGGATTTTTTCTGGGTGGCCCTGGGGATTAGCCTGAAACGCGGCAAACGAACCAGGGAAACTAAGGGCACTCTGATAAAACTTGATCAGGCGACCAAGCTTAGAATCGGTTCCGTGCTGCCGTTCAAGTTAACTGATGCCCAACGCCGCGTAGTCAAAGAAATATTTAGAGACTTGAAATCAGACGCGCCGATGAATCGCCTCCTGCAAGGCGACGTCGGCAGCGGCAAGACCATCGTTGCGCTGATCGCGATGTTGGCCACGATGGAGAACGGTTATCAGACCGCGCTGATGGCGCCCACTGAAATTCTCGCCGAACAACATGCACGCAACATCAAGCGGTTGCTGGCAAAGGCGCCCTATCGCGTGGAACTACTGACCGGGTCACTGAGAGCAGCTGAGAAAAGAAAACTCCACTTGGAACTAGCCGCGGGCGAGATTCATGCCTGCATTGGCACTCACGCGATCATCCAGGATGCTGTTTCGTTCAAAAACCTCGGCCTGGCAGTGATCGATGAACAACACCGTTTTGGTGTGATTCAGCGCGCTGAGTTGCGCCGTCGAGGCTTCAACCCGGACGTGCTGGTAATGACCGCAACGCCTATTCCGCGCTCGCTCACTATGACTATCTACGGAGATCTCGACGTTTCGGTCATCGACGAAATGCCGCCCGGCCGAACGCCCATAGAGACGCGCGTGTTTGGCGAAGAGCAGCGGCCGGAGGTGAAAGAACTGATCTCGCGCGAAGTGCGCGCCGGCCACCAGGTTTACGTCGTTTATCCTCTCGTTGAAGAATCGGAGAAGATGGATTTGAAAGACGCTACGCAAAGATATGAGTATCTCCGCGACAAAGTTTTCCCAAAGTCTTGTGTCGGACTCGTACATGGAAAAATGAAGACGGCTGACAAGGAAGAGGTAATGCGGCGTTTTGTTGCCGGCGAGATTCAGATACTTGTTTCTACAACTGTCATCGAGGTTGGGGTAGATGTCCCGAATGCTTCGGTGATGATCGTCGAACACGCTGAACGATTCGGTCTCTCCCAGCTTCACCAGTTGCGAGGTCGCGTTGGTCGGGGCGCTGAAAAAAGTTACTGCGTGCTGCTTACGTCAGATAAAAAGACGAGTGTGGCAGTTGAGAGGCTCGGCATCATGGCCAGGACTAATGACGGCTTTGTGATCGCTGAGAAAGACCTTGAGTTACGCGGCCCGGGCGAACTTCTGGGCACGAAACAGTCTGGGCTGCCGGAGTTTCGGGTGGCAAACCTGGTTCGCGATCAGCTGTTTCTGGAAGGTGCGCGCAAAGAAGCAGAGTTCTATCTGGCGAAAGGCGAAAAGTCACCTGAAACCTTGAAGATGATTCAACGTGTGAAAGCAGACGCGCGCTTTGGCTTGGCGACGGTGGGATGAAATGCATCCGCAGATTACGCCGTTCAGTAAAGACATAGAAGACAGGAACCGTGGAAGAATATGCATGTCTAGTGCTTTGAGCGATCTTCGGTTTTGGGATTCTTTCTGTGTAACGAGCCCACCAGTTCTTGTTTTTTAGCAGCATTTCTGACCAGATTCTGTAGTCCCGGAGGGACGTAATGTTTGTAGACCGCTGGCTCTATTAGATTCCCGCTCCAGAGGAGCGGAATGTTGCTGATCCGACTTCTTACGACCGAAACATTTCGCTTCTATGGAGCTCCAAGTATGGGGCCCGATACTATTCTATAAACATCCGGCTCCTCCAGAGCTAGCATCATTGCGTTGCGGCGCAAGCCGCGCTCTGTAATCTAGCCAATCTGCGGATAAGGCTTTAGTCCAGTTTTACTTTGCGAATCATCGCCGGAAAATATCGCGGACGAAATCTAAAGAGCCCGCCATCACTTGAGGTGCGGCCGACGTCGGATCGTCTTCGCGAAACTCTTTTTAACGTCATCGCACCCCGAATCGAAGGCGCGCGCTTTCTCGATCTTTGTGCCGGCTCAGGAGCTGTGGGGATTGAAGCACTATCCCGCGGGGCAAGTCATGCCACCTTTGTCGATCGCTCGCGTAGAATGTGTTCGTTAATCAGATCCAATCTTGATCTTTGTCGCATTGAGGAAGCCGAGAGTGAGGTAGTGCAATCTGAAAGTCATGACTACCTGCGACGAGCAATCGGGAAACCGCGTCGTAGCTTTAGCCGCTGGGATATTGTCTTCTTCGATCCACCTTACGCCGCCGATTACCTTGAGGTTCTCGATGCGTTCGGCGCATATGCGTCAACTCTATTAATCGAGACCGGTTTAGTGATTGTCGAACACCATCATAAGAGCCCATTGTCAGATGGAGTTGGCAGCCTTCTCCGCACCCGAGTTTTGAAGCAGGGCGACTCCGCGTTGAGCTTTTATGGATTACAGGCTACGGGGAAATGGTCAAACCCGGAAGTTCGCGGCGGCTCCGCCGTATGAGGTGCGGTGTGGCTATGCCCACCGTCCCAGCTTCTTTAAAAGATACGGGGCTACGCCCCAAACAGGGGCGCAGCCCCGGCGCTCCACTAGCGCTTACTGTGGGGCTGAGCCACCACCGCACATCTGAGGGCCGAGCCCAGGACCATATTGACTGACTTTGCTCGCGGCATTGCTGCCCCAGTTTCTTGCCCTTCGCTGCTTCACATAATCGTTGTTAGAATCCCTTCATGCTCGTTCTTGGAATTGAAACGTCTTGCGACGAAACCGCCGCGGCTATTGTGCGCGACGGCCGCGAGATTGTTTCGTCCGTTATCGCATCTCAAATCGAAACACATAAGCGTTTCGGCGGGGTTGTGCCCGAACTCGCCTCCCGCGAACACCTCGACCAGATAGTTCCCATTGTTGAAGAGGCTTTCGAACGCGCCGGAATGCAAACGGATGGGATAGACGGCATTGCAGTCACTGTTGGGCCGGGGCTCGTCGGTTCGTTACTGGTCGGGGTGTCATATGCAAAGGCGATGGCCTTCGCGCTGCAGAAGCCGCTGGTCGGAGTGAATCACATTGAGGGGCACGTCTATTCCGTGGCCTTTGATAATCCGCCGGTTGAGTATCCGGCTATGGCCCTGATTGTTTCCGGCGGCCACAGCAATCTGTTCTTCGTTCCGGCACCAGGCAAATACAAAGTACTCGCGCGCACTCGTGACGATGCAGCGGGCGAGGCGTTTGACAAAGTGGCCAAGATGATCGGACTCGGCTATCCCGGCGGCCCGATTATCGAGAGACTCGCGCGCGGCGGTAATCCGAGCGCCGTCAAGTTTTCCCTGCCACGAATGGGCGATGGTTCGGCGGATTTTAGTTTTAGCGGCTTGAAGACCGCGGTCACCAAACATGTGCGTGAAACCGGACTTCAGCCTTTGGCAAACGGCGAAGAACCGTCGCAGGCGATTAAGGATCTGGCGGCCAGTTTTCAGAGCGTGGTGGTGCGTTCTTTGGTGGGAACGACGGAGCGCGTCGCTGAAGATTATCAGCCGAAGACGTTGATTGTCGCCGGTGGCGTCGCCTGCAATGGCGCGCTTCGAGAAGCGTCGCGGCAAGCGGCGCAGCACTTGGGGATTCCTGTTTATTTCCCCTCTCCACACCTTTCTACTGACAATGCGGCGATGATCGCGGCGGCAGGAACAGTGAAACTACAGGCAGGCGAACGCGCAGGCTTTGATCTGAATGCTGACGTGACGCTTCGTTTGCAGAATATTGATCTGGAAGAAGACATCCTGCGTCACGCTGGAGTCAGATATAGGCTATGAGAGCTGGGAGGTGGGGCCGACTTGCCCGGCGAGCCAAAGGAACTGGATGAACCAACCCTTCTCTTTCATACTGTCCTCACGATTTAAGTGCCTCAGAGGAAAAGGAGCCTCCATTGAGTGAAAATCTCGAGCGTCAATATGATGAGGTGGTGAGTTACATCGACGGATACAGGCTGTTCGAAAGTCGCATTATCAATCGCCTCAATCCGATTCGCTCACCGATGAGATCTATTAAGTTAATGGTGCAGTTTCCCAAGTTATTGATGGAAATCAACCCACTAAGCGGTAAGAACTCCGACTTCAACAAAACCACAATCGCGGACTACGCCACAGATGAGGAAAAAAGAACTGACTACTTCAATATCGCTGTGAGCGACTATTGGACTGACACTCTTAGCACCAGTCTACAAAAAACGTTTAGTGGGGTTGACTTCTCCAAGTTAAGGAAAATACACGATACACGGAAAACGGGGCTGGAACGATATAACCTCAGGCAATTAACCGGTATTGTGCTGGCCGCGGGCACGTTGGTGCTGAGATCAGTTCCAAAGCGTGTAGCTGAAGATACCCTGGGGATCCCTTATGACAAATTCGAAGCTAATGTTTTTTGGGTAACCATGTTTCTAACCGCATACGCTTTGCTGATATTGCTTCCGGCCTGGATAAAATTTTACAAAGCCAAAACCACCCATCGCTATGTCGGTCACGTTCTTGAATACACTGCGATCAACGACGAACATTGAGCCTCAATTTCAGGCGCTCCGACCCTCTTGTCGGGTGTTCCCCACGGGCAGTTCTGATATCAGGTGCACCGCTCACTACTGGTTGGTCTCGGCACGCGAGACCGTTGGGTCTTATCAACCCTCGATGACGCTCATCGCGCTCACCGCCCTTTTCTCATAGGCGGCAATCATTGCGATATTGCGTTTCTCCAGTTCGGTTAACTGAGAATCAGTGAAGTCCGGGTTGGCCTTGTACCAGGCGAAGCTTTCGAAGTATGTCTGAAACCATGGCTCTTTGGTGAAGACTTTGCCGCGTCGAGCATAAATTTCCTGCCGCATCTTGACGGCATCTTCGACGAATAGACCCTCGAGCAGACTTCGCGGGATCGGCTTGAGCCCAAGATCATCATGGATTTTCTTTTCGTAAGCGACAATTGTTTCCACATTCTGCTTGTCCGGTCCTGACAATTCGTCATCTTTGAAGTTCTCGTTAGGCCGATACCAGGGTTGGCTAAAGAAATACTGAGAGAGCCAGGGAGCTTGAAACTGGCGGCCGTGGCGGGCGTAAACCTCGTTCCGCAGCAGACGCAGCTCATTGAGGCTCAAGCCGTGGAGCATCTGCTCGGAAATCAACTTGTTCTCAAATAGCTCCATATCGCCGGGCGCCAGGGCAAGTTTGCGCGACTTCTTCTGCGCCGCTTCAATCGTCAGTAGGTTTTTCTGCTCGAGCGCGGAAAGCTTGCCGGGATCATAGTTCTCGCCTGGTTTGTACCAGTAACGCTCGTCAAAGTATTGCTGCAGCCAGGACTCGCTGAACCGTTTGCCGTGAATGGCCTCAACTTCCGCTCGCAGCACACGCCACTCAGCGCCACTGTGAAGCCCCAGCTTCTTTGTCGTAAGCGCGCGAGATCGCCAATAGCGCATATCTCCGGGTTGGACGAACTCATGCTTGCTCGCTTCCGCGTCGCGAATGAGATCCAGGTTCCGATTCTCAGTTGCGCTGAGCATCGAGTTCTGAAAGTCGTGGTTCGGTTTGTACCAATCCTGTGCGGTTAGGAAAGTCGCAATCTCCCCGTCTTTGAAGACGCGGCCATGCCGGCCGAAAACAATGCCGCGCATTAGCTTCAAATCCTCAAGCGGAATAGCGCCAAGGTCAGTCGGCTTAAGCGCGTTCTTCGAAAAATCAAAGTTTTGCCAGCGCTGAATGCTGTCCTGCGCCTGAACCGTTATTAAAAGGCTGAAGAGGAGGATGGCGACAAGACCCAGGCGCAGGTGGAGACGGGGGAAGTAATTCATGGGTTGACTCCGTTTGCAGATCAGAACTGTAAGGGGCAGGTTTATTCCTGCCGGTGTCTAAACTCCGGTTTAGCCGAAAATGTCGCGAACCTTGTCGACCAGACCCTTATCTTCAAGATCCTTGTTCTCAACTATAGCGAGCTGTTCGAGAAGTTTTCGTTGTTCCCGCGTCAGGGAAGTCGGCGTAACGACGCTAACTGATACAAACAGATCACCGCGGCCGCGTCCTCCAAGTACGGGCATCCCTTTGCCCTTGATGCGAAAAACGGTTCCGGTCTGCGTGCCAGTTGGGATTTTGATCTTCTCTTCCCCTTCCATCGTGCCGATGAAAACATCCGCGCCCAACGCTGCTTGCGCGAAGGTCAGTGGCAGCGAAGCGTAGAGATTACTTCCCTGCCGCTCAAACCGCTCATGCTCGGCCAAATGGATCACGACGTAAAGATCACCTGATGGGCCGCCCTGCGTGCCGGCTTCTCCTTCACCCTGCACACGCAATCGGGAGCCGGTCTCTACTCCAGCGGGGATCTTCACTTCCATCTGCTTCTCGCGCTCGATGCGACCTGCACCGCGACAGTCTGAACATGGATTCTTTATCACGCGACCGGCCCCGCGACAGGGTTGGCAGGTTCGCGCCACCGAAAAGAACCCTTGCTGATAACGCACCTGGCCGGTACCACCGCAGTTGCTGCAATTCTCAGGCTGTGTACCGGGAGCTGCGCCGTTGCCTTTACAGGTCTCACAGGTCTCGAGACGAGGAATGCGCAGCTGCGCAGTCATGCCCTGATAGGCTTCTTCGAGCGTTATCTCGAGGTCGTATCGCAGGTCAGCGCCACGTTGCGCAGCCGAGCGGCGCCCTCCGGCACGACCGCCACCAAAGACATCGCTAAACCCAAAAAGGTCGCCCAGGATATCTTCAATACCACCAAAGCCCGGCGCCCCCCACGTCTGCCCCGCGCCACTGGAAACGCCGGCATGACCGAAGCGATCGTACCGCTGACGCTGATTAGAATCAGCGAGGACGCTATAAGCCTCGCTCAGTTCTTTAAACTTTTCCTCTGCGCTCGGATCATTTTGATTCTTGTCCGGGTGATAACGCTGAGCCAATGCGCGGTATGCACTTTTTAGCTCCTGGTCTGTAGCTGTGCGAGTGACGCCCAACACTTCGTAATAATCTCGTTTACTCATTAATACTTTCCTAAAACCCTCTCGTTGTTAATTTTAGACTTAAAACTTTGTAAATTCACCCGGGACTTCCGAGCCTGCCGACGAAGAATCACTGGCAGGGTTCATCATTACGGAAGTAAGTTGTGCGGCGACCCGCTCCAGTGCGTTAAGAGCCCTGTTAACCGGGTCGAGCTCTTGGGCGCTGCCGGCCGCTTCAGCCTCCTTGAATACGCGACCCGCTATCTCCTGATCATTTGGCGAAAGGAGATCGCCAAATTTGCCGAACGACTTTTGAGTATTACGCAGCAGCGAATCCAGTTTGTTACGTAAGATAACAATCTCCTTGGTGATGCGGTCGGATTCGGCAAAGCCCTGAGCGTCTTCTATGAGTTGGTCAATTTCGTCAGGCGCAAGACCGGAGGTTGGAGTAATACGCATTTGCTGCTCGCGGCCAGTCGCTTTATCCTGGGCCGAGACCGAGACAATTCCACTGGCGTCAACTTCGAACGACACGTCGATCTGAGGAATACCGCGCGGGCTGGGTGGAATACCCACCAGCTCAAATTTCCCGAGAGAACGATTGCCTTCCGCCACTTCGCGCTCGCCCTGCAAAATATGAATCTCTACCGACGTCTGACTATCAACGACGGTGGTGAATGTCAGGCTATTCCGCAAGGGAATAGTGGAATTTCGATCGATAATCTTAGTAAACAATCCACCACGCGTTTCCAGTCCGAGACTTAACGGCAAAACATCGAGGAGCACAATATCCTTGACTTCCCCGGTCAACACTCCGCCCTGAATGGCTGCGCCCATTGCAACAACTTCGTCGGGATTGATTTCCGCAGAAGGCTTCTTGCCGAAGATCTGCTCGACAGTGCGTTCGACAATTGGCGAGCGAGTCTGCCCACCCACCAAAATCACTTTATCGATGTCGGCGGGTTGCAGCTTGGCATCCTCGAGCGCTTTGCGACATGGCTCAACAGTCTGATCGATCAAATCTACAATCAGGCCCTCAAACTGGGTCCGGTTCAAGGCCTTATTAAAGTGCTTAGGTCCAGTCGTGTCAGCTGCGATGAAGGGAAGATTGATATTGGTTTCGGTCGAGGACGAAAGCTCACATTTTGCTCGCTCAGCCACTTCTTTTAACCGCTGGAGCGCCAGCCGATCCTTGCGCAGGTCAATGCCGGTGTCAGCAAAAAACTGATCGGCCATCCAGTTCATGATCCTCTCATCGAGATCTTCACCGCCAAGGAATGTATTCCCGGACGTGGAAAGCACTTCAAAGACACCCTCGCTCATCTCCAGGATCGAAATATCAAACGTGCCACCGCCAAGGTCGTACACCGCGATACGCTCAACAACATCTTCCTTTCCCAGGCCGTATGCCAGGGCGGCAGCTGTTGGCTCGTTGATGATTCTTTCGATCGTGAGCCCGGCAATTTTTCCCGCGTCTTTAGTTGCCTGGCGCTGTGTGTCATCGAAGTAAGCCGGGACAGTGATGATGGCATCGGTCACCGGTTCCCCAAGGAAATCTTCCGCCGCCGCCTTCAGACGCTGCAGAACTATTCCCGACAACTCGGGCGGGCTATAGCTGCGGCTCTGGACGCGCACACGGGCGTCGCCGTTTGGAGAATCGACAATCTCAAACGCTGAGGTCTCGCGCATTCGCTGTACTTGGGGAGAGTTGTATTTGCGTCCGATAAGCCGCTTCACTGCATAGACGGTGTTGACGGCATTAGTCACCGCCTGGCGTTTTGCGATTTGCCCGACTAGGCGCTCGCCCTTGTCGGTGAAACCCACCACACTGGGTGTGGTCCGGCCGCCTTCCTTGTTCGGCACAATCTGCACCGCGCCGCCTTCGAGGACGGCAACGCAGCAGTTTGTGGTGCCTAAATCTATACCGATCGCTTTTCCCATTTTGGAATTAGACTCCTACCGTGTGCGCATGTTAGGAGTACTGAGAATCATTTCTTTACAGCCACCTTCACCAGTGACGGACGAATCAACTTATCGCCCAACCTGAAACCACGCACGATTTCCTGGATTACGGTATCAGGTTCATAGTCATCGCTCGGCTCGGTGACAACCGCTTCATGGAGATGCGGATCAAATTGTTCTCCCTCGGCCGGAACTGGCTTGACCCCCAAAGCATCAAGCACGCCATTAAGCTGCTTATAAATCAGATCGACGCCGCTGAGGAAATGCCGAAACTCATCCGATTCGCTAGCTTCAACCGATGCTTCAGTCTCCAAAGCCCTTTTTAAATTATCCAGCACCGGCAACAGCTTGGCCGCAATATCAACAACCACGCGATTGTAAGTTTCAGAGCGCTCACGCTCCATTCTTTTGCGGTAGTTCTCGAAGTCTGCCTGGCGGCGAGCCAGACTATCCCTTAGCTCCTTTATTTCGCTTTCCAGTCGTTTCAACTCGGCCCTGGTAGCCACCAGTTCCGCAACCTCCGGACCGCCGGCGGGGGTTAGTCCACTTTCTCCGGAGCCGTCAGCTTGAGGAGAAGGCTGGATAGATTGATCGTCCGCCTCCAACTCTTCCTGCTGGGGTGCTGTGGCTTCGTTGTCGGAGGTGATCTGAGGCGTCAACTCCTGATCGTCATCTGACTCGTGAGAAGGGCCTGACTCAGATGCGGCGCCGGGGTTGGTTTGATTGTCCGCATCCGGAAAGTTGATTGGAATGCGGTTCGACTTATCACTTTTTTTATCAGGAGCCATTAAGCAGTGTCGATTCTCTCAAAGTTTGGAAGGGCACAACTCCGCGGGGCATTTACATCACTGTCGGGCCGGCGTCAGCCGTGCGCTTCTTCATTCAAGCGGCGCTCAATGAGCCGCGCCATGTAGTTTACCATAGCCATGATGCGGGAATATTCAATCCTCATCGGGCCGACGACACCGAGCGTGCCCAGGTGTTCGTTTGAACCAAGGCGGTAAGGAGTGGTGATTAGAGTGCAGTTGCGCAACGAAGAGATGGGATGTTCCCTGCCAATAACAACATGCACCTCTCCCCGCATTGCAGGCTGCTCGCGAGACAGACACTCATTCAGAATCTTAATCAAGCGCGACTTCTCTTCAAAAGTGCGAAACAATTCGCGCATGCGGTCAACGTCAACAAAATCCGGCTTACTGAGGATGTTCGAGGCCCCATCGACGTAAACGTCTCCGCCAGCCGACTCCTCACCTTCCAGGCTCATATCACAAAGCAGAATGGCATTCCTGAGTAAGCGATCGTAAAGCGCCTTCTCCTCTCTCATCATTTCGAGAATCTCAGCTCGAATGGTCAGCAAGCTCTTTCCGCCAAAGTCTGTGTTTAAGTAACGAGCTGTTTGCTCGAGCTCGTCTTCTGTAATCTTATCTTCCAGGCGGATGATTTTATTGTGAACGATGTTAGAGGTAGTCACTAAAACAACCAGGATTCGCTTGTCGGCAAGCTGAACAAATTCGATGTGACTTAGCCGGTTTTCGGCAAGCGAGGGTGAAACCACGATGCCCACGTTCTCGGAAAGCTCTGAGAGGGCGTGGGACATCTTTTCCATAATGCGATCAGATGAAGTGGCTGAATCAACCCCGCTGGAAGTGAACACTCTATCGATTGCCCGCACATCGGCGCGCGAGAGACGAGCTTCTTCGAGGATATTATCGACGTAGAAGCGGTAACCTTGATCGGTAGGCACCCGGCCCGCCGACGTGTGTGGCTGTTCGACAAATCCGGCTTCTTCGAGTTCTCCCATGACATTCCTGATCGTGGCTGAACTCCAGCCTGGACTGTTGGAGAATCGATCCGCAAGCACGAGTGAGCCCACCGCGTCGCCAGTGACGAGGTGCTCCTTGATCACGGCAGCAAGCACGGCCTGCGCGCGAGCGTCGAGACTATTCTTTTCCGCGGATTGGAGGGTTGGATTACGACGGGCCATTAAGTTTTCTGGTAAAGCTATTTCCTTTGCACTAACCCAGGATCTGACATTTTTAAGGTCAGAAGAACCAGCAAGCTCAGTTAAACCATTGCCTTCGCGCAGTATAAAGGAATCATTTGTCGCCCTGCAAACATCCGGGTAGAAGAGATGCGCGCCGAGACGGAGGCATAATCCAAACTCCTGCAAAGATTTAACTGAACAACCTCCGGGGGGTGGATCGCCGGTTTGAGTGCTTCAGACGAAGCCTCTTTAAGTGTCAAAATTCGGCGTCCAGCCAGAGGTGGCTTTCCCGGACGTGCCCGCTTCGGCCGCTGAATTTGCGGTTTTTTCTGAGGTTTTTGGGCCCCTCCCCGGATCAATTGACGCTCGGCAAGAGTTCTCCGTAATATGACGCCGTAACCGAAGGCTTTTCAGCACCCAAACCCCTCGGGTCTAACAGCCGGAGCGAGAGTCAGAAGGTTCCTGCCTCTTCCTGCATCGGGACCAAACATTTGAACCGCGATTAGGCGAAGCGAGTTGTCAGGAGTATTGGGCAATGACTGAGGTGAAAAAGTTTTTTGCTGACGCCTTTCACCACCTGGGCAGCAGTCGTGGCATACCGGTGATTGACGTGCGATTTTATCCGTACGCTGGGTTACGCCATACGATCAGATTGCGTTCAGGGCAAGTCTATGTGCGTTTATCCGACATTTGTAAGGATAGCCCGCCTGAAGTTATGCGCGCATTGGCGTTTGTGCTGGTCGCCAGATTGCTAGGGAAAAAAGTCCCCCCTGTTCACGAGCGAACTTATCGCGACTACTCCTTAACACCGGCCGTGATGCGCTCGTCAGACATCGCCCGCCGCAGGCGCGGACGGAAGTTGATTTCCAGCGCGCAGGGCAGCGTCTATGACCTCGACAAGATGTTTTCCAAACTGAATCGCAGATATTTCGATTCCAGTCTCGAGAGGCCGGCGCTTACCTGGTCACAACGGAAAACACGAAGCATACTCGGTCATCATGATCGCGTGTATGAGACGATCACGATCAGCAAGTCTCTTGACTCAACTCAAGTTCCTGAATGGTTCGTGGAGTACATTCTTTACCACGAGATGCTTCATATTAAGCATGCGGCGCGGATGATCAACGGACGCCGCTATTACCACACCTCGGCATTCCGCCTCGATGAACGCCGTTTCGCCAGGTATGAAGAGGCGCAACGCTGGCTGGAGCAGGTCGCTCGCCACCGTCGCGTTCCGCGGACTCGCGCCGCCTAATAATAAGCCGATATTGATATTGGAACTTTTCCAGCACCAGGACGTTAACACAATCGAGGTAGGTGGGCTCCTCAAAAAGGGCGGCTAATCAGTGGCGAACTTCTTGTCCCTGGTGAAGCCGCCTTTTTATGTGCGTGGGGGCCGCGAATTTACAGGGGCAGGTTTTGCGCTTCGGGAATGTGGCACAGCTCTATTAGTCAATTTCAGCGTAATGATGCAGTCCTCATATCAGAACCGAGAGCGGTAGCGACCGGCCGTAAACGCAAACTTGAATGTCGGCATTTCTTTCCACTACTCACGATTCAGTTGAGCATTGGGCCGGTCGCTACCGCTCTCGGTTCTGATAGTTGAGCGTCGGGTATCACTACCCACTTACGATTCAGCCGTCACTTGGGAGCCTTCGCCGGTTTGCCCGGCACAACGTGAAAGAATTCCTGAGT
>DASXSC010000281.1:0-15561 GCA_036506215.1 Pyrinomonadaceae bacterium | reverse complement strand
TTCGATGGCGCGAAGTCACGTCAATCACTCTCCGCTGCTCGATAGAATGTTTTTTGCAATCTGGGGTATTGGTAATCTCGCGGCAGAATATCATTAACTTTCGTCCCGTAGATGAATTCCGACACAAACTGGAAGAAGTCTCGCCCGACGAGAGCCGACTGCTCTAAATCATCGAGCGGCACGCGATAGATGTCGTAGTTATTATCCATCGCGCTAAAGGAGTCTAAGTGCCAGAGGAACAACTCGGCGTTCCGATTATCAGCAAATGGCAAACTGTTATTCAGTATCGCCTTCAGAACCTTCATGCGTTTGAGGTCTAACGCCGGATGCCCTGCGAGTCCATGCTCAATCTCGAACTTTACCGCTTCTTTGTAAGCATCGAGACTGAAGTTACCATAATCAAGCAAATCCCACTGGCCATTAATACGGCATGGGCAACAAATACGGAACTCATCACTAAGCAAACCCGAACCGAAGACTAAGCAATACTCTTTGAACCCTGTGGGCAAAGCAATTTTCGTGGCCTTTTCAAACGCTAGAATCTCCTCTTCCGTGGGTAGCGTATCACTTCCAGCAACCTTAAGCTTTGCCAGCAAATCTTCCCATTTCCTCAAGTACATTTCTTCCATATGACGCAAGCGCATAACGCTGGCCTTCAGCTGCGGCGCGCGATCAGCATTCAAGCTAAAGGAAACAAAACTACTTGAGAACATGCTATCGCGCCGTCAGCTGCAAGGCTTTGTTATGCGGCGCATACCTCGACATATTCAATGCTCGAAGAAGGCTCAGGAATTGGCTGACCATCTTCGCGCAAACCGGCGATATGAAACTCAATTGCCTCCTGGATCAATTCCAATACCTCTTCTTTACTATCCGCCGCGGCAATACAGCCCGGCAAATCTGGCACATGCGCACCAAAGCTGTTTACGCCTTCTTCCACGATCACGGCATACCTCATACTTGATCCTCTCTCCGCTCCTTCAAGCCGGCCTGTTTCAAAATGCTATTCAAGGTTCCGCGCGGAACATCGATGCTTTCCTTTCCTGACACCGTAACGGCACCAGGCTTGTTGGGATGTTTAAATTGACGATGACTACCCTTTGGTTCTCGCCAGATACCATCCATCTTCCTCAAGAAGCTTGATGACCGCCTTAACCTTCACGGCAGAATAATAAGTTGTTTTCGTACTACAGAGGAAGCCGCATAACGTCAGAGTGGACCGGGCGGCGCGATCTCATTCAACCTTCGCCGCACCGAGTTTGATGTGAAACACGCTCCCGCCGCTCCGGTCCAACGAGTACGTTCGGTGCGGCATTCCAGTGACTGACTACTTTTTGAGTTTAACCCACAGTGTGTAGTGAGCTGTAGGGTGAGCGACAACGTATATGTAGTAATCACGGGTCCTGGGAATCTTGCCGCTCCAATGCTTGTCCTCATTAGATCGGCTCCCAAATTCAACCGGTTCGCCACTGAAGGCGTTGGGTGATTCGCTTACGGTAAACTCAGTACGGTTTTCGCCAACGAGCCGCCAGGAGATCTGCACACTCAAAGTCTCACCTTTGCGAGCACGAATCACGTAACTATCGTGTGATTCACCACCGATGAAACCCTTGACCATCGACTGGCTTCGTAACCGTTTCTTGGGCGTTGTATCTTTAAGCGTTGTCGCTTCTTGCGCGACTGCAATATTTGCCGTCAACATGAGAGCGGCGAGTACATTCAAAAGCAAAGACACCTTTTGAAATTTCAGAGCCAAGCTAACTCACCTCGCTTCGTTCTAACGCGAGCACCGAACGCCCGGCATCAGCGCACACAAGCGGTTGAGGATAAGAGACAAGCATTTGCGCGTCCGCTGCATGCCGATGTTAGGCGCGGCACGCCTTCACAGCATCCCATACTTTTTCGACCCACGGCGGCGGCCAATCAGATAGCCGAGGGACGGAAGTATGCCGAGGGCAAGCAAGATGAGCAACCACGTCTCCGTATCGTCCAGGATGCCGAAAAAGATGAAACCCGCTACCTCCATCACATACTCCGAGCGCGGGCACGGGTGGCCTTCGCCGCCGAAGAACCAGAAGACCCCGCATCGGCCCTTGTAGTTCAACGCGATACTCACCAGCAGGTATAGGCTGATGACAGCTAGAATTATGACATTAGCTATTATGCCCCGTAGAAAATATCTGAGAGGTTTGGTCACGACCTTACACACGGTAAGCGCCTAACGTCAGAGTTGACCGGGCGGCGCATTACCAATTAGGAAGATTGACCTTCCCCGGCTTGAGCCGTTACGTCTGTTCTTCTATCTAGCTAAATGGGTGGTTCGCAAGGTAAAAGACAAACGAAAAGCTCCCCAGGTACGAGGTGCTTTGGAAGCTAGGTTAACGCGGCTCCAGGCCGAATCTAATAACGGCCTGCAGGGACCGGAATCAGCGTGTCTCTCATCGACAACTTGCCGTCAGATCAAAAACCACTCAACATTGAAGTAGGTTTCTTATTTTCCTGTGGTTGAAGTGCAACCGATCCGGTCGTATGATTGTATTAACAATCTAAGTCGAAACCCGACAGTCTATGGTTTCGCAGGAACGCTCCCTGCGTTCCTCCCGGAACCTCCAGCTATATAAGGAGGTCACTTCTCATGCCAACAACAAAAGAGTTTTCCGTTCAAATGGAGGATCAGCCAGGCACTCTCGGTAAGATCTGCCGAACGCTAGCTGATCGTAAAGTGAACATTCTGGCTTTCCAATCAATTCCCATAGAAGGAAAGAGCCAGGTTCGCCTGGTCGTGGATAATCCAACGACAGCGAAGTCGGTTCTGGATAGCCAGAAGCTCAAATATACTGAGGCGCAAGTTGCTCAGGTCAAGCTGCCGCATCGGCCGGGTGAGTTAGCACGGGCTGCTACCAAGCTCGGGGAAGCCAACGTCAACATTAACTATGCCTACACAGGGATTGAGGCAGGCTCGAATGAGCCCATGTTGATCTTCGGCGTTGCTGACGCGGGCCGAGCCGCGAAGATTCTGGACGAAGCGGCTGCGGCTGCTGCCAAAGCATAAAATCTCGCATATCCCCGTGGCAGATTGCGAACAGGAGAGGACTGTAGGGGCGTCACTTCGTGGGCGCCCCTGCTCTCCATGCCTTTTCCTTTACCAAAGATCATCGGAGTGTTGCGTGGACTGTTCGGAAACTGCGCCGCGTGTTGGGTAGAACCAGCCTTACACAGGAATCTCGTACTTCGCCAGAATCACTGTCACATTGTCTACACCACCGTGTTCCAAAGCGAGATCCACGAGAGTCTGACACGCCTCCTGAGCCCGCTGGCTCCGGAGAAGTACTCCCGCAATCTCTTCTTCATCAACCATCTCCGTCAGGCCGTCAGTACAAAGAAGCAACTGGTCTTCCGGCAGCAGCGGCAGGTGTCTGACTTTCACATTGATCTTGCCCGAGCCTATTCCGATAGCATCAGTAAGTACATGACGAAGGTGGTGAGTTGAGACCTCATGTTGAGGGATTTTACCGATGTCTGCCAGAAGTTGCGAGTACGTCTGATCGCGCGTCAATTGTAATAGCCGACCACGGCGGAAAAGATACGCACGCGAGTCTCCTATACTGCACACAAAAAGATCATTACCAGCACTGAAGGCTCCAGTGAGCGTTGTACCCATCCCTGCCAATGAAGGATCTGCGCGTCCCTCTTCGATTACCGCTTCACCCACACGTTGATAGAAGCGTTCCGCTCGCTCCGACACCTCACGAGCGATCTCCTCGTTGATTCGTAGGTTCCATTTCCCAAACTGAAGACCGAGGTAGGCTAGAGTGCTGATCGCCAGGCGACTCGCCACTTCACCGCGAGCCGCGCCCCCCAAGCCGTCGGCGACGACCATTGCGTAGCCCGATTCCTGAAAGTGCTGCGGCACATCGCCCGCTGGCAGGTTCGTAAGCAGCGTTTCCTGATCGCGACCAAGCCGAGTGATCATAAAGTGGTCTTCATTGATCGGTCGCACCTTTCCTGTATGCGATAACCCTCCAAACTCCACTTTAACGGTCGAAGATAACACGTCGAATTCCTTGCCTTTGATGGGCCGTGAAACTCGATACGACGCTTTCCCGTCTGTCTCTTTAGTCATGGTTCTTGCCTCGTTGACTAATCGTGCTCGCACTTTAGGACCACGGAACCTGCACAAGGGAGGACTACCGCCAAGTTTGCCTTGAGCGTTGGGCGATAGCAAGGGTGGGACATATGCTCTGCCGAGTCGATCGCGGCAAAGTGACTTTCTGGAGCCGCAACTGTGAGGGTGGACCGATAAGCTTCTAAACGTCGCCGAAGCTGTTAAGCCTTTACCACTGACCAGCGCGATCAATCAATGGTGAGATCGTAGTCGTGGATGCGCAGGGTCTTTCAAGTTTTGAGAAACTCCAGCAGGCTATGGAAAAGAGCATTACGCCGGCAACTGGGCGCCCAACGCCCGGTCGAATTCTCATAGAATTAACCAAAGAAGAACGCTCCGAGCTGTATGTTCCTTTGTGTAAACTGCCTCCCACTGTCTGGAATTTCCTTGCAAGCCAGGCAAGTTCCTCGCTAGTATTCTCCCAGCCCCGCAAGTTACCTCACAAGACATCAGTGGTCAGTAATGAGGGATAAGTGATGAGAAAGAACCTACTCGTGCCTCTCGCAGTGTCTTTGCTGTTTTTAGGGACAGCTTACGGCCAGGAAAAAGCTGAGGTCCGCCTGTGCGCGGATCTGCCCGGGCAGACTTCAAACATACATAGATTCCGTTACGTGGGGGAGACGATTGAGATTCCAATCAGAGGCGACGGCATACCGGCAAGCCTTGCTGATTGTGAGCCGCTGGCGCTGGAGGTGCGCTGGGCTAACGGACGAAACAATGGCAGCAACTTCACTGTGACTTTTCTGGACGATAATAAGAGGCCAATCTCTTCGAAATATCTTTCGGGTTTCATGTCTGGCGTGGTCCAGTATCCATTGTCGTCGTTTGACCAGCCCATGTATGGCTCATCGCTTGCCATGGTCTCTGTACCCTTCACTGTAACAATCCTCGCAGGGGAGCCTGTTGCGGCGCCAGCCACTCTTTCATACACCGTCACGCGCGTGCCTCGCCCTTCGAAGAAGAACGAAGAGCGAAAAAAGGGCCAAGCAGAGGAAGACACAAGACAAGGGAATGAGATCGTGAACATCCACAACGCTGTGAGGTTGATCGGCGCCAGTCGGCTGCCCCTGGTCCAGATGGAGTTGAAAACAAGCCGCCCATTTCCCGTGAGAGACGTGCCTTTGCAATTGCAGATCGGAAAGAAAGTTTTTATCGAAGAACTAAGCGGTGATTACACCGGGAGAAGACTTACCTTGACTCTGACGCCAGAGATGTTTGCCGAACTAAAAGACGGCGACGAGATTGTGGCGTTTTTTAGCAAGCCCGATGGGCATGGATCGGCTGATCAGGATGTTTGGAATTTCGGAAAACTGAGTAAGCCAGCAGGCAGTAAGCAATAGGCAGATGGCACCTTTGCGCCTAACGAAAGCAATTAAAACGTCTAACGAAAGCACACATATAAAAAGAGGGTTGGGTGCGCACAGTGTGCAAACGCTTCTGAACGCGATGATAAAGCCCATGCTGCCGCCTAAGGCCCTTCATGCTCGTCTTCCCACGACTCCCAGTTCTTCCGCAGATCGGGTTCGTTGTTCGAACGCCACGACTCCCAGGTTTCCTTAAGGTTCCTCTGGAGGTCATCTGAAACATGTTCTAGTAGGCACTGTATTGATGCCCCCTACCCCGCCTGAACACTTGAAACCTTTCTTGTACTATTGTCGTAGTACAATAGTGAAGTGAGCCAGATGTTCTTCGTCGATATTTCGCACCCGATGCCGCTTTATGCGCAACTGGAGCGGACGATCCGGTTCGCTGTGGCCACGGGAAAGCTGCGCGCCGGCGATCAGCTCCCGACGGTGCGGCAGTTGGCTGTGGATCTTCGGATTAACGCCAACACAGTGGCGAGAGTCTATGCCGAGCTGGAGCGAGCGGGAGTTGTGGAAACGCGGAGAGGAGTTGGAACATTTGTGAGCGCCCGCCATTTCAAAGCCAGCGGTCGCCAGGATCACGAAAAACATTTGCGCGATTTGGCGGACAGCTTTATCGCCGAAGCAGGAGCGAGCGGCTTCTCCATCGACGATCTGATCGAACACCTACAAAGCAGGCGCAAAAAGGAGATGAGAAGATATGTCTAGCATGATCAGTCTGGCCGAAAGCCGAGGTAACCTGCCGACATCCAACACGCCGCGCGTCAACATCGTTGCGATGGTGACTTTTCTGACGCCGCTGGTGCTCGGCGTTTTGACAACACTCTTTACGGGTAATTTCATTTCCATCGCAGTCGGAGCTATTTTGGGAATCCTCGCGGCGGGGGCGCCAAAAATTGCCCGCCAGTGGGAACGCGCGGTAGTGCTCCGGCTCGGCCGTTATATTGGTCTCAGAGGACCGGGTCTTTTCTGGATCGTGCCGTTTGTGGACACAATCCCCGCATGGGTGGACCAGCGAGTGATCACCACGAGCTTTGCCGCGGAAGAGACGCTGACGTCTGACACCGTGCCGGTAAACGTCGATGCCGTGCTCTTCTGGATGGTCTACGATCCGGAAAAGGCGGCGCTAGAAGTTCAGAATTATCCCCAAGCGGTCAGTTGGGCGGCGCAAACTGCGCTACGCGATATTATCGGGAGAACTTCTTTGACCGATCTCTTGCGTGGCCGCGAGCGCATCGAGGAAGAGTTGCAGCAACTGATCGACGAACGTTCGAATCCCTGGGGCGTTACCGTGCAGTCGGTTGAGATGCGTGACGTGATTATCCCTGCGGCGCTGCAAGATGCGATGTCGCGCGAAGCACAAGCCGCGCGCGAGAAACAGGCTCGCATCATCTTGGGCCAGGCCGAGGTTGAGATTGCGCATTCCTTCGAGAAAGCGGCTCAGTCTTACAAGGACAATCCAACTGCCCTTCACCTACGCGCGATGAACATGCTGTACGAAGGACTGAAGGAGAAGGGGGCATTGATGCTAGTGCCGAGCAGCGCGGTTGAATCAATGGGGATGGGTGGTTTGCTGGGCGCAGCAGCATTGCGTCAACAGACGCTCACAGGCAGCGAGGAACCGCCTGAGTAAGAAGATGGGAGCTGCGCAGTCGCAGAGAATAAAGCAACGCACTAGACCAAGAATCGCGGATTCAACTTGGAAGTGCAACTCAGCTATCAGATCCGAAGCGACAGCGACGGCATGTGTAACATCCCGAATCAGAACCGGAAGCGGACCGGGGTCCCCAGCCGGGCTGCCCGGCTGGGGTGGTGGTAGCGACCGGCCAAGGAGTCAACCCGTAGTTGTTAGTACTTGAGTGCCGCGATCAGCGATTGAATTACTCCGTCTGTAAAGTTAACTCCTTGGCCGGTCGCTACCGCTTCCGGTTCTGATTAGAACAAACGCCAATGTTGGTCGACTGTTACTGTCTCGCGTCTTTAATTATGGTGACGAGTTCGCGTCCTGGACGATGAGCACCTGATCTTCGCCGACATCCGCTCGCACGGGAGGCCGGGGCAACTTGTGCTTAACCACCACCTATGGCTTAATCTATTCGCCGTGGGTAAACCTAAATAAAGTTTCGGACGTCACCGCGAGCAACGCTAGAGTCTCTCTCCACTTTCTAATCCGCAAAGGTGCTCGACGTTTTGAGAACGTCGGGAGTTGACTTCTCCCCGCCGCTTGCGAAAAAGCAGGTCGGCTTTCCCCGCCATATCCCAACGCTCCTTGCATCGAGCCAGGTGCAGGCCAGATGAGTTACTCATCGTCTAAAGGAGCAAAAATCATGAAAGTATTCTGTCCAGAGCACGGAAGAGGTTTCTTCGCGCCGCGCCAGAATCCCATAACATGTGGGAATCGCGGGCATCTTTTGGGAGAATTAGATTTCGAAGGAAAAGCCCAGGCCCCCGCTGAGCTTCACTGGCAGTATTGCTGTAACTGCGAGCATTTTTGCTTGATAGATTTCAGCCATGAGGGGATCGAACGCTGTCCCGCCTGCGCGCGGCAAAGCTCAACTCGATATTTGTGCGACCGGTGCTTTACGATTAGTTTCGAATCCAATACCCCGGCGGCGACGAAGAATTTCACTGTAACGTCGGAAGGAAAACCGCACCCTTCATGTCCGGGGTGCTTGCAGTCTCCGACTGACGAATTGCGCGAACATACTTGCGACGATCTGAGCGCATCCTTCATCACGGCGCTGACCGTTTGCCCGATTTGTCGAGAACGCTTGGACATTGCCCCTTCTTTCCCGGCCACGGTCGAGTATTACCTGAAAAAGACTGGGAACAAGCTTAACGTCACGTTCGATTACGACAGCGAACTCTTTCGGGCAGTGGACGATGGCGAGTTCGTGCTGGTCCGCAATGGCAATGAGCCCGGGCACGAATTCATGCTGCCTCGAACACCACGCTTTTCCACGAAGCGTGATTTCTACGAGTACTATCAAGACTATTACTACTGCGCCGGGCCCGCGTCCGGTGAAGTCCGAGTTGTCCAGCCCGCCATAGTTGATCGAGTTTCTGATGGATGGAAGCTCAAAACGCACGGACTCCTGGAGATCATAGGGAGTGCGACAATTACACAGAGCAAACAGGTTAAGCTAAAGGAAGAAAAGAAGGTCAGGGCAGAAGGGTCATTGACGAAAGTCTGTCCTCATTGCAACCGGCAGGTTGAAACGAAATACCCGTTCTGTTGGCATTGTGGCAAATCTACGCGAGCGAAAGAGGCTTCCGTAATCAGATCTTCTGAGGTGTCTTTGGACGATGCTTTTGCGGACGTCGAAGACGAAATAACGCTCTTCCCACCGGCAAATACAGTTCAACCTGGGCCGTCTCTCTTTGCTTGGGCGTCGGAGGAAAAAACAGCCCCGGCTTCGCCCAGCGGATCGACCATGAAGCTGATCGCGCTCGCCGTCATCGGCCTGGCCTTAGTATCTTTTCTGTTCTTCGTAGTTTTGCGACGTTCTGCATCAAACCTTACGAATGACGTTACGAGCAGTCAAGTGACCAACGATGGCGCTCCGCCCGTTGACAGCAGCCGAGCGACTGATGGCCCGGCACAGTCATTGTTAGCTGTTCAACCTGCGCCAACTCCTCAGCCCTCTGGGCCTCCGCCGTCGGCTCACTCCCGACCTGCTGATCTTGAGCTGAAGAAACTCCAGCAAGGGAGAACCAGCGCCGGCGCTGCCGACCGCGCTAAGATCGCTGAATCCCTGGCTGCGGCAGAAAAACGATATCCCAACGATTATCGTCTTCCGTACGAACGCGCCAAGTTAGCGATTAACTCTCAAGAGACACATTCGCACCATGAGGCTTTCGGCGCGCTTCTCCTGGCTGCACAAAGGGCTATAGAAAACGGCCAAGCCGATGAGATGCTAAGCAGCTTGATGGCTGATAAGGGTGGCGACCTCCGAAAGCTCTCCCATGGGCACGATGAATGGAGACAAGTGGAAGAAGCGTTGAGAAACAAGGATAAGAACGTGCTAAGCGAGAAGATGCGTCGCTAAACCTTGCGCTTTCTCGCCGTTTGGTTTTAGGGAATACTGGTTTTATTGTCTCTGACCTCAGCAAAGACTCGCAGAAGTCAGTTTCGCTTGCACCAGGTTTCCCTCAGAACCACTTTCGACACGTGACGCAAAGGAATACATATTCAGCGGCAGTGGTGATTCTGAGGGTCAGATCGTTTTCGTCAATGAGTGGGAAGTCAGACGAACAAACAGAGCAATGCGAGAGAGGATTGCCCTCTAACGTCAAGTCATTGCAGAAGAACTCAAACTGGACATAATCAGTGACGTGCTCTAAGTCATACTTTGTAAATCGAGATCCCATATAAGTTGGCTTAAGAAAACAAAGCTCATTCCAACGGAATCAGAAAAGGCAAAGCTATGGACGATGTTGAATGATGGCCACGAGCAGCATATCCTTAAGTTGAATAACTCGACCATCGCCATAGCTCCAATCTCTGACAGCAAACCAGATAGGATCTTTATGTCGAGACTTCGCGTCCACAGTTTCTCGATCTCAGTCGATGGCTACGGCGCCGGGCCGGGCCAGGATATTGAGAATCCGCTCGGAGTTGGCGGACTCAAAGTGTTTGACTGGTTCTTTCCCACGCGCACCTGGCAGCAGATGCACGGTAACGAAGATGGCGAGACCGGCGCCGATGACGATGTCGCGGCTCAGGGCTTCGAAGGGGTCGGCGCCTATATTCTCGGGCGGAATATGTTTGGTCCCGTGCGCGGACCCTGGCCGGATGAGAGTTGGAAAGGCTGGTGGGGAGATGAGCCGCCGTATCACACTCCCGTTTTTGTGCTCACGCATTACCCGCGGGTTCCGCTCAAGATGGCGGGCGGCACAGAGTTTTGGTTCGTTACTGACGGCATTCATTCAGCCCTCGAGCGGGCAAAGGAAGCGGCTGGCGGCAAAGATGTTCGATTGGGAGGCGGCGTCTCCACGATTCGGCAATATCTGAGTGCAGCGCTAATTGACGAGTTACATCTGGCAATCGTGCCGGTGTTGCTTGGTGATGGCGAGCACTTGCTTGGTGATCTGAATCTGCCGGTGCTGGGATATGAATGTACAGAGCGTATCGAGGGAGCGCGAGCGACGCATGTGACTTTGCGGAAGCGCGCGTGATGTTTGTGCCAACTATTTCGCCATCCGGAACACCTCAAGCTTTTTCATGGCGGCGAATTGATGTTTTTCGGTCGGGTGCACGTACCCCAAAGACCATAGGTATGCGCGAATGAGCATCGCTGCGAGCGTGACCAAGTCAATGCCGGCCATCGCTGCGCTTGGTGCCCATCTCTGCCGAAGATCATGAAGCCGGAACCGCGGAATCGCGCGCACAACAGTCATTCGGGTTCGCGTGAAGCTGAGGGGCCCATTCCAGTTGATGAAATTCATATGGAATGTGCCCTGTTTTAGCCTTCTACTAAGGTATTCGTAACTAACAGAGGAACCTGGTGCCCGAACTACCTGTTGAAAAGGTCGATCTCCGAAAACTGGCTCGCGCGTACGTAGCCCTGGCTTTGGCCCAGGACGAGGCGAAGCGTTACGTCGAGAAGCACTCCGCGCAAGCACGTTTTCTACCACTTCTCACCAGCCTTGATATAACCGCCGGGTTGTTGGAAGAAATATTGGAGAATGCGATGCCGGAAAAAGATCCAGCGTCTTCGTCATCGATAATGTGTTCAAACATGCTGATGTAAAACAAACAATATGCAAATGCCTACAACCCGACTTATAAAGGTCGCAGTGGTCCATTCTTTGTTGTGACTTAAGACAGCTCGAGGCGCGGGCCGGATCCCTTTCATTAGTTAACAGGATCGTTAACGAAGATGCCACTATCCTTCATCAATATTTTTTTCAGCTTTGTTGTCGCACTCGTACTTCATGAGCTGGGGCACTTTATCGCGGCCCGCGCCTGCCGGATTCCGGTAACGGAAGCCGGCTTCGGCTGGGGCCCGCAGCTCTATAGCGTTCGCCTCCGCGGCATTGAATATCAACTCCGCTTACTACCGCTCGGCGCGTACATCCGGTTGGACATGGCGGACCTACAGAAACGAGCGCTAATTCAACAGCTCTTCGTACTGCTTGCCGGCATCGCCGTTAATCTCATCATCGCGGCGCTGGCCTGGGGAACGTTCTTCGGCAGTTTCAATTTGGCGCTGGCCCTAGCGAATCTCTTGCCGTTGTACCAGCAAGACGGATGGAAGGGCGGCATCTTGATTTGCCGTCGCCTGTTTAGACGGCCCAACCAACTGGTTGAGTGGTCCTTCACAATCTCCGGCGGACTGATGAGCCTCGCCTTCCTCGCCCGCGCTCTCTTCAACTTCTGACAATTCTTTCATTGCAGATACGGGTTCATTCCTGACTCGCATCGAATTGCTCGCCGCTGAAGCGCAGCTTTCGGATCTAACCCTTCGAGTCACTACCACTGCTGAATATGTAGTTCCTATTGCCTCACGTGGTGAAAGTGAATCTGAGAGTCACCTATATCTCGCAGCTGCTCTTATCTACCGGCAGTCTTACTCACGGTTTACCAGGATTGGGTGAGGGTTGCGATGAAGGTATTTCAGAGCCATCCGCGTCGATGATCTTCACCTTGCTGCGGAAACGTTTGTAATCCTTATAACGGACAACCATACGCAAGTGCACCGTTTGTCCTTTGGGAAAATTCAATTCATCGTCGACAAAGGTATAGGTCGGGAACCAATAGCGGCCGTCGATTTGTTGTCGGTACGTCTCAAAAACTGGAAATCGCTGACTGCCCTCAGGCATACCTTTCCCTTTGACCTTTACTATTTGCAGATCTTCTTGATCGACCCAAATGCGTCCCTGGAAGAAACGTTCGCTCACTTTCTTTGGTAATGTCTTAGGTGCTACATCAAAGACATAAGTGTCCAGCTCATCAACATGTTCTTTCCCAATGTATTGAAAATTGTATTGACCAATTTTTGAAGCTTCGAGCGCAAAAGGTTCAACTCCGCCCAGATCATCTATGTCTTCCTGCGTTACAGTAACCTCGGTCAAGCTGGGCTGTGGAAAGAAAGTAATTTTCTCAAATCTCTCATCTCGATCATCAAAAACGAACTGAGACACGCGATGATATTCGCCGGTAACCTGGCCGCCCATGCCGATGGTTTGGATCGTCGCATCACGTTGGAAGGCGTATTCGGCTAAAGCATGCCGAAATTCAGTTTCCTTAGCGGTAAACGCCCGAATAATTCGATCAATGTCTAACGTCTTATCTGTCGCCGCGCTGGAAGTTTGTTGCTGTTGTCGGCCTTGCGCTTGTTGAACCGGTACTTGAGATTTGTTTTGTTGATTATGGGCCTGGGATCGTTGAATGGGAGCAGCAACAGCCAAAACCATGACAACAATTGATAAGGCCAGCCTGTCGAAGCGCAATTGGCTCATTCGAGACTCCACAATCCGGGGAAATTATAATAAACCGCGGATACGAACCTTGGATGAAGGTGTAAGCAGGTAGGGTTGTAAAGTCTTTGTAAAGGCGTTGGAGAGACTTCGTATTGGATGGATTTATTCGATCCACGCGCTGCGCTTCTCCTTAGCGCGGAAATAGTAGGGAAACACGCGACGACCGGAATGTCTATACCGAGTATAATAAAGGTAGCTGATTTGTTTCAGCCTAGGGCATTGAGAAGCTGTGCTGCGCTTTAGACTACTGAAGTCGCTGAGATTCTGGCGTTACTAATAATCTTGTTCCCTGGTCTTTCCCCGCGCCTCTAGCCTCGCAAATGGTTTTTCCAACATAATGGCTGTGAAGGCTAACGCTGTTTCTCGTTTATTAGGGTCTAATGAAACGTTGTCCACAATGTGGTTTAAGTTTTCCTGATACGGATCAGTTTTGCGACGTTGACGGTACTCTCCTCGCCGAAGACTACTCGGCTAGTAATCCCGTGGTTAGTGACCGAACAAAGCGAGAAGTACAAGAAATCCGGGAGGTAGATTTGACGGACGGGCGAAGCCACTTCCGCCAGAATTGGAACACTCTGGCCATAGTGGCAGTGGGGACAGTCGCCGGCGTGGCCATTGGGCTAGTGCTGTTCCTCGTTTACCACGAGATAACGCGGCAACCCTCTAATCAAAATTCCAACGAGTCATCATCGAATGTTGCTGTCACGCAGGGCCAGACGTCTTTGCCTCCTTCGCGTCCCTCGCCAGTTGGGAGCGTATCTCCTTCGCCCGAAACGTCTCCATCCCCGACTGCAAGGCCCTCGCCTGCTGCTCAAGCGGAATCTGCGCGCGTTCAACTAAGTTCTAGTCCGATATCTACAGGCGGAGCTGAAAAAACAAGGAATGGTGCGGTCACGATTCGGCTCGCCAACGGTACCGCTGTTGAGGCGGACGAGGTTTGGGAAACAGGAGAAGGAATCTGGTACCGTCGGCGCGGCGTTGTCACTCTTCTGGAGCGCACGCAAGTGAAAGCGATCGAGAGAGGCTCACGGGCTCCGTCCTTATCAGCGCCAATACCTGCCTCGTCGCCAATCACGTCGCCTTAATGTTTACGCCGAAGCGATTCGCAAGAGCAATTCACGCGGTCTAATGTTTTAACTTTGCTAGTCTTAGCTCTTCTTATGACGCGCGGTGCACTTCTTTGAAGTGGGCGCTTTCACATCGGGTCTCGTTTTCGCGGGCTGATCATGACAGGCCACGCAAGCACAATGAAACGCTTGCTGGTTTGTGACCCTTATGATCGCGGTTGAGTCCTCGCTCTTGATTTCAGGAAATGTGCTAAAGGCAGTTGCGGGTAGCTCATGCACACAACATTGATTCTCGTCCCGCTCCTGTTCAAGGCTACCGGCTCCTTGAGGCCTTTGTGCCTCTTGTTAGCCGTCCTGCTATTCGTCGGCGCCCGCTACGCATCCAAAAAGGCCAACGGTCGTGTAGCGACGGCGCTGGATGCCTCGGTCATCGCCATCGTACTCCTGTCTGTGCTTTTGGTGGCTCCCCGCCCGTTGGCCGAGCAACCATTTCCTGACGCCCAGGAAGTCGCCGACGCCACAAGACAGTTGGTTAGCGGAAACGGCTATGCGACCTATGTGCACGGGAATGAGCGACACCCGCCGAGATATCCTCCTGGCTTCTCGCTCGCCCTCGCGCCTTTCGCGGTCATCCGAGATGACTATCCGTCGAATGTACAGCGCGGCGCGACATTCTACGCCGCGCTGTACGTGTTGATCGCAGTATCCGCGGCGTGGTCGCTGAAGGGGCCGGCAGCGGGCGCGCTGGCTGCCATACTGATTGGCATGTCGCCGTTCGCCAAAGTGGAGGCTTCACTGATCATGTCCGACGGTTTCGCTGCCGGGATGACAGTGCTTTTCGTTGCCTTGCTCCAGCACCCCACGCCAAAGCGAATCTCGGTAGCCGGGGCCTTGGCGGGAGCGCTCGTGGCCATCCGCCTACCGATGGTCCTGAATCTCATCGCGCTACTCATTGTTCTTCCCTGGGCGCTTCGTAAGTGGCTGCTTTTGTTCTCCGCGCCGCCTTTGACCGCCGTGGGTCTATTCAATTGGCTGACGTTCGGCAGCCCCTTCCGAACAGGCTATGACTACTGGCTCCCCGGGTTAAAACACTTCAGCCTCTCATTCGCGCTCGCCTCGCCGATTCAGGGCGATGGCCCATGGGTGGTGGCCGATGCCCTCGGCGGACTGCTCCTGAGCTGGATATGCCCTTGCCCTGACGGAGGCCCACAGGCTGGTATGAGCAATCTTTCTTACTATCCGTCTGTTCTTCTCGGGTTGTTTTGGATATACGTGCCGCCGCTCCTTCCCGTCATCGGATTACTATACGGTTGGGAGCACCGTCGCGCGTTGGCTGTCAGATTCACCTTCTGGCTAACGGCGCTCAGCCTTCTGCTGTTCACGTTTTACTTCTACCAGGGGGCGAGGTTCATGGCCGGTCCCGTTACGCTACTGGCTGTTTTCGCTTCCGCCAAACTCGCAGAGTGGATCGAAGGCGGAG
>DASXSC010000280.1:0-3552 GCA_036506215.1 Pyrinomonadaceae bacterium | reverse complement strand
TAACAAGACCACGGATTCATGCGAACGAGCCGCGCCATTGTCTCAGCAGAAGAAAGCGGCAAAACGTGGCTGCATTCGCTGCCGCTCAATTGGGAGAAGAACAACGTTTGGGGGATGCAGTGCTCATTGAATTTCGAGTTGAATACGGCGTGGGGAATAAATTGTTTTTTGTCATTCTTTTTGTCAGCGAACTGCGCTTGCATGTAATGGAGCGAGGTGCGGGTTTGCAGAAAGTTGCTGGCCGCAAAGGTCTCAGAAGTAATCGCGAAACAGCGTCGCAGGGGCCACGCCTTAACCTCGGCGCCTTCTGCGCTTAATACCAATACGTCATCCGTCAAAAACGACCAGCCAGCCGCCGCGAGCTGAACCGTAAGAGTCGATTTTCCGCTTCCCGATGGTCCAATGATGAGTACACCCTGCCCGCTTTTCGGATCGATCACGGCACCGCTATGTAATTCAAATAAGCGGCGACGACGCAGGGCGGCGGCCAGGGCGTAAGTCACCACTCGCGTCAACGCCGGTGATTGAATCCCGATCTTTCCATTTGTCCAGACCTCGACGGCTGCGTGCCCGGGCTTATCGATAGCCACTATCGAACCCTCGATGTCGATGTAAGAGGTCGTACCGTCAGTGAAGCATGTACCGCCTCCGGCGATCTCAAATTGAGACCAACCGCGCGGTATTTTCGGAGGTTTAACCGCATCGCTTATAACAATGGCGGGAGCTAATGACGCGTCCAATGACCCGCCCCGGGTGTCGAGGGTCAGGTACCAGCCCGCGAATAACTTTTCGATCGCCCTGGCGGCCCAGGTGTCGCGTGCCTCAACCACGATAGTCTGGTCAGCGACCCGGTAGATCATTCGCGTCGACTCTGCTGCTTCGTAAATAGCTTGCATATCGGCTTTAAGCGGGCGGGCGATGATTCATCACTGATTCATCGCTGAATCGGTAACTTTCGCGGGCGGCACAACTGTGAGCCGCAGCGGCGTTCGTTGCGACCGGGTCAAATCAGCTCGCACATATAATCTAATGTTTGGCGAGAGTCTGGTAATGGCGTCCTCATAGGGCGTGTCCTTGATCACAGTATCAACGATCTCGTTCGAGTCGTATTTGATTTCAGCGGGCACGCCCAGCACTTCCGCGATCGTCAATACTACGGCCGCCAAAAGCTGCTTCTTTGATTTGATGGTGAGGCAATTGTCTTCCAGATCAACTTGCAAAGGATCGGCATCACGTTGGGCTTCCGATTCTTCCGCGGTGTCTTCCGTGTTTCCTTCGATCAGCATGGCCTCGGAGCTGCCCTGAACAACTGCGTTCTTTGCCGGGTCAGGATCGTCCTGGTCCATAAGAAAGATGGCCAGCAGCCTGGGCTGCGCGTTCGCCCGGATTTCATAGTCGATGTAAACACGTGGGGCCAACAGACCCAGCGCCGGTTCGAGGGGCAAATCGTAAAATTCTACCGTGATTGCCTTCTTTTTCTCGTTTGGTCCCAAAATAACTTGCGTGTCGAGACGCTTTGATAAATCTGCCGCGATCTCAGATATTTTTGCTTTGTTGGCCTTCAAGGAAACAGCCGTTAAATAGCCTTTGGTGATGCGCAGCCTGTGCTTCTTCTTGGTTGCCGGATTGGCGGCGCTCTGTGGCTGGGTTTGTGCCACAAGCCTGGATTCCATCGTCAGGGTTACTGAAACTGCTATCAGAAGAGTAAAAATCATTGTTCGCAAATACGGTGCTGCCCTCCACGCGTCCGTGGACTTACTTGCAACTGCAAAAAAGTTTTGGCGGGTCATTGGTCTCTGCTCCCGAGTTTGCCCTGCACGATTTTCTGTGAAGCTGCCGAGCGCGGACTGGCACATCTTCCATTCGCGAAACGTCATCCGATAACTGAAAAGCCGTCTGTCCTGGTCCACTAACTAACAATATTTCAGCCGGGGTCGTCTGCAATTGTGAAGTTGGGCCAAACTAGCATGGGCTGTAACGTGCGTCAATGATCGCCCAGCGGGGTTCGTTTGATGTCCGATACGCTTTGCTTGTCGCGGAGTCACGACAAACTTAAAGTTTATCGGACACTTTCAACCAAACTGACCCACTATGCCAGCGGGGTTGTGGTCAGCTAACCTTCATTCATCTTCCGCGGCCCTCACCGACAATCACGCGCCTCGCACGATCTCGCCTAAGCAGCCCAAACGGGCGCATGACGTAATAAGCGAAACTTAGTGGGCGGGGTAGAGGAATAGTCTCAATGTCCGCGTCTGTTGGCTGCAATAGTAGCCGACAATACCGCAACCGGGACCGCCAGCCCGCGCGCAATGCCCATTGGAATCTAAAAGTCTGGCCGATCGACGCCGGGGCCTGCCCAACATCGCCGAAGAGTCTTTTGGAGACTTGCATAGCGAGTGAGGCTACCATCCTGTCTGCCTCGAACCTCGACTTTACCTGCTTCGGCAAGGGAGCATCCAGCAGGCTACTTGCCAGGTAAAGTCCGAGGAATAACATTCGCTGATTTCCCGAGGACGCGGCACGCTCGAGCACAACGCTCCAGTCCAGATCTGTCCGGGTTTTTGCCAATTCAGCCACATCGCAGATCCAGGCCAGTCGTTCCCAAAGGTGCTTGGAACCGTGCACACAAAGCGACAGCAACAGATCCTCAGTCGACAAACTCTTCACCGCCACATTGTTCAGACGCAATGTTTCCAAACGTCCCCAAAAATCTTCGGCCTGCAACGAGGAGGCAAACAAACTTGAGGCTACCTCCCAATGCAGCTCGACAACTATGCGACCTTCTTCACGACTCATTGATAAGTTGTGTTGGGTGCGCAGCAGAAGCGCTTGCTGAGCGCTGGTCCAGGGTGTGCCGCACACAAACCCCAGAGCTGTCAGGAGTTCCTTGGCCCGCAAAGCATCGGCCTTCCGCACGAGGATGTCCAGGTCAACAAATCGGCGCAAGCTCAGGTTTCCATACGCATAAGCCGCGAGCGCCGGACCTTTGTAGGGAACTGCCTCAATCCCTGCGGCCTCGAAAGTCTGAAGAATGCGGCACAATTCAGCCGTCAATAACAGATTACGTGCGACATTGTCCTGGTAGTTCTGTTTGAACCGCGCGAGTTGATCCCGTGGAACGTTTGTTGCCGCCGTTGTGTTCAGTTGTGAGTAGATTAAGGGAAGGACGGAGTGGCGGCGAGCAAGCTGGTAAACATAACCCCAATCAACTTCGTCCGGTGAGCCGGTGATGGCCTTAATGCGTGCACTCGTCTCTGCATCAACCTTTGTGCGCGCACAAAGCAGAACCAGTTCGTCTTCGATACGCGTCGGCGGCTCATTTAAAACTACTGGCAGAGAAGGCATGATATTTCAGGGTTGGGGTCGGCAACTAGTAGGACAGGCATTCCTGCCTGTCCTCTGCTCCTGGCTTTAAACCATTCGAACAACAATCCGAAGGTTTTCCATTTCTAATTTTTCATTAGTGCTGTCGCAACGTTAGTCGAACAGGATCAGGCATTTGGTGACGACGCCGCCTGGAGTTTGGATGATTACTGGTGTAAAGCGGAAAAC
>DASXSC010000279.1:0-4703 GCA_036506215.1 Pyrinomonadaceae bacterium | reverse complement strand
TGCGTACTTGTCCATCGACTCAAAATCGATGGCGATGAAGAACGGCCACGGCAATTCCGGATCGACCCGTTTCCCACATTTAATGTTCAAGACCTCGGGAATTTTCAGAAGCTGCATGCGCGTGTTCATCATCATCGCCTCTACGCGAGCAGGCGTAACCTCTGGTTTGAGTTTGTAGAGAACGATATGATGAACCATGAGGGTAAAGCTAATAGGCGTTTCCGATGATGCGCGCAAGTCCGAATCCGTTGCCCAAGCAAAGCATGATTATCGCCCCCGCTAAAGGCCACTCATATTCGCCGTGGCACCAAATCGACACGGTCATGCTCAACAAGTTTGACGC
The DNA here is from genome assembly GCA_036506215.1 of Pyrinomonadaceae bacterium. Taxonomy (GTDB): domain Bacteria; phylum Acidobacteriota; class Blastocatellia; order Pyrinomonadales; family Pyrinomonadaceae; genus PSRF01. The sequence goes on along the minus strand of DASXSC010000279.1, from coordinate 4,360 downwards.
CTTCTGCGTGGAGAAGAAATTGCTCGACCCCACATTTCCTCGAGGGGACAAGAAGATATCGTGAGCGACGAAAACACACATATGGCCGCCGCGGCGGAACCGGTGAAACCGCCTGCAAAACGATGGTGGGCCGTTTTGCAAAGAGAGGACTGGATCGTCGTTGGTTGGGTGATGGGGATCAAGGTTTTGCTCTTTATCTTCGGCGCAAAAAGTTTCCGTATTTTGGAAAACAAGCCACTGCCCGGAAAATCTGGCTGGCTCGACATTTGGAATCGCTGGGATTCGCTTCACTATTTGCAAGTCGCGCAATTTGGCTACAACGCGGCCAGCGTAATGAAAGCATGGTTTTACCCGCTTTTCCCTTGGTGCACTCGCTTAGTCGCCTATGTGGTCAGTCACAACTATCTTGTCAGCGCCTTTATTGTTTCCGGCTTTTCTTCTATCGCCGCGGCGATTTTCCTGCGAAGAATCGTCCAGTTCGACCACAACACGCGGACCTCGCACTGGGCGGTTTGGTTTTTCCTCATCTTTCCGACCGCTTATTACTTGCACATCGGCTACAGTGAAAGCCTGTTTTTGGCACTCGTTTTGGGATCGATCCTGGCTGCGCTGTTTGGGCGTTGGTGGCTCGCGGGAGTCCTCGGCGCTCTTTCCTGGATGACACGCCCCAACGGTATTATCCTCCTTCCAACTTTGGCCGTCGAAGCGGTTCATCAATTGGTCGTTACTCGGCGCTGGAATTGGCGATGGCTCTGGATCGCGATTGTACCAGCAGGATTTGCTGTCTATTTGTTCGTGAATTGGAAAGTTACCGGCGACGCATTCACATTCTTGCGAATGCGAAAGAAGCTGTTTGCGATGGAGAGTTCCTGGCCATGGGTTGGGATTCGCAGTGCCATCGGAAACCTCCGCCGATCTCCGAATCAGGCGGAAATAGTTGGTGCGCAAGAGCTATACTTCGCGGCACTTAGCTTTGTTTGCATGATCGTCAGTTGGTTCAAGCTGCGCCCGATTCACGCCGCGTGGATTACTGGGAACTGGTTACTCATAACAAGTGTGACGTTCATGGAAAGCGTGCCACGGTACGTGCTCACCATGTATCCGGTTTTTATTTTGTTCGCGCTACTTAGCCGGAACCGACTCTGGACCGCGATAATCACCGTCTGGTCTCTACTATTCTTCGCTCTGTTCAGCAGCGTGTTTATACGCGGCTGGTGGGTATTCTAACTTCAACGGCCCACGAACTTTCTCAAGTTAGAAAACAGTAATTCGATGACAAAAACCGCCTAACGAGCTGGTGGCAAGAGAACCTCCGTTGGGACAATTTGCTCCGGCCGACTCCCTACTGCCCAAGTTAGCCTTACGACGCCACCAAATAATACGTTGAAATAACGTACTCGAATTGAATGGAGTCCGGCACTCAGATGGATCACTCCGGTTCGCTTTTGGAAAAGGGCGTGAGTGGCGTCGACGATCATTCTGCCGTCGATTTCGAGCAGAGCACCATCGTCTGCGACGAGGGAAAAGGTGTAATCTGCGGTCTCGTCAATGACGATATTGCCCGTCCATTCCACGCTGAAAGGCGGGGGAAGTGGCAAGGTGGTCGACCAGTCAAAGTTGATCTCATCATCTACCTCGATATCGGTAGGCGGTCCGCTCCAGTTGGCGTTGCGGTAATATTTTCCCAATAGCCCGTGGGTAGGATGTCGCAATGACGCTCGCGCGTGAGTAATGATCGGGGGCAAAGTAATTGCTGTGGTGAACGCCAGCAGTACTGTTAAGGTGGTCACAGGGGAACGCCTTGCGACCTTGCGCGCCCAGTCTGCGTCGAAAAAGAGTTGTGGATCATCCCGTGCGTCGTCGCTCTTGATGCTTTGAATGACAAGTAGGCCGCCCGCGAGCAACCACCAAAGCATCAGCGGAGCCAGCTGGTAACCACCAGGGATTCCGGCGAGTTTCGCGAAATTGAATGCGGTTGAGTCCTTTGTAAGATTTCGGTGTCCATCGAACAGGACGCTAGTGTTTTGTGCGAATCTTCCCCGGAGGTAGTCGGGAAGCAGGAAATCTCGAGCTGGATTGGGGGAAGGAATCGGTACGCGCGGTTCGATGGCCGTATCGAGCAACATGTAGAATATCGAAATCGCCAATAAAGGATAGAAAACGAATCGAAATGGGCGAGCACCAAAGCAGAGCGGCAACGCAAGAAACGGTAGGAGGGGGATCAAGTGACGCGAACCAAAATAGACAGCACCGGACCAATCATAAGCTGACGAGCCGTAGCTGGTAATAAAGAGGATGTACATGCCTGTCATCGCCGCGACGAGCAGACCCTCGGCGCGCAGGTCGCGTCTCGAAATCATTATTGCGAAGCCAGGCAGCGAAAGCCAAAGTACAGGATTGCATGCGTACACGCGCCATCCTTGCACACCGAGATAAAGCATTCCGATTTGGGGCGAGACTGTAATTGCAGCTAACGCCTGCAAAAAGTGACGAAGGCCGAGCCAGCGTATGCCTAAAAAGCCATGTGAGTATGTTTGCGAAAAAGTGGCACCAGCTTTGGCGTATGCCTCATAAGGTATGTAAAAAGGTGAGCCAAAAGCTGCGATGTTATAACTCAAAAGAGCACTGGCACCAACAAGGCCGCCCAAAATCCACGCTCCACCGAGCCACGCTCTGTCTTTAAACAAGGGCCGGGACCGTACTACCACCCAAAAGGTGTAAATCGACAACGGAACGACGAGTAGCGCGGTTGGGTACTCTGCCGAAACGCTCATACTCATTAATAGCCCGGCACCGCCTACGTAAAAGAGCCGTAAGTTGCCGGATTTGACTTCACCGCTACCAACTTTAAAGAGAAAATAGAACGCGATTGCGAGTAAGGATGCGACCAGTTGATGACTAAAAAACAGGGTGGAAAAAGGAAACGCTAGGGTCCCGAGCCAAATGGCAACAACAGCCAGGGCGGCGAAATACTTGTCTCCCGAAAGATGGTTTAACACGCGATAAACGGCGACAGCTGCGAGCGCTGAAAGCAGGCTGACTGTAAGGAGAGTGGTCAGATACGTGAGCAGGTGCCAGTATATCCACTCCGGCACACCCACGCTTGCAAGAGGGGACAGGCTAATCGAGAGCGCTGCGAACGGAATTACTGTCAACAGCACCATCCCAGGTGCCTTGTTTGGATAAACGTGACTTGATCCGTTCTTATTATAGCGGACCACGTCAGCCGTGTTCCACCAGTATTTGTCGATTTCTAACGTATGATCCTGAACAATGGCGCGCATTTGATCGAACTTTGCCGCCTCATTGTGTCCGATGGATTGATAGAAGTACGCGTAGGTTATCCAGAGCGTTAGGAACAATAGCAGCTCGGTCCGATAAGTTTGACACCATCCTTTTAGGAAACCCTTTATTGCTGAACGACTCGGCGTGTTTTCCATCATGTGCGTACTATGTCTGGCACCGCCACAGTCTACTAGCATTCGTGAGCCAAGGGCTGCCTAAGATACCCCTGAGCACGGCTGCCGCCCAGCGGTGCGGAATAGATACAAACCCGTAAAACCGCTGGCAGAGAAGATCGCCAAGATAAATCGCGAGCGCCAGATAAATCAGTGCTAACATACGCAGGAGAATGACGAAGCACCCGCCTTCGTCCCGTTACGGCGAGGCAGACGAATGCCATTTTACTTAGAAGCGCGAGAGTGTGTCAAGGATTTCGTGATTTTTTGACCACTGATGACACGGATGGCTGATGGGCAGTTGATTGCGAATAGCCGGTCGTCGGTAGCGGAGATGTCTCTACGGCTGGATTTGGTCGGTCCAGAGGAACTGCCAGGTGGCTATGGCGTTAATTGCGAGTGAAACGGCGAACAGCGACGTCTCGACGACAGATATGGTCGCCGGGCGATTACCTGTCAGCAGAAGGAACATCCAGGGAAGCAAGATCATGGCGTAGCGATAGGAGAATTGCCAGCTTCCTGGATTTCCGTGCAGCCAAAGCACGAGTGTTAAGAGAGCTATCGCCACCCAGGCCAGAACCTTGTATCGTCCGCCTTGCCGAAACAGGAGACACAGGAAGGGACTGGCAAGGAAGATTGAACAGCCAAAGCCGTTTGGTTGAAAATAAGGAAAGTAGTCAATGCTCTCGAAGCCTTGAAGCAGCATGGTATAGATGTTCCAGGGGATAGCCTGAATCGAAAATAGCCCGTGCTGATACCACGGTTCGTCGCGCACTTCTGGGATGTGCATGTAACCAAAATCGAGAATCGAATTGAAACGTGTGTAGTTATAGGCGGCTGTCAGGAGCGCTAGCGTTACTGGCAGGCTCAGGAAACGGACGAGCATACGGCTGTTTTCTCGG
>DASXSC010000278.1:0-37097 GCA_036506215.1 Pyrinomonadaceae bacterium | reverse complement strand
CTGCTGTGGGCTCTGGCGCATAGCCTGGACGCAACTCCGACATGGTGTTGGTTTCTGCAGGTTGCCCCGCATCTTTAGCTAGTGGTGCGTTCTGCGCGACCTCGCCAGACCCGGTGCCCGCACCTTGGACAACATGCGTTTTGTCCTCTTGAAGATTTCTCTTCTCGTTGACTGAATCGATAACTCCGGGTGATGCACTTCCTGTTTGGCTTGTTGAGCTTGCATCGCTGGAAGACTGATCAGTCGGCACCTCTGCCTGCTTGAGTTGGCCTGAAGAAGTGGACGGAACTTGCGGTCGATTCAGCGCAACCAGTTCCTGCTGTCGTTGTTGCCGGATGGCCAGGAAGCCAATTCCGATAACAGCAGCCAGCACCAGCGCCGGAACGGCGTAACCTAAGACTGCGGGCGATAAGAGCGAGCGTAGTTTCTGCCAAAAGCCCACGCGCTCTTGCTGGCCTGACACTTCATACCGACTGGCGGCGTCGGCGGCCTGGGTCAAACCAACCACAATGCCGCGACACCGGTCGCAATCGGCCAAATGTTCCATATACCGAGCCCGCGCCGGAACGGGCACTGCGCCTTCCGCGTAGGAGTTTAGTTCGTCTGCATCGAGGTGATCGGAAGCGGCTCGATTGCCATCTTCAGACTTCGAGCTGCGGTGCATTGCCGACTCAGCTCGCCCTCTCGCGAGCGAACGCAGCAGCAGATCGACCTCGTTGTTTTTAGCTTGTTTCATCTGACTAATTTTGCACCCTCTAGAGAACGTTCCTGGACGCGTTTGCTTGCGCAAGGACGTTTAACAAAAGAACGCTCAATTTGCTTTTCACCCTGCAACCTCATTCTCTTTCTTCATCAGTACTGTTTCCGTCGCCAGCAATGGTTCGATGTCCGCTTCCAGGTGAAGTGCGACCTCTGAAAATGCCCGTTCGGTTTCCGCTTTAGTCCAGCCTTCTTGTTCAACGAGAATCTTTTCTACATGCTCACGCAGCTCCGCATGAACGCGCGTGAGCCGGCGGCTTGCGGTGGCTTCGTGCACGCCAAGCACCGCGCCTGCCTCACGCAACCGCAGTCCGTCAAAGTAGTAGAGCTTTAACAACAAACGGTCCTCCGCGGAAAGGTGTTTGAGTGATGTCGCCAGGGCTTTTTGCATTTCCGCGCCAGTCAGTTTTCGGGAAAGCTCCAGCTCTGGATTGACGGTGTCACCGTGCCCGGACCAGTTGTTCCCCTCCTGACTATGTTGAATGATGCGATCAAAATCCGCGTCCTCTTCAGTCTGCACCAAGCGCGATTGTTTGCGATGCTGATCGACGGCGAGTTGTGCAACAACTGCTCGAAGCCAACCGGCCAACGAACCGCGACCGGAGTAGTAGGCAAGTTTGCCGGCCGGTTTTCCGTCCCCGCGAACGCGCAGGCCGTGCAGTTCCGCCCAGATTGACTGCGCGAGGTCGTCAGCTCCTTCTTCATTCGAGCTTGCCGAACGGGCCGCGGAACGGACCGTTGACGAGAAGCGCTCAACGAGATCAGTCCACGCCTTTTGATTCCCCTGTTCGCAGGCGATAATCAGGCAAAGGTCATCGGCCTGAAGCTTATCGATGAAATCCTTGACAACTCCCGGCGACGCCAGCGGATCATCACGCAAAACATATTTGGCAACCGCGGCCCTAATTCGCGGTATCAGTATTTCGCTGGTCAACGAATGATTGTCGGAGGCGCGCGCGAGTAAGCAGCTAGCGCCGTCAGCAAACACCTTTTCGATTTTCTCAGCTCTTTGACTCACCGGGGGATTCTCGCAATCGCTGCGATCTTAATGCTATCACGTGCTCGCCATTTCTTCGCTCACGTGGAAGCTTGGATGTTGCGCCCGGGTTGAAGTTGCCGGACCTTGTTCGCTAATCACCTAACTTTGACACGCCCCACTCAGTGGAGCTAGATTCGAATTTCAATAACATGAGTACCCGGCTTTCTTCCTCAGTCCTTACCATTCCCGGTTTTGGGGCCGGTAAGACTCGTGGAACAGCAGTCGGCCGAATTGGTGTTTTGATGCTGAAAGTTACCGAGATATTCCGCTCGATTCAAGGTGAATCCACTCACGCCGGGCGGCCCTGTACGTTTGTGCGCTTAACGGGTTGCCCCATGCGCTGCGTTTGGTGCGATAGCGAATATACGTTTACCGGCGGCGAATATGTGGCTCTTGATGATGTGATGAGACAGGTGCGCGAGTTTGAATGTAATCTCGTGGAAGTAACCGGTGGGGAGCCACTTGCACAACGTGAGGCGTTTGAGTTAATCGAACGCTTGTGTTCCGAAGGCTTTGAAGTGCTCGTGGAAACTGGAGGTTACATTTCAACCGAAGATGTAGATCCTCGGGCGAGGATTGTTCTAGACGTAAAGTGTCCTGCCTCCGGTGAAGAAGCACGTAACCATTGGCCAAACCTCGAACGCTTGCGCGCAGATAAAGACGAAGTCAAGTTTGTGATCGCCAACCTTGGAGACTGGACGTATGCATTGGAAATAATCAGACGCTACGAGTTAAGTAAGCGTGCCAAGGCCGTCCTCATATCACCTGCCTGGGGTACAGTAGATCTGAAAGAAATGGCCGAGTGGGTATCTACCAGTGGGCTTGATGTCCGCATGCAACTCCAACTTCATAAATACATTTGGGGACCGGACGCACGGGGGGTTTAATGGGTGGGCATGACGAAGCGGCCTACGAGCCTTCTAAATTAGCCAAAGCTGAAACCGATGAGGCAAGTCTGGCTGTGTGTCTGGTATCGGGTGGTATGGACTCTTGTGTAACAGCGGCGATCGCTAACGACGAAACCAAACAACTTGCCTTTCTTCACGTTTCTTATGGCCAGCGTACCGAAGATCGTGAACGTCGTGCCTTTGAGGAAATTGCGGATCATTATTCGGTCAAACAACGCCTGGTTGTTTCTCTGGAACACCTGGCCAAAATTGGGGGCTCATCATTAACTGACAAAAGTGTTTCGGTTGCATCGGCAAATCTTTCGCGCGAAGGAATACCGACAAGCTATGTCCCTTTTCGGAATTCGCATCTTCTGTCCGTTGCCGCAAGTTGGGCTGAGGTCATCCATGCCAAGTACATTTACATCGGCGCCGTCGCGGAAGATTCGTCTGGTTACCCCGATTGCCGTCCTGAGTTTTACGAAGCATTTCAGCAAGCAATAACCGTCGGTACAAAACCGGAAACTCAAATTGAGATTAAGACTCCTGTTATCGCAATGAAGAAGTCGCAAATAGTGGAATTGGGACAAAAACTTAATGCTCCTTTCGAACTTACGTGGTCGTGCTACAAACAGTCGGAAGAGGCTTGTGGCGACTGCGACTCCTGCGCTCTCCGTCTGCGAGCTTTTCGTGAAGCGGGTGTAAGAGATCCAATTCCATATCTGCTTGACAGCAAGAGGTTTGCTTATTAACGTTAGGCCGATCCGAGTCAGGAAATTACAACCAGAAGCGGAGCAACAGCATCCTATGGGCTCTCCCGTATTTCCAAGTTACCCGTAAATTTTCTTTTGGAGGAATCCTAGATGTTTCGTCGATATTCTTTACTGATCCTTGCCAGCATTGCTTTCGTCTTGTCTACCGGCCTGCAGGTTTCCGCTCAGAATGGCCAGCTTCGTGGCCATGTAACTCTGAAGCAAGCCGATGGGACAATAATTCCGGCCGCGGACGCCATAGTGGATGTCTTTCGCACAGATCTGCCCGGCGACTTCGAACTGAAGACTAACAAGAAGGGCGATTTTGTTCATGCCGGTTTGCCGCTTCAAGGTACTTTTATTGTCTCGGTTAGCATGCCCGGCGCTCAGCCTTACTACCTGCCCGGTGTCAGACCTGGTGGGGAGAAGGATGTCAAGATTGAGTTGGCGGTCGGGGATGGAAGACGTCTTACGCGAGCCGACATAAAAACCCTAATGGCGAAAACTTCCGGTGCCAGTGCTGGTGGCGAGACAAAAACGTCCTCCGAAGATAAAGCCAAGCGCGAAGAACTGATACGAAAGAATGCCGAAATAGAGGCTGCCAACAAAAAGGCTGAAGCGTCCAATGTGATCGTTGATCGAACCTTTAAAGCCGGCAATGAAGCCCTCCGAGCGAAAAACTATGACTTGGCGATCGCTCAATTTGATGAAGGTTTGAACGCTGATCCAGAGCATCCAGGCGCGCCTGCGTTGTTAACTAACAAGACAATGGCCTTAAATGCTCGCGCAGTGGACAAATATAATGCGGCTGTCCAATCCAAGGATGACGCAGCGAAAAACGCCGGCATTGAATCCGCTAAAAAGGATTGGCAAGCTGCCGCCGATTCTGGTGCCAAGGCGGTCACAATGTTAAAAGCCATGCCGGCGCCGGCCGATGCAGAGGCCGCGAACAATGCCAAGCTGAATTTGTATTTTGCACTGATGGCAAGGGCTGACGCGACGCGCCTTTTCGTCGTAAAGGTCGATCAGAGCAAGGTTGATTTGGGTGTGACCGCCTATCAGGAATACATCGCAGCAGAAAGTGATCCAGCTAAAAAGTCGAAGGCCGAGCACGATCTTGCTCAAATGCTTTTTGACGCCAATGTCTTCGATCGGGCCCTCTCGGCGTATCAGAAGATTCTTGAGACTAATCCCGACGACTTAAACGCATTGCTCCGCGCCGGTCAGGCACTTTTCAACATCGGCGCTATCAATACGGACAAGACCAAGTATCAGGAAGCGGCGAATTATCTGGCGCGGTTTGTTGAGAAAGCTCCAGATACTGATCCACTTAAAGCAGACGCCAAGGCCATTTTGGAGACTTTGAAGGACCAGGCGAACGTAAAACCCGAAAAGACCGCAACTCCTGTGCGTCGCACTCGGCGTCCATAACAGGGCGTACGAAGAGCTCGACCAGAAAAAAGGCCGTTCTCGGGATCTGGTTCCCGGGGGCGGCCTTCACGTTTTGCTGAATCGGCTTTTGGCATCCCGGAGGGGCAGCTTACTCGGCCGTTTTGAATTCCAGAAACGCACCCTCGAAGTTCCTCCCTTGGACCACCAGAAATGGGCTTCTCCCGCTGTTTTTCTAGAAAACTTGGCCCCTTGACACTCTCGTTGATCAACTTGTACTATGTCTGCCCAACGGTGTTTGACACACCGTTCCGCGGTTGTCCTAACTCCCACTGCATAGACTCTTCTCGCAGGATCGCTGGCCCATCTCGTGAATCAACTCTTCAAAATCTCAGGACCGGGGTACAAATGTCGGCAAAACTAGGCGAAATTCTCGTCAGGGAGAATCTCATTAGCCCCCAACATCTTCGTGAGGCGCTGGATTATCAGCGCGAGCATGGCGGTCGCCTGGGCTTTAACCTCGTGAAGTTGGGGCTAGTCTCCGATGACATGATCACAGCTGTCCTCTCGCGGCAATATGGCATCCCCTCAGTTAACTTGGAGCTCTTCCAGATTGACACACAAGTCCTCCATCTCATTCCCCAGGAGGTTGCGCAGAAGTATTCGGTACTTCCACTCTCTCGCGTAGGCGCTAGCCTCACGCTCGCTATGGTCGACCCGACGAACGTCTTTGCTATGGACGACGTTAAGTTTATGACTGGCCTGAACGTCGAGCCTGTAGTAGTCGCGGAAGCAAGTATTCAGCAAGCGATTTCAAAGTATTACGGAAGCTCAAAAGAGATTGAGTTGTCTTCCGTAGCGGTAGAGGAAGTGGTTTTCGATGCCGCGAGGTCCAAGAGCTCCAACGGCGGCATTACACACGCTGATCTTGTCTCGCTTGACACCATTGACTTCGATTTAGACCGTATCGAAGACGTTGAGATAGTTGAAGACAACGAAGAGATTGACCTATCAACTCTCTCAAGAATCAGCGAAGACGCCCCGGTCGTACGACTCGTGAATGTGCTGTTAGTAGACGCCCTTCGGCGGGGCGCATCCGACATTCACGTAGAACCTTATGAGAAAGAGCTTCGCATTCGTTTCCGCATCGATGGTGTTTTGTACGACGTAATGCGTCCACCGCTCAAAATGCGCGATGCTTTAATTTCGCGCGTCAAGATCATGGCGAAGCTCGACATTTCTGAAAAGCGTCTGCCACAGGACGGGCGGATTAAGATCAAGGTCAAGGTTGATGCCCGCTCGCGTGAGTTGGACTTTCGTGTTTCTACCTTGCCGACTCTATTTGGCGAGAAAGTAGTGCTGCGTTTGCTGGACAAAGAAAACCTTATGCTTGACATGACGAAGCTTGGTTTCGAACCTGAATCACTCGTCAAGTTCCAGCGAAATATTTCAAAGCCCTATGGAATGGTTTTGGTGACTGGGCCGACCGGTAGCGGAAAAACCAACACACTTTATTCCGCACTCCAATCTCTTAATACAGTTCAGACTAACATCATGACTGCCGAGGATCCGGTTGAGTTCAACCTCATGGGTATTAACCAGGTCCAAATGAAAGAGCAGATTGGCTTGAACTTTGCTGCTGCCTTGCGTGCCTTTCTTCGCCAGGATCCCAACATAATCCTCGTCGGTGAAATTCGCGACTTTGAAACCGCCGAGATTGCTATCAAAGCGGCGTTGACCGGCCACCTCGTGCTCTCAACGCTGCACACCAACGACGCTCCGTCCACAATTTCGCGACTAATGAACATGGGAATCGAGCCATTTCTGGTGGCGACGAGCGTGAACTTGATTCAAGCCCAGCGACTTATCCGACGCGTCTGCAAGGATTGCAAACGTGAGCACCCAACCCCGGCGGAAGCGCTTATCGAAGTCGGGTTTACCGCGGACGACGCGAAAGCGCTCAAGACCTACAAAGGAAATGGCTGTGCTAGCTGTAACAACACCGGATACAAAGGACGAATTGGCCTTTATGAAGTAATGGAAGTCAACGATGAAATTCGGGAACTGATCCTGATCGGCGCTTCATCCCTGGAGTTGAGAAAGAAAGCGATTGAAGACGGCATGATCACTCTACGCGAATCCGGCTTACAAAAGATTCGCGTTGGATTAACCACCCTTGAGGAAGTAGTCCGCGAGACGGTGGCCTAACTGAAAGAGGAATCTATGTTGCGTACCATCACATTGTCACTCTTAATGTTGATTTCAGTCGTAGTGATGCTTCCCTTCGCCAGCTCCACGGCGCATGGTATTCGTCAGTTTTCTGCAGCCCAACAAAACCGCCGTTATCGGCGACACTCGCGCGCCTGGTGGCGCCGTCACCGCGCTCGCATGAGGTTACGACGCGCCGCGGCCCTCGCGCATCGCAACTCACCGCTCGGGCCAGTTTTCGCAGACTCTAAGAGTGCTGACGTTTCAGCAGCTGCATTGCCCAAACTGCCTGCCGGCTGGAACAAACCCACCGTCGCGAACGGTGGCGAAGTCAGATTTAGAGCTGAAAGCAGTGCCACTATACCGAGCCAGGGTACTCTTTCAGTAGTTGCGCGCAGCCGTCCCAATCCAGCTTACCTAACGCAACGAGAGCAGCGTACCATGCTCGCCGGGGTGTCCTTCTCAGATCTGCGGCGCATCGCGATCGACAAAATGATCAATGCTGGTGGTTGGGTAATTAATGACTACGAACGTCAGATAAATGGCGCCCGCGTCTTCGTTGTAATTGCTCAAACTCCCAGCGATGGCCGTTCGCCAGAGAAGTCCTGGAATTTTTACTTCGCCGAGGTGGATGGAAAGATCTACAGCTTGACACTAAACACGTCGTTACAGTTTTCAGACAGGTTGGCAGCTGAAGGCGAGAGGTTCTTATCTTCGCTTAACGTCAAAGCCGCAAACGCGCAAACTACAAATCGCTAAGGCAAAAGCCGAGGCAATCACTGTTCGCACTCAGAACTACAAGATAAGAGACTTCATCTCGTCAGGAGCAGCCCCAATGTCACTAACTGATACGGCACCCCCAATTTCCCTCTCCGAGCTTCTGCGGAAGCTCTCCGAATTTGGCGGTTCCGACCTCCACATCACTACCGGGTCCGCACCCCAGGTTCGCGTTGACGGACATCTGCGACCGCTTGAGGGTTATCGCCAGATGACTGCCGCCGATACAAAGCAGCTGGCTTACTCTGTTTTGACAGACGCCCAAAAGCACCGGTTTGAAGAAAACCTCGAACTGGATTTTTCTTTTGGCGTCAAAGGTCTGTCGCGTTTTCGCGCGAATCTCTTCAATCAAAGGGGCGCCGTGGGCTGTGTTTTCCGCGCAATACCTTATGAGATCAAGGCTTTCGAAGATCTGGGACTTCCGGAAGTTGTCAAACAGTTGTGCGACAAACCGCGCGGCCTAATTCTCGTGACTGGACCCACAGGCTCAGGCAAGTCGACAACCCTCGCTTCAATGGTCGATAAGATCAACCGCGATCGTCATGAGCATATTCTGACAATCGAAGACCCGATCGAGTTTCTGCACAATCACAAGAGCTGCCTGGTAAACCAGAGAGAGGTCAATGCGGATACACATGGCTTTGCGGCTGCCTTAAGAACAGCGTTGCGCCAGGATCCCGACATCGTGCTGGTGGGCGAAATGCGAGATCTGGAAACTATTGAATCAGCATTGCGGATTGCTGAAACAGGTCACCTCACGCTGGCAACCCTGCACACAAATTCCGCGGCCTCAACCATCAACCGCATCATTGACGTCTTTCCATCCGATCAGCAAGCACAGATTCGGGCGCAGCTCTCGCTGGTCCTGGAAGGGATCCTCTGCCAGGCACTCCTTCCGCGTGCAGAACAAAGCGGACGCGCTATGGCGCTTGAGATACTGATTCCCAATGGTGCCATCAGAAACTTGATTCGTGAGGACAAGGTTCACCAGATCTACTCGATGATGCAAACCGGCCAGGACAAGTATGGAATGCAGACCTTTAATCAAGCGCTCGCGACGCTCTATCACAAACGCCACATAACACTCGACACTGCATTACAGCGATCCTCCAATGTTGACGAACTAAGGGAACTGATCGAGCGAGGATCAGGACTCAACACGGGAAACGGCAACAAACAACACCCGAGCCCATACGCACAGGGGCGGCCCGTCGGATCTCGACCTACAGCCAACAGATAGACTTGGATTCTGGAGCTAATCAGCTATGCCTACTTACGTATTCAAGGGCCGCAACAGGCTAAACGAAATTGTCGTTGGCGAACGAGTTGCCGACACTCGCGACGCTTTGCGACAGATTCTTCGTCGCGAGCAAGTCACTCTAACCTCTATCAAGGAAAAAGGCCGCGAGATTGGAATTCCCAAGATTGGCGGCAGGAAAAAAGTTAAAGCCAAAGATCTTTCGGTGTTTACGCGACAGTTTTCGGTAATGATTGACGCGGGACTGCCTTTAGTCCAGTGCCTGGAGATCTTGGCGCAACAGCAGGATAACAAGTATTTCCAGCAGATACTGTTACAGGTTCGTCAGGATGTTGCGGAAGGCTCGACTCTGGCTGCGGCGATGGCTCGTCATCCGCGGGTCTTTGATCAACTATACGCCAACATGGTCGACGCGGGCGAAACTGGAGGTATCCTCGATCTGATTTTGCAACGCCTGTCAACGTTCATCGAAAAGATTGTAAAACTGAAACGAGATGTCATCTCAGCGATGATTTATCCAGCCGCAGTGATCGTGCTCGCTGTCGTCGCAGTTGCGGTAATCATGGTGGTAGTGATCCCGCAGTTTCAAAATATCTTTCTTGGTCTGCTTGGACCAGGCGAGCAACTGCCTTTACCGACTCGAATCGTTACCGGGATCAGTAGCTTCCTGGCGGGTTGGGGCGGTCTGGTTATTCTGGTTGCGATAATTGCTTCCGCTGTCGGCCTTCGCTTCTACTATAAAACGGCCGGTGGTAGAAAAGTTATCGACCGCATCCTCTTGAAGATTCCTATCCTGGGCCCGATTTTTCAGAAGATCTCAGTAGCCCGATTCTCCCGCACTCTTTCAACACTCCTCTCATCCGGTGTACCAATTCTTCAGTCGCTCGACATCACTGCGCGCACATCGGGCAATGTCATCATCGAGGCAGCGATTATCAAGGTACGCAACGGCGTGGAGCGAGGCGAAAGCTTTGTCGAGCCTCTAAAAGCCACCGAAGTTTTCCCGCACATGGTGGCGCAGATGGTCGGGATAGGTGAACAAACCGGCGCTCTAGATGCGATGCTGGGCAAAATCGCCGATTTCTACGAACAAGAAGTAGACGCCGCAATCTCGAACCTGCTGACACTTATTGAGCCTATTTTGATCGGCTTTCTCGGTGTTACGATTGGCTCGATCGTGATTGCTATGTACCTGCCGCTCTTCACACTCATTGGGAAACTGTCCAACACTGGCCACTGAGCTTGAGTGAGTGTCCTCGAGGACGCCGGTCCCCCCGACAACCGGTTTTCGTTGCTCTGATAAGAAAGGCCCGCAATACGGGCCTTTTCTCATTGGAGGTTCGCGAGCCGGAGTTCGCGTCCACAAGGTTGATCTGTAGCAGTCGATCTTCCCACCAGATATAGGTTGACTTCGTTAAGGATCTTTGAAGTTTCATAGTTGCTTCAAATCCAGAGCACGATCAGCCAAAAAGCAGATTGACAGACAAAGTAAACATCTTACTATCTCTAGTCAGGCACTTCGTAGTCTTAATGGGGCTGAACGTGAACCGCTTGCGTGGATGATTGTTCTGCAAAGGACGATGGATCTATCTGTAAAAAAAGGTGAGCAGTACGCATCGACAGTAAAGATCGCGATCATCGGCAGCGGCTTTGGTGGGCTCGGTACCGCGATCCGGTTGAAGCAGGAGGGAGTCGAAGACTTCATCATCTTCGAGCGCGCAGATGATGTCGGCGGCGTGTGGCGTGATAATACTTACCCTGGCTGCGCATGTGACGTGCAGTCGCATCTGTATTCCCTTTCCTTTATTCCAAATCCTGACTGGACACGCAGCTTTTCAACTCAGTCTGAAATCTGGGACTACCTGCGACGCTGCGCTGGTGATTACGGTGTGCTGCCGCACATCCGTTTCAAACACACAGTTCGCGAAGCGGTCTGGTCCCAGAATGAACAGTGCTGGCAGATTGAAACATCACAGGGGCTGCACCGCGCTGCGGTGCTGGTAGCGGCGGCCGGCTCACTTAGCGAGCCCAAATTACCGAAGTTAACGGGGTTGGAAAATTTCAAGGGCACAGTATTTCACTCCTCGCGCTGGGATCACCAATTCGACCTCACGGGACGTCGCGTCGCGGTGATTGGCACCGGGGCGTCAGCGATTCAGTTTGTGCCTGCGATCCAACCCTTGGTTCGCAAACTCCACGTCTTCCAGCGCACCGCACCCTGGATCGTGCCGCGCCATGACCGACCGCTCGCCAACGTCGAACGCCAAATCTTCCGGCGCTTTCCGCTGGCCCAACGAATGATGCGCGCCGCGATTTATTTTTTTCGTGAATTCCTGGGTCTGGCTTTTCGCCATCCACCGGCCATGAGACTTCTTGAGCGCCTGGCCCGACGCCACCTCAAACGTTCGATCGCCGATCCTGTTTTGCGTGCGAAGCTAACTCCGGACTACATCATGGGCTGCAAGCGCATACTCGTTTCTAACGACTATTTGCCTGCCCTCACCCAACC
The DNA here is from genome assembly GCA_036506215.1 of Pyrinomonadaceae bacterium. Classification (GTDB taxonomy): domain Bacteria; phylum Acidobacteriota; class Blastocatellia; order Pyrinomonadales; family Pyrinomonadaceae; genus PSRF01. The sequence goes on along the minus strand of DASXSC010000278.1, from coordinate 25,519 downwards.
CAATGTTGAGATCGTGACTGATGGCATTGCCGAAGTGAGAGAGCATTCTATTGTCAGTAAGGACGGCATCGAGCGCGGGATTGATGCGATCATTTTTGGCACCGGGTTTCACGTGACTGACTTTCCATTCGCCGGGCACATACACGGAAAGGACGGACGCACGCTGAGCGAAGCCTGGGCGGGGAGTCCGAAGGCACTAATGGGGACAACGGTGTCAGGCTTTCCCAACCTTTTCCTGCTACAGGGACCCAATACGGGGCTGGGTCACTCGTCGGTTATCTACATGCTGGAAGCGCAAATTGAACATCTTCTGAGCGCCCTCCGCTACATGGACCGGCATAGCCTCGTCGCAATCGAACCGCGACCAGAAGCCCAGGCGGCGTATGTCGCCGAAATCGACCGCAGTATGCGGGGCACGGTCTGGACCTCCGGCGGTTGCTTGAGTTGGTATCTTGACTCCACCGGCCGCAACTCCACGCTCTGGCCAAGAAGTAGTTGGCAGTTTCGCCGCCGTCTCGCGCGTTTCGCGCCGACTGAATACATTCTTGAGCAAGGCTGAAGGTTGGGGCTAGACCTACGGTAGTAAATTCGGGCCGTCTATATGAGTTAGGTTGGAGGCAAGCAAACAAGACGCGACTGGAAAAGAAACCTTTTCCCAACGATCATTCAAACAGGTCTCTTTCAATTGGAGCTATCGAAGTGTGACCATCCGCTGTGTTTCTGATAGAGGACGCTTTCGCGATCGCTTCAGTCAAACATCGGGGACACAAACAGTCTTCGTCTTTAGCGGTAACCGGTAAGATATGTGGAAGGTCATTGCACCAACAAACTTCGCTACCAATCGCCGCGCCACAGGTAAAACTTGCGCTGCAATTTGAGCAAACCTGTTGCTGTGCCTGGCTAAATCCCGGTTGTTCACTCATGCGATTGCTTTCCTTTGCGTCTTCTTACGAAGCCTGGGCGCTGGAATGGCTTACAGGAGTAGCGCTCAAGAGATCGACCCTCGAAAACGCGGATAGTGGCCCTTCCCACCCGAATAGATTTGGATGAAAAAGGTGCGCAAGTAGTTCTGTTCCCTCCACAACTCTAGGTCCGGGTCGCGCGAAATAGGAGTTCGCGTCCACTGCATACACTTTGTTATCACGTACTGCCGGAAGATCAAACCAGCCCGGATAGTTCCTCAGTTGCGGCATTTGTTCAAGGACCTTCGCCAGGTTGAGCCCGCACGGAGTGACGATCAGGATCTCTGGCGCCCACCTGATAACGTCACTCCAGGGAATCCGAACAGAGTCTGTCCTCTTACGAGCAAGCGCATCCACCCCGCCTGCGATCTCTACCATCTCCGGCATCCAATGGCCGCTGCAATAGATGGGATCCAACCATTCAATGCAAAACACACGCGGGCGCCGTTTTAGGTTCCGCGTCGCAGCTATTATCTTCTCCAACTTTGTCCGCCCGCCCGCAATCAACTCTTCAGCCTCTTCTACGCGTCCCGTCGCCTGGCCCAACTGCCGCAAGTTCGCGCCGATCTCCTCCAGCGATTGGGGAGTTAACCAAAGAATTTCAGGTTTCTTAGTAAGCAATCTCAAGACTTCGCCGATTTCATTCCCGGACGGCGCGCAGACCTGACAGAGGTTTTGCGTCAGGATCAAGTCAGGTGCTAGTTCCTGCAACAGGATCTCATCAACTTGATAGAGGCTCAAACCATCGCGCATTCTTTGCGCAACCGCGGCATCAATCTCCGCTTGCCTCATGCTCTCGATGGGCAGAACGCTACGAACCACAATAGGCTTGCCGACCACTTCGGCCGGGTAATCACACTCATGCGTAACGCCGGCAAGTTGATCGACCAGACCCAAAGCGCACACCATCTCAGTGGCGGAAGGAAGAAAGGAAACTATCCTGGGTGGTGTCGTCACAGTAATAGTATTAACAACAAGTCATGGTGACCACGGCGGCAACTTTCTCTACCAGGCAATACCATAGTCTTCGCCATGGTTACTTGAGCCGCCCCACATCGTGCCGTGTTTCAGGTCGAACATGATAGCGTTAATCGGGCCCGACGTGCGTTCCTCGAAAGTCAGCTCATAACCCATTCTCCGCAGCTCCGAGCGCACCCATGGCGGCATCGAATCGGCGAGCAGGATCCGCCCCGGCCTTGTTTCGTGGTCGCCAAACGAGCTGCGCATTTGAAAGCTATTGATGTTTGGCGCCTCGACTGCCTCCTGCACCGTCATCCCAAACTCAACGACGTTTAAGAAAAACTGCAAGAGGTTTTGATCTTGACTGTCGCCTCCTTGCACAGCAAAAGCCAGGTAAGGCTTTCCTTTCTTTAGGGCTAGCGTGGGCGTCAGGGTAACACGCGGATGCTTGCCAGGCTCAATTACGTTGAAGGGATTTTCCGCCGGATCAGTTACGAAACTCTGCGCGCGTTGGCTCAATCCAACGCCTGTGCGTCCAGCAACGACCGCAGGAATCCAACCACCGCTCGGCGTCACCGAGACAACCCAGCCTTCCTCATCTGCGGCCTCGACTGAAGTCGTTCCGGCATAGAACGAGCGCTTGAAGTCATCGTCTGGCCCACCAGGTGTAGACTGCTGACTTAGTGGACGAACAGTGTCCTGAGTAGGCCCAGGCACTGAAGTTGTTGTATCTGCCTTCGGTTTGGTCCACTTCTCCAGGAGCGCGTGATAAGGATTGGTCTGGCCCTGAAAAGGGTACGGGTCACCGGGTCCTATGTTCGGCTCATTGCGCTCCCAGTTAATTTGCGCCGCGCGTTGCTTCGCATACTCTTTGGACAAAAGCCCACGTATCGGCTCTTCGGGTGGGACATACTGGTCTCCGTAATAAAAATCTCGGTCAGCGAAAGCAAGATTCATTGCCTGGTAAAGAGCGTGGATGTAGCGCGAGCTGTTGTAGCCCATCGACTTGAGATTGGAGTTCTCAAGGATGTTCAACGTCTGGAGCAGCGCCGGCCCCTGAGTCCAATGGGTGAGTTTGAAGACTTCAATGCCACGGTAATCCGTTTTGACTGGCTCTTCGATCCTGACCTTCCAATTGGCGAGGTCAGAGGTAGTAATCAGCCCGCCTTCTTCCTTCACGCCTCGCGCTAGTTCGCTGGCGATATCGCCCTTGTAGAAACGGTCGTACGCGGCGTAGATGGCATCCTTACGATTTTTTCCTGCGGCGAGTGCCTGCTGCTCAGCCTCGACGAGTTTGCGAAGTGTCGCCGCAAGATCAGTTTGGCGAAAAATTTCTCCCGCTTCGGGCGCTTCACGTGTCGCTCCAAGGTGCGGCAACAAGACTTCGCGGGAGTAGCGCCATTCCTTCAGTCGCTTCTTCTCGCGCTCGATAGTGTTAGCCAGCTGCGCTTCGATCGCGTAACCGTCAGCCAACTGGATAGAGGGCGCAAGCACGTCCTTCAAACTCAGGCTGCCATACTCGGCCAGCATTACAAGGATGCCGCCCGGAGTCCCTGGGGTCACTGCCGCAAGCGGGCCGTATTCAGGCGGATACTTCATGCCCTTGGATTTGTAAAACTCGGCTGTCGCACCTGATGGTGCCACGCCGAGCGCGTTGATGCCGATTACTTTTCCAGAGTGCGGATTGAAGATAAGGGCCTGGGTTTCGCCACCCCACGAGAGCGTATCCCACATCGTCGAGGTAGCTGCGATCATTGCACAGGCTGCATCCACGGCATTTCCACCCTTCTGAAAGATCATTGATCCTGCGGTGGCCGCGAGCGGCTTGCCCGTAATGGCCATCCAATGCCTGCCGTGAAGCGCTGGCTTCTGAGTGCGCTGAGCGTCAAGGCGCGGGGACAACGTAAGAACTATCGTCAACACCAATAGAAGGCTGGCAACCAGATTGGTCTTAGTACTCGATTGCATCGACTATTTCCTCCTGCAGGTTTTTAGGCGACATCGACGTAAAACCGTTTACGGATCAAATCGACGAACCATCTGTTTCTTTTACCGCCCTGTTGTATGCTTCGCGAGATGAGCTGCGCGTTGCGCATATCGTCACCCAGTTCGTAAGCCAGACAGCCCACGCTCTTATTGGGAAGCCAATCTACGGCGCTCGGTGATTTATCAGGATCGCCGTCTGAAGCGTAGATAAGTAAACGATCCGCCATGACCAAACGTCCGTTGTTTCCCGCTGTCCCGCTTAGTCTCACACAACACGATTCCGGCGGCAAATCTTTTGTCCAAAGAGATGCCCTGCTTCCGTATCTCAGGTAATCTCGGTACCAGTAATAACCGTAATCAGCTCTCGCGTCATGCAAGAGATTTGCGCTCGAGATTAAGCGAACCTTGGACAAATTCCACTCTGAAATTCTAACGAAGAGTCTTTATGAGGAGTTGTTGCTAACATCGTCGAGTCCAAGCGATATATGCCGGGTAAAGAAATGGGAAATGCACCATGCCTGAATATCCTGATATTGTCGTCTATATCGAGGCGCTCGAAAAAAGAATCCAGGGCCAAACGCTCCGGCACGTTCATCTCGCGTCGCCTTTTTTGCTACGCACCGCAACACCACCATTTAGTAACGCTGAGGGCAGGAAGGTTGTTGAACTGAGAAGACTCGGTAAACGAATCTGCATCGGTCTCGAAGAAGATCTCTGGCTCGTATTGCATCTCATGATTGCCGGCCGACTTCACTGGAAGGAATCGGCACAAGCCGCTCAGTCAAGCAAAGTTCGAGTTTCACAACGTAAGTATTCAAAGTCGCCGTTGGCCGCTTTCGAATTCGACAACGGTACGCTTACGTTAACCGAGGCCGGCACGCAAAAGCGCGCATCCCTGCACGTAGTCGCAGGTGAAGCGGGCCTGCGAAGCCTTGACCCTGGCGGTCTCGAACTTTTCGAGACACGCCATAAGCCAGATCGTAAAGAAGGGCCTGGTAGCCTGGGTGGGCCGGAGCACGGATTCACGGATCTGGAAACCTTTCGCGCCGCGCTCCAATCCGAGAACCATACCTTGAAACGCGCGCTGACCGATCCGCGACTATTCAGCGGCATCGGCAACGCTTATTCAGACGAGATCCTTTTCGCGGCGCAGCTCTCTCCTATCAAGCTTACGCAAAAACTCAACGAGGAGGAGCTGAAACGACTCCACGTTGCCACGCACAATACGTTGAAGCTGTGGGTTGAGCGTTTACGCGAACAATCCGGGTCTGGTTTTCCGGAAGGAGTGACGGCGTTTCGTGAGGGGATGGCCGTGCACGGTCGTTATAAACAACCATGTCCCCGTTGTGGCGCAAAGATTCAGCGCATTCGTTACGCTACGAATGAAACCAACTATTGCCCCATCTGCCAGACCGGCGGCAAACTACTCGCCGATCGCAGCCTCTCGCGTATCCTGCGAGACGATTGGCCCAAAACTGCCGAGGAACTCGGGTGAGTTCTTGGCTGCAGGCAAACTGGAGCTAAATGAGGATCGACGATGGGTGAGCGTGTTGGCCTCCGTATCGAGGAAGCAACCAAAGAAGATGTTCCGCTTATTTTGGCGTTCATACGTGAGCTCGCGCAGTATGAGAAGATCCTGGACAGAGTTACGGTCACAGAAGAAGGCTTGAGCGCCACGCTGTTTGGGCGTGGATCCTACGTCGAGGCCATCATCGCTTTTGAGAATGACGAGCCCGTGGCCTTCGCAATCTATTTCTTCACTTATACATCCTTCTCCGGACTACCCAGTCTCTACCTTGAAGATATCTTTGTCCGTGCGGCTTCACGCGGGTTTGGTATTGGTCGACAGTTACTCGCTTTCCTTGCGCGCCGGGCCCGGCAGCGCGGCTGCGGCCGCATGGAGTGGTCTGTTATCAATTGGAATGAGCCGGCAATGGCCTTCTACAAGAAACTCGGTGCTGAACCCGTCAACGACTGGACAGTCTTTCGTCTCGGAAAAGACAAGTTGGAGGAATTGGCAAAGCTTAGTGAACTATGAGGATGACGAGATTTCTACGTAAGGACAATGGCGGCATCCGCTTTCGCAGCAGTAGCCCCGCTTTCGCAGAAAAGCACTGGTGAAAACGAGGAGCCCGTTCTCAACATAGTAGTCTCGCCCTTCTTGCAACTCCGCTTCTTGTGGGGTTGACGGATCGGCGTTCCCTTCGTCGTTTATTTTTGCCTGTTCTCTGGCTGTGGCCATAGCTGATCTTCCGCGATTAGTCGCTCCTATTCAACATATTAAAGAATAGGTGATCTTTGCCGCAGCGCAAGCGCTCTGTGGTAGGCTTGGCCGGCGATGGGTTTGAAATTCACAACTCAACGAACATACTCTCTTGGTCAGAAACTTTGGTGGCTGATTCTCGGGCGTTTCGCTGCGGCACTATTTCTATTCTCAGCGCGCTCTCTCTGGGTTAATGGAAATGCGCAAGGCTGGGCGGAAATGTTGCCGCTTCTTTCTTTCGTTTGCGGCCTCACCATTCTTTACGCGCTCGCTCGCACGGTCTCTAAGGCACTGATTTTTCAAGCACGATTCCAGTTTGCCATTGATATCATTCTGGTGACCTGGTTGATCTGGACCACCGACGTCATTCATTCGCCATACATCGCGATCTACATAGTCGTTATCGCTACCTCTAGTCTGTTTCTGGGTCCTCGAGATGCTATCGTGATCTCCGTAGTCTGTGCAGTAGCATTCACGGCCAGCGCGCTTGCGGTATTGAGTGGCGTTGGCCATCCACCAGCCAGAGAGTTGCTCGAGTCCGGCGGCTCACAAACATTTCAGTCAATCGGCCTTTTCGATATTGCGTTTTTGGTTGTCGGGCTGTTATCGGCCAGGCTGGCAGAACGCCAATCCCGGTCTGATGTCCGCTTGAAGGCAGCCAAGCAGTCGCTCGCTACTCTGCGCGCACTCCATGAACGCATTGTGGAGTCGATACGTTCAGGTCTTGTAACCACTGATCTGCAAGGACGAATCTATTCGTTCAACGCGGCCGCTGAGGAAATTACGGGCTATGACGAAGCGGACGTCCGCGGCCAGGATGCTTCAATCTTCTTTGGCGAGATTAAAGGGATCATTGCCGATTCAATGAATACAGACCCCGCGGGAGATGCTAGTCCGCGCTTCGAAGCCAACTGTTTGACTGCAGATGGGCTGCGACTGCGACTCGGCTTCAGCATCTCTCCTCTTTTTTCCGAAAACGGAGAAACCACTGGCACAGTGATTACTTTTCAGGATCTCACTCACATTCGCGCTCTGGAGGAAACTTCACGCCGCCAGGATCGGCTCGCAGCGATCGGTCGCATGGCGGCCTCAATCGCCCACGAAATCCGCAACCCTCTCGCTGCCATGCGAGGTTCGATTCAAATGCTGCGAGCTGACATGGAGGCTGACCCCTCGCAGACTGAACTGATGGAGATCATTCTGCGCGAATCGGATCGCCTGAACAGGATAATTAGTGACTTTCTAAGCTATGCCCGCCCGCGATCGATTATTCAGTCGAAGGTAGATGTAGGAGAATTGTTAAGACAGACATTCACGCTTTTGCGTCATAGTGCAGAAATAGGCGAGACTCAGATTATCGAAGAAGAAGTCCCTTCTTCTCCTGTACCGATTGAGGCCGATTCAGAACAACTCCAGCAGGTTTTCTGGAACCTGGCGCGCAATGCTTTACAGTCTATGCCTACCGGGGGCACGTTAAAGGCTACCGTGCAAAAGCCCTCGGATAATCGCTTGCGAATTGCTTTTTCTGATACTGGACGAGGAATGTCACCGGAACAGGTAGAACACCTCTTTGAGCCTTTTTCCTCGACTACTGGAGGAACCGGATTGGGACTTTCGATTGTCTATCAAATCATTCGCGATCATGGTGGTACAATTAATGTGCGTAGCCGGCAGGGACAAGGAACAACCATTACAATTGAATTGCCAGCGGAAACGGAGGTCAGTAGTTCGTAGTCGGTAGTCCGTTGTTTTTGCTTTGCACAACAGGCGGTCCGCGGACTACAACTTACCGGGACCGCAAACCCGATCCAAATCATTTATGGCCAACCTTCTAGTAGTTGATGACGAATTGGGAATGCGTCAGTTCTTGACGCACCTTTTTCAGCGCGATGGACATATTGTCCGGGCGGCCGAAAACGGTCACGAGGCAATGGAACTTTTGCGAGCGGCTCCTTCTGACTTAATTATTTCTGACGTGCGCATGCCAGACATGGACGGTATCGAGCTGCTCCGCGCAGCACGAGAGCTCTTGCCTGATATCGAAGTTGTGATGATGACGGCCTTTGCAAATGTCGACAGCGCTCGCGAAGCCTTCCTGCTGGGTGCCTATGATTTCGTGCAGAAGCCCTTCGACAACGACTTGCTGAAGGAGACCATTACCCGTGCTCTGCAAAAGATTTCTTTAATCAAAGAGAAGGAAGCGCTGCTCGAAGAAAACAAAGCATTGATTCAGGGCCAGCGCACGCGCGGTAGACTCAATAACATCATTGGCAGATCGGCCAAGATGCAAGCGCTCTACCAAATGATTGAAACCGTAGCGCAGGTGCAATCAACCGTACTGGTCACAGGTGAATCGGGAACGGGAAAGGAACTCGTGGCGCGCGCGATTCACGATCTCGGCCCCCGAGCGGAGAAGCCATTTGTTTCGATAAACTGCGGCGCCTTCACTGAGACATTGCTGGAGTCGGAGCTTTTCGGTTACGTCAAAGGCTCATTCACGGGCGCTACTACAAACCGCAAGGGACTCTTTGAAGCCGCTAACACCGGCACAGTTTTCCTGGATGAGATCGGCGAAATGTCTCCGGCTATGCAGGTAAAACTATTGCGTGTACTGCAGGAACGAAAGTTGCGACCGGTCGGCGCCACCGAAGAGACAACTGTCGACACGCGGGTCATTGCCGCAACCAACCGCGATCTCGCCAGCATGGTAAAGGATGGGACTTTCCGGGAGGATCTGTACTACCGAATTTCGGTCATTCCTATAGAACTTCCTTCGCTGCGGGAAAGAGCCGAGGACATCCCCGAACTTGCAAACCATTTCGTGGAAAAGTTTTGTGCTAACGCAGCTCGCACTTTAGGTGTCAGCGAATCCGCGATGCATTTGCTCGAACATTATCTGTGGCCCGGCAATGTGCGCGAGCTTGAACATGCGATCGAGCGCGCCGTAGCGCTGGAAACAACCGATTCGATTCAGCCGGAGCGCTTACCCGAGAAGATTACCAACTATAATCCTTATCGCATTGCGGAAACTTTTGAGTTCCCTGAAGAAGGTCTGAACCTCACCGCCCATCTCGACCAACTGGAAAAGACTTATGTGCTCGAAGCTCTGCGCCGGACCGCAGGTAATCAGACAAATGCTGCATCGCTCCTCGCGCTCTCAGTGCGGTCGTTGCGGCATCTGTTGGATAAACATGGAATACGAAGTCTGACGGCCCAAATGCGGGATGAGCGCCGCACCTCGGAGTCAACTCCACGGCGGCGTGCTTCTGATCCATCGCCCCGGCGCCGGGAGGAAGACGACTCCGAATTTGCCGCTAGCGCCGGCGAAAGCTGACGCTCTCCTGCTCGGTGTCTCGCTGCCAGAGATTCCTGATCCGCTCTTGACGTAATCCGTCATTGCGCGCCTGCCGGATTTTGTCAGTAAGCTAAATACCTACCGTGCGCTCCGCCGCTCGTCAGGGCCAAAACCCCAGTACTTTCCAGCTTTTTTGATTTCCTGCCGCTGGCACAGTCCTTGTAACTGAGCCACTGACAACTTCGCGCTCTGCGCGGCATTACATCGTCGGAACGAAGCCGTTGGCGCGAGAAATCTTTCAACTTTCTCTCTTTAAGGAGCACGAATAAAAAATGAACAGCAAACGCCAAGAGGGCTTCTCACTAATAGAACTCCTCATCGTCGTCGCGATTATCGGCATTATCGCCGCCATCGCCATTCCTAATCTTCTCTCTTCCAGACGCGCTGCAAACGAAGGGTCAGCACAATCTTCGATACGAACTATCCACAGTTCTGAAGCTGTTTACCAATCGACTATAGGAAACGGTGACTTTGGCTTCCTGAAAGTGGCGAACGAGCCTGCTGCTGGACAATCTCTAACCGGTCAGAATTTGGTTGACACAGTACTCGGTTCCGGCACCAAGAGCGGCTACACGTTCGACGCGATCCCTGACAACACTGGAAATCCCAAACTCTTTTACGCAAAGGCAGTTCCGGCGAATACGGCCGCCATAACCAGGACTGGTAACCGCAGTTTTGGCATTACCGAAAGCGGCGTGCTGCGTGGTGCAGTCGCCGATGCGCTAGCTGATAGAGCGGCGGTTTTGGCCATGAATCCGCTGGGTAACTAGTCGCTCGCTTGTTTGCTGGTCCAGGGGGTGAGAGTGTCTCGCCTCCTGCCCAACCTTCAAATGCCCACCATGCGTCGAAGGGGCTGGCAGTTAGCCCTGAGCCTAAATGGCCCTCCGATGGCACAACAGAAAATCTTTAACTTATAAGGAGCAAGATAAGACTCATGAATAACAAACGCCAAGAGGGCTTCTCGCTGATAGAACTCCTCATCGTTGTTGCGATCATCGGCATTATCGCCGCCATCGCCATCCCTAATCTTCTTTCTTCCAGACGCGCTGCCAACGAAGGGTCAGCACAGTCTTCGATACGAACCATCCACAGCTCAGAGGCCGTCTACAAATCAACCATCGGTAACGGTGATTACGGCTTCCTGAAAGTGGCGAACGAGCCTGCCGCCGGACAATCTCTAACCGGTCAGAATTTGGTTGACACAGTACTCGGCGCTGGCAGCAAGAGCGGTTATACGTTCGACGCAACCCCTGACAACACTGGGAATCCCACACTCTTCTATGCCACGGCAGTTCCGGCGAATACGGCCGCCATAACCAGGACTGGTAACCGCAGCTTTGGCATCACCGAAAGCGGCGTGCTGCGCGGTGCGGTCGCCGATGCGCTGGCTGATAGAGCGGCGGTTTTGGCTATGAATCCGCTGGGCAACTAAGTAAGAAGTATAAACACGGACCCCGATTGCGGAGGCTGGAGTGAAAGCTCCGCCTCTGCAATTTTTTTCCCCTAAGCAAACTCATGAGCTCGCAAGCCACTCACATTGCCACAACCACCCTTTCAGCAGGCGAGTTTTTCACCACCAAAAAGAACATCGTTTGCCTGATTGTTGTTGCTCTTCTCTTCATCGCCCCAGCGCTGATTTACGGCGTGCCTGCCAACAAGGACCTGCTCAACCACTTCCGCTTTGCCCTGCCGTTCTTCGATTCGCTAAGCACCGGACATCTTTATCCGGGCTGGCTGGCTGAATCAAACTCCGGATACGGCGATCCCAGTTTTCGATTCTATCCACCCGCACTCTATTACCTGCTCTCGCTCGCCAGGGCCATCACCGGCAATTGGTATGTCGCCACTCTATTCTCCCTCGGTCTGTTATCAATGGTGGGTGCACTGGGGATGTACTTCTGGACCAGGTCGATCCTGTCAGAATCGTCTGCGATGTGGGCAGCCATCATCTATACACTCGCTCCGTATCATGTTAATGAACTCTATCAAGCTTTTCTGCTGGCTGAATTCGCGGGCGCGGCCGTACTTCCCTTTGCGTTCGGCTTTGTTGAGCGAGTCTGCCGGCGCGGGCGTTATCGCGACGCGGCAGGTCTCGCCGCCACTTATACTCTCCTGGTCTTCACGCATCTCCCGTTGGCAGTAATCGGTAGTCTAGCCTTGGGAGTTTATGGTTTCGTCCGCATTGATAGGCAACGCTGGTGGAAATCATTTCGCTTGCTATTGATGGCTGCAGCAATGGGTCTCGCAGCCAGTGCGGTCTATTGGATGAGGATGGTTGCCGAGCTTAAGTGGATTACTATTAACAGCGTTGACCCTGACAACTCCGTTGACTACAGCCACAACTTTCTCTTCTCAACTTTCTCAGCTGACAACCTCAACGTTTGGTGGATGAACATCCTGGCAGTCATCACGTTTCTGTTTTTTATGCCCGGGCTTGCTTTGTTTGTCCGCCGCGCGCGGCTCGAATCGAGATTCGTTCAACTCATGCCGGTAACATTCCTAACTTTGACGGCGCTCTTTATGGCACTGCCTTTCAGCCGCCCGTTGTGGAAAATGCTTCCGGCTCTACAACAAATTCAATTCCCCTGGCGTTGGTTGGCTGTCTTCTCAATGGCGGGCTCACTGTTAACTGCAGCGACACTTCCGCTTTGGCTTAGAAACACGCTGCAATGGCGTCGCCCACTCCGACTTATCGTCCTGGGGAGCATGTTAGTGTCAGTCGCCTTCACGCTTGCGCACACCGTGCGCGAAGCGGAATACCGCAGCCGGCAGCAGTTCGAAAGCGACCTTCAGTCCGTCCGTGGAACAGCGAGCGTTAATTATTGGATTCCGGTTTGGGCTAGCCCCCATCCAGAGACAATGAAAAGCGAGGTTGAGACGAGTAATCGCTCGGTAGCGGTCAAGGAGTGGATGCCTGAGCATCGCAGCTTCGAAGTGGCCTCCGGGAACGCTGGCGAGGCAAGAGTGCGCACCTTCTATTATCCGCATTGGGTAGCAAGCAGCCATGGCCGCGTGCTCCCTACTCGCCCCGATCGCGATGGCGCTCTTTTGATTTCGCTTCCCGCCGACGCTGCCTCGGTGAACCTGGATTTTCGCGAGCCACGACGCACCCGATTCTCAGTAGCATTGAGCGCGTTGAGTTGTTTGTTGATCGGCTTCCTGGCACTTTCTCCATTTGCGCGAGGTAGAGAATGAGCACAACGATTGAGACCTTGGATGATATTCGTTTGAGCACTTCGCTGATTGAGCAGCCGGAGCTACTTGATTTTGAACAACTTCAGCAGCACCACTACGATATCATTGCGGCTGAATACGAAGCCCACTACAGCGATCCTGCCAGCACTGAATACCGGCGGCGCTTCATCTACGACCCGATGTTTGCCGGTATTAACCTCTCGGGAATCCGAGTACTCGATGCTATGTGTGGCAGCGGCTGATCTTTCGCATACCGGTTCGAGTCAAACCTCTCTACTCACGGGGACTGATGGCCATGGAATCGGTGGTTAGCAAGCTACATGGAAAACGCTCGTCTTGCTTTCTGGTAGCACAATGGCAGAAGCGATAAGTCGCAATCACTCGGAAAAGATCCCACAAGAAAGTGGCTTTTGAAAATCTGGATGTTAGGCTAGAGTATTGGACTCGTTAATAACTCCTAAGGTCAATTTCGCCTTTCCGTGGATACCGTTCAGACGTCGAAAATAGTAGGCACTACGACCCCGGCTCTCTCCGGTGCATGGCATCGCATTGCAACTATCGCCGGCAACACTTTTCGAGAAGTTGTGCGCGATCGCGTGCTCTACAACCTGGTTCTGTTTGTCCTGATCCTCACGGCCACCGCGGTTTTCATCGGTGAACTCTCCGGCGGGCAGGAACGAAAGATCATTGTGGATCTCGGCCTGAGTGCTATGCTTCTCTTTGGCGTTTTCATTGCCATTTTTGTGGGCGTTGGATTGGTCTACAAAGAAATCGAGCGGCGCACGGTCTACTCGATTTTCTCCAAGCCGGTGGGCCGCGGCGAGTTTCTCCTGGGCAAGTACCTTGGTCTTTGTCTCACCTTGCTGGTTAATGTCGCGGTAATGGGAGCGGGCGTTTCGCTGGCGTTGATCTATGTCAGCCGCGGCTGGGAACCGTTGGCCTTGAGTATCTGGCCGGCCATCCTGCTCATTTATGTAGAATTGATGATCTTGACTGGTGTCGCGCTTCTCTTCTCTTCCTTTTCTTCGCCCGCATTGTCTGCCCTGCTTACCTTCTTCGTATTCATCATTGGACATTTCAGCGCGGACCTCAAAAGCCTCGCCAACTCGATGGGGGGCAGCGCTGCCCGGTGGCTTTTCGCGGCTCTCTACTACCTACTCCCAAACCTGGCGAATCTTAGTTTCATCACTCCGGCAGCTCATGGCCAGTTGCCCGCCGCCACGCATGTTGCCGTGGTGGTTTTCTACTCTGTCGTCTACATCGCAGTGATTCTTGCTGCCGCCGCGATGATTTTTCACCGCCGGAATTTCAAATGAACCATAAGCGATCTATTCGTGACGGTGCATTGCTCTTAACCGTTCTGGTAGGTCTCGCGAATGTCGTGGGTCTATCGCGTTGGCTCGATTCTCACAAGCCACCAATCGATTCTAAAATCGAAGAAGAGCAGCTCTATCTTAATGGCACCACGGCAAAACGAATTAGTCTGGGATTCAATGGGTTGGCCGCTGACTGGTATTGGATGCGATCGCTGCAGTATGTCGGCCGCAAGATCATTGGCGTCCCCGAGAATGTTCAGATAGATAATCTAGGCCAACTCAATTTGAAACTGTTGGCTCCCCTAATCGATACAGCTACGACGTTGGATCCTCAATTTATGGAGCCCTACCAGTATGCGGCGGTAGTGCTTCCTGACATTGATGTGCAACAGGCGATCCGCATTACTAGAAAAGGCATTGTCGCTAATCCGTCGAAGTGGCGCCTCTATCAACATCTTGGGTACATCTATTGGCAACAGAAAGACTTTCACGCAGCGGGAGAAGCTTATGATCAGGGCTCACAACTGCCCGGAGCACCGCCCTGGATGGAGGCGATGAAAGCAAAAATGGAGACGGAAGGAGGAAGCCGCGAGCTAGCCCGCGAGATTTATGCCCGGATGTACGAACAAACTTTGGATCTTAACATTAAAGAGATGGCACGCCGGCGATTGCTGGAACTTGATTCGCTGGATCAAAGAGATGGGTTACGCAAAGTTCTGTCGGCCTATCAGTTCAGAGTAGGTCGATGCCCTTCATCGTGGAAGGAAATTGAACCTGTCGTGCGTGCTTTGAGCATGAACCTGGATTCTGCCGGTGCGCCACTCGATCCAGCGGGCACAGCCTACATTTTGGTTAGCGCTGGTTGCGACGTCGCTGTCGATCCGAAGTCGGAAGTGCCTCGCAGGTGAAAACTTTGTTCGAGAAGCAACGCGAGACTACGCCTCAAACAAACTATGACCAGTGTTGTTGAAATAAATAATCTGACTAAAGACTATGAAGTCGGATTCCTCCGCAAACGAAAGGTGCGCGCGCTGGACGGACTCTCGGTGACAGTCAATCAGGGCGAGATATTCGGGTTTCTGGGTGCCAATGGGGCGGGAAAGACCACCACGCTGAAACTTTTGATGAGGTTAATCTTCCCAACGGAGGGCAGCGCACGCATTCTCGATCATGATATTGCCGACGTCGCGATGCACAGTCTCATTGGATACCTGCCTGAGAATCCCTATTTCTACGATTACCTGACCGCGCTGGAGTTTTTAAACTTCTGCGGCCAGATCTTTGGCCTCTCCAAAGTCGATCGCAACAACAGAGCGAAGCAGTTGCTGTCCCGCGTGAGGCTCGAGGAGAGCAAGTGGAACACGCAGTTAAGAAAGTTTTCCAAGGGAATGCTGCAGCGAGTTGGGTTAGCTCAGGCATTGATCAACGATCCCAAAGTGGTATTTCTTGATGAGCCGATGAGTGGGTTGGATCCGATCGGAAGACGAGAGGTTCGTGATCTAATTGCGGCCTTGCGACAAGAAGGCAAAACAGTTTTCATGTGCTCACACATTCTTTCAGACATCGAAGTGCTCTGTGATCGTATCGCCATTTTAAGGAACGGCCGTCTTGCGCACATCGGATATCTGGATGAACTGCGCCAACAAGTTGTCGGCCGCAATCTTGTGGAAGTGACTTTAAGTGGAATTGACGAGGCTGCACTTCGGCCCCATTTGCCCGGTGGCAATGACTTTGTAGTCACCGCAACCCCGGCCGGACTGAGAATTGAATTAAAGGAAGAGAAGGAGGTCGACTCTGTAATAGCGGCTCTTAGAAAAGCGGGCGGAAAGTTGGTATCTGTGCAACCTCTAAGGCAATCACTTGAGGAGTTGTTTCTCAGTCAGGAGTAGGTGTTACTTCGGTTGGTGTGCCGAGTCTGTGATCACAGACCGTTTATCATTCGTCGTCTGTCTTACTTAAACTTAAATCCGGTCACTTCCATTTTGATGTTGGCGCGATCATCTTTATCGGTCATTCCTTCCAGCCTCACTTGGACAGGCATATTGCGATTGGGTTCCAGCTCGGCTTGCTGGTTGTTAGGCAACACAACAACCGTATGCTCTCGCACCGGCTTTCCCTGATGATCCACGACCATGCCTTTGATTTCGAGTCCACTAAGCGTTCGCCCGGTAAAGTTGCGAGCGGTCGTTTGGAGGTTCATCACGATATCCCCCAGGGCTCGTTTCGATTCGTAAGCTTCCGGCGGATCTAAAACAATTTTCGGCTGGTTCGCAGCAAACTCAGGCGAACCCTGACGTATCGCACCTTGCAGAGTTGGTTCAACCGAGCCGCCGCCTGTCGCTCGCATTAGAAAATAGAAGAGAGCTGCAATCGCTACTGCCGCTATGACCGCAACAACGATCACAATCTTTCGTTGCGATTCATCCGTCTCTGAAACCTGTCGCTCAGGAGTAGCCATGGATTTGTTTGAACGGATTCTAGTGCGCCCTATTCCCCTTTTGCAATGTTCACGCGGAAAGACTGGCCAGGAACGTTCCTTTTTTGGTTAGACAACTGGCAGCCAGAAATGTTTCCGATAACCCATGCTGAACCGGCGTTGCGACTGCTCGATTAAGAGTGGCTCGTCAGCAAGCGATTGACCAAATCTTCGAGCTCGGGATAATCAATTGGCTTAGTGATATAGGCATTGCATCCGGCATCCAGAGCTTCACTATGAAAATCAGCGGTGTCGTGGGCGGAAACGGCGACTATCGGCACCTCGCTTAAGTTTGGCAGGTTGCGGATACGTCGCGTTGCCGCGAGGCCATCGATGAAGGGCAGGCTCAAATCCATTAGAATAATCTGGGGTCGTACCTGATCGGCCACCTCGACGGCTTCCACGCCGTTGATAGCTTCAACAACCCGGTAGCCGCTCATCTCCAGCAGTCTCTTCAGCATTTGGCGGTTGTCTTCGGTATCCTCAACCAGCAAAACCGTCGCTAATTCCTCTTTGGTATCCACGAAGTCAGACCTTCTTTTGGAGAGATTTGGCGAGCGAATTCAACGTCGCACGCACCCGGCTTTTGGCTAGACCTTCTGTATCACTAGAATACGCAAGCCTTTTTTGCTAAGATCGCGCACCGAAATACGACATATCGAATTCCCCCTGTCGGGTTTAATCCGTACACTTCATTTGGCCCTATCGCCCTTTCCCCCTCGGCGGCCGGAGGAAGTTAGAGCAGCTACTCAGATACCAGATGCAACCATTACTATCAGAATCCGAGGATAACGATGCGTTGCAGGCTCTCGGACGAGCGTCGGTACAGATCGTTCATGATCTCAAAAACCAGATCAATGGTCTCAAACTCTATGCCACGTTTCTGCGAAAACGTTTGGAGAAGAATGAGAGGCCCATGGATGAATTGGAGACAGTTAAGAAACTCATCGCCGGTCTGGACCGGACTGCCGCGGACCTTTCGATGATTGTGGAGTTTGGCCGGCCGCTCAACTTGAAGAAACAAGGTGGAATCGATCTGGAAAAGATAATGCGCGAGGTTGCCATAAGCTTGAATAACCGCCCACCGGTAAGCGGCGCCCTGGCCGGTTCGGTCGTCGTCGACGCCGAGCCTGACGCGCTCATAGGTGAGTTTGATTCAGGCTTACTGGCTGCCGCGCTGACCTCGATCTCTATCAGCGCCATGAAGATGCAAACCAACAAAGCGCGTGAAGAATCACTGCAGATTCACTTGAAAAGCGAGGCACTTGAAACCAGCAGAGAGGGAGTGATTGAGTGGCGAGTGTTTGACGCTTCGGATCACGATCCGTTCCATTCTTTTGCCGGAAGCAACGAGATACGCCTATCTCTAGCTGCCAGAGTAATCGAGGCCCATGGTGGTTCGGCGCAACGCCAGAATGGTGCATTATGTGTGCGCCTGCCGCTGGCATAGTCAGGCATAACGACTGCAACTATAAGAACGCAACAAGATTAATAGGGAAGGTTTCGAGGGAGGACGATTAGTGGAAAAGAAAGACGTGCGGATTCTAGTTGTTGACGACGAGCCAACAATGGCGGATTCATTGAAACAAAATCTCGTCGAGGAAGGCTATATGGTCGACGCCGCAGCCACAGGCACCGAGGCTATAGAATTGTTTGACCAGGGTGGTCATCATATCGCCATCTGTGATTTGCAACTGCCCGATCTGGACGGCCTTGACGTCGTCCGTCATATCAAGGATGCCAAACCTCTGACTGAGGTTATTGTGCTGACCGGACATGGCTCAGGACCACGGGCATTTGAAGCGAGCAAAGCGGGCGCGTTTGATTTTGTCGAGAAGGACAACTTCGAATTCGATACGCTGCTGCGAAGAATCCAGAATGCCCTCAAGCAGCGAGAGCTCCTCACTGAAAACGCAAACATGCGCCGGCAACTCTCCACCCGCTCTGAGTACTTCAACATCATCGGCTCTGCGAAACCGATGCAAACCATATATGAAACTATCGAGTCGGTAGCGAAGTCTGACGCGAATGTGCTGATCGTGGGCGATTCGGGAACTGGTAAAGAACTCATTGCCAACGCGATTCACTACAATTCCTTGCGAGCGCGAAAACCTTTCATCAAGGTTAACTGCGCGGCGCTGCCAAAAGAACTGATTGAGTCCGAACTTTTCGGCCACACGAAGGGTGCTTTCACTGGAGCTCACGCCGACAAGGAAGGATTGGTACAGCATGCTGCCGGTGGCTCCCTGATGCTGGATGAAATCGCGGAAATGCCGGTCGAACTGCAACCAAAACTGCTGCGCGTGCTCCAGGAGCGAAGCTATCGCAAGATTGGTTCGGAAAAGACTTATGCGGTCGACTTTCGGCTTATCTCATCAACCAATCGACCCCCCGCCGACGCAATTCGCGAAGGCCTTTTGCGCGACGATCTCTTCTATCGCATTTCGACGATTACCATTCATGTGCCACCCTTACGCGACCGGAGTGAAGACATTCAGCTCTTGACCGAACACTTCCTGCACATGTATGCCCAGAAATACGACCGGACAATTGGCGGAGTTTCGCAAGCGGCGTATCAGCGGCTATTCGGCCACAACTGGCCGGGCAACGTAAGAGAGCTGCAAAACGTTATCGAGCGTGCGGTATTGTTGGCGAAAGGAAATCGCATCGAGCCCGTGGATCTACCATTCGATAATGGCTCGCTTCCCGAAGGATCGACGATCGGAACTGGCTGGGACGTGCCACCAAACATGACACTGGAAGATATTGAAAGGTTGGTAATCGAGAAGACCCTTCAACGTACCGGCGGCAATAAGCAGGCGGCCGCGAACCTTCTTGGTATCTATCGGCCCCGACTCTACAGCAAGATACGGAAATACAACATAGACGTTGCGGGCTTGGTGTCCGTCTAAAGTGAATCTCAGCTCCTGATTCTCAAATCTCAAATCCAGGATTTGAGATCTCAGGTTCTGAAGAAGTCGAGATCTGCAAAACATTTCAACTCCCTCCATGAAGGCAATCAAGGCTAGCCCTCTGTTCAACGGACGCCTGCAAAGTATCGACGCTCTGCGCGGCATCGCAGCGTTGG
Organism: Pyrinomonadaceae bacterium; assembly: GCA_036506215.1. Taxonomy (GTDB): domain Bacteria; phylum Acidobacteriota; class Blastocatellia; order Pyrinomonadales; family Pyrinomonadaceae; genus PSRF01. The sequence continues at coordinate 5,918 of DASXSC010000278.1, read as the reverse complement.
GCGTGGTGTTCTACCATGCCATATGGCAAGGCAGCAATGCGACACCTGGCAACTTCGCTCGCTGGCCCGTCAAACTACTGCAATTCGTCAGCTCGTTTGGCTACATTGGCGTCTTTTTGTTCTTCGTTATTTCGGGCTTCTGTATTCACCTGCAGTGGGCCAAAGCGCGCGTGAACGGGCAACCGCAATCCATTCAGTTTGTCTCGTTTTGGCGCCGCCGCTTTCGCCGGCTCTATCCACCTTACCTGATCGCCTTCGCGTTGTTCATGCTGATGGCCGCGCTAACGACAGGCATCAACTTTACCCACTTCTTTGTCTACGACGTGGTGATGCATCTTTTGATGCTTCATAATCTTGACCCGAATACGTGCTACAGCATCAACGGAGTTTTCTGGACGCTCGCGATTGAAGAGCAACTTTACCTCGCATACTTTCTTTTGCTGTTCCTGCGAAGCCGCTGGGGATGGGGTCTTACATTGCTGATTTGCGCCGCGGCTCGAGTCGGCTGGTTTATTTTTAGTCATGCAGCCTGGGTAACGACCGGAACGGGGGTTCCGGTTCCCGAAGCAGCGGCGTCACACTGGTTTACATGGGCGCTGGGCGCCATCGCTGTAGAAGCAGCCTTCGGTTTGATTACCCTGCCAAAGTGGTGTCGAAACTTGTGGATTGGCGCTGCAGCCATAGTCCTGGCTTCGGTAACCTCCACCATCCTGCCAGCCACCGAAAAGGATACTCTTCCGCACACGCTGGCCTGGCTGTTAATGCATCCAGTTTGGGGAGTTGGCTTCTTCATTCTCGTAAATCGTGCGGTCCAGGCTGAACAATCGCGGGCAAGCAAACAGCAACAGCCAAGCGAGACTATACGAATGCCTGACATCACCGAATTTCTTCGGCGCGTAGTCGCTGGCGCGGCGTTTGTAGGCGTGTTTTCGTATTCACTGTACCTGACGCATGAACTCGTGATTATGCAGTCGTGGTGGTTCATCACCCGAAGATTCCCGCCAATTCTAAATGCGCTGCTGATAGTGATACCCGCCACACTCATGTTTGCCTGGCTATTCTATAAATTCTGCGAGAAGCCTTATATGAAGCAGGCGGTCAGAAGAGTAGATCGGGTGGTAGAACGCGACGCGGGAGAACCTACGCCTGTGTTTGCACAAACTCTACCGGCGGTCGCTGACGAAGCATAAAAGCCGGCAGGCAGCCGAAAGGCAGTAAGCTGGAACTTTGGCGGCTGTCGTCTATTACTACCTGCCTGCTGTCTGCTTACTCTACTTTGTAGGTCGCAACGCTGGTTGGCGTTTCAAAACATCTGACCTTGAAGATCTGTACGCGGTCGTCTCCCACCTTCGCCGCAACACGCTCCAGAATATACTTCGCAAGGTTCTCAGCCGAGGGCTGTAGTTCAACGAAAGGATCCAGTTCATTAATATTTCTATGGTCGAGGTATTGCACCACCTCATCCGCTGCCGCTTTCAACTCAACAAAATCCACGAGCAAACCAATGTTATCGAGTTCCCTGCCGCGCGCGTAGATTTCAATTCGGTAGTTGTGGCCGTGCAAGTTCTCACACTTTCCTTTATAGCCGCGCAGTTGATGTGCGCTCGAGAAGTTGCGCTCGATCATTACTTCAAATTGTCCGGGCATTCTTAATCGTCTCCACCGCCGGAGCCTTGCTGCTCGTCCTTCCTCTTTTTGTCCAAGCTTAAGCGGACGCAGACGAGATAACTATGACGAGGGTATTATCGCGCCACCACTGCGCGCTCTTCAAACATGCGCGCGAGCTCACTAATGTCGCTGGTAACTCGACACTGCGGCAGGCTCTTCAAAAACAATCGGCCGTAGCTTTTGGTCTTCAGGCGTGGATCAAGTACTGCAAGCACGCCGCGGTCGGTAGTGCTGCGTATTAATCGTCCCAGACCCTGTTTTAAACTGATAATTGCCTGCGGCACACTGTATTCAAAAAAACTCGAGCCGCCTTCGTCTTCGATGTACCGCTGACGCGCGGCCACGATCGGATCTGTAGGCACCGCGAACGGCAATTTGTCGATAATTACGCACGATAACTGTTCTCCGCGTACATCTACGCCCTGCCAAAAACTCGCCGTGGCAAACAGCACCGCGTTCGGAGTTTCCCGAAACCTCTCAAGCAAACGTCCTTTCGAAGCGCTACCCTGCAGCAAACAAGGATACTCAATCTCAGGCATCGCCAGGTCATACAGCGACTGCATTCCGGCCAGGCTCGTTGACAGCACAAACGCGCGCCCTTCCGTTGCATTTACGATCTTAATCACTTCAGCAGCCGCCGCTTCTGCCCATTCACGCGAACGCGGATCGGGCATCTGTGGAGGAAGATACAACAGTGCCTGGCTCTGATAATCGAAGGTTGATTCAGCAATCAGATCATCTGCTGAACTGAGTCCTAACCGTTCGCGAATAAACGAAAAGTTGCCTGCGCTTGAAAGCGTTGCCGAGGTCAAGACGACCGTGTCGACTTTCTCAAACAATTTGTCTTCCAACAGTCCCGAAACGTCGATCGGTGAAGCCCGCAGGAAAAATCCTCGCCCGCGTCGCTCTGTCCAGTAGACAAACTTTTTGTCCTGACCAGTGACGATAAACTGCAAATCGAACTTAATTTGCCGAATTCGCCGTACAAGGTTTTCGATTTCCGGCGGCTTTTCCTTGAGCGCGTCCAGCGTTGTCTCCAGCCGGCCCAACGCTCCATCGAGCGCGACGTAAAGATCGCCAAGCGGCGTCGAGTGCAGCTCACCCTTTTCGTTTTTCCGCGCAAAACTTCCGGGTATTATCGGGTAGCGACCTTCTTCGCCGCGACCTTCACGGAAACCCATCCAAAAATTATCGGCGAAGCGCATTACTCGCGATGAGGTCTTGGTTATCTCGCGGTCCGCTTCCGCATCCTCGTAAGGAACCGCACCCACGTCCCGTATTAGATCGTCGAGCTGGTAGTTCGAAACCTGAGAACCGAAATATTCCGACGCCACGTCTTCGATCAGGTGTGCTTCATCGAGAATTACCGCAGAATAGTCAGGCAGCACAGTTCCATACATGCTGTTGCGCAGTGCCAAATCAGCGAAAAACAAGTGGTGATTAACGACCACGATGTCAGCATCCAGCGCGCGCTCGCGCATGCGAGTGATGAAGCAGGCGTCGAAGTCGGTGCATTTCTGGCCCAGGCAAGTCTCGGAGCGCGCATCTATATGGCGCCAGAAGGAAAGAGACTCCGGCAGATTCGACAACTCCGCGCGATCCCCCGTGGCTGATGCTCGCGCCCAGTGAACCACCTCGTCGAAGTAATCAACTTCATCTAGGCCCTCAAGCACCGGCGAACCTTCCGCGCGTCCCAGGCGATGCAGGCAAGCGTAGTTATTTCGCCCCTTCATGTACGCCGCCTTGAAACTCTTCGGCAACACGCTTTGAAGAAAGGGAATGTCTTTCTCCATTAACTGTTCCTGAAGATTCTTTGTGCCGGTGGAGATGATGACGCGCCCGCGCCCGCCGAGCGCGGCGGCGACTGCGGGAACAAGATAAGCCAGCGTCTTCCCAGTGCCCGTTCCCGCTTCGACGATCAGATGCTTACGATTTTCAAACGCGCGCACCACTGCCCGCGCCATTTCAATCTGGCCGGGACGATGCTCGTATTCAGGATGAGCCTGAGCAATCAGGCCTTGAGGTCCGAAGATTTTGTTCATGCCTGGGAATTTAGGGCTGACGACGTGTCGACCACGAGTCTCGCAGCTTTACCTTGCTATCCAGGTTAGTAAGTTTAATGACAATATTGATAAGTCCCTGCTCCTCGTCCGTAGTGAAGTCCGTGTCACGATCCTTATCGATCAACTCGAACCGTTCCAATTTGTTCAACTCATCGATGCTCTCTTCGAAAAGGCGCTGGTTAAAGATGTCGCCTGCGCGAATTCGCAACAGGCCGAGCAATTCTTTTGGCGAGACATTGGCTCCCTGGAATTTGATAGCACGAATTCTAAACTGTCGGCCCTCATCGATTGTCACTTTTAAATCAACCGTGCCATCGTCTGCGCCATTAGGAGCCACTTTGAACTCAGGCTCGGGCTCCGCGGTAAATTGGATGTAACCCATCTCGCCGTAGACTCTCTTGAGATCCTCAAACAACCACTTGCCAAGTATCTCACCATTCGCGGCGTCTCCTCGTCGTAAGCCCAACAGTGCGCGTACTCGGTCGGGGGGAACAACCCTGGCCCCCTCGATCTTGATCTCGCCAAGCCTGTAGAGAAGGCCTTCGTCTGCATGCACTGTAATAATCAACCCATCTTTGGTCTCTTCGCTTGTAGGGTGATAAAATCTCGCCCGAAGGTAGCCATTGCTTCTTGCAAAGTCCTCGAGCCTTCGCAAGCAGATATCAAGTACCTCTGAATGGTACATATTTATCTCGCCTGGTTGTCCGGCGGCTAAACACTTCGTTATTCTGGCGCTCAGTTCTGACGATGCAAAGATCTTGTTATCTGTAAACCGGATCTCAGCAATGCCCACTGGCTCGCCTTCGCTAACAACGAATGTGATTGCCCTGAGATTTGGATCGGATTGATCATTGCGCGCCACGACAGTGCAGTGTAGGTAGCCTTGCGAGGCCATCATTTTCTTAATGGTAGTTTCTGCTTGTTCAATCTGCTCAGGATTCAGTGGCGAACCTTGCGTCATGATGCGTTCTAGGCCAAGTGCCTCTAGCAAGTAAGACTCGTCAAACACCCCCAAGCCCTCAAAACGGATCGAGTTGTTAGTCGATTTGAGACGGTCGAGTTCACGCAATATTCCGTCGCATGCTTCCGTAATTTGATCGGAACCAATCTCTTCGAGCTGCGGCAATGAACGCCAGAAATCTCTGAACTGCCTCACTACCATCTCAGATTCGCGATACGGTCTTTTTCGCAATGCGATAAGCGCCCGGTAGACTTCCGAGTAACGGTCACGAAGAGGAACAGCCTGCTCCAAGGAATCAAAGCCTTTGCCATTCCACCAACCTTTTTCCAACCCAGGGCCGGTTGCTCTCCAAAACTCGAGGCTCTTTCTGATAACTTCGGTGAGATCCGGACCAACGTCACCCTTTCCAACCTCCGCCAGTACGTCGACTAACTCCGAATGGATATCAACCAAAGAATCATCGGCCAGCATTCTGCGCACAATGGGTAAAGCTGGCTTGCCAGATTTTTGAAGTGCTTCGAACGCAGCCCGTCGTACGAGATAGAGCGGGTGATGGGCAAACGGTGCAAGCGCTTCTGCCCTCTTTGCGGAGTCGGAGATGGCGACCGTTTGCAGTAATGAGTCCTGGATATCGTTGATCTCCAGAGCGCGCTTCTTCAACTCATCCTCTGACGAGCCCAGGGAGATTAACAAGCTGGGCCCCGGGTTCATCACCTGGACGAACGCGAACACTTTTCCCTGTTCGATCCATACGACCGATACATTCATTTCGTCAAAAAGACCTGATGGCTTCCAGTGGATCGACGCCAACGAAGGCGGACCGTTATCACCTGTTTCCGACGATGTATCGCTGGAGTCTTTCTTTAGGAACAGAACCATACGCTCGCCCGTTACAAAAAGAGCGTTGCTCTTTTGCTTTTCGTTCGAGGAATCGGAAACTGCTCGCGATGTCTGTGGCTTAAACGACGCCAGTTCCGGAATTCTGACCGTGTCTCCCGGATTGAGATCTCCCTTCCATGATTCGAGCACGCGGAATACGCCATCGATTGTCTTGCCTTCCGTAGCAACGACGATGTGAGTAGCGTTCCAGGAAGAGGTCTCCAGGCTAAAGGACGGCCTTATGCCCGCGGAAATGAGGGAATGAGACCCGCAGAGAAGAAAAAGGAGGACAAACCCGGCGTATTTTTGAATGGGTTTCATTGCTCCTATAACTCCAGATTGTCAGC
>DASXSC010000277.1:0-8024 GCA_036506215.1 Pyrinomonadaceae bacterium | reverse complement strand
AAAAGTCGCGTAGACTTTCTTGGTGACTTCGTTGACTTGATCAATTGAGGCAAGCCTGACATCGGTCACTGCACTACACGTGTTGCAGCTTTATTTCGGACGAATTGTGACGACGATTCCTCGACGATTTATCGACAGGTGTCGGAATGTCGACATGATTAGGGATTAGGGTCGCATCTTTACTTTTACTGTTTTTACCGAGCGGGCAGGGAGACGCAGGGCCTGGCATAACAATCTTTATCAATCTTGAAAGTCGTGTAGACGGCTCGCCTATATTCCTCGTGAGTATTGACACTCGCATCAAATTTCTCAGGGACGGTTCATCTTATAGATTCTTTACTGCGCGATGTTCTCACGCTGCGCGTTCAACGCGCGCGCCTGTTAACGGTAGTGGACCTGCCTCGTTCATCAGTCACGTGTTCTTCGACACAATCTCCCGGAGCCACCACCACAAGAAGACCACACTCATCCACACATTTCTGTCACAGCATAGATCCTCTTCAGCCTCAGATCTTTTGATTTCAATCTTCCGAGGGAAAAGTTTGACTCTCACCGTTTACAGATGGTTTCTAGACGTTGTTGTGGTTTGGAACAGCCCTAAGTTGATGTGCGGAGCCTGGACCGAGAAAGTGTATGGCATCCCTAATGCAGAGGTCGGGTTGACAAGGAAAAGAATCATGACGACACGTCCCCCGTTGCCTCCGTTTTCTCGCGAAACTGCGATTCAGAAAGTGCGTTTGGCGGAAGACGGTTGGGATTCTCGCGATCCGGACAAACGCGCGAACTCCTATCCAAGCGGACCCATATCTGCTTGGCAAGATCAATCACGCAGGAAATCACCTTACCTACTAAGTAACAATTAATAAGGAGGGTTATATGCCACAGAAGAGCCTGACAACATGGGTTGAAACGCTAGACAAAGCTGGTCTGCTAGCTCAGGAGAGATTTGCTATGAAGAGATATTGTCGGTAACTAAACGCACGAAAGGAGCACATAATGACCACATCCTCGCACAAAGTCACAATCGACGCGTCTAAAGATAAGATATTCAAAGCGATTACCACGGAGCAGGGCCTGCAAGGCTGGTACTCGCCGAAGGTCGAGGGCAAGACAGACAAAGGTGGAGAAGTGACTCTCTCGTTTTCCGAACACGAAGGTCCATTTCGCTGGAAGGTTGCAGAAGCGAAGCCGGACTCGCTTGTTCGCTGGGAATGTGTCGGGACAAGCAACCGGAACCGTCGCCACTTTCCGCCTTTCCGACAAGACTGATGGTCGGACTGTTGTGGAATTAGACCACGAAGGTTTCAAGGAATCTGACGAGAAGCTGAAGACCTGCAACACATTGTGGGGCGGCCTCATCATTCATCTGAAGAAGTACGTTGAAACCAAAAAGACGGAACCGGCGGTAGTGGGTCAGTTTCCGATAACGCGACTAATCAGGAGTTGGCGCCCAGTCTGCGGCACCCGGCATCTAATTTTGAATCCGGGCGGTGATGCCGGACGCAAAATAGCTTGGCGGTGTAACCATGATTGAATCTTCTGATCTGCGGATGACGAGAATTCCACTCAACCACGGAGCCGGCAATATGCCCGCACTCGGCTTTGGCACCTTAATTCCCGACGCAGCCGTGACGATAACTGCGACCAGAGACGCACTGGAAGCCGGATTTCGACACCTCGATTGCGCGGAACGATACGGGAACGAGCGCGAGGTAGGCAGGGCGTTGCAGGCAGGACTTGCCGCTGGAGGGATCGCGCGCGAAGACATTTTTGTTACCACAAAGCTGTGGAACTCCAATCACCGGCCCGAGCGCGTCGAACCGGCTTTCGAGGCGAGTCTGGACAGACTCGGGCTCAAGTATCTGGATCTCTATCTCATTCACACTCCATTTGCATTTCAACCCGGGGACGAGCAGGATCCGCGGGATCAAAACGGCAATGTCCTTTACGACCACGACGTGACTTTGCTCGACACCTGGAAAGCGATGGAAAGTCTCGTGGATCATGGCAAGTGCCGGGCCATCGGACTTTCGGACATCAGTTTAAACGAACTGAAGCCCATCTATGAATCAGCGAGAATCAAGCCAGCCGTGGTCCAAGTAGAAGCACATCCGTATCTGCCGGAAACGGAGCTATTGGAATTCTGCAAGCAGAAGGGCGTTGTGTTTTTGGCTTTTGCAGCATTAGGTCACGGGATGAGGCCGGGGCCGCTTGAAGATCCAGTCATTTCGGCTATCGCCGCGCGAGTTGGAAAGACGCCGGTACAGGTGCTGCTGGCTTGGGCGGTGCAGCGCGGCACGGCTTTGCTTACCACGCCCAGGACTGCGGCCCGCGCGAGAGAGAATTTCGACATCTCTACCCTTCCGGAAGACGCGCTTGACGAAATCAATCGAATTCAGACCAGACAGAGGCTGAATGAAGTGGTGAAAACCGGCATTCCGGGTTTCATTCCACAAGGTAGATGAACATGAAAGCGAAACCGCAGCTAGAGCAGTCCATGCAAGAGGAGCAAATCCGTACGGCCCTGAATACGCACTGGCACGCGTCGGCAGTCGGCGATGCAAACGCGGAACACGATATTTACGATGACGATGCCATTTGTGATTATCCCCAGTCGGGCGAGCGAATCCTCGGGCGAAGCAATTTGCAGGGCTTGCGGAGTCATCATCCCGGCAAGCCATCAGGCTTCAAGGTCAAGCGGATTCTCGGAAACGGGGATCTCTGGATCACGGAATACACAATCACGTACCAGGGACGACTGGCATACACGGTGAGTATTATGGAGTTTCGCAACGGCAAGGTCGTCCACGAAACACAGTATTTCGGGGATCCCTTCGAGGCGCCGGCCTGGCGGAGGCAATGGGTTCAGCAGATCGCGTGACGCCGCACTGAGGACGAGGAAATTTGCTTGGCGGATAGCCGACCATTGACGCCAGGCAGTGAGATTTCCCTATTGGTCGAACCTTCCGAAACCGCATGATTCAGATAGGGCTGAACGTTCAGCCTCCGGAGAATGCATGTGCGTAAGGTGGCCGGGCGCTTTGTTCAAGTCGCGATAGGTCCTGATTGACGCCGTAACCGGAAACTGACCCACTACCGAACCGGCTCTTCGATAGCTTTCCGAAAGGGACCGTAGTCCTATCGCCGCAAGTGCGGCTAGAGATCGAAGAGATTCACAGCGTTTGGCCGTTACAGCGAGAGCGCCTTATGTGGTCTCGCTCCGGGAGAGCCCTTTGTTCTTTAGTCTCGCGTTAGACAATCTCGATCCGATTGCCGATTTATGTTCCTGAGGAGCACAAAGGAGAGTACATGGTTACCGACGCAGATAAGAAAGCTATCGCTCAGCCGTTTCTTGCGGGGTTACGAAGCCGGGATTGGAGCTTGCTCCGGTCCATCATGACTGAAGACATAGTCTGGAGCCTGCCTGGAACAAGCCTGATTTCCGGCGAGGCCAGCGGCGTAGATGATCGCCTTCGGCGGGGATGGTGCGACTTTCTCGGAGGGAATCGGGCACTTGGTCCATGGTCTGAGGAGCAATTATCCCATCACGTTCGTACTGCACAATAATGCGAACTACGGACTGACGACCGGCCAGGCGAGCTCGCTCACGTGACAGGGCCAACCGATGAACACGAGCCCCAACGGCATTCCCGAGCAGACCTTGAACTTGATGGACGTCGTCTTCTCCCTGGAACCCACGTTCGTCGCTAGAGCCTTCAGCGGCAACATCCCGCATCTCACAAACGTCCTCAAAGCCGCGATCGAACACCAAAACCACGGCTTCGCCTTCGTCGACGTCCTGCAGGCGTGCCCCACCTACAACCACTTCGCGACGCACGATTATTTACTGGAGCGCTGCTACGACGCGAACGCGGAGGGGCATGACCGGCACTGCGACGTGCAGAAAGCGCGAGCGCTCGCGATGGATACGTCAAAGAGGATTGCAACAGGCATCCTCTATCAGCGAGAAGATGTGCCGAGTTTCTATGACCGATTGGTGCCGCGAAAAGAAAAAACCACGGCGCTGACAGAGGAGGTCAAAACGTATGACGTGACGGAATTCATGAGGGAACTCGTCTAAGATTCTATCCCGGCGTGTAAGTCGCCATTTCCGACTACCTCGGCTTTTCTATTCGCGCCACTTGAGTACCCCCTGGTCGGCGCTGGCGCACCACGTGCCTACGCTTCATCTCGTCCGCGCCGACCAGACCGTGCAACAGTGACTCGACATCTCTAACTGATCTAGCCGCTAAGTCTCGAACTACCCATAGGCCTCATGTATTGCTCTCAATTTGGTCGTGCTCGGATGCGATGCTTACAAACCAGACACCCGCAAGAATAAGCGCGCTGCCGATAATCTGTAACGGCATGACCGGTTCTTTGAATAACATCCAGCTCATTAGCTCTATAGCAATATAAGCAACGGCGGTAATCGGGAAGGCCTTGCTCAAGGGCACATTTGTCAAAACATTCAGCCAAAGAACAAAACTCAACAGCTCGCTCATCAGGACTACTACGGCCCAAGGCGAATGCGTGGCTTGCACGAGCCAACTCCAGCTGAAAGGCGTATGCCGCATTTCAGCGGCCAGCATTTTGGTGCTTGCCTGAAATAAGGCGGACAGCACGGGCAGACCGATCCATAGAGAATAGAAAGCCATTTTTTTACGCAGACTTTTTCAATGTCTCATCTGCGCTAAGCAACGGCGCGGCAAACCGAAGCAACCCTTGCGCGAGCACATTGCGATGCTTGAAATAGATAGCGTTGCGCGTGAGCCTGCTGCCGAGACGCAGCTTGTTTTCATAGTATGCCTGTCCGCTCTGGTAGCGCATCAGGCCGCGCTCCAAGCAAAAGCGGATGTTGGTGAACCAGCTCAAGAAGTAAAGATTATAGGGGCGCCCGTATTCGCCGTTCATGCAAAAAAACTTGTCGATCAGGGTGTGCTGATCGTGAATCAACAAGTTGGCCGCCAGCAACTGATCATCGGCATAGTACAAGGTGCAGAAAGACCGTTCCGGCATACGAGCGAGAACGCCTTGAAAATAGCCCGGCGTCAGTTCTTCAAACTGCCATTCACTGCGATTTCTCGTATCATGATAGAGAGTCATTATTTCCGGCAAGACATCGTCGACATTGGTTTTATATTCAAGCCGCAGACGATCCGATGAGCGCAACTTGCGGCGCATGTCTTTGCGCGTGCTCGAAGAGAGCCGGCTCAGGTATTCGTCGATCGATGCAAAATCGATATTCAACCACGCGGTCGGCATTCCCGGCACGGTGCTGAATCTCGCCGCTTGGAACTGTTTGCCGAAGCGCCTTTGAAACGGCTCCGGAATATCCTTGATACCGAGCAAGCGGCACGATTGTGATTCCGCATAGGTCTCAAAGCAAACGAGCAGGTCATCAATCAGCGCTCGCTTTTCGCGCTCGTCCAGTTGGGGATGAAATCCGATAGCGCCGTGCTCCGTACATGGCGAACCAAGACAAGCGAGTCTAAGAGTGAACAATTTCGGAAGCGCGTTGTTGATGCCGCGAATCAGCTTTTTGCCCGCTCCCTGCAGGGTGGTGTCCAAGCTGTAATTGGTGAGGAACATCGGAGTTGCGGACTGTAGCACGCTGCCGTTCCACGCCGTCAAATAGCGGAATGAAAAACCCGCAAGCGCCGATTCTTCAATCGCCAGCAGATAATTGTAGTCTTCCACCGCGCCGGGAAAACAAACATCCCACTGCTGCTTTTCAATATCATGCAACGAATTTATGACACGAAACGCAGGCATTGCTCCTCTCAAAGAAATTAGCGGTTAAGGCGGCGATTGGCTCAAGCTGAGCGGGTAACTGTTTGACCGATCCTCTCCTGGACATACGTAATCACGTCTTGCACCGTGCAAAACTGCGGCTGATGTTCCTCAGGAATCTCAATGTGGAATTCTTCCTCCAGCTGAAAAATCAGATCAAGGGTGTCCAACGAATCGATGTTCAGATCTTCGATCAAGCTGGCTTGTGTTTGAATGGTTTCAGGTTTGGTTTTCTTTATTTTTGCCAGTCCGGCAATGATGCGCGCCTCAATTGATTCACCTGTCATCATATTAACCTCCACCTGTTAGGAAAGCGCTTTCATGACCAAGCATGCGTTATTGCTGCCAAAGCCAAAGGAATTGGAGAGCGCGACGTGAACGTCCTTCTCGCGGGCATGGTTCGGCGTGTAGTCCAAATCACAATCCGGATCAGGATTTTCATAGTTGATCGTTGGATGAAGAACCTTACGCTGGAGTGTCAGCGCACAGACAATGGCTTCGACCGCGCCGGCCGCGCCGATCGTGTGGCCTATCATTGATTTCGTCGAATTGAGTGAAATCCGGTACGCATGCGGCCCGAATACCTTTTTAATCGCATTGGTTTCCGTCAGATCATTCAAAACCGTCGATGTTCCGTGAGTATTGATGTAATCCACCTGACCGGTAGGAATTCCTGCGTCCTTGAGCGCAAGCTCCATCACGCGACCTTCTTCAGTTCCGGTGCTTTCCGGATGAACGATATGGCGGGCCTCGCAAGCCGCCGCGTAGCCCGCAACTTCGGCATAGATGTGAACATCCCTTTGTTTGGCGGATTCCAGAGTTTCCAAAATCAAAACTCCGGCCCCCTCGCCTATGGCGAAGCCGTCACGTGTTCTATCAAAAGGCCTGCTCGCTCGTTCAGGTTCATTGTTGTGCATTGACAGCGCACGAAGCGAGTTAAACCCGGCAACGACACCGGGTACAATGCAGGCTTCTGTGCCACCGGCCATCATTATGTCCACTCTCCCTGAACGGATAAGATCCAGCGCGTATCCAATTGCATGAGCGCCAGAGGAGCAGGCGGTAGAGATAGTCATGTTGGGTCCTTTGAGCCCATAACGAATCGCGATTTCGGCAGCCGGCGCGTTCGCCATGATTAACGGCACCGACCAGGGATGAACGCGTCGCGGATTGTTGGTTTCTATCAGTCTTCGGAGTTGATTCTCATAAACTTCGGCCCCGCCCAGGCCTGTCCCGATTACGGTGCCGACCCGATCGCTTTCGCAACATTTGCAGTCAAGATGTGCGTCTTCCCGTGCCATTTGCGAAGCCACCAGCGCCAGTTGTGACGCACGCGAATATCTCGCGCTCGCGCCAGATGGAAAAAACTCCTCGGCGGGAAAATCCAATATCTCTCCCGCAATTTGGGACGCGTGGAGCGAAGCGTCGAAACTCTGTATTCGCTTGATGCCGGATTGCCCGGCGAGAAGCGCCCGCCAGAACGCCTCCTTTCCCAACCCAATCGAGGAAACGACGCCTAGACCGGTGATAACAACTTTTCGCCTGGACATCCCGTTAACCTCACCGTTGTACAAACCGAAAGATCGGTTGCCGGTCTCGGGTTCGTATGAGCGGCTATGAACTTTTGCAGTTCTTTAGCAACGACATCACGCTGCCGATCCACTGTGATGACGTGGTAGCTGTCATCGAGCAAAACGAGTTTTTTTTCGGCTGACGCGATTTGGCTAAGCACAAATTCGGAATTTCTTACACTGGTGAAATCGTCCTCAGAAGCCTGCAAAACCAACGTCGGCGCGGTGACCTTCGCCAGATCTGCCTTCAGGACAGCGTAGAGGCGATCCAGATCCGCCAGCGTCTTCAAGAAAAAAACCGGATAACCTACAGCTTCTGAAGAGTACTGGCGCGGAGAAGTTCCTTTTCGAAACGGGTTCAGGACCCGATTCATGGGGTTATACGCAGCCCGAAGTCGCGCCTGTAGAGCCGGATTTTTTATGCCGTAAGGAAAGCCGTCGAAATGAAAGAAGACATAGTGAAGCGGCCGTGGGAACCACCGGATGGCCAGATCCAGCAGAATCCTGGTTCGCGGCACGTTCCAGCCATCGTAGAAAAAAGTGGGCGAAAAAACTCCGATACCGTCGAGCTGGACGCGAGTTGAAGCTTTCAACGCAAGCAGCGCGCCTGCGCTCAAACCCGCCGCAAAGACATGGGCATAGCGCTTCCTTAGAAACGAT
>DASXSC010000276.1:0-14256 GCA_036506215.1 Pyrinomonadaceae bacterium | reverse complement strand
CCGGTTTTATAGACGAGCCCGCTTATCGGGCGGCGGCAGAGATGTTGCTCAACGGCGCAGAGTTTAAACCAGGACAAACCGTGGCCCACTTCAAGATTCTTTCGCTGCTGGGCGAAGGTGGAATGGGCAAAATCTATCTTGCGCAGGATACGAAGCTGCATCGCAAGGTAGCTTTGAAGTTCTTGCCGGCGAAGCTTGCGGAAGATCAGGATCGAATTCGACGCTTTGTGCAGGAAGCGAAGTCGGCCGCCGCTCTCCATCACCCAAACATCGCGCAGATCTTTGAAATCGGAAATTACGAGACGGCGCACTATATCGCAATGGAGTACGTAGCGGGCGAAACGTTGCGTCAGCTTCTCTCTCGGCGTAAGTTAGAGATCAAGAAAGCAGTGGAATTTGCAGCGCAGCTTGCCTCTGGCCTCGCCACCGCACACAAAGAAGGAATTATTCATCGCGACATTAAGCCGGAGAACCTGGTTGTGACGACGACTGGTCAAATCAAGATTCTCGACTTTGGTCTGGCCAAACTCGTAGAAAAAGAGCTTGGCGGCGCGGGAGTAACCCAATTGACGACGGCCTACATGCACTCAGGCAACGCGACAACTCCCGGAGTAATACTGGGCACAGTCTCGTACATGTCGCCTGAGCAAGCGCGCGCTGAAAAGTTGGACCAGCGCACAGACATTTTCAGCCTGGGCGTTGTGCTGTATGAAATGGTTACGGGCGAGCGGCCCTTCAGAGGGAAATCGGTGATCGATACTCTTCACGTAATAATCAATCAGGAGCCTGCGCCGGTTACGCAGTTAAACTCGCAAGTGCCACCAGAACTCGCGGACGTGTTAGGCAAAGCTCTCGCCAAAGAAACTTCAGAGCGCTATCAGCACGCTGGCGATTTTGAGTTAGACCTGCGCCGATTTAAACGCGCCCTTGAATCGAACTCGCTCATAAGCACACAGACGCAACGTCCCGGAATGCTTGGCACCGGCAAATGGGCCCTGAATGTACCGCTTCTTCTCGTTGGTGCATTTATAGTGTTCGGTGTCGCTGCCATCGCGTGGTTGCTCGGTCGCTCAACTGTGGCTCCCAAACACTCGACGCTCGCCCTCGGGAATGTAACGCTCACGCCACTTACCACCGACCCCGGCTATGAAGGGGAGCCGACCTTTTCTGCGGATGGCGAAACTATCGCTTACGTCTCAGACCGCAACGGCAATTTCGACATCTACCTCAAGCAGATTTCCGGCGGTCCCGAGATCAACATCACCAACAATGGGGCAGATGACGTACAACCCGCCTTCTCGCCGGACGGCAAGCAGATCGCTTTTGTCTCGACACGCTCAAGCTCATCCAGTCTTCTCTACCCTGGCAGGGATCGTCCGCTCCTTGGTGGTGATATTTGGGTGATGCCTGCGCTCGGCGGAAGCGCGCGGCGCATAGTTGAATCGGGTAACTTCCCTTCATGGTCGGCCGATGGCAAGACGATCCTTTTCACGAGTGGCACTTCACATTTCCAACCGAAGTTGCGTCGCGTCGACGCTCAGGGAGGCCCGCCGCAAGACATTCCCGTTAAATTCAAAGCCGACGAACCACTCGCGCCCTTCTGGTTCTACTCCAGCTACTCGTCTGACATGCGCTGGATATCGTTTGAAGCGGACGAGAACATTTTCCTCGTGAGCTCCGAAGGTGGTGAGGCCAGGCGGATAGTCAACGGGCGTCGTCCCACATGGGGAGTAAACTCTCAGGCAATCATCTATTCAAACGACGAGCCTGGGAAAAATAATTCGCTGTGGCAAATACCTTTTTCGGCGACTGACGGCACAGCCTCTGGCGCGCCTGAGCCGCTCACGGTCGGTCGCGGGCGCGACACGCAGGCGGCAATTTCTCGTGATGGAAACCTGATAGCTTTCGCCGCGCAAGACCTCTCTTTTAACATCGAGACATTACCCTTCGATGCAGAGATGGGACGTCAAACCGGCACGCCTCAAGAGGTCACGAGGGGAAATAACAACATCGACTTTTTGAGCTTCTCGCCTGATGGCCGTTCGATAGTCTTTCAATCTCACGGAGGCGCACGCTCTCACATCTGGCGCGTGGAGGTAGGCTCCACGCCCGTACAGTTGACGTCCGATCCAAACTTTAATGATTCAAAACCGCGCTGGTCACCCGACGACCAAAGCATCGCCTTCATTCGCAGACCCGTCGGTGTGTCCCAGCAACCGGCCACAGCCCCTGGCAGTCTGTGGCTCATGTCGGCAGATGGAGCTAACCCACGATTGTTGAGCGAGAACGCGGACAATCCCAAATGGGCACCTTCAGGACTCGCCCTAGTTTATGGTTCAGCTGCGGAAGGACGCCAGAACCAACTCTTCATCTTTGATCTGGCAACGAAGACTTCGCGGCGTCTGACAAACGAGCCGGCCGTTGTACCTGAGAGCGCTTTCAGCCCTGACGGCAAATGGCTAATTTATCAGTCGGGTCTTAGCGGCAACATAGATCTACGCGCCGTGCCGATAGAGGGCGGGGAATCACGCAGCGTGGTTGCAACAGCACATCAGGACTATCACCCGTTTGTATCGCCTTCCGGCAAGTGGCTTTATTTTCAACTCGACCATAAGAATATTTATCGCGTACCCGGTCCGGCGCAGGAGTGGCGCAAAGGCGAGCCGGAGAAGGTGACGAACTTTCCGGAATCCGGCCTGTTCCTCGAAGACCCACAGATTTCGCGCGATGGTCGCCAACTCCTCTACTCCCACGGCCGCATCACCGGCGACATTTGGATTATGAGTCTCGGAAAGTGATATCAGCGATAATTCTGCTTCCTTCTTGCCTGCCCCTCAATACTGACCTGCGGTCGCTACGATAACTTCCTGCCTTGCCTTCCTGACGCACTTAACGTGACGAGCCATGTAAACGAGACTGCCCTAAATAATTGTTTTACAGCCGACTAGAAGAGCCCAAGAAGTGCTCAACGAATTTTCGATGCGTCTGTAAGGGCTTGATCGGCGCTTGTTGTGAGTGAGTGCTGAATTGCTGAGCCAAGCGGGCGTCGTTTTGTAAAGGCATCCTACACGGCGACTTACTTATTGTGCAACGGTTTAACGGCTCGGTTTTCGACGCTCCCAACACTCCGAACGCTCTCAACACTACCTTGAGCCGTCAAGGTTCCGACAACGTTGTCGAGCGCCTGTATCTGGCGTTCGACGGATGGATCGATGTAGTTTGAAAGCTCTCAAGCGTATTGTGACCGCTGTACTTCATCACGGCCATAGTGAACCAATCTTGGAAGTTTATGGGGAGTCACAACGATCTGACCGATTTTTTCAAATGCACATGTACGATGTGGACACTGGGCTGCATCGTAACGCCTAATGTTAGTAAACGCGGCTTCTATAGTAGAGATTGTAGCTCAAAGCGTGCAGGATAGGTGCAGTC
Organism: Pyrinomonadaceae bacterium; assembly: GCA_036506215.1. Lineage (GTDB taxonomy): Bacteria > Acidobacteriota > Blastocatellia > Pyrinomonadales > Pyrinomonadaceae > PSRF01. The sequence continues at coordinate 10,824 of DASXSC010000276.1, read as the reverse complement.
ACTATTTATTGTGAGACTTTTTCGCAAGGCGCAGCTTGTCATCTACGAAGACTTCCATCCCTACCCCGCTCAATCGCGAGAATGCCAGCAATTCAAGCAAGGTTCATCGCTCTTACCAACGTCGACACAAGTTCCGACGCATAAGGGTCAATGAAGACTGGTAGTCAGCCTTGAGCTTTGTCAGCCAACTAGTAGCTACGTCCTTGCCTTCACAAATGCGTCGGCGCACGGAACCGTAGGCGATTATGTGAAACTAGCATTAATTACTAAGCCCGACTCGCCGTAGAAGAGTTGTAAATCGAAGATCACTTTGAACAGCCTCAAAGTCCGGATCTATCTTGAGCCAGGTCATCATCTCACAGCGGTCCTCGCAGGCCTTTTCCAAACACAAGAAAGTCTGATTCTTTTCGCCAAGAGCCAGATGAATGATCGCCTGGCTATATGCTGACACGTAGCGTTGCTTTGATTGCTCTTGTAAATCTTTAAGAACCTTTCGAGCTTTCTCATGCTCACCGCTCCGCGCATAAGAGTGTCCAAGTGCGCCCAGGAACATTGGCGCGTTGCTCAAAGCTAAGATTCTCTTAAATACTTCAATCGCCTGATCCTGTTGTCCGCACTGCTCATAGGTTCGTCCCAGAAGATATAGCGCTGGCTTGTAATCGCGTTCCATTTCCAGGGTTTTTTGAACCTCTTCTATTGCTTTGTCATACTGGCGAGTTAGAAAGTAAGTTAAGATGAAACTCCAGTAGCTATGCGGTGAGAGCGGGTCGATACGCATCGCCAGCTCCAACTCTCGTATCGCTTCGTCAAATCGCCCGAGCAAGTTGAAGTACAATCCAAATCGCTGATGAGCAATCGCGTTATTGTGATTGCTTTTGATCGCCCTATTGAATTCTTTTTCGGCCCCTAACCAGTCCCATTCATAGAGCATCTTGATGATACCCATCGCTGCATGCGCTTCTGACAAGGTGTCATCGATCTCCAGGGCCTTCATTGCTGCCGCCCTGGCTTTGGACATTGCCTCTCTTGTGGGCGCGTATACATTAGACAAACGGTAATAAGCATCAGCGAGTCCGGCATAGGCGAGAGCATAAGTGGGATCGATCTCGATCGCCTGGACGAAATACTCCGCAGCTTTCTTCGAGCTGACTAAATCAAATTTGCTCCAATGATAACGACCTTTGAAATAGGCTTTATGAGCCTCCGCGTTTTCAATGGAACGGCTACTCACTTTCACTTTTCCTTCGTGGGTCAATAGGTGCTTCAATGCAAGCGATATTTTGTGAGATACCTCTTGCTGCACCTTCAGGACGTCCACGAGTTTGCGATGATACTGCTCTCCCCAGATGTGCCATCCCGTCTGCACATCTATCATCTCGGCCCTGACTATTAATTTCTCACCGAACTGCAAAATCCTTCCCGTCACGACTGACTTCACGCGCAATTCTTTTCCAGCCATCCTGCCGTCAAGTTCTTTCCCTCTGTAACGAAATACTGAGTTGTGGCCGATGATTCGCAAATCTTGTAGATGCGACAGGCTGTTGATAATGCTTTCAGTCAGACCGTCAGAAAGGTATTCCACGTTTGGATCGGAGCTTTCGTTGTAGAAAGGCAAGACAGCCAGCGAGTTGAAAATCTTAGCCTCTCGCTCTCGGTTTGTCTCTGCCCATTGGGAGTCAGGCTTGGTTGCCGTGCCATGTCCCGGATCGCGATAGACTTTCAGCTTAACTACGTTCGCCACAAAGCGGTAGCCTCGCTTGGGTATAGTCTCAATGAACTGATGCTCAGTGGGACGTTCGCCCAGAGCCTTTCTTAAAGTGGCGACGTTGACATTGAGGTTGGCCTCTTCGACGAACGCGTCAGGCCAAATCTTACCTAGCAGCGATTGTTTTGAGACCAGACAGCCGCTGTTTTGAACAAGGAGAAGCAGAATGTCAAAAACCTTTGGTGTTAAAGGCACAGCGTTGCCATTTCGAGTCAAGAGTTGTTCCTTCTCGTCAAGGAGGAAAGGGCCAAACTCATAGACAACTGCTCCTACATCGGCGTGGTGTGTTGCAGGTAGGCCTTTTGGTTTTCTTTTGGAAATCTTTTGGGACTTTCTAGGGACTTCCATGATCCCTTCCGATTATTTTCGTCCGAAAGAGTTAGTGAGACGGAGTTGCACTTGTTGAGGGGGAGAACTAGGGGAGAACTAAGTGAGCGCATTGTAGCGCCGGATTCGCTCTTTGAGCAAAGCAAAATCGGCTTCCCATGCAAGAGATCTCTTTCTCTCATGATTATTCCCTAAGGAAGGATCGAAGTGTTACGCCCATTCACTGTTTAGAAGATTGACTCTCGATCTAAGCGAAAGCCTCGAACCTAACGCGCCCAGAGCAGGCGACCACGTGTTGGCGGCGATAGTTATGCATTAATAGATAAGTATGGAAAAGCGTTGAAATCGGAGATGGTCTACATCATTCTCTTCGCCCCTCCCTAATTCAACGGCTACAAGTCGAATTGCCCAAAGAGGGATACAGCCATGAACCTCAGACTCAGATCCCAAGACTTTGGTGGACACCTCTTCAACCTCGAAACCTCCCCTATCACGCCCAGCGATAAATTGACAAAGCTCCATCTGAACCACCGCAGAAGGCGAAACTCTGGTGGCGCAAAATACATCCTGCGCTGCTCCAATATCTTAGGAGGCAAAAAATGACAAAAAGACAGGCAAAGAAGACCGCACTGTTGCTTGTTCTCTTATTGGGACTTGCCCTGCTGCTGACAACTTCAGGCATATCCCCGAAGAGTGAGGCAACTCCGAGTAATGATACGAATTTAAGGGTAGGCCTATTGAATGCCAAAGCTCGCCTGGCAAAAAACGGCGACGAAATGGCAGTCGGGGACTTAGCCGATGAAGTTTTCAAGCACTTCGGCCCTCCAGAAATGGCCTTCGGTTTGTCGCTCTACAAGGATCGCCTCGTACGCGCTGAGGTCAACTACAGACGCCAAGGCACGGGAGGCATCCCGGAAAAAAACCTGGTTAAGGCTATGAATGGACTTACCAAGCGATTAGGGGCCCCGGATTATTCGAGGGTTAGCGGAGCCCAGTTAAGGTACCTACGAGTAAATATGCTCGGCGCTTACCCGGGCTTCATTAGTCAGGCACCTGAAGGACATCCGGGTAAGTCAATAGTCAATCCTGAAATGTCACCTCTTGAGGCGGCAGGTATGGCTCTGCTCATGGTCAATCAGAAGCTGTCGAATAGGGACTTCCAAGTCACCCCTGAAGAGTGGGCTACACAGCGCCACCTGCGAGCGGTAGAGAGGTGGAAGGCTCACAGAAGCGGTAAGCCTGTACCCGAGAACTCAACCGCTCAGTCGAAGGTAGAGTTCGAGAGTGTAAGGGGTAAAGAACTACAGCAGCTCTTCAGGAATCGGGTTGCTGATGTTCCGCCGTTAGTTGATAAAGCCTTTGACGATATGGGCATACCACGCTGAAGGAGGAAGAAGCCATGAAAAGAGAAATTTTTCTACTGCTAATCCTGGGAGCGCTAGTCGCATCTACAGCGTGCAGAACGACTCCGCCTCCACCGCCGCCGACGCCACCGACTGGATTTAATCTTAGGACGTTTGATCAGGATTTCGTCAACGGAATTCCTACAACTCCGCCAATTGCATCACCCGGGATCGGCGTCACCAGCAACTTTGCTTTCCCCTTGGGACCAACTACCGGAACCCTTGAAAATTGTAATGGTACGACTGACGGGAGTGCGTTCTTACCATGTCCAGATCGCAGAACTCCTGCGGCATGGGTGTTTACTTTCACGAGCGGCTTCTGCTTCGGTTTGGAGTCTGAAGCTGACGTTTACGCCGGAGACCTTGTGGGTTTCATCTGCAAGCATCTCTTCAGACAGTTTTTCATCTCACCTGAGACGATAAATATTAATGCGCCCCCGTCAACAATCGAGCTCATCGGCGATGGGATGAATACCACATACGGTATGCCTGTGATCAAGTGGGTCGATGGGGGGACTGGCGCGATATTCGCCACGACTACTGCATCAGCTGTAAGTCCTGATGGAACTTGGCTCCAGGCGCCGACCCCTTACCTTGGTTCCTCGTATTCCGGTCAATACGCAGTATTCGTTTTCAACGTAAGGCCGGACGGAAGCTTAGAAGAAACTGGCGGAGATACGCTGGACCTCTTCGGTAACGATCCGCCGCCTCCGCCGCCCCCGCCGCCACCCGATGAGGATCCGTGTGGCGGGTCGCCCTGCCTGATCCAATGAGAGAAAAGAAAGGTAGCTGTCAAATGGTGACAGCTTATCCTTGAAGTAATCCATAATAACAGCCGGGCGACTCCACGCTTGTAGTCGCCCGGCTATCTCCATTACCGTCATAAAGCGTCAGGGCCTGAATTCCTCACGAGGAGGAGAAAATGTGAAGGGGTTTGTAAACTGTCTGGTGCGCTTTATCGTAATATAACTCTGCGCAAGGCTGCGCGTGATCGAGTGCAAGCCGTGGCCTTTCTTGATTCGGGCGCATTCGGTGGAACTATAGAAGTGCCTCTGGGAAAGCGCGGCGGGTGGCTCTTCTCGGGCGCGGCGCTCTTACGTTGACATAGCCTTTGACATTTTCGACATCGGCGAGATAGGTCGCCCGCGCGACTTCGATTTTACCAACAAGATTGACTATGACATAAGCTCCAGGCACAAGCTGACCTTTACTGCGCTCAATCTCTTCGAGAGGTTCACGGCGAATCTGGATGAGGCGCAGAAGATTGATCGCCGGGTTGACCAGCTTGTGACAGACAGGCGAAGCCGTCGCACCATCTTAGGATTAACGCTCAGTTCAACGCTCGGCAATAAAACCTTCTCGCAAGCGACAGCGTGGGCCAGCGGTCAGCACAACGACGGAACGTTTCGTCGCGTGCTCGATTTCGATTTCAGTACTCCCTTCACGATCATAAGGATTGACGGTCGGACGCTTCAGAGAACGCGCGATCTACGCGACTCAGAATTCGGCATTAAGGAAGAGTTGACGGCGCAGCCTACAGCGCAACTGGGACTGGCCGCCGGCGGCGGGATTATTATTCAGCAGGCTGACTATTTCACCTTCGAGCATGCTGGCTCAGGTTTCAGTCCCATTGAAGAAGAGTTCCTTGCGCCGACACGCGCTAACCGCATGGAGATAAAGCCTGTCGGCGGCGGCTACGCTTACATGCAGGCAACATATAAGGCTGGCGCGCGTCTCTCGCTGACGCCGGGCGTGCGCATTGACCACTACGCCGTCACGGATGAAACGCTCACAAGTCCGCGCGTGGGCGCACGCCTCTGGCTTTCACCGCACGTCAAGCTGAACGCAGCAATAGGCGTCTATCGCCAGCCGCCAAGCCTCTTCATCCTATCGCTGGCACCGGAGAATCGTCAGCTTAAGACACAGAGAGCCGTCCACTTCATCGCAGGCATCGAATGGCTCGCGCGCGAAGACGTACGCGCGACTGTAGAAGCTTATGAGAAGAACTATGACAATTTGCTGGTGCGGCCCACGCTCACATCTCCGCGCTACTTCAATACAGGCGAGGGTGTGGCGCGCGGGCTCGATGTCGTGGTGCAGAAAGCGCTCGCGGGTCGCTTTGGTGGCGAGGCCATCTATTCATTCACCTATTCGCGCAAGCGACTTTCAAGCGGCGGATTTAGTTTTCCGGCTGAGACGGAAAGGCCACATCAATTGACGCTCATAGGCATCACGCGAGTTAAAGGCTTTAATCTTGCCGGCAAGCTAAAGGTAGCGAGCGGGTTGCCGTTTACGATTTACGAGCCGGTTCAATTCCGACCAGGAATTTATCTGCAAAACCTGGTGCGACAGGAAGACCGTAACGCGGGACGACTTCCAACCTATGCGCAGTTTGACGTGCGTCTAGAACGTCGCTTTAGCTTCCGCCGATGGTCGTTTGCGCCTTACGTAGATATCTTTAACGTCTTTGGCCGCGTCAACAACACCGAGCAAAACTGCAGCTACTTCGACCCGTTTCCCGAGCAGCTTCATGAGGGCCGCGCTTTGCCTATCTTTGGCGGTCGCATCGAATTTTGAAGTTTGATGTTAAGCTATTGATGACGATTTTCTTAAAAGCGAAGAGTTATATGTCCGGGTACGCTTTGGCTTTTCCATCTGATGCTCGGCAGAAACCTGACCGAGAGCTAGACGGCCTGGTAGGACCTGTGAGCACTGTCCGGTTGCAGTTTCTCCGCACTTCGAAAGTTGCCTGGCTATTTCCAATAAAAAAAGGGGTGCCGTTGCGTAAGGTCTCCTATAATGTCGATGGGAATGAGACCAAAGCGATCAGCTATGATCCTGCGAACCCCGGCAACAAGCAGACTGAATTCTACAGCTACGATGCCGCAGGCCGAAAGATAGAATGGCTCGTGCGGCAGGGAGTGATTACTAGAAAGACTGTCTACCGCTATGATGACAAAGCGGGCAAGCTCGAAGCCTTGGAGCAGGTCACTGAGAGAAAGCATACCATTGCGACCCGCAACTACGTCTCAATCTTCGATAATCAAGGAAATCAAATTGAGGCATGTTGTAGCGACAATTCGGGCGCTATAGCAAAAGCGTTTTACCGTTATAAGTCGGACGAAAAAGGTAACGTTAGAATTATCGAAACATATAATGATGATGGGTTTCTTTACCATAAGATTGTCTGTAGCTATGACTTGAGCGGAAGGTTAAATATGAAGTCCCTTTATGGGCCTGGCGACATCCTATATGAAAGAAGAGTCTTTGCTTACGGAGTAGATGGAACGACGGAAGAGAAATTAACTTACGATGACACTAGCTTAGTTCGCAAGATTGTTTATCGTTATGACAATAAAGAGAATTTAATTGAAGTAGCCGGTTACGACGCTAACTCGTCCATACTGGGTAGCACTGCGAATGAATTTCAATATGACGAAATAGGCAACTGGATTGAAAAGAGATCGCAAAGCTGGAATTTGAAGACTGGCAAGTATGACTCAGAACGGATCGAGTATAGAGTTATTCATTATCGCTAATAGCTGAATTAATCGTACGCTAGACACAAATTCTTGTTACTTTTCAATCCCAAGCAACTCAAGGGATCTGTTCGTTAGCGCAATAGCATCACTCACCTTCATTGTATAAGCCCGGCGAAATAAGTCCTGCATCTTGTTGTATCTTGATGAAGAATTGCCAGCTATCAGATACACTGAGGCGCGGTACTTCGGCCGGTCCCTTTGCTGCTGGACCTGCTGCGCCAATTCTTCGGCGCTTAGTTGAGTCTTTTCAGGGTGCAGAGTCTGCTTGATCAAAGCCCTCATCACTTCGCCACGCTCTTGCGGCGTCAAGTGGAACCCTGCCTCCGCGAGCTTATTGATCCTGATCTTGATCTCCGCTCGCTCATCAGGAGTAATCTGGGAAAACTCATTGATTTCTTTTTGCATGATCAGAAAACGAGTGACAAACACAGCCTCCAGGGGGGACATCGTAGGAGTAACTGTGTATGGTAGCCCAGTCGATGACTGTTCCTCTGCGCCGAGATATTGAGGAACAATTAAGTGGGGTATCATCTGGGAGATTGCCAAACGTATCTCCCGCACCTCTTCTTCATCTGTTCTCGCGCATGCAGGGGCGTTAAGCGCTTGTGCCAATTCATCGAATACGCGAACAATATTCTCCTCGGGAATGCCTACCTTTTGTCCGCTCCGGTAATTGATCTCAGTGCGCACCAACCGTTCCTTATATGGGCCGATAAACACGCTTGGCACCTTGTTTCCCGTGACGAACCGCAAGACAGCATCAGCAAGATCCCGAATTGCTCCCTCGTCCGGTCCGTTTACAGCACTAGCCTTCTCATCAACTTGCGAGTAGGGCTGTAGGCGCGGAGCAGGAGCATCTGTATCCTTCTGCGATTGAGCGCTGACGAGCCAACGCTGGGTCAGCCCAATGGTCAGACTGCCTAAGACGAAGAGGACCAATATTGAGACAATCATCAAACTCTTACTCATTGGTGTGTAACCTCATAAGTTGATCAATCAATAAGTCTCTCCGCAACTGCGGATGAATTCCTCTGCAGCCTCTGCGTTAAAAACAGACGTTATTGACGCGGAGAACGCAGAGATACGCAGGGGGCCCCCAGAGAAATCTTTCAAAATTTAGACAGCACCCGTGGAGCGTAAACATCAGAGCTGACCGAACGTGGCGATTATCAACAGGACGAATCCGTTAATCAAGTTAGAAAACGCTCGATCCGCGTTCTGGTCAGTAGTACATGAAACGCGCTTGTAATACACCAGCGAATAGTCCCTAGTTGAAAACAGTCTTGGGGATTTCAAGTCCGTTCAAAGGCATCTTACCTACTAACAAGCGAGATGAAGGCGTTGAATGATGCCAATTTGTGACTTGCCGTCAACCTCCCCGTCAATGTTGAAATTAAACTTTGTAAGTAACTGAAAAGGCCCACGTTGTGAGCGTGAGCCCATTTACTGAGCTAAGCGGGCGTAAATCTTTTATAATCAATAGCTTACGAGCATTATTGGACCGGTAAGTCGGAGGAATTCATTCTTCTAAACGTTGGCATCTTAAATGATTTCTGCTCGCTTGCGCCAGCTGTAGAGCAAGCATCCTTCCCACCCGATTCGAAGTTCGCGATTGTTGTAGACTATTCAGCACTGCGTTGATCACTTCTTAAGCGTCCAGTCGGCTGCGCAGGCTTACTATATCGCGCTGAGGGGGCGAGCCGAAGAGCTTTTTATAGTCGCGGCTGAAATATGATGGATCCTCATAGCCCACGCGAAACCCCGCGCTGGCCGCGTCCAGATCTTCGCCAAGCATCAAACGGCGTGCTTCCTGGAGTCGTATTTGTTTCTGAAACTGCAAAGGACTCATTGCCGTAACCGACTTGAAGTGATGATGGAAACCCGACACGCTCATTCCGAGTTGGCGTGCGAATTCATCGATCTTTAGCGGCTCATCGAAATGCTCGCGGAAGTGTCCGATCGCCCGCGAGATGCGTTGGGTGTCTCCTGACGGTAAGAGATGACAGAGCCGCGCGCCTTGGCCTGCGGCCAGAAGCCGGTAGATGATCTCCTTCACGATGAGCGGTGCCAAAACGTTACTGCTGCCCGGCTCATCCGCGAGTCGAACCAGCCGCACGACAGCGTCGAGAAGGTTCGCGTCGATCGAATGCACGTCCATCGCTTTCGCGCTCGCATCCCCTTTCTTGATCTTGATGTTTGCTTCCATCAGGACGGAAGCGACCAGCGAGGGGTCAAGATCGAGGCGTAAACCAAGATAAGGTTCATCCGGCGTCGCTTTCTCGATCTGGAAGATGAGAGGCAGGTCGACCGTGAATAACAAGTAATGTCCCGGGTCGTATCGAAACACCTCCTCACCTAGCAACGCCCTCTTCCTGCCCTGGGCCACGAGGCAGAACGCCGGTTGGTAAACGGTATTCAATGATTCCGACTGCCTCGACGAACGGGCGAGGAAAAAACCTGGGAACACCTCCTCAGCGCCATCTTCGGACACAGTTCGGCCGATCCGCTCAATGAGTTCTTCTCTGTTCGTCTTGATCCTCTGTGCGTCTCGCGGAGTTTCCCTATTGTTCATACGTCCATATTAGCCTCTTTGTGTGCAACGCGGGACGTCAATGTGGCCGCTTTTGCAGGATCGTCCAATAATCCGCGAGTATCGTCTTATCGTAGGTTCGGCAGCCGACATCAAAATCAAACCAGAACGATAGGAAGCGAAAACAGCCATTCGTTAGACGAGAGATATGAAAAAGATTGTATTGAATAACGGGGTAGAGATGCCAATCCTCGGTTTTGGGGTTTTTCAGATCGAGGACTTGGCGGAGTGTGAGCGGAGCGTTTCGGATGCGATCGACGTAGGTTATCGCCTCCTTGATACGGCGGCGTCTTACGGAAACGAGAAGGCGGTCGGTAATGCGATAAAGAGGAGCGGCGTGCCGCGTAATCAGCTTTTCGTGACGACAAAGCTCTGGATCGAGGACACCGGTTACGAGAAGGCAAAGAGAGCGTTCGACCGCTCGATGAAGCGTCTGCAGCTCGACTATCTCGACCTCTACCTCATTCACCAACCGTATGGGGATGTTTTTGGCTCGTGGCGCGCGATGGAGGAGCTTTATCGCGAGGGTAGGATCAAGGCCATCGGCGTCAGCAACTTTCATCCCGACCGTGTAATGGACTTCATTGTCCATAACGAAGTGGTGCCCGCTGTGGACCAGATCGAGACGCATCCGTTCCACCAGCAGGCAGAGACTCAGAAGTTCCTCACGGAAAACAACATTCAGATCGAGTCTTGGGGACCATTCGCAGAGGGAAAGAACAATATCTTCCGCAACGAAGTGCTCGTTTCAATCGCGGAGAGGCACGGCAAGACGGTCGCGCAGGTCATCCTCAGATGGTTGACGCAGCGAGACATCATCGTCATTCCCAAATCAGTTCGAAAGGACCGTATGGCGGAGAACTTCGACATATTTGATTTTGAGTTGACACAGGAAGAGATGGACGCCATCAGGCAACTGGACACCGGGACGAGCCTCTTCTTCGATCATCGCGACCCTGCGATGGTCAAATTGCTCGGCGAAGCAAAACGAAATACTTAAAAACGCGCCTCAGGGAGCACAGAGACAGGATGAAGAATCACAAAGCAATCGATCAGGAAAGTAATGGAATCAACCGGCGCAGTTTTATCGCGCAGACAATCTTTGCGGGCGCCGGCCTGGCTGCGGTAGCTGCGCAGAATGAGGTGAGCGCCCAAACTGGGGGACAGAGTACGCAGCGAACTGGTGAGAAGCTGGGG
>DASXSC010000275.1:0-3728 GCA_036506215.1 Pyrinomonadaceae bacterium | reverse complement strand
GCAATGAGCTGGCTGAGCTGGCGTACCATTATTAAGAAGGTCAACGTGCATTGTAGCAGGCCCTGAAATTGTAAGGGCCCCGCTTGTGGTAAAGGTTCCCGTTACATCGGGAAACGTCGAAAAATCAAATACCGCAGTGATGGTAACCGGTGTGGGCGTGGCCGACGAGGGCACCGAGCCCATCGTGAAGAAGGCAACCATGCACAGCGTGATTGCGGCGGAAACAATTTTGTTGTGCCGCATAATTAATATCCTTTTTTTAATGGTGAATTGATGTTTCATAATTTTAACTTCCTTTTGTTGTTTTGGCCTTCTTTGACTTCCCACCGTGGGACGTCATTTCTGGCCGTTCACCGGAGTACAGAACGGAAACCAGTGCGAGGTTATGCGGAAAATGGCTGGCGAGACTCTGCACTGCCCAGAGAAAACCGGTGTTATCTGGAAACTGTTTCTTTCGGCGCGAGCGAAGCAACGATTTTTTCGAAGCGCGGATCGCGGCGAAGCGGGTCCCAATACGGTAGCAGTTTCGATTGGCCATAGCTGAGGGATCAACGGCCGTGTGTCAGCTTTCCAATCCAATTCGAGGAAAGCGCGGGTTACTTTGGTGTCTGCGTCATTCGGCTTGATCGCCAGCGCGTGATCCCACATGGCGGCCGACTCGGCATAGCGCGCAGAGACTGGTAATGGAGCGCGATCTGCTGCAGGATACGGAGAATGCGCGGATCCAGTTCGAGGGCGCGCTCGAGACCGCGCACTCTCTCTTCGAATTCTCCTTGGCAACGCGTTGATGAAGCCGGTCAGCATGAAGACACGGGGATCATTCGGTAACGTTCCTCGGAACAGCTTTTGACCGCTGGCAAACTCACGCAACGTCGCGTCCGCGACACCGCCAGAGCCCCTCGTTAGTCACGCTGGAAGCGTAAACACCATGCAAGCGTGAGGAAAGCTAAAACGGTTATCCTAAGTTTGTCCGCCGTTCACATGATGCCGTGATTCGCGTTTACGATGAAGCGGACAACGTGATTGACACGCGCCAAGGACACTGGCGATTTCAAAGAGTGGTGAAGTGTCGCGACCTGAATGAGCAGCTGGGCCACGACGCCGTAGGCGACGGCAACCTTAACGTTGCGCCGCTTTAGCTCGGCGAAAAAATTGCGCAAATCCATTGCGAGCTACCTGCCAGGTCCGATCTGCTCCGGACCTGAGAGCAGCTGCTGGAAATCCGGACGGTTACGGATCGGATCCCAGACTGGGTCAATCTTCAAACGAGCTATCGAAACTGCCTCGCCCGACGGGATGGAGAGCAAACGTCGAAGTCTCTTAATAGCTTCCTCAGGTGCGCCTGCACGCGCCTCGATTTGCGCTAGCCCGTTTTGGAAATATGGACCAACCAGAGCATCTTTTTCTATGGGCGTTGAATCCGCCGCCTGTCTAGAAAGGCGCAGAGCATCGGCATTGCGTCCGAGGGCAAGGTAAACCCAAGATAACCGCGTCAGCGCGAAAGCGTCATCCGGCCGCTCTCGGAGTCTCGACTCGAGTAAGGGCAGCGCTTCTTCGCCCATTGATTTGGCTGCCTCAGTCTGTCCCGCCAGCACGCGAAGGGCGACGCGCCCAGCAAGCTGCTCGAGATGCGCAGGATCGTCGTTGCCCACGTCCTTCTCGAAAGCTTGAAAAGCATCGGTGAAGTGTCTTTCGATAACGTCGAGATAAACCCAGATACCAATGATAGCTCCCACATCGCCAAGACCGCGGCGGCGGCTGGTGGGGCTGACTTTGGCGCCCTCTGGAAAACCATCGAGAGCTCGCCGGGCCGAGCCTGCATCGCCCGTCGCGTTGAGGCGAGAGCTGAGAAGAAAAAGCGCTGCCTGCGCGTTGTGCGGATCGATGGCGAGAGCTCGCAATTCGGCACGCTCCGCATCCTCCCACAGACGCAATGCCAGATAAGTATTTCCGATATTCATCGCGATTATGGTGTCCCGCGGATCGAGCTCCTGCGCTCGTTGAAAATCGGCCAGCGAGCGCTCCCATTCACCGCGGCGGCGGTAAACCGACGCGCAATATGCTCGGGCCAAAGCATCGTTCGGCTGTAATTCCAGAGTGCGGTTAAACTCCGTCAGCGCGTTCTCGTATTGGCGATGACCATAATAGAAGAATAACCCGAGTGCAAAGTGCGCTTCCGGCGAATTCGGAGCCAGCGCCAGAGCGCGGTCGATAAGCGACTTTACCTCCTCTAATTCCGGTGGCGCCAAAGGCGAGACAAACCAGTGCCGCGATAGCCGACTGCGCGCGAGCTCCGCAGCGGCTTCGGCAAAATTTGGATCGCCTGCCAGCGCCTGCCGGTAAAACGCGTCGGCACGATCGTAGGCGTCCGCGGTCAGACTACTTTCGGCCTGGCGAAACTCATACTCACCTCTCAAATAAAGATCGTATGCCTCCGTGTTGCGTTGTTCGTGGGTAGGAAGCGAAACGGCAAGCTTGATCTTGAGCGCGTCCACAATTGAGCGCGTGATTTCATCCTGCAGCGCAAAGACGCCCTTGAGTTCGCGCTCGTAAGTTTGCGACCAAAGATGAAAACCGTTGCGCGCATTAACTAACTGCGCGCTAATACGAATCCGGTTACCCTCGCGTCGCAAACTTCCTTCAAGCACGTTTTCGACATTTAGCTTTTTTCCAACCTCGCTCGCGTTCGCGTTCTTTCCCTTGAATGAGAACGACGAGGTGCGGGCAACGACGCGCAGCCCCTCGATTCTCGCCAATGCGTCGAGAATCTCCTCGCTTATGCCGTCGCAGAAATATTCCTGATCTTTTGCCGGGCTAAGATCGAGGAATGGCAGCACAGCGATTCCGGCCGGCATCGGACGCCGAACTAATTCGCTCTTCCAAACGATCCAGCAGGCGGCGGCTGCCAACGCGACCAAGGATGCTGCCAGTAGCGCGCTGGTTGGATTGCGACGCACCCATTTTTTCCCGCGCGTGAGAACTCCTGTGCGCCGGGCTTGGATCGGCTCGTGCTTGAGCCAGCGCTCAAGATCTTCAGCCAGCGCAAGAGCGGACGAGTAACGGCGCTGCGGATCTTTCTCGAGGCATTTGAGGCAGATCGTTGAAAGGTCACGATCTAGTTTAGGATTCAACAACCGCGGTTGCCGCGGCTCGGTATCCAGTAATAACTTGATAGTCTCGTAGGTTGTTCCGCCAGCAAAAGGCGGATGACCTGTTAGTAGCTGGTAAAGCACTGCGCCAACTCCATAAACATCAGTCGCGCTGCTGATGCGTGCGTTGTTGCCTACCGCCTGTTCGGGTGCCATGTAACTCGGTGTACCCAAGACTTCCATCGTGCGTGTGACTGTGCTTTCTGTCTCGACCAGTCTCGCCAGGCCAAAGTCGGTGAGGTGCGGTTCGCCTTTCCCATCGAGCAGGATGTTTCCCGGTTTGATGTCGCGATGAAGAATGCCGTGCTCGTGCGCGTAGTGAACGGTGCGCGCTACCTTGGCGATTAGTTCTACGGCGCGTCGGATTGGCATTGGCTCACGCTTGATCACTTCATCAAGCTGGCCGCCTTCGACTAACTTCATGCTGAAGTAGCAGGAGCCATCGCGCTCGCCGACTTCGTGGATTGGAACGATACCGGGATGCTCTAACCTGGCTGCCGCTTCGGCCTCCAGACGGAACCGTTTGAGGTGTGCTTTGGTAGCCCAATTGCCTAATCCGATGATTTTGAGCGCGACGAT
>DASXSC010000274.1:0-43434 GCA_036506215.1 Pyrinomonadaceae bacterium | reverse complement strand
AACCTTTTTATTCCACACCAGGCGAACCAAAGAATTACAGATGCCGTCGCCAGCAAACTTAACGTTGGCAATGAGCGCGTCTATTCAAATATCGAGATGCACGGCAACACTTCGTCCGCCTCGATCCCAATTGGGCTGGATGAGTGTGTAGAGGCCGGGCGAATCAGCGCCGGCGACCTGATACTGTTGGCCTCGTTTGGCGGCGGTGTCACGTGGGGTGGCGTATTGATTCGCTGGTAGGTGAAGGCGGTAAATCGTAATTGGTAAATAGTAAATAGTCGTGACACTTGACAGGCTTGACCATTAGACGACAGCTAAAGTCAGCGTAAGGATTAATTCGTTACTATTTACCATTTACTATTTACCAGCATGTCTCTAGCGTACATTTTTCCCGGACAGGGATCACAATATCCGGGAATGGGGAAGAATCTGGTAGAGAACTTTCCCGTGGCGGCGCGGATCTTTGAAGAACTAGACGATGCTCTAAACCTTCCGGTTTCGCGTCTGTGTTTCGAAGGATCGCCGGCAGAATTGCAACTGACTGAAAATACGCAGCCGGCGATTCTGGCTGTTTCCGTGGCGGCGTTTCGCACAATGGAGTCAGAAGGGTTTCCTCAGGCGGATTACGTTGCGGGGCACAGCCTCGGCGAGTATTCCGCGTTGTTTGCCGCCCGCTCGCTGTCGTTGACTGACGCAATTCAAACGGTTCGCTCGCGCGGCCGTTACATGCAGGAAGCAGTACCTGTAGGAACCGGAGCGATGGCCGCTGTGGTCGGGGCCGAACTCGAAGACATCAAGAAGGCGTGTGCTGAAGCTGGTCAGGGTCAGGTTTGCGCTCCCGCGAACATTAATTCCGGAAACCAGGTGGTGATTGCCGGCAACGCGGAAGCTGTTGAGAGAGCCTCCGAATTACTGCGGAGCCGTGGCGCCAAACGGGTTTTGAAGTTGAATGTCAGCGCGCCTTTTCATTCGGCGCTAATGATGCCGGCGCAGCAGCGGTTGGCTTTAGATCTTGAACGAATCGAATTCGCGAAGCTTAATACACCGCTCGTTACCAATGTCGATGCGGCCGTTATACGAACGGGTCTTGAAGCCCGCGAATCTCTTGTCAGACAAGTTTCATCGCCGGTACGGTGGCTCGAGTCGATAGAGTTGTTGATTAAGGAAGGGGTTGATAGGTTCGTGGAAGTGGGTCCGGGCAAAGTCCTGACCGGCTTAATGGGACAGATAAACCGGGAAGTGAAGTGCTTTAACGTCGAGGACTCGGCCAGCCTGAAGAGCGCTGGCGCGAGCCTTGGTGGTTCTTGAGTGGTTATCGATATTTCATCACAGAGGAGCAAAACGAAATGCCCGATCCAGAAATCGAGAATAAGGTCAAACAGATTATCGTCGACGAATTAGGAGTGGATGAAAATGAAGTTACGCCGAACGCTCGATTCATCGACGACTTAGGCGCAGACTCTTTGGACACCGTCGAACTCGTGATGCGTTTCGAAGAGGAATTTGGCATCGAGATTCCTGACGAAGACGCGGAAAAGATCCAGAGCGTGCGCGATGCCTACAACTACATCGACCAGCATAAGAAGTGATGAGGCGACAGACAGAAGACAAACGACAGACGACGGACGACTGCAGATGCTAGGCGGCGCCACCAGACATCGGTTATCGGTCGCAGAGTGTTTAGCCGCCGTCATCGGTCTCCGGTCGGCGGTCGCACTAGTTTTCAAGGAGTGTTGATTTGACACGACGTGTAGTTGTCACAGGGCTCGGTCTAATAACACCGGTTGGCAATTCAGTTGAAGCAACGTGGTCCGCACTGATGAGCGGCCGCAACGGCGTGGACTTCATCAAGAAGTTTGACACAGAGGAGTTTTCCGTCAAGTTTGCCGCCGAAATTAAAGACTTCGACCCGCTAAAGTTCATAGCAAAAAAAGAGGCGCGCAAAATGGGCGCCTTTATTCATTACGCCATCGCGGCCGCAACCGAAGCGATGGCGGATAGCGGCTTCGAGCTTACCGAGGCCGGAAAGTTTCCCGATGACATTGCCGAAAACGCCGGCACTTATATCAGTAGTGGCATCGGCGATTTCTGGGCCATCGAGCGTGAGCACTCGAAACTCTTGCAGGAAGGGCCAGACCGGGTTTCACCTTTCTTTATCGTTTCGGCGATCGTTAATTTGGCCGCCGGCCAGGTCTCAATTCGCTATGGCGCCAAGGGCCCTAATTCGGCAACCGCCACTGCCTGCTCAGCCGGGGCGCACGCAATCGGAGATAGTTTCAAGATCATTCAGCGCGGTGACGCGGACGTAATGATTTGCGGTGGGGCCGAATCGGCGATCACACCGATGAGCGTTGCGGGATTTGCATCGATGCGAGCGCTTTCTACTCGCAACGATGATCCGCAACACGCGTCTCGCCCTTTTGAACGCGACCGCGATGGTTTTGTTATCGGCGAGGGCGCCGGCATCCTGATCCTGGAGGAACTGGAACTGGCCAGGCGCCGCGGCGCGCGAATCTACGCAGAGTTGGTTGGCTACGGAATGACGGCCGATGCCTTTCATCTGACCATGCCTGACGAAACTGGTTCCGGCGCGATTCGCGTAATGCAGAAGACAATCCGCGACGCTGGAATTCAGCCGGAGCAGGTGGGCTATATCAATGCCCACGGAACGTCTACGCCCTACAACGACAAGTTTGAGACACTGGCCATCAGACAGACTTTTGGCGCGCACGCATACAAGCTCGCGGTAAGTTCGACAAAGTCGATGACGGGTCACCTGCTTGGCGCCGCCGGCGGAATTGAGGGAGTGTTTTCGGTTCTCAGTCTCTATCGCAGCATTCTGCCGCCGACAATTAACTACGTCAATTCGGACCCGGAGTGTGATCTTGATTACGTGCCCAACGAACCTCGCAAGGCCGAAGTTGGATATGCGCTTTCGAATAGTTTTGGTTTTGGCGGAACAAATGCAGCGTTGTTGTTTAAGCGATACGATGAATAGGTAGAGGGTGGTTCAGTTTAAAAATGACACTTGTGACACGCCTCGCAGGGTTTAGAAAAGGCACTTGTGCCTCCACCACGGCGGGGGACGAGTCCACTCTCTAAACGGTCTTAGATAGCGCTATGGTTTCAAATTATCAAATATGAAAATTATTGTGATGATGAAGCAGGTCGCAAACAAAGATGCGATTCTGCGTATTAATAAAGAAGGCACGTGGATCGAAGAGGGCGACTTGTCGTTTGAGGTCAGCGAGTCTGACGGCTATGCGTTGGAAGAAGCGCTGCGTGTCAGAGAGAAGCTTGGCGGCGAAGTAATTGTTTGTTCAATGGGTCCGCAGCGCGTGAAGAGCGTAATCAAAGACGCGCTCGCGCGTGGCGCCGATCGAGCGATTCATGTCGTGGGAGACAATCTGGGATCCCTTTCTCCATATGCCGGGGCGAGCGCGTTAGCTGACGCGATCCGCGAGGAGAAGCCCGATCTGGTGTTCACGGGTTTGCAGTCGGACGATTATGGTTACGGACAAACGGGAGTCATCCTCGCGGAATTACTCGGACTGCCACACGCAACAATTGTTATCGAAGTCGATGCCTCCGGCGACAAGCTCCGCATAAAACGTGAACTGGAGAGCGGATGGTACCAGTGGTACACGATGCCGACTCCGGCGTTGCTAACAATTCAGTCGGGCATCAGCCAAATTCGTTATGCCACTTTGAAGGGCATCATGGCGGCCAAGAAGAAGGAGATAAAGGAAGTCGCGCCTGCGGCTGAGATTGTGAGTCGTCCTTCGCACCAGCGAATCGAAAAGATTTACTTGCCCCAGAAAACCAAGCAGACACAGCTTCTCGGAAATGGCGATGCTAAGGCCGGGGCAGTTGAACTGGCGCAAAAACTACATACAGAAGCGCGCTTGTTTTGATCGGAAAGACCATCAATGAGTGAAGGCATCTTAGTTTTCATTGAACACCGTAACGGAGTCCTCAACAAGACTTCGCTCGAGGCAATTGCCGCGGCGCAGAATCTTGGCTCGCAACTGCAACAACCAATCAGCGCGGTCATATCTGGCGCTGATGTGAGTGCCCTCACTCAGGAGATCGCCGCCTACGATCTGGCGAAAGTCATAACGGCCACCAACCCGAAGCTGGCGGAGTACACGCCTGATGGGTACACCGACGCAATGGAACGTGTTGTCAGACAACTCGATCCCCAACTGATCGTGATGCCACACACTTATCTCGTGCGCGACTTCGCGCCTAAGCTGGCCGCCCGTTTTGGGAAATCTTTGATCAGCGATTGTATTCGAGCCCAGGTGAGCGGCAGTTCGATCACGTTTACGCGTCGCATTTTTCTCGGCAAGCTCGACGCGGATGTCGTTTCAGATAGCGAGGCTCCGGTTTTTGCGACCTTCCAATCAGGCGCTTACCGGCCGGATCAGGCTGCTAAGGGAGGCGGCGCGGCCGTGGAAGCCATGGAAGTCGAGGTTGGTGAGATTCGCATGACGCCTGAGGCGCCATTCCAGGAAGTCAAACAAGCGGTCGACTTGAGTAAGGCGGACATAATTGTTGCCGTTGGTCGTGGCATCAAGAGCAAAGACAATCTCGCGTTGGCCGAGAAGCTGGCGGAAGCTCTCGGCGGGGATTTGGCTGCATCGCGTCCCATCTGTGATGCAGATTGGTTGCCGATTGATCGGCAAATCGGATCGTCAGGCCAGACTGTAGCGCCGAAACTGTATGTTGCACTCGGTATCTCAGGCGCCATTCAGCATCTCGTCGGCATGAAAAACTCGGGAACTATCGTGGCCATTAACAAAGACCCCGAAGCTCCCATTTTCGATATTGCCGACTATGGAATTGTTGGCGATCTTTTTGAGGCTGTGCCCGTGTTGACTGAAGAGATTAAGAAGATCAAGGGCGTGAGTTGAGAGGTACTTTGGCGGCTTCAGTCATATCAAATGAGCGGGGGTAAGCCCGCCTTCCCTACCTGTGAGATATACATGGCCAATCGGTTGACCTGACTTGAAGGCCTTTCCACCAATGATTACTGCTCAACTGAAATCAGCTCGTGGTGAGGAAGGCGGGATTAGCACCCCAGCGGGGCTGCCCCGCTGGGGACCCCGCCTTGCCCCCGCTCTTGGATTTATAGCGACTATTTCGGCGCGAGCAGTCCTTGAATATCCCTCATGATCTCATCCGGCTTCCATTCATTTCCACGATAGACCTTGATGACCTTACTGTCTGGTCCGATGACAGCGGTACGCAGTGAGTGCATGACCTGCTCAGTACCTTTCGATGAGTCAGTGTAATAGCGCATGCCAAAAAACTGCGCGATTCCTTTCACTTCATCCGCGCTTCCGGAAGCAAAATCCCAATGCGCGAAAGTCTCAGCTGAATACTTGCCCGTATATGCGGCTCCGTAGCTCCGCAGGACTTTTGGTGTGTCGTATTCAGGATCGAAGCTGATACTAAGCAGATGCGTCTTTTGGTAGAGCTCTGGCTGTTTTTGCAACTCCTGATCGATAGTGGCGAAGTTACTGCTCATTAAGGTGCACTGGCCGGGGTCCTGGCAACGCGTGTAGATAAAGGTCAACACCACCGCCTTGCCCTTATAGTCGTGAACGCGAATGGCCTTCCCATCCTGATTGACGAGGCGATAGTCCGGCACCTCGTCGCCAGGCTTTGGCCCTAAACCTTCGCTGCTCGCTATGCTTCCGGTCTCAGAACCCTCCTTCGTCAGCACAACGTCTTCAAGCCACGACTTAGCGCCATCAACAATCAGCGTCGCTGTGATCTGATCGCCTGGAGTAACTTCATGCGGCGGTTCAAACACCCAGGCCGATTGTTCGCCCACAGTGAACGGCATTGTCATGCCGGCCATGTAATCCTTGATGTCTTCGTGTTCAACTGTTAAAAGCCGTTTGTCCTTCTCAACGAGGACAACCTTGCCTTTCAGCTCATACTGTTTTTCGGTTGGTGAGCGAACGCGCTCATGTGGTTGGCAGCCTGATAGGTTGAGCAATACAAAGATAGAAAAAGCAAGCAGGACCGGCGGAAGAATACTCTTGGCGTTCATCATTCGTTATGTTGCAGAAGTACTATTTGAAGTCGCTATGAACTTTTATGAATTGAAACAAGCAAAATTATCGGTCAGCGGTGCGGATTCTCCTAATCGGGACATGCGCAGGCAAAACCGTAGTGTCTAAGACTAACCTCTCTGTAACACAAACTCATGAGTTCTGTTTTTCTGAGAAAGTTTTCTGACCATATCCGGCAGTCCCGGAGGGACGTAATGTTTATAGGAGGCGAGCTCCAAAAAAATGCTTCCCGCTCCGGCCGAGCGGAATGTAATCGCCGCAGAAACATTGCGCTCCGAGCGGCATGTGCAGTGGACCTGCGCCTCGAGTCAGGTAAGGTCTGTAACCTCGTGCGCGGCAAGTCTCCGACTTGCCGACGGCCTGTTTGAGATTCTTAAGGTCTCCGACTTTGAGTTCCGGTCATAGACCGGAAAGGTTTTGTCGGACACTTTCGCGGTGAGTCATAGACTTACCGCACATCGGGGGTCAGAGACCCATCGCCGCTTGAGCGACACCAGTGTTTTCGGTGTCTGGTGGTAGTTTCGTGGATTATTCACCACAGAGTCACAGAGAACATTGAGGTTGCACAGAGAAGTCGTGCTGTGGGCCAGCCAGTCGTCTCGCCATTCGGTTACCGCGCCGAGCGTCGCTAACGAGTTCAAGCGATCTCGGTGTAACCTAGCAGTGATTGTGTAGAGCGTGGAAGGCACTTGGTGGATTCAAGTTTGAAGACTGCAACTCAGTATAAGACCCGAAGGACCGCGGCGGCACATGTAACATTAGGATAAACGCCAATGTTGGTCGACTGTTACTGTCTCGGTCTCAATTATAGTAATGAGTGGGCGAGCTGTTGCAATTCAAACTTGAATTCGCACTCTTCATAACGGACATCATGCAACCAGCAAAAGACGGCGAGACCAAAATCACTCGCAGAGCGGACCTGCTTGACGGCGCCGCGATCGCCAATCAAATCAAGCAGGAAGTCGCACAAGACGTGGAGCGATTAGTCGCTGAGCATCAAGTACGACCATGCCTGTCCGCGGTACGGGTGGGCGATGACGCGGCCTCGGCGGTGTACGTAAGAAACAAGATCCGAGCCTGTGAAGAAGTGGGAATACGCTCAGAACTACACGCGTTACCGGCGACCACTACTGCGATTGAGTTAACGGACCTGATTAACTCACTAAACGCGCGCGGCGAGGTGGATGGAATTCTGGTCCAGTTGCCTCTTCCCGGGGAAATAGACGAGGCGAGAATAATTGAAGCGATCGATCCAGAAAAAGACGTGGATGGTTTTCATCCTGTAACTATTGGAAAGCTATCAATGGGACATCCCACGTTTGTGCCCTGTACGCCCGCGGGCATCGTCGAACTTCTGGATCGCTGCGGGATTCCAATTAGTGGCGCCAGTGCTTGTGTCGTTGGTCGCAGCCAAATCGTTGGCCGGCCGGTGGCGCAATTGCTTTTGCAAAGGGATGCCACAGTCACGATCTGCCATTCCCGAACGCGCGATCTCGCTGCGGTGACGCGCCAGGCAGAGATTCTGGTGGTCGCGATTGGCCGGCCTGGTCTAATTGGGCTTGAACACATAAAGCCGGGCGCCACGGTGATCGACGTTGGCATGAACAAGATTACCGATGAAGCTATTGCGCGAAAGTTGTTTGGCGCTGAAACCGACAAGAGACTAGCGGCCATTGCGAAACGCGGCTACACACTCGTGGGCGACGTTAATCCGGCGGAGGCTGATGAGGTAGCGGGTAAGCGCACCCCTGTACCTGGCGGCGTGGGTCTGCTGACCGTCGCTATGTTGATGCGAAATACTGTAAAAGCTGCCCGGCAACGGAGGGGTCTCGGCTAACCACTAAGTAGTGAGAAATCAATTAGTCTTTCGGTAAGGAGTAAGTAAACAAACATGAAAAGAATTCTTGTTATCGCGCCGTTCTTCGCACTTTTGACCGCTTCTGCTTCCGTTTTGGCCCAGACGCGCCCCACTACACCGAGTCCAGTAACTGCCAAACCGGTCGCCACGCAACCAACCCCAAGAGTTACCGCGACAGTGCCTGACACGAAGATTGCGCTCGTCGATACGAGCATGTTCGGCGATGAGAAAGCCGGGATCACGCGCTACCTCAATGCGGTCAAGACCGTGCAGCGTCAGTTCCAACCAGTAAACGCCGAACTTGTTGGACTTCAAAATCGAATTAAGGCGATTGCTGACGAGCTTGCGAAACTCAACAACAGTTCCGTTGTCAGTCCGCAGACGATTCAAGCTAAGCGGGAAGAAGGTGAGCGCCTGCAACGTGAACTAAAATATAAGAAGGAACAGGCCGATGCCGACGTTGAGAAGCGCTACAATGAACTCGTTAGTCCCGTTTCGGCAGATATTGGCAAAGCGCTGGAGCAATATGCGAGCCAGCACGGCTTAACGATGATCCTTGATATCAGCAAGCTGCTTCCGGCGGTCTTAACCTTGAACCCCGCCATGGATGTCACGCAGGCGTTCATTGCCGAATACAACAGCAGGAATCCGTAGCCACGGCTGATTAATGCTGCGTGTTGGCTTAACAGGATCGATTGCGGTAGGGAAGTCGTTCATTTCGGACGTGCTGGCTGAGCTTGGCTGTCGCGTGCTCGATGCAGACAAAACAGCGCGTGAAGTTGTGAAGCCTGGTTCGCCCGGGTTGCGAGACGTTGTAGCGGCCTTTGGGCCGGGAATTATTCGAGACGATGGCAATCTTGATCGTTTAAAGCTGGGCGCGCTCGTTTTCGCGGATCCAAAGAAACGGGCGAAGTTGAACTCGATATTGCATCCTTACATCATCGCGAAACAGGACGAGCAATTGCGCGAGTGGGAAGCGATAGATCCTGACGGGATTGCCGTTGTCGACGCAGCATTGATGATCGAGTCGGGGGGCTACAAGCGTTTTGATAAACAAATCGTCGTTCATTGTCGCCATGAGGTTCAACTCCAGCGCGTGATGGAGCGGAACAAACTAACTCGCGACGAGGCGGAAAAACGCATTTCCGCTCAAATGTCCCAGGAAGAGAAAAAGACCTTTGCCGACTACCTGATAGATACCTCGGATGGATTTGAAGCCGCGCGCAAGCGTGCTGCTGAAGTCTACGGGAAACTACGTGCTGATTTGGGGAAAAAATAATGCAGCCTCCGAAGGAGTTTCAAACGGTTGTTGGCGTCAACTCTTTGGAGTGCGGTGACCTGTCACCGCTTTGGTCAGTCGCGACCTGTCGCGGCAACCATTCGCTTTGATTCTACCAACGACTGCGGCGTCAGGCCGCCGAAGGCCAAAGCGGTGACAGGTCACCGCACTGCTAAAGAGTTTGCGCTATTCTAGTGTTCCGTTCTCAAATTGCTCGATGAAGCCAGCTAATAAGATTCTCCGAAAGCGAGCAAGGTTTCGTGCAGCCGTAGCGAGTCCGCTTCTGCTCGCATTAATGCTTAGCCACGCCGGCTGTTTTCTTGATGAGACGCTCGAACCTTACTATGGCCGCGTTGTGGTGCCACGCTCTCAGGAGTTTCATTGGAGCGACGGTGGACTGCCGCAAACCTTCGACCCGGCATTTGCCGCCGCGCCCCCTGACACCGATTTAGTTAGAGCAATCTTCGAAGGCTTGACAGATTATGATCCGCGCACGCTGACTCCTGTCCCTGCCGTCGCTACAAGGTGGGAACCATCCAATGGCGGCCGCGTCTGGACCTTCTATTTGCGCGATGACGCTCGCTGGTCAAATGGAGAGTCGGTTACAGCCTCCGATTTTGTGCGTTCATGGCGTCGCACGATGAAGATTGGAGAGTTGGCGCCTCACACGGAGCTACTTGCCAATATCGAAGGGGCCAACAGCGAAATCCCCGCAGTTGCGATCGCGACGCGCAAGCCCGCGCCCACATCAGAGAAACAGGCAAAGCCTCTGGCTGATAACATAACGGCAGAGACATCGAGTACAAGTGGCGCGAGCGATCGTTTCGGCGTGGAGGCTATTTCCGATCGCGTGTTGCGCGTTCGACTGCGACGGCCGGACATGAACTTTCCCGCCCTGGTCGCGCACCCTGTCTTTCGTCCAGTGAAACTCAAAGACGAAAATACCAGTAAGTTAGCAGCGGACGATCTGGTATCCAACGGCGCTTTCTCCCTGGCAAAGACCGAAAGCGAGCGCGTGTTGTTGGAGCGCGCCGAAAACTACTGGGACAAGGACCAGGTAACTCTCCAGAAGGTTGCATTTGTCGGTCAGAAGGACGCTGAATCGGCGCTGGCTGCTTATCGCGCTGGCCAGGTTGATGCGCTGACCAACGCTGCTTTTGAACCATTAGCAATAAAACTATTGACGCCGTATGAAGATTTTCGTCGCACGACCTACGGCGCTTTGACCTACTACAGTTTCAATACAACTCGTGCCCCTTTTGACGACGTGCGCGTGCGTGAGGCCCTGGCTATCGGGATTGATCGCGACCGCCTCAGCGCCGACGAAATGGGTGGCGCAACTGAGCCGGCGAAGCGCTTCCTCCCCGAGACAACGCCAAACACACAAAATCCTGTAGTCAGCAAGTCAGAAATGCTGGAGAAGGAGTATGAGCGCGCCAGGGAGCTGCTTGCGGAGGCCGGATTTCCGGGAGGCCAGGACTTTCCGAAGATCCGTTTGCTTATCAACCGCAATGAGCAGCAACGCGTGGTGGCCCAGTCGATTGCGGCCACCTGGCGAAGCGTGCTGAACATCGAGACCGAGATCGTCGTGAAAAACTGGGACGACTACGAAGCGGCCATTCGCGCTGGTGACTATGATGTAGTGCGGCGCGGAATCGTCATGCAAACAACCGACGAGCTTACAAACATTCGCATGCTCTTCCAGGAAAACACTCAACCAAGTCAGGCTTCGACCGCCGGACAAGAGCCGGCATCGCCAGCCGATGTTACTAAAGACAAGTTACCGGCCGTAAAAGAGAAGGAGTCGCGAAAGCTGCCGCCGATCGAAACAGAAGCGCAAGCTTTGAATGATTTGAGCGCCATGCCGATATATTTTGCGTCGTCTTATTCCCTGGTGAAGCCCTACGTTACCGGTTTTGACTCTAACGTGCTCGACTCCCCTTCGCTAAAAACTGTTCGCATAAACACCAACTGGAAGCAATCCAACACTTCTCCCGGCCGTGGAAATCGATAACGAGCCAAAGCTACAACGAAGGGGTTCAAGCGTGACAGGTCTCTGACCTCCGATGCGCGGTAAGTCTCTGACGGTCTCTGACTTACCAGCGCGGTGATTAAATTCTTTAGGGTCTCTGACCCGGCGATTCCGGTCATAGACCGGAAAAGGTTGGGTAGTTACTCAGCGGTAAGTCTCAGACTCACCGCGCATCGGAGGTCAAAGACCTGTCGCTGCTTGAGCGACGCCGCCTGACAAACATGATGTACCAGAAACTTCACCCGGTTCCCGTGTGTGCTACGCCTAAACCCAATCAAACTGCTCCCGGTTTCTGGTAAACGCATCGCCGAATTAAGAATCTTGCCCAATTGAGTTTTCGCATGTTAAGTTCCGTTTGAAGTTGCGTTTCCTGCTAGGCACAGCGATGGCTACACTCTACCTAAAACGAATTCTCGTCGGAGCTGCCATCGTTTCACTCCTGTTCGGCGAAATTTCCTGTAGCGTTGTCACCAGCAGTGGCGAGTTCTACGGCAGCACCACGCCACCAAAGCGCAACATCTTCCGTTATGTATCAGGCGATGAGCCTGAATCGCTCGATCCTCAGGGAACCACCGGACAACCTGAAGGACGCATTTTCATGGCTATATACGAAGGGCTGGTTGAATACCATCCCAAGACGATGGCGCCGATACCGGCTATCGCCGAGCGCTGGCATGTAAACAACGACTCATCGGAATTCGTCTTCCATCTGCGAAGGAATGCGCGCTGGTCCAACGGGGATGGCATTAACGCCAATGACTTTGTTTACACCTTTCGTCGTGGCCTGGCGCCGGAAACTGCTTCGCGCAATGCCAGCCTGGCAAACTACATAAAGTATGCACCGGCTTTTAATTCCGGATCGGTTTTCGTAAAGGATCCGAGGACGAATCAGTTTCTGCTCGAAAAGGACTTCGCTGAGGGCGCCCCGCAGACGGAGGCGCTCAGCCAGACGCCATTGAAAGCCCCGGCCGATGAGTACCAGACTACTGTTGAAGAGCCGCAGGCCGATCCGGACACTCCGTTCCATCAATCTATGCATTCGCCGTCCCGGTTAACGCTGCCGGCCGACGAGCAGCAGCGAAATGAATTGCTGGCAAGCAACCCCAAACTCCAGGCTGCAGTGGCCGGAAAAGAGTTTGTCAAAGTAAGCGCCGAGGATATCGGCGTCGAGGCTGTGGATGATTACACGTTGCGAATCTCCCTCAGCCAGCCCGCACCTTTTTTCCTTGGCATGTTGGCTAATCAGTTTTTCCGGTTGGTGCCGCGCAAGGCCGTCGAGCAGTACGGCAGCCATTGGACAGACCCTGAGCACATCCTTACTTGTGGTCCCTTTAAACTGAAATCGTGGAAGCCCTACGCTGAGATTGTCGTCGAACGGGATCCGATGTACTGGGACGCTGCGAACGTTCATCTCGATGAAATATACTTCTATCCCATGAATGACTTACCCACCACGATGAATCTCTACAAGGTGGGCGAACTGGAGTCGGCATTGTACCACTGCGTGCCGAATACATGGCTTGACGTAGTGAGACCAAAGAAGGACTACATGGAAGGTTCCGAGGCGGCGATCACTTACATTTACATTAACGTCACAAAGGCTCCGATGAACGATGTGCGCGTGCGGAAGGCTTTCAATATGGCCATCGATCGAAATTCCTGGGCCATTTCACGGAAGGTCGTTAAGCCGCTGACGGCGTTTACGCCGGAGGGTATCTTCAAGGGTTACCCGCAACCGCACGGCGATGGCTTTAATCCTGAGAAGGCGCGGCAACTGCTCGGAGAGGCGGGATTTCCCGTTACCGCTCGCGGGGATGGCAGCTTCTCATGCCCAAAGTTCCCAGTCGATCAAGTTGAATACATATTTAACACTGCATCATCCAACAGATCATCGGCTGAGTTTATGCAGGCTCAATGGAAACAGAACCTGGGAATTACAGTGCCTTTGCGAAGTATGGAGTTTAAGACTTACATGAACTCCCGGGCGAAGCTGGAGTACAAAGGGTTCGCCCTCGGAATCTGGGGGGCTGACTACATGGACCCGTTTACATTTCTAGGCATCTTCTCCACTCCGGGCGGAGATAATAGTAGCGGTTGGTGGGATAAGAAATACGCCGACATGCTCAACGACGCAAACCGTACGCTCGATCAGCAAAAGCGTTACGAGCTGCTGGCGAAGGCGGAAAAATATTTACTTGATGCGCAGCCGATTATTCCTATTGAAACACTGGCTGTGAATTTCGTGAAGAAGCCCTATGTAAAGGGTATGTATCCGAATGCGGGCGCACTGTTTCCCTGGAAGTTTGTATACATTGAGCGCGATCCTGCCAAGTGGGATTACGCCACGCCCAGCCTGCTTGACTAGAATAGGACAGGCATTCGTGCCCGTCTCATTTGCCGCTTTGTTAAATGACAGACAAGCGTTTCGGTCCTACTGAAGACAGGCATTCTTGCCTTGTCCTGCAAAAATGATTTCATTCATCATCCGACGGCTGCTCATCACCATTCCGACGATCCTCGTCGTGATTACGCTTACCTGGGGACTGATAAGGCTGGCACCGGGAAACTTCTATACTGGCGAGAAACAAATTCCGAAGGCCATTGAAAACAACATTCGCGAAAAGTATGGTCTCAACAAACCCTGGTATGTTCAATATGGCAAGATGATGGGCCAAGTTGTGCGGTTGGATTTTGGTAACTCACTGAAGTACGAAGGCCAATCAGTAAACCAAATTATTGGACGCTCGCTCCCAGTTTCGGCCGCGATTGGATTATCGGCTTACGGATTGGCTCTGATCGTCGGAATCTTTCTCGGTTCGGTTGCCGCGCTCAAGCAAAACTCGAAGGGGGACTATGCCTCGATGGCCCTGGCAATGCTTGGCATATCCATTCCCAACTTCGTCCTTGGTCCCATTCTGGTTTTGGTGTTCTCGCTTTCGCTCTACTGGTTCCCGCCAGCCCGTTGGTATGGTTTCCCCAGCCGCGGCGCGGTCTTGCCCATACTGACTCTGTCGGCGCTTTACATGGCGTACATCGCCCGGCTGACGCGGGCCGGTATGTTGGAAGTGCTTCGTTCGGACTACATTCGGACCGCCCGCGCAAAAGGATTAAGTGAACGTCAGGTCGTGATTCGTCATGCCTTGCGCGGGGGCTTGCTGCCGGTGGTTTCTTTTACCGGCCCGGCACTCGCCTTTCTGCTAACTGGTACTGTGGTGGTTGAGCGCATCTTCGCCTTGCCGGGTCTGGGCAACTATTTCATCCAGGCGTCGCTCAATCGCGATGAACCGCTAATCATTGGCATCGTAGCTTTCATCGCCATCACGCTCCTGCTCATGAATTTGCTGGTAGACATTGCCTACGGCTACATGGATCCGCGCATTCGTTATTGAAACGTAACGCAAACTGTTAGTTTGCGTCTGGTGGACAATGCTCAAGTGAATGCTAGCTAGCCATTCGCAAACTAACAGTTTTCGTTACAAATGAACGACGACAAACCAACTATTCCGGGCGACCTTGATAAGCGCGAACCCGGATTAACGCCGGACCTGGCACCCACTTATCGCGAAGGCGACCTTATCCATACTGCGCCGGAGTTTGCGATTGCCGATGCAGATGTGCTTGCTTCGGAAAGAGGCGACGTGATCCCCGGGACTTCTCTTTGGCGCGACGCCTGGCGCCGTTTGCTCAAGAACAAGCTCGCGGTCTTTGGCATGATAGTGGTGTCTATAGTCGCAATCGCCTCGATCTTCGGCCCGATGATCATTAAGAAGACTACCGGTTTCGCGCCTGACTCTATTCCGAGCGATGCGAAGCTAATCAAATCGTATCCTCCGTTCAAGACACCCGATGGGTCCTTTTCGTGGTTGCATCCCATGGGCACTGACAACCAGGGCCGGGACATGTTGGCGCGGGTGCTCCAGGGCGGCCAGATCTCTCTGATGGTGGGCATTATTGCCACTCTCGTGTCGTTGCTCATCGGTGTCACCTACGGCGCAGTCGCAGGCTATCTCGGCGGTCGCATTGATAATTTGATGATGCGAGTTGTGGATATACTTTATTCACTGCCTTATATCATCCTTGTCATCGTGTTACTCGCAATGTTTCGCAGAAACACACCGATGGGCCAACTCCTGCTGCTCTTTGTCGCGCTTGGCTCGGTGTCGTGGTTGACGATGGCGCGAATTGTTCGCGGGCAGGTGTTGTCGCTGAAAAATCAGGAATTCGTCCTGGCCGCACGAGCTACTGGCGTTTCCACACCGCGAATAATTTTTCGGCACATCGTGCCTAACACACTCGGCCCGGTGATCGTCTATGCCACGCTTACTATTCCCACGGTCATGCTCACGGAAGCCTTTCTTTCGTTCCTGGGGTTTGGTGTGCAGGCGCCGCTGGCGTCGTGGGGAACCCTGGCGACTAATGGCATCCAGAATATCGGCATCTTTCCCTGGCAAATGGTTTTTCCAGGAGTGACCATGGCGCTAACACTTTTTTCGCTTAACTTTCTCGGCGATGGATTGCGCGACGCGCTCGACCCCCAGATGCGGAAACTTTGAGAATGAAATGCCAAACTTCAAATCTCAAAGTTTTAGAGTTCACGTTTCCGGGGTTCGGGTTTGAGTAAACATCTCAGATTTGAAATTTGAGATCCCAGATATGAATAACGGCAACCTTCTCGAAGTCAAAGACCTGCGCACATACTTCAATACCGAAGACGGCGAGGTGAAAGCCGTTGATGGGATTTCGTTTGCGCTGAAACGTGGTGAGACCCTTGGGATTGTGGGCGAGTCGGGCTCGGGCAAGTCGGTCACGAATCTTTCGATCATCCGACTGATACCAACACCGCCAGGTCGAATAGTTTCGGGACAGGTGTTGTTTGACGGTACCGATATCCTCGCGCTGAAGGAAGACGAAGTGCGCCGGATTCGCGGCCGGCGCATAGCGATGATCTTTCAGGATCCGATGACGTCTCTAAATCCGTTCATGAAGATCTCGCGACAATTGATGGAGATTACCCAACTACATCTCGGGCACACGAAAAGAGAGGCCTACGATCACGCCATCAAGATGTTAGAGACCGTCGGCATTCCCGATGCGCGTTCGCGCGTCGACGGCTATCCGCATGAGTTTTCCGGAGGGATGAGACAGCGAGTGATGATTGCCATGGCGCTTTCATGCGAGCCCGAACTGCTTATTGCCGACGAGCCAACAACAGCGCTTGACGTAACTATCCAGGCGCAGATTCTGGAGTTGATAAAAACCCTCAAGCGGGCCACCGGCGCCAGCGTCATTTTGATCACGCATGACCTCGGCGTGGTGGCGGGCATGACCGATCACCTGATCGTGATGTACGCAGGAAAGGTTTTCGAGCAGGCACCGACGACTGAACTGTTCGCGTTGCCTGGTAATCCGTATACCAAAGGACTACTTCGATCGGTTCCCGATCCAACCAGCGAGCAAGATAGGCTGTACCAGATCCGGGGCTTGCCGCCCGACGTCGCGCATCTGCCGGCCGGTTGTCCTTTTGCGCCCCGATGCGACCGCGCCGAAGAAATCTGTCAGCGGGAATTTCCCCCGTTTGTGCAACTGACTGCGGAGCACTTCTCGCTGTGTCATTTCGCGAACGAGGTTTATGAAGAGTCGTGTGAGGAGGCTGGGAGCCGGCAGGCGGTCAGCAGTACGGCCCATCAGGGAAGGCCCTAACAAATAAAATATGAGCACTCAGGAAACAA
This sequence comes from Pyrinomonadaceae bacterium, assembly GCA_036506215.1. GTDB lineage: Bacteria > Acidobacteriota > Blastocatellia > Pyrinomonadales > Pyrinomonadaceae > PSRF01. The sequence goes on along the minus strand of DASXSC010000274.1, from coordinate 26,450 downwards.
ACATATCCGGGTTTCCACAAATCCCACAGCCCATGGCCGGCAGAACTAGTGAGCCGCTGCTTGCTATACGCAATCTCAAAGTTTATTTCGATCTTTCGGGAAGAGGCAGTCATGTAGTTAAGGCCGTTGATGGTGTCACGATCGATATCTACCCTGGTGAGACGCTTGGCTTGGTTGGTGAATCCGGTTGCGGGAAGTCGACACTGGGCCGCGCTGTTCTTCGCCTCAACGAACCTACCTCGGGGCAAGTACTCTATCGCAATCATGATTTGGCAAAGCTATCGAAGAAGGCCATGCGAGAGCACCGTCGCCATCTGCAGATAATCTTTCAGGATCCATACGCTTCGCTAAATCCGCGGATGACCGTTGGTCAGATTGTTGGCGAGCCTCTCGAGACATTTAGCCTTGCGCGAGGCAGGGAAGCAGAGCAAAGGGTACAGGATCTACTGGAAACAGTCGGTCTCAGCAAGCGCTTCATCAAACGCTACCCACATGAGTTCTCAGGCGGTCAGCGCCAGCGTATCGGTATTGCACGAGCCCTGGCGGTCGATCCTGATTTTATCGTCGCAGACGAACCCATCTCAGCGCTCGATGTTTCGATCCAGGCGCAGATCATGAACCTCCTGAAGAAGTTACAACGCGAAAAGAATCTGACTTATCTGTTCATCTCTCATGACCTGCGCGCGATTCGACATGTTTCCGATAGAGTTGCCGTAATGTACCTGGGCAAACTAGTCGAAATTGCCGATGCGAAAACGATCTATGCGGATCCGCTAATGCCTTACACCAAGGCGCTAATCTCTGCCGTTCCTGTGCCGGATCCCGAGGTTGAGTCAATGCGTCAGCGAATCGTTCTGGAGGGCGACGTGCCCTCGACTATTAATCCGCCGCGGGGTTGCCGGTTTCATACACGCTGTCCCTACATGATTCAGGCTTGCAAGGAAGTAGTGCCCCCGCTGGTTGAAATCAGACCCAATCACTTTGCCGCGTGCATTCGAATTAGTCCCGAGCAACCCGATATCGAGCAGGTCGCTTCCGGGCAGGCGCCCGGCCTCGTTGCCGCCGAGGCCGCAACTGACCAGCCAATCAGTGCCTAGCCCGATCTAACGCCGGCGAAAAACGCTGGGATCAATCCGCATCAGAACTGGAAGCGGTATCGACCGGCAAAGCCTCAAGGTTCAACCTGGTTGAGCCTCGGGCCGGTCACGACCGCTCCCGGTTCTGATATGTGATCCCTCATTCGCGGGCTTCCCCTGGATGAAATGCGGTCGTTATTGGTCGTATAGCATAGGATAAGTTCTTTTGTACGTAGCTGTAAGGCGCTTAAGTGGGTGATCTAATGCTCACTTGTTGGAGTTATTAGCCGAATTTATACTGACTTGTAACAGCAAATTGGGTGGGATCACTGCCTTGGGTAAGCCGGCTGACTTCTTAATTTGGTTTAGGCGCCGGGCCGCAGATGATTTACAGCAGATGCCTTCAAAAAATCGTCCACAGATGCCGCGTCGAAAAGAGCCGTCAAAGGAAGGCGAGACTTTGATGACGCAGGAGTCGCAACCAACCGCTGCGACTCGCCACGTCGCTGCGCCCGGCCTCCAAACTGACATTGTCCAGGAACACCCCCAAGATGCGCCCGCCGGCTGGGCTGAAGTGCAGGAACAACTCGCGGTCTCGTCGGGTCTTTCTGTTCTGCTTGTGGATGGTCGCCAGCCACCCGCGTTGGTTGCTTCAAACAACAATTCAATCTGTCACGCCTTTCAGTCGTCGCTCGAATACGTCAGCCTTTGCGATCCCTTTTGCGGTGAAGCACATCGTCGGGCCCTCACGGCCGGCTCGACGGTTCAATATAAGTGCCATGCCGGTCTCCAGTGCTTCACAACGCCGGTGCAAATTGGCACGGAACAAAATCTCGCGGCCATCGGTGGTCGCGCTTTTGTTAGCGGAGCTGATTACCGCGCGCTGGTTGATCGCTTTCGGGCTGGCGAGCTGAACGATCTGCTTAACAGCAAACCATTCGAAAACGTGATCTTTGCCGAGGCACAAAAGCTCGATCAGCTCTCTGAACACTTACAAAAAGCCGCCCGTAACTTTGACGCTCGCGGGCTCGGAACTCATCCTGGCAGGACTGGTCGCGAACCGGAGTCAACAGCCGGACAGCCCGGCCCTGGTGATTCGATTGCTCCGGCGCCCGATCTGCAGCGGGAAGTGGATCGACTCCGCATTGAACTTGAACACCGTGCCCACCTGGCGGATTCACTGCAGCGGTTTCTGGAGCGCATAAGTTCCCGCGACCCCGCCCAGACTTATAACGCGATTCTTATGCATTCAAAAGAATTGCTCCAGGCTGAACGCGGTTCACTGTGGGTCTTCGATGAAACTTCGAATGAGATTAGTCTGAAGGCCGCGACGGGCTTTGCGACGAGTGAGTTCGAAGTGAGCCCGACGCGGCTTGGGGAGGGAATCTCCGGACGAGTGCTTGAGTCCGAGCGGCCCCTGATTGTTGAGAATCTCGAAAAGGCGGGTCTCGTGCCGGCGCCCGCAGAGCGAAATTACCGAACAAAATCTTTTATTAGCTATCCCATCACCATGGGCGGGCGGAAAATCGGCGTGCTCAACGTCGCTGACAAAACAAGCGGTGGAAATTTTGACGATGTCGATCTTAGTTTGCTCGAACTTATTGGTCCGCAAATCGCCGTGGCGCTGGAGCGTGCGGAATGGCAGGAGCGCGCCACGCAATTCCAACTGATGTCGATCACTGATCCGCTGACGGGGTTACTCAATCGACGCTATCTCGAGGAACGTCTGACTGAAGAGCTGAACCGATCACATCGTTACAACTATTCTATGAGTTGCCTGATGATCGATATTGACGACTTCAAGAACTACAACGATCAGAATGGCCACCAGGCGGGCGACGTGGCCCTGAAGATTACTGCGCACGCGCTGAAAGCTACTTTGCGTTCCGCCGACGTCGCTTGTCGTTATGGCGGTGAAGAGTTTTGCATCCTGTTACCGCAGACTACTCTTAGCGAAGCCGGAGTCATTGCGGAACGAATGCGGCAGCGCGTAACGGATACCGATTATCCCTACGGCAAGTCGCAACCCTTGGGAACCGTAAGCATCAGCATTGGGGTTTCGACTTTCGCGAAACACATTGATACCTCCGAAAGCGTAATTGCCGCCGCCGACCGGGCCCTCTACAGCGCCAAACGACTGGGCAAAAACCGCGTCGAGTTTTACCTGGACAACATCACCATACCGCTCGCCCGCTAGATGAATCAGAATCCACATCAGGAAATACGTCAGGTTCTCGGACGCGTAAAGCGCGACGAGTTTATTGGCAGAGCCACCGAACTCCAAAAGCTGGTGTCTCACGCCATGCGGGCGAAGGGCTTTGAAGGCGCGGGCCGGCCTGGCCGTGCGCGCGGCCTGCTCATGTTATTAGCACCACTTGCTGGAGTTTCAGAATTATTGCGGCAGGCCTATGACGAGCTTTTCAACCAGCGTGAAGTAGTTCCCATCTATTTTGCATTACCGCAAACTGAAACTACTGCCGTTAGCGCGGCGATCGAATTCCTCAATACATTTCTACTGCAATACATAGCCTATCGACGAGGTGAGCCGTCGCTTTGCCGGCTTTCGCTCACGTTGAATGACCTGGTCCAACTTGCTCCCGCCGGCGATCTTCCCTGGATCGAGGAGCTAATCGAAGCGTACAACCTGCAACGCTTCGGCAAAGACGATCGTGAGTTGGTGCGCTTCTGCCTGACCGCGCCAAACAGAGTGCCGGCGAGCAACGGTCGTCCTTTCGTAATGTTTGACGCGGTGCAGTTGGCAAACTACCTTGACTCAGCGGTGCCGCTCGCTACTGAGATTGTCAGGGCGCTGTTATTTTCCAACCTTCCTTTTGCCCTGGCCGGGTTGCGCCGCGAGGTTCTCGATGCAGTGGCGTGTGCCGGCGGTAACTTCGGCTCACTCGAGTTGATGCGGCTGGAGTCACTTAAAGATGACGAAGCCCGCGACCTCGTCGTTTCGGCGGCAAGCCGGCACCAGGTCGCGATAAACGAGGAAACCCGGGATCTAATGGTGCAGCAATTCGAGGGCAGCCCGTTTTTCATTACCGCGATGTTGCAAGCGGCGCACGAAAGAAATTTAACGCTAGATTCTTACCTGGCTTGCGAGCGGTTGTATGTTGACGAGCTTATGGGCGGTCGGCTGAATCGCTATTTTAGCTCCGTGCTCGAGCACCTCGCGCCGGAAACTGAGACCAGGGCAGCAGTGATTCGTTTGCTCTGCGAAGCAGTGCCAACGGGTAGTCGGACCTCTTCTCTCGAAGCCTGGCGCAAGCGATTGAATCTGGACAGTATTGAAGCTGAACAGCTTTTGCGGGCCTTGCATATTCAGGAGCTGATTAACTGGGATGGCCAGACTGTCGATGCCACTGGTTCTTCGAGTCTCTGGAAAGATTATCTAAAAAGCCGGTTTCGCCTGGACGCCTTACGCGAACCACGAGCCCTCGTCGTTGCAGACGTGATGGCCGACGCGCTCAAGCGCGCACCGCAAACCATTGCTCGCCACTATCGCAAATCCGCCGGTCTGCGTTTGCGCGGGCTGCTCGACAAGTTCAATTTCCAACTTGTGCCAAAACGTCTATTTGATTCTGCTGAGTTCGCTTCCAGCTACAAGGGGGCGACGGCCGAAGAGATCGCCGCCGGGCTGGATGCTGACACGGAGCTGCTGCGCCTGCCGCAAGTTTTTCATACTGCAAGCGGAGTTTCGTTTAGCCCGGAGCTGCGACAATTTGGCGAGGAAAGCTCTGTTGTGGCCCACGCTTTTGAAGGCGGGAACTACACAGACGCCAACGAGATTGTCTGGTTGGTGGCAAAGGTGGATAGCAAACTCGAGGCGGATAGAAATGTAACTGCGACGTGGTTGGATCGGTTGGAGAGTTTGGCGCGGCAGTCGGGTTTCTCGCGCGCGCAAACCTGGCTAATCGCAAACGAAGGCTTCTCCGCGGAAGCCACCGAGCTGCTTCGGGAACGCAACGCCTATGGTTCCAGTCAACAACAATTCGAGCTTTTGAGCGACCGATTGACGGACGCCGCCGCCGCCCTGCAGCAATCAGTTGAGGCCAACGAATTCACACTGATTCTGCCAATGGGCGGCGACAATGAGCTGCTGGCGGCTACGACTGTCGAGCAATTGGCCCGCCGGCTCAACTTCAGTCCGGAAGCCATTAACCAGATTAAGACCGCGGTGGTCGAGGCCTGCATCAACGCCGCCGAACACAGCCTGAGTCCTGATCAAAAAATATATCAACGCTTTCGAGTCGAAAGTGATAAATTGGTGATTACTATTTCGAGCCGTGGTATCGTACCCGCCAACATTCAAGGGCATATTGAAGAGAGGCAACGCGAGCAGCTTCGCCACGAGGATAACGGCGAAGATACTGAGCAGCGCCGCGGCTGGGGACTCAAGCTGATCAAGACGCTGATGGACGAGGTCGAGTTTGAACGGGTTGACGAGGGGACCAGCTTGCGTATGACCAAGTATCTCCGTAAGGCTTCTTAAGAAAGGGACTTCGTGAGGGAATCAATCGGGTCAAACGTGCGCTCACACTGCGTCGGGACGACGGCCGTCGTTTATGCCAGCGACTATCTGAACAAGCTCACCGGCGAAAGGATCGAGCACGAATGTAAGAAGCAACTCGATTCCGGCGCGCGCGCGCTGGTGATCGATTTCAGCGACACTGAATTAGTCAATAGCATCGGCATATCCATCCTCCTCGGCATCATCGACATTGCGGAAAAGAGCGGCGCCCTGGTTGTGTTTTCCGATGTAAACGATAAGATCGTTCAACTATTCGATATGCTGGGGCTAACGCTCCATGTCGTGCTTGCCAAAGATGAACAGGAAGCTCTCTCCGGTCTTTCCTCTCTCCTCACCCAAACCCGGTCCATCGGTCATTAGACGGGCAATAGAGCGACAGTCAAGTCTTGCATCAGGGTCATAGTTTCTGAGCATGGAGTCAAACACGCAAAAACTTGTCCACTCCTTCGGTGCGCTGGCCGACCTGGGCCAGGAAATAGCGGATACCGGCGACTTCATCGAGATGGTGCGCACATCTTTGCGTTTGCTACTGGGCACGCTGGCAATCCGCCGTGGCGCCATAGTCGAGTGTCCCGCGCAATTGGAGACTACAAACCCGCTGGTGCTTTGGGGCTTGGGCAATGACTATGAGGCGCGTTTTCTTATCGATGCGGCAACCAGGGATGCGTTTCTTACCTCCGATAAAGGCGCCTTTGAAGTAGCTGAAGAAGGCGTGGTTAAAGAGCCGGCGCTCCAGAGTTTCCTCGAGACACATCGTCCGGAATATCGTGTTCACTTGATCGAGTTGATAGTTCCCATGATCGTTCGCGGAAATCTGACTGGGCTGGTGCTGCTTGGCGGGAAAGCTAGTGGCAAACCGTTCAGGTCGGACGACATTGAAGTGATTCGCGCGATGGTGCGGCACATCGGCGTCGGCATTCACACGCATCGTTTGCTCGCGGAAGTGAAACATCAAGCGGATGAGAACCGCCGGCTCTACTTCGACTTGCGCGGGATCTACCGTGACACCGTCCGAGCGTTCGCTGCCGCGATTGACATGAAGGATAAGTATACGCAAGGGCACTCGGAGCGCGTCGGCAAATACAGCGAGATCATTGCGCGCGAATTGGGGTTCGGGGAAGAAGAAGTCGAGGGCATGGCCATCGCGGGCTATCTTCACGACATTGGCAAGCTGGTAGTTGAGCGCGACATCATCAACGCGCCTTATCACATTGATGCGAAGCAGTCGAGCGAACTAAACCGCCATCCGGCGGCTGGCTTTGAAATACTCTCGCCTATTCATCATCCCTATGCCGACATACCTTTGATGGCCAGGTATCACCACGAGCGCATGGACGGCCATGGTTATCCCGACGGCTTAACGGGCACGCAAATTCCTCTGGGCGCTAAGATTGTTACGGTCGCCGACTCGTTTGATGCCATGACGACCGATAGGCCTTACAAGACGCGTCGCTCGTTTGACGAAGTGATTAGAGATTTCCGAAGTAACACGGGGTCGCAGTTTGACCCGGTCGTGGTGTCTGCCTTTTGCCGCGCGCTGTTGAAAGAATTGAACGGTGAAACTAAAGAACGCCGCTTCCTGAAGATGCTCGGCAAGAATTACCTCAACGCTGAAAAGGATGCTCCGCTAATTCGAAAACTCCTCACCGAACTCGATCCTAATACGACAGCAACCGCCGCCGGCAGCGCGTAAGGCACGATCCTCTTTACTCAATCGAGATCGGGACTCATCGTTCAACCCGAAGGGTTTGAACGAAAGTAGCCGGTGGTCAAAGCGCAGCGTAGACCACCGGAAGAACGTCGAGTACTGAGCCGTACCCCGGAGGGGTGCAAGCTCCTGTTCACAACAGGTACTTCTCGTCGTACTCGACTCCGGCCTTCTCCAGCAGTTCTTTCAACTCATCAACAAAGGAACGCGTGCTGTGATGCGCCTCCTGGTTCGCTATATAGGTCCTGACGGAACTAGTCTCTGATGGACTTACCGTAAACGCAGCGTATCCTTCCTGCCACGCAAAGCGACCGTCGAAGTTTTCCTTGATCCAGGTAGTTGAATCCTTCTTCATATCTCGCAATACGTCTGCGATGCGGTGGACCGGGCGCAGGCTTGCGAGTAAGTGAACATGGTCGGCAACGCCGCCGACTATCTCAGCAACACCGTTCATTCCTCGAATAATGCCACCTAAGTAAGAATGAACTCTTGGCCGCCAGTCGGTATGGATATGCGGCAGCCGGTGCTTCGTGGAGAACACGATGTGGTAATGGAGACTAAAAAAGGTTGATCCCATCTTCGAAGTATCCTTCTGGCACGCCTGCGTGGTGCCGATTATTTCTCTCTCGCCTTCCTTCAACCCGTAGAGTTGAAGCGAAAGTAGCGGGAGGTCTGGGCGAAGCGAAGACCTCCGGTAAGTTGTAGGTGTTTTAACCGCACCTCGAAAGGGTGGCCACTGATCAATCTGGCACCCCTGCGGGGTGCAGATTATTTCTACCTCGCGTCCCGGTGGTCTGCGCTACGCTACGACCACCGGCTACTGTCTGACAGCCTTTCAGGCTGGGGGCTTACTCCGTTGACAACAGGGTGAGAGTATTACATTGAATGACTTAAGAGTAGGGAGGGATCAGGATCGCGGTCCCAAGAAAATGCTGGATATCTTGCATCGCTTGTCTGAAGGTAACTAAGGATGTCGCTGCGTTAGATTGGAACGATCTCGATAGGTCACGAGTTACCGCGGCTGGATGCGGAGGACAAAGTTACAGATTGCGATCTTTTGATCGGGCAGGACTTCGGTGCGCTCCTCGCGCGGTAGCTCGCGACCGGCCACCAGGGTGGGGTTGCGACCCTTCGAAGTGAGCCAGTAGCGGCCATCATTCTCGCGGCTGAGCAGCGCATGCACTCGACTTATTTCGGGATCGCCTTTCAGCGGCAGGTCAACCGTAATGCTTCGCGAGCCGCGTCCGATCGTGATCTCGGCTTTGGTAATCGGGACCACCGCTTCGCGCACACCCTGTTTCCAAACCTCAACTGAATAAAGCTCCTTGATGCGTGGTCGCACGACAGTCTGTTCGCCTGGCTCGCCCTGCGCACCTGGTTCACTGTCGCCGGTGCTGCCATCTGCCCGCTCCCGCACGGTGTCGCTAAAGTTTACGCCGCTGCCCTGTCCGAAAACTCCCGGTTGCGAAGCGCCAACGCGGGGATTAACCTGCGTGTGACCGCTCTCAGTTTCGTCCCATACAGCCTGAACGCGAAACTGACCTTTTTCCAGCGTGCCGTCCACCCGCAGTTCAACCGCAAAAGATTTCGCGGCCAGCGCAGTTGCGCCCGCTATTTCCCGGGCGCGTTCGGAGAGAACGTGAAACAAACCCTGCTCAAGTCCGCGCCGTTTGTCGCCCTGCCAATCCTTGTCGTCCTCGGCGCTCAAGTAAACGACGTATTCGCGTGGTATGTAGGTCAGGCCACCGGGAGGTGTAAACATCTCACGCTGCATTACGGCTTCAACCTCACGCGCGATTTTTACAAGAAACTCTTCCCAGATGCGGCGTGGCTTGGCATGTTCGTCCGCTGATTCCAGCAGGTCTTCACCCTGCTCGCCGTCGATCCATCTTCTTATTGATTCGAGGAGGCCCATGATTGGTAAATAGTAAATGGTAAATAGTGAATAGTGAATAGTGAAGCGAAACGGGTCTTGGGTCGTTGGTCTTAGGTCTTTGGTCTTGGGTTTTTGGTTTTAAAACTTGGAACTTTGTACTTTGTACTTTGTACTTTGTTTTGATCTCGACCTCTCGAAGAAACGAATACATCTCAAAGCTCAAAGACCAAAGTACAAAGCTCAAAGACCAAAGACCAAAGACCAAAGATAATCCTTACGAACTCAGTCAAACTTAACAAACTTCTTGTTGACCCAGCCGCGATCTGAAGTAAATGGATCGGTTTTGGCCCGCCCGTGCTCCAGCACCTGAACCTCATACCAATTATCACCCGTCGCCAGAATCTTTACGCGCGAGCCCACCTCGGCCAGGCCAATGGCTGGTTTGCTGGAGCTTGCGTCCGGCCGGAGATTTACATCCGTTGTTGTAACACCCTCGCGGCCAATCACAAAAACATCGGACAGGAGCGGCAAGTCAACGAAAGGGTTCCAGTGAGACGTGACATATTTGTGCGTCGCCAGCAACATGCCGGCGAAGAGAACGATCAGCACGGCTGCAACCAAAAGAGGTCGCGTGCGACGCCCACCAACCTGGCGCCGCTGATGCGCCGAACGTTTGTCCAAAGCTCTTCCATTGCGCGCCTGATCTGGCAGGGCGGCGATCCTTTCCTTCGCCGATGGGCCGCGCTGAATTGCACCACGTCCTTTCACCGCTTCCTGAATGGCGCTCACCGGCACGACAATCTTTGGCCGCCTGGTTGCCGCGGGATTTGCAAACGATGTTTCCGGTCCGGATGGAACAGGCGCCGAACTAACCGGCTGGAATCGAGGCTGTGGCGGCGCCTGGGTAAATTCCTCCGGCTCAATGCTTAAATCATCACTTGGCCGGCGATGGGCCTCTTCCTGCGCTTCAGTAGCAATACCTTGAAGCGGTTTCGTCGGCGGAAGCGCTGCGTCTGCCAAATCATCCCAAAACTCCTGTACTGTCTGGTAGCGATCTTCCGGCCGAATCTGCGTAGCCTTTTCCAGAACGCGCAGCACGGGCGACGACCAGTAGTGCTGGCTCAGATGGGCGGGCATATCCTGAATCGCATGTTGCGCGAAGCGCCGCGGCGACTCACCAGCCAGTAGGGTGTAAGTTGTTTTGGCGAGCGAGTAGATGTCCGCCGCGGGCGTCAAATGTCCACGGCCGCCGGTAATCATCCCTAGATCCAACGAACCAGTCTGTACCAGTGGGTTATGTTCCGGCGCCGAATAGATATTCGTGCCCACGCGAGTGATGGCGCCTTCCATAGCTTCCAGGCGCGCTACGCCGAAGTCGGCAATCTTTACGACTTGCCGGTCGGCTCTCAACAGGAGATTCTGCGGTTTGATATCACGATGAATCACTCCACACTCATGCGCGTGGGCCAATCCGGAGCAGACTTGCTCGAGATAAAAAAGAGTCTTCTGGATGGTGAGCGCATAATTGCGAGAGAGCGCGGCCATGTCGCCGCCCGATAGATACTCGAGCACGATGTAATGAAAAGTTGTTCCGGCAAGATCGATTGCCGTGCCGTGACCAAGCCGGCTGATGATATTTGGATGTCGCACACGATCGAGGGCAACTGCTTCGTTTTGGAAGTTGGCAATAAGCGTGTGTTCAAGTTCTATGTCCGGCGTGTCCTGCAAAAACATGTTCAGGGCCTTGATGACAACAGTCTGAGGCGCCCCTTCCGACGCCGCGTTGTCGCGCGCCACGTAAATCTCTGCATAGCTGCCACGGCCCAGACATTCAAGAATGTCGAAGCGACCGTCGAGCCTGCTTTGTTGTAGCTTCAGTTCTGGCATCAGTTTGCGCTTAACGATCCGTCGTCGAGTCCTGGAAAATCACGGTTCGGCAACGGTCAGGGAAAACGCATCAAGGGGAGTTTAAAGGGGAACCGGCTGGGGAAGGGGAGGACGACGGGCTCCGTACCATTTCATCAAAATGCGCCTGCGCCCCCGGCTTCTCTTTGTCCGACTTCAATGCGACCGCTGCCAGCCCCAATGTGGCTTCTTTCTTAAGCGTAGCATTTGCCTGAGGCGAAGAGAGGTTGGCGCGGGCGATAGCGGCTTCAAACGCACGAGCGGCTTCCTCATTGTTACCCATCAGCAGAGAAGATCGGCCATAGAGGTAAAGAAATTCTCCGTCTGTCGAGTCTAATGGATTCTGAATGCCCTGCCTGGATAGTTCATTCTTCAATTGCGTTGCCAACCAGGCATTGGGGTCGTTGTCGACTTCGCGACGGCTTCTTTCAAACTTCAGGAGCGGGTCATCTCCTATTACGGGCGAGGCTCCGACTGATGGAGAAGCCTCGGCGATCGAAGGATTGCTTCGATCGAGGTAAGGTATCGCGCCTCTGTATTTGCGGCCGGCGTAAAACGCTCCCGCAAGCACACCCAGGAATAGAACAAATAGGAAGAACCGCGTCATCGTTCTTTCAACACCACTCCTCGGCCGGGACGACGCCGGCACGTCCAGCCGCCCCTCGATTGCTCTGGTCTCCGGAGTTTCAGTTGCCAGCGCATTGGGCGGCGGAGCATCTGACGCCGCAGCATTCATAGCAGGAAACTCTTTGCGAGAAGGCGCCCGTAAACTTCCTGATGGGTCGGAGCCGTCTGCAGGCATCGTTGGCGGCTGCGCGCCGGCGCCAACTGCCATAGGCAAAGTTTCGGGTGAAATCGTCTTTTCTAAATCCTCCATGCGCTCCGCCGCGGAAATCGGCGGGCCTATGCGTACTACAACTGCGGTGAGGTTGTCTTCAGCGCCGCGCTCATAGCAACGCCGCTTCAATTCACCGCAAAGCGTGGGGAGATCGTCGTTAGTAATCAGCAACTGGCGTAACTCATGATCGGGAACGTGCCTCGTAATGCCATCCGTGCAAAGCAGAAACTCCGTGCCATCGTCAACTTCGATTACCTTCAGATCGACTTCGACGTCGTTCTCGGCGCCGAGCGCGCGACTGATAACGTTCTTGCTGGGATGATGTGCGGCCTGTTCGGCAGTCATGCGCCCGGCGCGAACCTCCTCTTCAACCACCGAATGATCTTCAGTTTCGCGCAGTAGTTGGCCCGCCGGCGTCAGGCGATACAAACGAGAATCGCCTACGTGTCCAATGGTCGCGGTGTTGCCTTTGAGATGGAGACCAACGATCGTAGTTGCCATCATTGAAAACTTTGCGTGGTCCTGCGCCATCTGGTGGATCGAAGCATTAGCACGCTGAATCGCGAGCTCCATCAGGTCTTCAATGTCATCGCCTTCGGCCTTATGCCGAAACGCTTCGTCGAGCACTTCGATGGCTGTCTGGGAAGCAACTTCGCCCGCTTCCGCTCCGCCGACGCCGTCAGCGACAGCAAAGATTCCGCGTTCGCTGTCAGCAAGAAAAGAGTCTTCATTCAGAGGACGCTTTTCGTTCAGCCCCCGGTCAGTCACGGACGCGGAATGAATCGATAGACCTTTATCTGAATGGTTGGTTGGTTGCATATCAGGCTGGTTCATTCGACCGCCTCCAGTTTCAATGACGGGCGCGGCTGGCCGCCGGGTCCTTTGGCAAGCACTCGGTCGCGCGCGTTGCGATGGGAAAAGGCCATAAGCATTCCTAACATGGCAAAGCTGGTAACCAGACTAAACCCGCCGTGGCTTACAAATGGCAAAGTGATTCCGGTCATCGGCAAAGCCCGCAAGATGCCACCGATGTTCACGAGGGCTTGAAATCCAACAAATGCCGTCAGGCCCGCGGCACAAAGTTTGGTAAACATATCACGCGCGTCCAGTGAAGTACGAACACCAGCGGTTACCAAAATGATGATCGCCAGAATCACTATCGCTCCGCCCACCAGCCCCTCCTCTTCCGAGATTGCAGCATACACATAGTCGGAATCCGCGATCGGGATGACCTCCGGATAACCAAGACCAAATCCCCTGCCAGTGGTTTTACCGGAAGCGATGCCGAAGATAGCCTGGGCAGGTTGAAACGCCAGCTTATCAAACCAAACATCGACGTTGACGATCTTCTGCGTCGCAGGACTCTGCTCGGCCAGTTCCTTTAGTTTTGGATCCTTGCTGATGGCCTCCTGGAAATCCTTCTTCCACCAGGACACTTCCGGCGACGGCGGATCGAAACCATCCAGCCACAAATGAAACCGCTGCTGAATGCGCGCCGGCAGCATCGCCTGAATTGGTTTCGCCACCGTTGGTAAGAGGGGCACTTTCTCCTGGACATCCCTTGGCAGAGCGCCGACGACCAAAATGGTAATAACCAGCAGCACCGAGCCTACAAACAAGAGCAGTTGCGGCCAACGTCTAACGGCAACGAGATAAAGCGTGGTGTAGGCGCCGCTGAAGATAAGCATCTGCCCAAAGTCCTTCAGCGCGAAGAACGGAACAAACGGCAACATCGCCATCACCAACAGCGGCACAATATCGCGCGCGCGCGGAATACCCCAATAGGTCTCAGCAAGATCCTTGTAACGCGCGGTCAGGATTCCAGCGAAGCCCAGCAGGAAGGGAATCTTCGAAGGTTCCCATGGCGTCATGTTCCCCAGCGCTTTACCCGCGCTCGAGGTTACGACGGCAGCAGCTAACGGAATCAGAGTCAGCAGCACAATGATGAAACTATTTCGTTGAATCCAAAGAAGGAAGCCGTCGCGCACGCAGAATGAATAGGCCAGGCCAAAAGCGATGAATGACAAGATCGGGATCCACGTATAACTCGAGGTTAGCGCCGTGCCGAGGCTGTAACTGGAGGACACCTTTGGCAGCTGATTGACGTCGATGGCCTGAGCCGGTGTTGGCGGGAGTCCCATCAGTTGTTTCTTTAACGGATCGTAATTCTCGATGATGTAACGCGTGCGCAACGCTTCCATCTTGGCCTGTCGCGCCTCAGCCTTATTGCGTGCGTTGTACTCAGGATCGCTGTAAAGCCGGTACTGCACCAGCAGTCCCACAGAGAAGAGCAGGACCGCCGCAGTAAACAGGATCCAATTGCCGCTGTATCTCATGAACCGTGACAGCCAAATCACCAGGATACACAGGGGCACAAACATCAGTAGATCACGCACGGCGCCGATGATTGACGTTTCGTAACCCCGCAGCAGCGCTGCGCGATGTACGGCCCAGTAACCCACCACTTCAAAAATGAGCAGTGTCAGAATGATGAATAGATGAGTCGAGGCGCGGTTTTTCATCTGACTTTATGGCTATGCCGTCCGATGTGCGGAAGATCTTTGACCTTCCGAAAGTTCCTGATAAGTTCCCGGGGCTGCGCCCTCATTGCGGGCGTAGCCCGCCACGGGTTTCGGCTCGCTAACGGTCGGGCATAGCCGCGACCGCACATCGGCCGGCGGAGCCGGATACAGCCGCAAGTTTGATTGGCTGATTGTTCGCATTCTTGAATATAGTTGTAGTCTTCGGAAACCGTCTATTGTGGAGTCGACCGCGTTCGCGGCTGATTTCCTTCTTGCCCTTTCTGATTACCAGTTTGCCTCGGCTGGTTATTGACTACTTTGAAATATCCAAGGTCGCGTGCCTTCAGCACCAGTGCTGCGGCGATCGGCGCTGCCGACTTCGAGCCATAGCCTCCACCTTCCACGATCACTGCCATCGCCAACTGCGGACGCTCCAGCGGCGCGATACACAAAAACCAACCATCGATTCGCGGATTCTCTTCGTCCAGGATGGTCTCTTCATACTCACGAATGATGTTGCCCTTATTGTCCTTCTCCACGCGGTGCCGTGTCTTCGGTTCACCGGTTTTGGGATCATAAACCGGCTGGATTTTCTGGGCCGTTCCGGTTTTACCGCCAGTGTTAATTCCTGCTGCTTTAACGGGAGCAAAAACCCCGCGCGCCGTGCCGCTCGGCCCGCCGGTTACCAGGCCCATGATTCCACGAAGCGTCGCTGCAACTTGTGGCGTCATCACTTGCTTAAACATTTCCGGCGGCCGATCGAATTCGAGCTTCGGTTTCATCAGCCTCCCGTCCATGTTGGCAATTGCGGCCGCGGCGAGCGCCATCTGAAAAGGGGTCATCTGGCCCGCGTAACCCTGACCGTAACCCATTAACGCCAGGTCGTATCTGGTAACCTGTTTACCAGTGACTATGGTTGCTTCTCTCGGAGCGAGCGCGCGCTTAACCGCATCGGTGCTGGCGTTCCAAATCTCAGGCTCTTTTCTGCCACGCAGTGCTTCAGCGGGACTATCGTAGGTCCCGATGCCGAGCAACTGCGCCGCGTGCTTTAAACGCTCCGGGCCGAGTTTCACGCCCATCTGTGCAAAATACTGATTGCACGAAACCTCGTAGGCGGTATCGATCCCAATACGGCCGTGCACTTCGCCCGGGCCTCCGTCGTCAAAAATTACGTTTGCGCCGGGCGCCGCGTAATACCCACCGCCGCTGCACGTAAACTGTGTACCTTGTTCGCCCGCCAGGAACGCTGCGGTCATGGTCACTGTCTTGAAAGTCGAACCTGGAATGTAATAAGCGCCCAGTGCGCGACTCACTAAAGGCCGATCGCGCTGGTTAGCTTCGAGCTTAATCCAGGTTGTTTCATCTTCAACTTCTTTAAGGGTGTAAGATGGCTCGCTGTAGAGCGCCAGCACTTCGCCGGTCTGCGGGTTGAGAACGACCACCGCGCCGTGCTTTCCTTTCAACTGCTCCATGGCAGCCTGTTGCAGATCACGATCAAGCGTCAACCGCACGTCGTTGTTTCCGCTATACTCGACAGTCTTTCCTTTTACAACCTCCAAAGCTTCGGGCAATGCTCCGCTTTGTACGCCAAACAACGCGCGCTCCAGTCCCGGGTCGCCGCGGTCTGAACCAAAAATGTGCGCTACGGCCTGGTCCATCGGATATTCTCGATAGATATTGCCGCTTGAATCACGACGATAGAGCGCCAACGCGTTTTCGAGTTTGCCGCTGCGGTCAAGTATCCAGCCACGTAAACTTGATTCCGAGAGGCGCCGATTGCGCAGGTCTTTGTAGCTCAACTCCTGAAACTTTTCGTTGCTCTCAGGCGCGTAGCGAGCCCAATAAATATGAATACCAAAGACAGCTATGGCCAGCAGAACGAAGACCCAGCGCAGGGCGCGCAGCCCGCGATTTGTAGAGGTTGATCCGAGCCGGCGCCTGACCTCCGGAGGAAGATCCTCGGGAATCGCGGCAGCAACCACCGCACCGCGTCGACGATTCACAAAAAGCGAGATCAATAACAGAAGAACAATAAGCAGGAGTCCGCCGAGATAAATGAGAGTAAGCAGAGCTGGCATTCTCTCAGGAACATTGACGACTGCCTGTGTGGGCGTGGGTGATTGAAGTAAGAGCAGCAGTGACATACGACGGTTTATCTATTTTCCTCGCTCTTCCGAAAACGAACTTCAACGTCGCCAAAACCGACCACATCACCCTCTTCGATCTGGCGCGCCTCACCATATGAAATGCGGCGCCCGTTTATATAGGTCCCATTTGTCGATCCCGTGTCGGCGACGAGCAGGGTGCCTTGCTGGTTCATTGTGAGCGCGGCATGAATCTTTGAAACACTTGCGTCGTTCAGCGCCAGCTCGTTATCCGCTACGCGCCCGACGCTCAGCCGTTTGCCCCCAGGTTTCATAGCCAAAGGGACCTCATGTGCCTCATTTCCGATAGTTACTCGGGCTATCAAATTAACGTCCGGAATTTTTTCAAACGGGCTGCGATGGGGAACTTCGAGTAGCGCCGCGCGCTTTGCTTCATCAGCCTGTTTCAGTTCTTCTTCAAATTCGCCAAACGTTGGATCGACCGAGATGCCGGTCGTAAAAATATCGACTTCTGTTTCCACTTTCATCGTCGCCATAGTTCGATAACGATGGTCGTTTATGTGATCTATCGCGGCGGCGAGAATCTCGTGCTCGAGGTCTTTGATTATTTCCGGCGGCGCTTCTGAGTGCGTACCCCATTCTACTTTGAGCTTTAGATGGTGTGGCGCGATGCGACCCTTACGTCCTTCATCGCGCACGCGTTCATCTATTAGCTTTTTCATTCTTTCAATAAGTTGCGACGTTGTCAGTCCGCTCTTCGGCGCCACGGTGCGTCCAAACTTGCGATCGACGACGTCGCCCATGCTTTCGAGGACGCGCCGCAGCAGTCGCTCCGGAAGCGCTTCTTCGCGTTTCTTTTTTATAGTCGGCTTCTGCTCTTCAGTCATGAACTCTGATACGAATTCCGAAATCTGCTGGTTCATTCGTAGCGCAAAGTTTTAGTTTGCGAACTTTAAAGACCGATCCGCCCGAATTGCATCGTTTACGCAAACCAACGGTTTGCGTAACCTTTGCAAAAAACGCAGCCCATCCTGACTGCGCGGCAACAACAACAATAACTTGGAGCGGTGCTATTCTAACTGAAAGCGTTTCTCGTTAGTAGGGCCAAGCTCACGGCGACGCAATCTGCTGGAGAGAATCACTTTGAAACCGAGTGTCCTTGAATTGCAGACGTCCCAGGCCACTGAAAAAGAATGAAGCAAGACAAGAAACAACTTAAGAAAAGCTACCAGAAGAAACCGCGACCGATGGGAGTTTTCTTGATTCGAAACAACCTCAACGACAAGGTGTTTCTCGGCGCTGGTCTGGATTTGCGCGGCATTATCAACCGGCACAATTTCCAACTGCAAAAAGGAATTCATCCGAACAAATCGCTGCAGGCCGATTGGAATACGTTGGGAAGCAATAACTTTGCTTTCGAGATAGTGGACGAGCTCACGCCTCGCGAAGGCGCTGGTATTGACTACCACAAGGAGCTGAGTTTTCTCGAGGATCTCTGGTTGGAAAAGCTTCAGCCGTTCGGCGATCGTGGCTACAATCTGCCGAAGCTCAGCAGGGCGGAGAGGTTGCGACAGATGGCGCAGAACCGGAAAGACAATGACCAAGTTTGAGCAGATTAAGGATTCACGGTGGCTAGCGAACCAGCGGCGGCAAGGCGGGGTCCCCAGCGGGGCGGGGCGCTGGGGAGCTAATCCCGCCTTCCCGAACATGAGCTGATCAGTGTTGATTCTGATTCCTCATTGAAAGGCTTTCAAGGTTGGGCTACCAAGCAGCTGGAAACCTAGGGGAATAGTGGGTCAGTTTAGCGTGCGAGGTCGGATTCTTTGGAGAACCGTGCGCGGTAGCGCCGGATGCTAAAGTCAACTTCAACGCACGCCATGCAGAACCGAGCGCGGTAGCGCCGATGCTAGAGAGTCAATTTCAGTGTAATAATGCAGAACCGAGCGCGGTAGCGCCGGATGCTAAAGTCAACTTTAGCGTAGTGAATATACGAGGATTGGCGGAAGAGACTTGTTACAGGCAGCACCTATTAATTTCCAGCCTTCGCTTGTGCAGATGCTGCCACTGGGCAAATGTTTGAAGTTGACTTTAGCATCCGGCGCTACCGCGCACGGTTCTGCATGGCGTGCGTCTCTTATTTATCAAACTGACCCACTACCGGTGGGCTTGCCCCCGCTGGTTCGCCAATATTTAAGTTGAGAGTATGCAAGCAAAGATTCACGCCAGGACCCCAGGAGCGATAGTGACCAAACTTAAAATAATTCTCTTGATGCTGGCTGCACTCATAATGGGTGTCATCCTTGGCGGTTACCTGTTTGCTAACACGCGGCCGCGATCATTTCTGGCATTAAACAAATGTGAAGGAACTTGCCTCCAGTCGAAAGAGTTGCTCGGTCTGCTGACTTCCGTCGGCATTCAACGATTTCCCGGGCTTGTTCCTTCAGTAGTCAAAGAGACTGACAAGACTATAGTGATTGAACATCCCAGCCCGCAGGCGCGCATCCATTATCTGGTGATTCCTAAAAAGGACATCAAGAACATCGGTGAAGTGTCAGATGAGGATAGCGAGTATTTGATTGACGCCTTCAAGGTGACGCGAGAAATTATCAAGGAGAAGAATCTTACGGACTACCGGCTCACGACTAACGGCCCAGGCTTTCAGACCATGACCTATTTTCATTTTCACTTCACCGCCAACTGATCAGTTTAGGCATCTTGAGTGCTAAGCCGCACGGCGGTGGGCTTGCCCACCTTCCTGACCTCGAGCTTCTCAAACTTGAGTTGCTAATTCTTTGATTGTACAGCTTTCAGGGTGAAATCTACCGAGCGAATAAGGAAGCCTCTCAGGTTGGGAAGGTGGGCTTGCCCCCGCCGGTTTCAGCGTAATCAAGATTGGGACTGCCTCTGCCTTGCTGCTTCATAAAGCAATACACCCGCGGCCACGGAAACGTTCAGACTCTCAACCGGCTCGCGCATGGGAATTCTCACCGCCTCGTCGGCGGCTGCGATCTCAGCGCGTGAAAGTCCCGCGGTTTCAGGCCCCAGTATTAAGGCGCACGGACCAGTCCAGTCCAATTCCGTGTAATTGTTTTGCGCATCGAGATCGGCACACACCGTCTTCACTCCTCGTTGCGTACACCACTCAAGCACCTGTGCATAAGTCGGCCGATACCAAACTGGCAATCGGAACGCGGCGCCCATCGCACCACGTAAGGCCTTCGGTGCGAAGGGATCCGTGGCGTTCTCGGTTGCCACTGCGCCGGTAGCGCCCGTAGCTTCCGAAGTGCGCAGAATAGCGCCGACGTTCACGGGGTTGGTGATGCGATGCATGACAACAATCAGCGATGGTTCTACCTGCTTGTTCGTGAACTTTTCTTCTGAGGTTTCAGGTCGAGAGGCGAGCAGAAGGATACCCTGCGAAGTCTTGCTGTAAGAGATGTAAGTAAGCAGTTTCTCGCTAACAGAAACCAGGCGATCGCAGACGGTGGACAGTTTTTCGATTAGCTCGGCCGGCTTTTCCTTGCGCGCAATTTCGTCCGAAAAAATCACCGCATGGATTTTTAGGCCGGAGGTTAGCGCCTCTTCGCAAAGTCGCATTCCTTCAACGAAGATTACGTCATCGACTCGGCCATCGCGCACGGCACGCGTATGACGGAGCAGAGGATTGTCGCGACTCGTGATCTTTAGTGCATCCATCTTCGATTCAGTTTGCTTTTAGAATTTGCCACAGAGGCATAGAGACACGGAGAAAGCTCAAGCCAGAAAGTCGCCAGGCTTGGAAGGGCGGTTTACTCCCGCCGGTTGAAGGCCAATCAATCCAAGCGGGGGCGAGCCCAGCTTCCCAACCCTGAGACACCTTTTCTCGATTCATTCTCTCCACCTCTGTGCTGTGGCTAGCTTGGAATTTCAACTTCCACCCAGATTGGCCAGTGGTCAGAAACGTCTAAGGGTCGAGCCACTCCCCACTTCGCGATCTTCACCCCGCGACCGAATATCCAGTCAGCATGCAAACGGAGTCCGGCTCCACGCCACGTCGGCGTGCCCGGCGGAAATGGCGTCGCAAAACCATGTGACTCCAGAAACTTCCTCGTCTCGTCCACCTTCTTTTTTGATAGCGTGTTGAAGTCTCCAAGAACAAGTGTTGGGCGGGTTTCTTTCTCCGCTTGTCCGACCAGGACTTCAAGCTGTTCGAGTTGCCCACCAACGGCCGCATGCGGGTCAACATGCGCATTGAAGATCCGAAGGCAGCCGGCGCCTGTCGAGATGGTTGCCGCCATCGCGAGACGTGGACGCCAGGCACACTCCTGCCACGGCAAATCAATCCGCGTAACATCGCTGAGCGGCAAGCGACTCAATAAGCCAACTCCTGTGTCACCGGTGTCGTGGAGTCCAATCGGTTCTTCAAAGTCGAGCCACCATTGACGCGTCTTGGGCTCTACGCCGCGTGGAATTCCAGCGGGCACATGAATCCAACTCATCTGCAAAGCCTCTGCCAATTCCCGCGCAACGTGATGTCTGCCGGCACGTTTGGTTCCTTTATCAGCTTCCTGCAGAGCGAGCACATCAACGGCGGGCAATAGACGGTCTTCCGAGAACACCGCCGCCGCCGTGCGGATGTTCCGGGCAACCTGTTCCTCGCGCCGCCGGAATCCAGACACACCCGCTTTGCGAAGCAGACCACCTGAGATTAGAAACCGTCCCACGGCGTAGCGAATGTTGTAAGATGCGACGACTATCGTTGAAGAATTTCCGACGCTGCTACGCCCGGATCCCTTGCCGGGTTGTATGTCGCCAAATTCAATCTTCTCGGATTCTTTGAGCGGGGGAATCGAGGTCACCATCGTGTTCTATCTTTTACGCGAAATGGACGAGATTACAAAACCGCCAGCGGTTCTCCATCTGCGTCAGTTCTGTGATCTCGGGTGAGCGGCGAAAAGCCCCACCTTCCCACCCTGAGAGGCTTCGTTATTCGCTCGGTAAATTTCACCCCGAAAGCTGTACAATCAAAAAATCAGCAACTCAAGTTTGGGAAGCTCGAGGTTGGTAAGGTGGGCTTGCCCCCGCTGCATCGGAGGTCTCAGACCTTTTCTGGCTGGTCCGCACGTCGCCGAACTTTTGGGTCCACTGTATAGGGAACTACAACTATGACTCGTAACATTATCGCCGCCGTTGATGATATGTTCTTCGCTTCAAAGATCAGAGCGACAGCGGAAGCGCTGGGAATCAATATCAAATTTCACCGGCGGTTGGATAGCTTAGTCGCCACAGCCGCTGAACAGGCGCCGGACTTGATTCTTATCGACCTCCATAACGGAAAGCTAAATGCCATTGAACTGGCGCGGGAGTTGAAAGCAAACGAGAGTTTGCGGGGGATACCGTTACTGGGTTTCTTCTCACATGTGCAAACAGACTTGCAGCGGACGGCGGTCGAAGCCGGCTTCGATCGTGTTATCCCGCGATCGGTTTTCTCACGAGACCTGGCGCAGATTCTTTCGGAAGGAATTTGAGTTAGAGGAGGGTGCTGTAGCGCTAGCCAGGAGCGGGGGCAAGCCCACCTTCCTGACCTCGAGACTCTTTGAGTTGAGCGATGTTCTGGCGCTTGAAAGCCTTTCAACCTGGAACCAGCATTCAAGCTTGATCAGCTCGAGGTCGGGAAGGCGAGCTTAGCACCCCAGCGGGGCTGCCCCGCCGGGGACCCCGCGGCTTGCCCCCGCTGTTTGGCTATACTCAGAATTGAAAATATTAGGAGAGGTCAGGAAGGCTATCTGGCGGGTGGTAGCTCTCGCTCGCAGGATTAAGTTACAGACGCCGGCGCCATTACTTCATGAATCGCACGCACCTCACTCACCAGTTGCTCGTATTGTTCAAGCGTCAGCGCTTGCGCTCCGTCACAGAGGGCGTGGTCCGGTTGATTGTGCACTTCTATGATCAAACCGTCGGCCCCGACCGCCACACCGGCGCGGGCGAGCGGCGTGACCATATAGTTCTTGCCGGTTCCGTGCGATGGGTCGACGATGACCGGCAGATGCGAGATGCGCCTGACCGCCGGTATCGCCGAAAGGTCCAATGTGTTCCTGGTGTGCTGCGCAAACGTGCGAATGCCGCGCTCGCAAAGAACGATTTGATAATTACCTTCCGACATGATGTATTCCGCGGCGAGCAACCACTCATCAAGCGTGGCCGATAGACCACGCTTCAGAAGCACCGGCAAACGCGATTTGCCCGCGCGGCGCAGCAGCGTGAAGTTTTGCATGCTGCGCGCGCCAATCTGAATCATGTCTGCATAGCGTTCGACGAGATCGATCCCGGCTTCATCCAACGCTTCTGTAACAATTTTCAAGCCATACGTCTCGCGAATTTCCTCGAGAATCTTCAGGCCTACTTCGCCCAGTCCCTGAAATGCGTAGGGCGAAGTCCTTGGTTTGAAAGCGCCACCGCGAAAAAACTTCGCGCCGCTCCGGCAAACTGCTTCCGCAACAGCAAACGCCTGCGCGCGATTCTCGATGGCGCAGGGGCCGGCAACAATGGCTAGTTCGTCTCCGCCTATGGCCGCGTCGCCCATTTTGACGACGGTTTTATCGGCACGAAGATCCAGAGTGACAAGTTTGTAAGGTTTGCTGACGCGGACTGCTTCAGATACGCCGGGAAGATTTTCGAAGTAAGTGGGATCAACTGCGCCCTGATTTCCAGTGATCCCGATTGCCGTGCGCGACGCACCCGGCATTGGGTGGGCCCGGTAGCCAAGTTCTTCAATGACGCGCACTACGGCTTCAACCTGACCGTCCGTCGCGTCTGCTTTCATTACGATTAACATGTCACTCTCTTATACCCTCAGTTTTTATGAAAAGTACAGCAGCGAGCAAGGGACTCGGGCAGTTGCACAGAAAGTGGATTTGCAGTCCGCGAATAGCGGACGAATGACAGTCGTCCGCTATTCGCGGACTGCAAACCCACTTTTTGTGCAAAGCCTATCGGCCCGAAAGCCATACATTGCTAAAGAAGCGCTTGGTGCAGAACCGTGAGCGGTAGCGACCGGATCTAAGGTTCAACTCTGTACTACGATGTTATTCTGCCGGTGAAATTGTCGATTTCAATTGAGTGTAGGATCCGGTCGCTACTCTATATATGAAAGGGCGCCCCAGCGGTGATAGCTTGGAGTTGTTCTAGACTTCAAGTTTGCAACCGAAGGAGAGCCCTATGAAAACGTATTATGTGGGAATGGACGTGCATGGAGCAAGCATCATGATCGTGGTCTTGAATGGAGCCGGCAAGGTAGTGATGCAATCAGTGATTGAGACGGGGGCAGAGCGGGTGCGCGGCTTTCTCAAACAGCTGCGCGGCAAAGTGTATGTGACGTTTGAAGAGGGGACGCAGGCGAACTGGCTGCATGAGGTAGTGCGACCGTTGGTAACGGAAGTGGTGGTTTGTGATCCGCGGCACAACAAACTGCTGCAAAGCGGTAACAAGAGTGATCGGGTGGATGCGCAGAAACTGGCGGAGCTGTTACGCAACGGAGCCCTGAAGGCGGTCTATCATGGCGACAATGGAGTGCGGGCGTTGAAGGAGTTGGTGCGGACCTACGACTGCCTGGTGAGCGATACGACCCGAGTGATGAATCGGCTGAAGGCTATCTATCGCGGCCGCGCCATCGGCTGCGCGGGTCATGATATCTACCGTCAGGATCGCCGGGAGCAATGGCTCGAGAAGTTGCCGGAGCGAGGGGCCAAACAGCGGGCGAGCTTCTTGTATCAGCAGTTGGCGGCGCTCAAGCCGCTGCGACACGAAGCGAAACGGATGATGGTGCAAGAAGCGCGGCGCCAGACGGCCTATCCCTGGTTGCTGAGTGTGCCGCAGTTTGGTTCAGTGAGCGTGGCGCAGTTGCTCGCAATAGTAGGCACACCGCACCGATTTCGCAGCAAACGACAGTTCTGGACCTACGTGGGGCTGGCGGTGGTAACGCGGACGACTGCCGATCATGAGGTAGTGGCGGGCGTGTTGCGTCGCAGTAAGCGACCGGTATCGACGCGGGGCTTGAATCGCAATCATAACCACGTGCTGAAGCGAGTCTTCAAGAACGCCGCCAGCAGCGCCTGCCACAGTGGACCGTTCAAAGCGGCCTATGACGTGCGAGTGGCGCAAGGGATGGTGCCCAGTTTGGCGCGCTTGACTGTAGCGCGACAGTTGGCGGCGACCACTTTAGCGCTGTGGAAACGCGGCGAGCAGTTCAATCCGGAAAGGATAAAACAGCAGACGGCTTAAACAATAACTACAAAGTGCTACGAAGTGAGTTTGCTGAGTGACGCGCGCCGCTTGCTGACACCGTTTAGGCTTTGTGTGCCAGATACAGGGGTCGTGGGTGAGTATCAAGGGAGCGGATGTCCCGGCAGCTGCCGAGGACCAGTCGCTACTATATGCCCCCACGCATAACCAGAAATAGTCATAGGCCCAGCGCCAGGGAGGGCTGGAGTCGCAAATAGAACCATGGTTGGCAGTCTTAAGCACTGACCACGGCCACGACTATTCAAATCGGGCTCAAACAAAGGCAGCAAAAAACGGCCAACCAGAGGTGTAGTGATGCAGTTGAGCAGCTTCGGGTGTGTTGAGTGGCTAGCTGTCGAGAACTTTCGGCGGCTTAGGTGAAACTTTTTTCTTGACAGCCCTTTCATAGAACCGCTCCCGGTTCTGCAACGAGTGAAGCATCCAGTCGCTACCGCTCTCGCTTCTGCAACGAGGGTAGCATCCGGTCGCTATCGCTCTCGCTTCTGCAACGAGGGTAGCATCCGGTCGCTGGTAGCCGGTCGGTCTCCCCAGATAGATTTGTCCGCGCACCGAACTTGCTCAGAAAGGGTTGGGTGAAGCGGTGAGAAGTCTTTGACCTCCGATGCGCGGTAAGTCTCCGACTTACCGAAGACCGTACCCCAGTTTTCCGGTCTTTGACCGGAGTCTCAAAGGTCGGAGACCTTAAAGAATTTTAGAAAGGTCGCTGGCAAGTCGGAGACTTGCCGCGCATCGGAGGTCAAAGACCTTACCTGCAAATTGAAAATTCCGAGGGAGACCCCACTCGCTACCGAGCTTGTGTCAAAACTCAGTTGTCGGACTTGTGTGGTAACGGATCAGCGGGGGTAAACCGCCCTTCCCGATCTGAGAGATGATTTAAGTTGCGAGGCGGCGTCATGATTGAAGCTTTCAACTAGAAAAGAAGTCACTCAATTCGAAAAACTCTCAGGTCAGGAAGGTGTGGTTTACCCCCGCTCGTTAGTTAGGCTCAACTTCTGAAAGTGCCACCCTGAGTTTTCACACAGGCTCTACCGCTCCCGGTTCTGCAACGAGTGTAGCATCCGGTCGCTACCGCTCCCGATTCTGCAACAAGAACAAGCTCTACATCCTTTCCGGGACCGCAATCCCCAAAGTCGCAAGCGCTGACGTGAGCTGCCGGCGCGTAACATTAGCGACGCCGATCAATACTGCACGCTTGATTTCATCCTCTTCCGCGATTATTCGATGGCGATGATAGAAAAGGTTGAAAGCCCGAGCCAGCGTAAACGTATACTTGGCAAGGTTCGCCGGCTCAGCCGAATTCGTACATTGGGCGATGACTTCCTCAAGCCGCTCGGCAAGCATTACGAGGGACCAGATTTCCGTCCCCGCCTCACCGGCTAACACTTCCGCAATCTTCGACACTTCCGCTTCCGACCCTTCCGAGCCTGCCTTGACGATCAGCTCCTCTGCTTTCGCGCTTGCCTGGTCATCGAGTTTGCGGAAGATCGAGTTGGCCCGCACCGCCGCATACTGGCAATAGGGACCAGTCTCGCCCTCAAACGAAAGCGCTTCTTTGAAATCGAAGGCGATAACCGAATTACGAGTAAACTTCAAAAGGAAATAGCGC
>DASXSC010000273.1:0-9253 GCA_036506215.1 Pyrinomonadaceae bacterium | reverse complement strand
CGCGAAAATGAACTTGATAAAAGGAGTTACGAATGATTGCGCGCCTGGGGCGCGGTGCGGGCGAGACGCCCGCGCTCCCAGCAATAAGTTCCTCAAAAATTCAAACTGCACCACTACCTCGTCGAAGGCTAATATTCGCAGCGCATGGAGACTGGGGAATCGCTGCTGACCGACGTTTCCTTTTTGGGGACAGGCACCGCGTCGCTTGTTGGTAATAGCGCCCGCACCGATTTTGCGGCCTAATCGTTGGGGCCCTTCCGCATAGCTACCCTTTATTTTTTTCCTCGCGTGTCATTTCACCGCTCCGGCAAGCTTATCCTCAACGATCATCGCTTCGAGCTTAGGGGTACCTTTAGCTTTTCCCGTCACCACAACTGTATAGGTACCATTCGCATTGAACCGCACATTCGGGATGGTCAGTACGGCGTTGTTCTGGTCTTGGCGACGCACTTCGAGAGTTGCGGTGATGGGATCGATTTCCGTGTAGCTAGTCTCCGACAAGGGATTCACGCCTCCGAACAATTTTTTGTTACCTGTTTGGGCATAAACGTCCACTTCACCGGCATCAGCGGAGGCATGAATCATACGCACTTTCGCTTTGCCTGATGTAGGAGGCACCAGATCGTCGTTGTAAACGTAGACTGTAGGTTTCCCGTTTGCATCCGCCATTGCTACGACCGTGTAGTGTTTGCCATCGCCCAAGCCCTCGCTATTTTCTGCGAGAGGTTGCGCCGTATCCTGTCCTGCCGGTCGAATACGGAAGGTGTGACGTTCACCGGAGACTTCTTTATAAGGTGAAGTAGTCTTGTAGGCGATGCCACTAAACACTTTCATTTCGTCAGCAAAAAGATCCACCGCCTGCCCTCCGGGAACAGCATGAATCACGCGTATCAGTGCATTACCGCGCTGTTTGACTTCCGTGGCGGGTGGCGCATTTGAAGTTCCCGCATTGGTCGTTGTGGTGACGGGCTGGTTTTGATTTGATTCCTTCGAACAGGCAGTCACTAACAGCAGCGCGAACAACGCCAATACCGTGTACACTCTTAATTGCTTATTCATAGCATTCTCCTTTTGGTCGTTCGTTATGTGATTTTGCTGAGCGGAAGGGCAATGGCACGGTTGCTGTGGGGTGCTTAGACGACCACATCGGGCGTTCCCATTCTCGCATGGTAATGGAACACGATTCTGTTTAGATCCGATACAAGATTTTGCTGGCCGCACTTCGCCTGTCCAGCGATTTTGTGAGCAGCCTGGGGCCAGGTCGCCTGCCGTTAATCGAAACTCAAGTCTTGCCTTTGGCTTAGCCAAGCCGTGAACAGTCAATCCGCATACCAGCATGGTCCCAATCGTCCATTGGGAACGACTAGTTAAGACCTAGGAAGGTCTTGAACGGAATTCGAAGGATCACGCTGGCATCACCTTTGCCAGTCACAAATGACAAACGCCGCTAGCGCAACGAAAGCACCTCAGGGAAGAGGGAGGAAATCATGAACAAAGGACTAGCATTTAGCGCCGGTGTGGCAATTGGCACCGGAGTAATGTATCTACTCGATCCCGATAAAGGAAAAAGAAGACGTACAGTTTTGCAAGATCAATTTAGACATACGCTACGCCGGACGAATGAAGGCGTCGAGAAGGCCGCTCGCGATTTGAGAAACCGCGCTCGAGGTATTGCCGCGAAAGTTGAATCAAGATTTACCACGGATGAGGTTACGGACGACGTGCTGGTAGACCGAGTGAGATCAAAGATAGGAAGAGCTGTCTCTCATCCTAGCGCGATCAAAGTGTCCGCAAAAGACGGCAATATCACGCTCCGCGGTCCTGTGTTGGCAGCCGAAGTCGACAGCCTTTTAAGGTGCGTCAGGTCTGCTCGGGGCGTTATTGATGTTAACAACCAATTGGAGGTTCACGAAGAGCCCGGAGACCTTCCAGCGCTTCAAGGAGGTCGACAGCGAACAGGTCATCGATTCGAGTTCATGCAGGAGAACTGGTCGCCAGCAGCTCGGTTGATTGCGGGCGCAGCAGGGGCATCGCTTGCTGTTTACGGTGGAATAAGGCGAGATTCTCTAGGTGCTGGTTTAGGGACAGCAGGTTTGTTACTTCTGGCGCGCGGAATATCAAATGTCGAACTGAAGACCATGGCGGGTCTCGGGAACGGTGCTGAGAAGAGCACCGAAAACACAGGAGATCTATCGACGATGCAAGCCATCCAGGCTTGATATGTTCCCAAAACCTTTGAAGGTTTAGTGCTGTGAGGACTCAGAATTACGTTTGCTGTTTTTAAGAAAACTGAAAGCACTCTAAGCTTAACTTGGGGAATCGAGAGGGAGGAGTCTGCAAAATGTCTGTAGCTCGCGTCACCGAAATCAGTTCTACTTCTGATAAGAGTTTTGAGGATGCTATCCAGAAGGGGATCGCTCGCGCTACACAGACGCTTCATGGTGTACGAAGTGCCTGGTTGAAAGAACAAGAAGTGCAAGTCGATGGTGATAAGATCAGTGCATACAAGGTGATCATGAAAATCACCTTCGTACTCGACGACACCGTCTGAACCAAGCTATGACCGGCCGTTGATGGCTTAGTTTGGTTCCACGAATTTACCCCTCAGCTCCGGATTTCTCTATGTAATACTCGTTAATGCTTTCGTAGACTTCCGGCGGAAATCTCAGATCCTTGTAGACGTTGCACGCATCTGGATCTTCTGGATTTGGACAGATTGGAAACTGCTGGTGCGCCTGAAACTCCAGCACTTTCTCACGACTTGGTGGGCTGTAGTCCTTGCTTGCGACTTGCTCAACGAGCGCGCGTGCTTTCTCCTCGTCCAAGTCGGGATCGAGCTGAAGCTGTTTGAACAATTGGTCTAGCGAAAGAAAGTATCGGGCGACGGTCTTGGGATCTTTCTTGCGAGAGTAGAGCCGGTATTTGCCGGATTTTAGTTTTCTTATCATGCGATCCTCCCTCCACTTGAATATTCCAATGGCTGTACAACGTAGCGGCGACGCGGCCATCTCCGCTCGCTCATCCAAACCGCAATGGGCACAATAGGTGCGCCTAATCTCCTGTAGACGTAGACGACCCCCGGTGCGAATTTCCCAACGGGAGGCTCTCGCTGCCTGTGAATCTCTCCTTCGGGGAAGATCATCACTACATCGCCATGTTTCAGCGCCACGAGCAGACCGCGGAGCTTCTCCGGTAGCGACCTATCGTCTCGATCTTCCGGTGGAAGTTCAATAACGCCTCCCAGCCAATACATGATTCTGATGAGAGGCATAAACCATCGCAGAACACCGCGAGGGTCCTGTGTTGCCAGCGTCCGAACCGGCACCAATGCGCGCAAGTGCCGATAGTTCAGTGCAATCATCAGCAGCCACGGATCAAGATATGATCTATGAGTAGCCGCGAGGATTAGGCAGTGCTCGGAGTTGGACTCAAACAGTTCGGCAGGACGATAGGCACGGATGGAGTACTGCAGACCGCTGGAGACTTCACCAGGCGCCTTTTGTCCGATAAACTTCAGTTTGTCGTTACCTTGGGTGAAGCGCAGCAACGCCAAATTAGAGTTTGTCGGGCAACTCTTCTCGGCATCCCTTCATGCTCCCATCGACAGTCACGGGCAGCGCAATGACAAACTAAAGTTCATCGGACAAGCTAGTTTCTTATGAATGAACGCGCCAGCTTCGATGTTTTGATTATCGGCGCGGGCCAGGCTGGCATTCCGCTCGCTCATGCCCTTGCAAAAGTCGGTAAGCGCGTTGGCCTCGCAGAGCGGGAGCATCTCGGCGGTTCCTGCGTAAACTTCGGCTGCACTCCCACCAAGGCCGTAATTTCATCAGCACGAATGGTCCATCAGGCGCGCCGGGCCGCTGAATTCGGCTTGAGAATTCCCACCATCGAGATTGACTTTCAAGCAGTGCTCGAACGCGCAAAGCGCATTCTCCTGGAGTCACGCGACGGACTCAGAGCGGGTCTGGAAAATTCAGATAATCCGAAGTTGCTCCGGGGTCACGCCAGGATCGAAGGCAGGAAGGGCGCGGGCTTTAGCGTGCGCATCAATGGCGCGCTAATAACGGCCACGCAGGTGGTGCTGGACAACGGCACTCGTACTCTCATTCCGCCGATCGAGGGTTTGGCTAACGTTGACTTCATCCATTCTGAAAACTGGCTGGAAAGAACTGATTTGCCAAAGCACCTGGCAATCATCGGCGGCGGTTACATCGGACTTGAAATGGGCCAGTTCTATCGTCGCATGGGTAGCCGCGTGACCGTGATCGAGGAGTCGAGTCAGATTGTCAGCCGCGAGGATGAAGACGTTGCCCAGGCGTTACAGAAGCTGCTCGAAACGGATGGCGTCGAGTTCCATTTGAACAGTCAAGTGAAACAAGTTGCGTCTCTCAAAGCCAGTCTGGCATTGACAATTGAAATGAACGGCGGTGTTCGCCAGTTTGAGGCCTCGCATGTCTTCGTCGCGACAGGGCGCAAGCCTAACACCGATGAGCTTGGTTTAGAAACGGTTGGCGTCGAGGTTTCAGATGCGGGAATCGTCAAAGCGAATGAACGTCTCGCAACCAATGTGATGGGAATCTGGGTAGCCGGCGACATACGCGGTGGGCCGATGTTCACACACACATCCTGGGACGATTACCGAGTATTGATGTCGCAACTCACCGGAGACGGCTCACACACCGCCGACCGAATCGTGCCTTATGCGATCTTCACCGATCCAGAACTCGGTCGGGTCGGGACCACTGAACGCGAGGCGCGAAAGGGCGGCAAGCGAATTAATGTTGGCCGCTACGAAATGAAGAAGAACGGAAAGGCCAGGGAACAGGGGGACACCACAGGATTCATCAAAGTTGTTGTGGAGGCAGACACGAGGCGTATGCTCGGAGCAGCGGTACTAGCCGTAGAAGGCGCAGAGTTGGTTCATATGTATGTGGACTTAATGAACGCCGGCGCGCCCTACACGGTTATCAAAGATGCGCTCCATATTCATCCAACCATGGCGGAGGCTCTGCAGAGCGTACTGTTGGAGATCGACTGATTCGTGAAGTACAATTTGTACATTCCCTCTTAAACAAAAAACCCAATCCCCACGGTAAGCCCCGGTGTGATGATCGCCGACTTCGTCATCGAACGATCCTTGGTTGGGCATTTCTCAACTGCATTGCAATGGCACTTTAGAAGCAATGCCCATGGAAACCGTGGCTGGGATTTGATTCGCGTGAGGTCGCAGAGCATGTTGTTGGCAAAGCAAAGGTTCAGCAAAACCAAGATGGATCATACTGTCTTCAAGGGAATTATGATGACGTTGGCGCAGATGATTGAGAATGGAAATCAAGGATTGAACTAAATAGAGGTGAACAAATGAAAAATCGTGTTGCCTTCAGCATACTGTTGGCAATCTCCATAATACTCGCAAGTTGCGGTCAACGGGGCGCTACAACCCCGCTCAACGTGCAGACGGACGCTTTATTTCGCGCAACGCGAGAAGGAAATACTGACATGGTTAAGGCATTGCTCTCCTCGCCGGGAGCTGACGTTAATGCAACAGACGAGCGTGGTAGCACACCGTTGCTTGAAGCCGCTCGTTACGGTCACGAAGATGTTTCCCGGCTGCTGATTGCTGCGGGTGCAAATCTAAAATCAAAGGACAGAGATGGCAAAACCGCACTAATGTTAGCTGTTCAGGGTGATCATGATGAAGTCGTACGAGTTCTCAAGCAGGCTGGAGAGGGCGAATGATATAGTCCACTTTACTATGACGCATCCTGCGATGGTTTTTGTTGTTGGTCAGTTTCGTCGATTTCCGGGAGTAATTCGGTGCCACGTATGAAGTCATGGATATAACTGTTCATTGGTGCCGACGCTCAATTACCTGTCGAAGATAAGCTGGGAAATTGAGTTACGATTCGGATCGCCATTCTGCGAGATACACTCACAACGAAACCAACCCATCTCGCGCTTTTATCAGGCAGCCGCCGATCTCGAGATTTCCTCAACTACTTCCGCAGTTGTTTCAGGCTCGTGTGCGCGGATCGCAATGTCAGCCTGCGCGATGATCCCGATGACCTGGTTATTGTCGTCCACCACCGGAATCCGACGAACCCGATGCTTTTCCATGGTATCTATCGCTTTTTGCAAATCATCATTCGGATGGCACGTGAGAGGCTCACGAGTCATTATTTCTTCGACTGTAACCGCCGCAATCTGGCGCGCTTCGGCCACTACCTTTACTGCCAGATCCCGGTCCGTGACTATGCCGAGTAGCCTCCTGGTTTGATGATCCGCTATCACAGGCACAGAACCGACGTCTTCATCCTTCATTAACTGAGCTGCCTGATCCACCGTATCACCCGGTAAACAACAGGTTGGGTCTTTCGTCATTATCTCTTCACACTTCATTGTGCTTGCTCCTCCGTCTTGCCCTGAGTTTGTAGTGTTCGGTTCCTGTGTGTGGGTGTACCTCAACCCTACACACTGCCGCCGAGTATGCCTGCACATGGACCATGTTTTGATTCTGCCAACCCAACAGCAAATGTGATGCCAAGTTCCACTGCGCTACCTTCGCTATCACTTTAAAAACGCCTTTCGGTGCGGTGACGTCCGAGGCTTGTGGCAGTTGGCACAGCATTGAGAACGAGCACTGGAAATCCACGTGATGGGATCCGGCTGGCACTTCATTTGCGACGCATGATTCATATACGCGCGACAGGAAGGAATCCACGAAAGCGGGGTGGGGAAATCGCTAAATAGAAACGATTGAACTTAAAACCCTGACTAATGAGGCAATTATGAAACGACAACTCATTATATGGATGATCGCAACAGTTTTTCTTGTCTTCCTTTTGCCGCATTCAAGTGCACAGAAGAATTTTACGGTTGAGATGAAGAATGCTCAGGGCGAAAGCGTGGGCACCGCTATGCTCACACCGGCAGGTCGTGGAGTCAGGATCAGGCTGAACCTAAAGAATCTTCCGCCGGGTGAACACGCGATTCATATTCACCAGATGGCCAAATGTGAGGGGCCCACTTTCGAATCCGCCGGTCCGCATTTCAATCCTGATAGTAAGCAGCACGGAATGAAAAACCCGATGGGGCCTCACGCCGGAGACATGAACAATTTCTTCGTGCGCTCGAACGGAACTGCGACGGTGACAGTAACTGACCCCAGGGTAAATCTGAGCAGCGGTAGCCATTCGCTCTTCAGTGATGGTGGAACTTCACTGGTTATTCACGCGAAAGCGGATGATATGAAAACTGACCCCTCTGGAAACTCAGGCGATCGGATTGCTTGCGGTGTGATTACCAAATAGGGATACCTGAGCCAGACTGCGAGGATAGATCTATGAAACATAGTGCACAAGCCGCGATCGCTCGGGCGCGCGATGTCCAGATTCGTTCTGGAACAGTGATGCTCCAAGGCGATCTGAGCATTCCCGCTGGCGCGCAAGGCGTGGTGTTATTTGCCCACGGTTCGGGCAGTAGCCGCCACAGCCCCCGCAATCAATTCGTAGCGCGCACCATTCGCGAAGCTGGCGTTGGCACACTGCTCTTCGATCTGCTTACGAAAGAAGAAGAAGCCGTTGACCTGCGTACCGGTCACCTTCGCTTTGACATTGGACTGCTTGCTCAGCGTCTGATTGATGCGACGTATTGGCTTAAGGGTGATCTTAGTCATTTAAGTGTTGGTTTCTTCGGTTCCAGCACCGGAGGCGGTGCGGCGCTTGTCGCTGCTGCGGAACTGGGTGAAAACGTTGGCGCCGTAGTCTCACGCGGCGGACGTCCTGATCTAGCGGGAGATGCTCTACCGCAAGTCACTTGTCCCACGCTGCTGATTGTTGGTGGGCTGGACTATCCAGTGATTCAAATGAACCAGTCAGCCTTCGCACACTTGCACTGCGAAAAGGAACTAAAGATTGTTCCGGGCGCGACGCATCTGTTTGAAGAACCTGGAACACTGGAAGAGGTCGCGCATTTGGCCGCTGAATGGTGTGAGACGTATTTGCGCTCAGAGCCAAAGCCCAAAGAAGCGTAGCAAAATGTTGACCTGGCAAAGTTTTCAATTTAAGTCTTGGAGGTAGGAAAGTGATGCGAGTGAGAGAAGTAATGACGAGCGACCCAGTATGCTGCATAGCTGATACTCCTTTACCAGCAGTGGCAAAGATGATGTTAGATAACGACTGCGGAGAGATTCCGGTAGTTGAAGACAAGGCTAGCAAACTTCCTATTGGCGTAGTAACCGACCGCGATATTGTTTGTCGAATAGTTGCGAAAGGGATCAATCCGCAAGGAACGATTGCTGCCGAGTGTATGACCAAACCATGCGTGACGGTGACTCCGGATATTTCGATTGAGGAGTGCTGCAAGATCCTGGAAGAGAATCAGATTAGGCGCGTGCCGGTGGTTGATGAGCACGGCTCCTGCGTTGGAATCGTAGCGCTTGCCGATATCGCACTCCAGACCACGAAGAACTCAGCGGGAGAAGTTGTTAAGGAAGTGTCCGAACCGACTGCGTCGGCGTCGGCTGCAACTCATAGTGTTCGTTAATTCACAATCCATTCGTCTGGGTTTGTTTCATGCACCGGCCGCCAAACAGCGGCAAAGGAGGGATCAGCTATGAAGGTCGCAGAAAAGACAGAAAAATGCGCGCATCCACCTTGCAAATGCACAGCATCGACGGCTGGCGAATACTGTAGTGAACATTGCCGAAGCGTATCAGGGAAGGCTGAGGCGAGATGCACTTGCGGGCATGCGGAATGTGATTAACATCGAGTTAGGAGCATAACGATGAATATTTCAGAGTCAAAGAAAGTCACGGTGCCGGAACTGGCACTGATCGCAGCAACGCGAGGGGCCATCGGGTTTGGTGCAGGCCTACTGCTTGCCAATAAGATCAAGGGCGAACGACGCAAGGTGCTTGGCTGGTCGCTGTTTTTATCAGGTCTGGCAAGCACAGTTCCGATCGCGATGCACGTATTCGGAAGAAAGGAAGCGAGCGTCACCCAACACTGAGTGTATCGCTTTTGCTTTGTTCTTTGGAATAACGGTTATGACGTGCGCCGCACGTAAAGGAGAAACTAAGATGGGGGAAATAACTAGAAGCAGTGCCGCCGCACAAAAGCGCCAAAATGAATCGTTGGCCGCTGAGGTGTCTCAGGAGAACTCTCCGACTAACGCGATCGTCGAGCATTTGCAGCGACAAGTCGCCAACGCTTTCGTCCTTTATACCAACTACAAACACTATCACTGGCAA
>DASXSC010000272.1:0-4188 GCA_036506215.1 Pyrinomonadaceae bacterium | reverse complement strand
TGATCGACAATTTGCTGAGGCGTTTGGCGACTCAGCGGCCGGCCAGTCACTGGATCGTGCGGCTGACCAACAGCCGAAAAGAGAACCCGGAGATAATCGTAGATTTCAGTGGTGGTCGCGATTGTGGATCTTGGGTTGGCGCCGGCGCTTCGCTGTTCGATGGCAATCGCTGGCGAGAGCCCCTGGATAAAATCAACATTCGGCTTTTCCATCTGATCGAGGAATTGCCGCGCATAAGCGGAGAGACTTTCGACGTATCGGCGTTGCCCCTCAGCATAAAGAGTATCGAAAGCCAGCGAGGACTTCCCCGAGCCGCTCAGGCCGGTAATGACAACGAGCTTCTCCCGTGGGATCTCCACATGAAGGTTCTTGAGATTGTGCTGACGGGCACCACTAATTTTAATAACTTGCGCAGGCATTCTGGCGTCAAATCCCGAACCTTTTAGTCAAGCACACGCGTCCGTTTTCTCCAGCGAAATTCGATTACCAAGAAGGCAAACCGCCCTTTTAGCCGCTAGGATTCCTTCCGAGTCAACGGCGGTGAGCAACAGATGCATCCACTGAGCCCCGATTACCTCAATCGAAATGTTATGTATGCCGCGGTGTTCCCATGCAAGACTGGGCCTAGCCGAGAGTCCGGCTTTATTGGCTGGGAATGTCAGCGTGAATCCACGCTCGGGGGACGAATCAGCTTTGCTTGAAATTCATTAAAGGAAATGACGTAATTCATGTTTGCGATCTGGCGCTGACTGAGTTGGTGTTGACCCTCCACGTATATTTGCAGGGAATGGTCATTCCAGACCAGCGCAGCCACGAACGCCGGATAGTATCCGTTTTGGTAGAAGCGGTTTTCTGGCCTCAGGAAAATCATACTGCCTGGCAGTGGGTGGAGATCCAACGACCGAAAGGCTCGAATAACGTGCAGTGACTTCTGCCCTGAGTTGAAGAAAGCGTGCACACGGCCAAACCGTTGATTTTCCCACTGGGTGAATACTGCGAGCGCAAACGCAATCAAAATCGGTGCGGAGATTCGGAATATTGGGACGCACATCTTGCCAGCGGCGACGCCTATGATCGCTCCGATCGCTCCACCCCGTCCACGATTGATCGCCGCGAACTCAATGGTGGCCCCGCTAGTCGCTTCAACTCCAAGATGTTCGCGTAGCAGAGTCAAGGAATTGGATATCAGCTTGATTAAGTCCGATGCAAGCTTCGCGAAGATCATTGCCCACCCAAACAGCAAAATGTAAAGGCATGCGCCGCCGCGAAGGGGAATGAAGGCGAGAGGAAGAGGTGTTATTACGATCCAAAATGCCATCAATTGCAGCATGCGGTCTCGCCGCAAAAAGGCATACAAGAACACAGCAGCCCACCCAGCCAGGAGCATCACGCCGGCCGTGTAATATCTTTTGGAATCAGATAAATAAAAAAGTTCGTCAATAAAGTGTGCGTTCGACGTCACAAATCTGTGCCAGGAATACCTCGGACGATATGCAGTTAGCTTAGCCAGAGCGCTACTGCCTTGCAGCTTACCATAGATATACGGAACCGTAAGCAGGCCCGCGATCAAACCCGGAACACCAAAACGCCAGTTGCGGCGAGCGAACTGTTTCCACTCACCGAAACGAGGACATTTCAGGACCTCATAAATCAAGACGATTAGAGGAAGAGTGACCGCCATTTCCTTGGAGTTCAGCGCGCAGATGTACAGAGCCAGAAATCCCAGCAATTGTGTCGGACCCAGGGCGATTTCTCTCTCCCGAACATAAATGTAGTAAGTTAGTGCGGCAAAATAGAAGAAGCCGCATAAAACGTCGTAAATGAACGAGCCGACGAACACCAGGTTCGCGAGTTGGGCGTGATAACAGAGAGTAAGAACTGCAAGAAACGCGACCGAGCGGCAAGCGGCAAGAAGCCGGGCCAAATAGTAAACCATCGGGATTGATGCAGCTAGGATGCTCACCTGGACAATCCGGTAGGGTTGAGGATCTAGGAAGAAAAAGTGGTAAAGCGGCAGATAATAGAGCGCGCCGGCCGGACGACCAATCCCCTTCCAGAAGCATATATTTGCCCAGAGCGATTTTAAGGCTACCAGACGCCAATAACCATATATATTCATCATTTCGTCGTCATTGAAACCTCCGGCCAATGATGGTACAGCAAAGTGAAGGAAATATGCGATAAGTACGAGCACGCACAGCACGTCAATCGCGTTGGATCGATAAAGTAATTTTCGCAGGCGCTGCAGACTGTCTGAACTACTCATGAAGAAGCGTGAAGGCGACGATACCAGAAATGCAATGCGAGAAAACGACGAGCCCTTATCCTGGTGAGGGCAGGGATGCGTTGACGCGATAAGCTTTGAGTGGATTGAATGACGAAAGCCTCGATCGTGATCCCTTGTTGCAACGAGAAAAATACGATCGAGAAGATAGATGAGCAGTTTGAAACGCAGCCGACGCCTTTAGCGACAGCTCTACGCGAGATAGGATTTCAGGAAGAGCTCCATGATATGCTCCGTTCCAGCAGCTCCCACGTGTCTCAGATCCTCCTCCCAGGCAGCCGCACGATCTGAGTTTTGAACAATCTCATAACTCGGGAAGTAGGCTACGTTATCATGAGCCGCGGCCCATTCTTGCGCGACTGCTCTCAAAAGTGATTTGCCGTAGGCATTGGCCACAACCACGTCCATGGGGGAAAAGGTCGCCATCAAGGGTACCGGGGACACTGTAATAACAATTTGAAGATCAGGATGCCCATAGCGGGACAACAATGCGTAAATCGCCTCGAG
The DNA here is from genome assembly GCA_036506215.1 of Pyrinomonadaceae bacterium. GTDB lineage: Bacteria > Acidobacteriota > Blastocatellia > Pyrinomonadales > Pyrinomonadaceae > PSRF01. Next base: position 1,397 of record DASXSC010000272.1, on the reverse strand, counting down.
GCTGGCCCAGTTCTCGGCAAAGCTGGTGACGTGAAACTGATACCGCTCCGGTTGAGTTTTCAACACTGGTCGGACTGGAGTGGAATTCGTGTATACACCAACTTCAAGGTCTCGCCAGACCTCAACTAGCCCGAGCGTGATAATCACAACACGGCAGTTGGTCACCCGTTTTGTGACTGTTTGCATTAGCACACGACGTTCCAGAGTTTTCTCGAATTCAACCAGCTCAAGGGTGGGGGTAGTGTGTGGATCGGACCAGGTCCTTTCCGTGACTTGGACAATCGATTCCACAGGAAAAACCGCTTTGGGATCAAGAGCCCAGCGAAGCTCATTCAGTATCGAAAACGTATTGTACTTGTTCGTAAAGCCGAGTCCTGTTACCTCCTTGTTCACCGGCTGAAGCTTGGCAAACTCCGGTGCTGCGCTTTCAACCGCAACTCCATGCTTGACGAGCGCGCTTTCGATTCCGCGGGCGAAGCATGACCCGATTGCATAGAATTTGTCCTCTTGTCGCAGTTTGAACTTCGGCTCGATTTTCGGCGTAAACCAAGTCTGCCGCAGCCTCTGAAACGCATAATCACCGGTGAAGTCATCGGGATTTGCCCCCTTCTTGTACCAGCGGTTGGCACGATTCCGAAGCCAGGTCTTATCCACTTCAGCACTTGTCGCGACGTAAATCGATCCGGAAACGGGCGCTGCGGAGTTGGATGAAACAGGCACAGCTGGTTTGGTACCGCAGGTTTCAGACATGGAGTTGAATGAGTTCAAGACAGGAGAAAAATGATGTGAGGCATGCCAGGTTTCTCGGCAGGTTTGTCCAAAAATTCCCACAAGGACCTACCGACATTTCAGTAAAGCACAACGACGACTCTCCTCCGGCAGAATAAATGGTCGCATAAAGCACTTGTTCTTCCCAAGCAGTGGCATCCGACGCATCCATTTGATCCCGAAACTTCCGCTGAGTCGAAAGGCTTTCAATATAGCGGCGTTGTCCTTCGCCATAAAGAGTGTCGGACGCCAGCGAGGACTTCCCCGGACCACCCAGATCGGGTATGACCGCCAGCTTTTCCTGTGGAATCTCCACAATGAGGTTCTTGAGATTGTGCTGGCGGGCACCACTAATCTTGATAACTTGCGCAGCCATTCTGACGAGGAGTGTCGAACCTATTAGTCAAGCACGGCCGTTACTTTTCTCCAGCGAAATTGCGCTTATCGAGAGTACGGCAGAGTGCCTGCCCGGCGAACTTCCGCTTGGGTTGCAAAGATGAAAGTCTCAATCGTAATCCCCTGCTACAATGAAAAGGAAACGATCGAGAAGATCGTTGAGGCAGTTTGCAACGCACCGCTGAAGAGCAGAGAGATCATTGTGGTGGACGATTGCTCAGAAGACGGGACGC
>DASXSC010000271.1:0-23084 GCA_036506215.1 Pyrinomonadaceae bacterium | reverse complement strand
AGACCAGGTAGTGCACGATATGGAATAGAAAGCAATGCCAGCTCTCGGGAAGGCAAGGTCGCAGCTCTTCAAACCCGATTCAAGTGCAACTCAACTATCAGACCCGAAGTGACAGCGATCGCGCGTGAAACTACCCGAATCAGAACCGGAAGCGGACCGGGGTCCCCAGCCGGGCAGCCCGGCTGGGGTGGTGGTAGCGACCGGCCAAGGAGTCAACCGTGGTTGTCAATACTTGAGTGACCGCGATCGGCGATTGAAATTCTGGACTGGTAAAGTTGACTCCTTGGCCGGTCGCTACCGCTTCCGGTTCTGATGCGGGGAGTTTCACGCGCGGTCGCTGTCACTTCGGGTCTGATAGTTGAGTTGCACTTCCAGCTTGAATCCACCGAATACCTTTTGATCACAAACTCACAAATTCGTCGGCATTGCCGTCGACTCAGGAGTTGGCCGAGCGGCCTTTGGTAGTTCAGGTGTGAAATCCTCACCGGGATTGATGAACTGGTTTCGCTCAAACCGATACTGCTTGTCGTACAACTGCTTGTAGCGGCCGCCCGCAGCGAGCAGTTCTTCATGCGTGCCCCGTTCGATGATCTCGCCGCCTTCCAGCACCAGAATTTGATCCGAGCTTCGAATCGTCGACAGCCGATGAGCAATGACGAAAGTGGTGCGGCCGCGACGCAAGGATTGCAACCCGTCTTGAATCAGCGCTTCGCTCTCGCTATCGAGACTTGACGTCGCCTCGTCGAGAATAAGAATCCTGGGCTCTGCCAGAATTGCGCGCGCAATAGCCACCCGCTGGCGTTGCCCGCCGGATAACTTCACGCCGCGTTCGCCAACGATAGTGTCATAGCCGTCGGCGAACCCGTTGATGAATTCTTCACAATGTGCGATACGGCTGGCGGCGATTATCTGCTCACGAGTCGCTTGTGGGTGAGAGAAGCCAATGTTTTCCGCGATCGTGCCGTCGAAGAGAAAATTGTCCTGCAACACCACGCCTAGTTGGCTGCGATAATCCTTCAATCGAATAGAGGCAAGGTCGCGATCATCAACAGTCACTTTGCCAGCGAGCGGTCGATTGAATGCCATCACCAGACTAATCAGCGTTGACTTGCCCGAACCGCTAGAGCCAACCAGCGCTGTCGTCGAACCCGCGGACGCGCGGAAGGACACATGCTTCAAAACAGGCACGCTCTCGTTGTATTCAAAACTAACGTCCTCGAACGCCACCTCACCGCCAATTTCTGCCAGCGGTGAGTGATCGGTCTCATCCGCGTCCTCGGTTGCCATGCGCCTAATCTCGCGTATGCGATCAAGGCCGGCAAAGGCTTCCGTGATCTGAGTGCCGATGGAAGCGATCTCTACCAAAGGAGCGGCGACCAGTCCGGTGAAAATCATGTACATGAAAAAGTCGCCCAGCGTCATCTGGCCATTGAGAATGGCACGTCCACCGACCAGAATGAGGATAACTCCGATGACACCGACGATAATGGTGGTAAAGCCTGTGAACGCGGCCACACCCGTCATTGACCGTGCGACGTTGCGAAACAGCCGGTGGGCGCCGCGGGCGAAGACCAACTCCTCGCGCTTCTCCGCCGCATAGGCTTTGACAATGCGTATGCCGCCCAACGACTCAGCCAGACGGCCAGTGACTTCGGCATTAATCTGACCGCGCTCGCGAAAGAGTGGTCGCAGCCGCTTGAAAGCCAGGGCCATTGCACTGCCAAAGGTAGCGAGGGCGACTAGCGTGATCGAGGTCAGTCGCCAGTTCAAATAGAACAGCACGCCCAGAGCGACCACTGCCGTCACCAGGCCCCCAATCAGTTGCACCAATCCAGTGCCGACGAGATTCCGAATGCCTTCGGCGTCAGTCATGATGCGCGAGATGAGTATGCCGGTCTGGGTGGAGTCGAAGTATCTGATGGGCAAGCGGGCCACATGTTCCTGCACGCGCTTGCGCATTTCCGTAATGGCCCGCTGCGCGGCCACTCCCAGGACCTGCGTGAGTGCAAAGGAGCTAAGCGCCTGAATCAGCGTCGCGGCGCCGCCCGCCAGCGCCAGTGGAACCAGCAACTCGCTACGGTGTTTGATGACAACCTCGTCGATTAAATATTTGGAACTGGCGGGCAAGACAAGGCCGACAAGACGGTTAACAATCATCAGAAACATTCCCAACGCCAGCCGATGACGGTGAGCGTAAATCAGTTCCCGGGCGTCCCGCCAGGCATCCGCAGCACTGACGTGCTTCTTCTTTTCGTCGTTATTCCTGTTGGTTATTGCTGTGCTCATAGGGGTTCAGCTCGCGGTCATAGTCGCAGCAGTGAGACCCAAAGAGCAAGTTGCCAGTGTGCGTTAAAGGAATAGGTGTTACGATGGAGAAAAGCGGCAGGAGGTGAAAGCGATGGGCTGGGATGGCGATGATTTAGCAGGCCAGATGGAAGAGGTCTTTGAACGACAACAAGCGGCGGCGGATGCTCGGGCGAATCGGGGCACCTCCTCGGTCGAGGAGCGCGCCCGCAGCGCCAAGTTTGAATCTCTGCGACTCTCACGTTCCCGCATCATGAGCCAACTACAAACTGCCACAAACCCGGCATACCGCACCATGCTGGAGCGCGCCTTGAAGTCAATCAACGACGAGATGGCGAAGTAGTACCACTCATCACTGAGGTGCGTTTTTTCCGATACCTTTCAGTCGGTACCGGTAGGCGTTGGTCATGCTTTCTGAATATTTGATTTGAGCGCACTCGCTTTGCGATTGTTGTGCGAATGCGGCACCACTCAGTGAAACGGCAACGATGATGACGACTGAAACAATGTCGATACGGCTTTCTCTTTGCCTAACTGGATACATCAGGGTTTCCAATCAATCACTTCTTCGCGATAGCCGACGCTACGCGTCGAGAACCACCGGCTAGTTGCTTCTCTTACCTCACTGCCTACTGCCCGTTTCCCGCGGCTCTCACCCGCCGCACCGCCTCAGCGACCAACTGCGCATTATCTTCTGCCGTTCTTCCATCAGGCAGAATGAGGGTATCCTCGAATCCGATTCGCACGTCATATCCGCGCGCGATCGCTTCGTTCATCATGGGCCAAACGGTTGCTTCTGTGCCGTGCAGGAGAAGGGGAAGCAAGCGTGGAGGCTCTACTGCTCCGGATTCTAATACTTTCTCAATCGCGCTCACGGTTTCAAGTGCATGCTCCATCTCCTGTTCCTGCGGTTCAATCAGCACGCGAATACAGCGTGCGGCCAAACCACTCCTTAGAAAAATCTCTGCCGCATCCGCATTACACAATCCGGCTTCAACATCCACACTTCGCGAAAGCAGAAGTCCAGCCAGTTCAACCGCGCCGTCTTCATTGAAGTTCACCGAAGCAAATCCAGGCAAAACTTCCCACGCTGCCACTGCCTGCAACCTCGCAGAGGGGTCCGGTAGAATCCAGCCACCCGTACTAACTCCGATTTGTGCTTTCGGAGAAAGAAAACGCACAGCCAAAAGCGTACGCGCGACATCTTCTGCGTTGAGGCTTTCCTTTTCGGATTGAAGGCTTACACCACTTGAGGTCGAACGGACATGGAGGTGGATGGCGTTTGCTCCAGCCTTCAGACAGTCAACTACGGCCACAGCTTGTTCATTCGGGCTTACAGGGATCGTCGGATGCTGAGCTTTTGTCCGTCCCCCGTTTATGGCGGCTTTGATTAGAACCACTAGATGGTGACCGCTTCGCTGAGTGTTGACGCTATCCGTAGCGATGAGGCGGGATAGTAAATCGTAAATTGTGAATAGTAAATAGCAATCCGTGGTCAGCAATCAGCAGATCTGGAATTCTTCGTTCACCAGCCCGTCATCGTATTCGAACTCGTGCCGATGAGGACGCGTACTATCACGGGCGAATTAGCAAGGAGCATGGTCAACCAGGTCCGCCGACGGTTGATGTCTTCGGCGAGATAAAACATGCGCGGTGGAAAGTAAATCAGCAGAGCGATAAAACTTAGAAAGAAAAGCCTGCCCAGGAATTCCACGAAACCAGAAGGATGTCCCAGATCGGCGAACGTCAACATGTTCCAAAACACCTGAAACAGAATCATATTCGTAAACAGGCAGACGTCGCCCAGCATCTCGCTTTGCGGACTGCGCAGAAAATCCCATTGCGGCGGCTTTTTTGGCGGCGAGAAATAACGATAGATTAGGAAGGTCTGCACGATCGTCAGGATCAGAATAACGAAGATTAGCGGAACAAATACTGCGCCACGGTCCAGCGAACGCTTTCCGAAAACGAAATCGGCCAGTGCCGCCATTACTACCGAACTAATCACCAGGTTCAAGCAGAAGTAGAAGATTGGATTGAATAAGCAGCCTGCAATTTTTGTCTCCTCGGATTCAACCGACTTCCCCTGAGCGTTGAGTCGCTGGTGAAAGTGCCAACGCTTCAAAACGGCGCCCGCTGCGGGCAAAATCCACATGGCAAGGAACGTAAGCCCAAGCAGCAGTTGCGCTGTTGGGTTTTCCCCTGAAACCTGCTTGAAGAGATCTATGAATTGCCTCGTCAACAAACGTATCAGGAAGATATTCGCGATGAAAACGAAGACGTCTAACAACAGTCCGCGATTTGTTTTTGCGAATAGTTTTAATAGTGGGGACTTTGCGGTGGCCGTCGATTGTTGAGTAGTGAGTCCGTGGGATGAAGTTTTCTGCTTGGGCATCTTGTTGGCTGTCTTGTCGCGTTCGGGCGGAGAGGCCTATCGTTCCAATTCGACAGCGTTCTTCTGCTCCGCGACGCTAGTCTCGCTCACGCCTTCTTCGAGAACCGATTCCCGGAGGGCCAGTTGACCCGCGTAGACTGTTTGACGAATGTCGTCGTCCGAAGCAAAAGGCAGCAGAAGCAATCCCGCGACATAAAGCGCGAGCGTGAAGAAAGAGATGTAGCCGGTCGCGGGCGAGAATGTTGGTGCGTCAAGCGTGCCGAGCGAAACACCCTGCAACAACGCGCCTGCCACCTTCTGTAACCACCCGCCGTCCGAACTATAGAGACTGGCCAGCAGCATATGTTTGAGTACGAACGCTGTTCCAAACAACACTGCGAGGCTGCGCAGTAGTCTGCGTGCATCAAACGACGAAAACTGGTTGTTCCAGAGCGTCCAGAGAAAGAAGAATGAGAACAGCCAGTGAAGGAGACCACGCTCCGGAAGAACCGAGTTGAAGGCCTGCGCAGACGCGAAAAAGAGCGTCAGCAGCATCCAGCCATGGGAGATATTTGTCAGCGGAGGATGATCGCTCGACACCCACTGGTCAAATTGTACGAGCCGGCCACGAACAAAAAGCAGCATTAACAGGACCGCCAGTACAAGAGTAACCAGCGGTGGTGCGATAAAAATGAACGCCCCGGTATCGGCACTGATCCGCAGCCCGCCCAGCAGCGCTACCGTTAGGAAGAGCAGCGGCAGCAGAAGAAAACTTAGTAGAGCGCGGTTCCTTGAGCGATTGTTCGGGCACACGTTGTTCTTGACTCCGCAGCATCAGCATGAAGATTTTCCATTTATCATTTCTCAATTATCATTTTTCATTTAGACAGCAAAAACCCGGGATGCATAAAAATGGCTAATGAGAAATGTCAAATGAGATATGGAAAATCTTCGGTTGCAATAGGTCAGGCCTTCTTACTTTTGGCACTTCAACTTTTCCTGTCAGGACAGGCATTCCTGCCGGTCGCCTTTCAAATCATAAACAGACCACGAACACGGACAGACAGGAATGTCTGTCCTACTTTCGCGTACGCAGAACTTTCAGCGGATTGACGTCGGCCCAGCTTCGTTCCAGACCTTGCTCCAATTCGGTTTTCAACTCCGCCACCGTGTGCATCTTCAAGTTTGGGTCATCAACGGTCAACGGAGTGGTTGATGCGAGGTTAGCGGCGCGGGTGGCGGCTTCCAATCCCTGCTTGAACAAATCCTGGTCGTAGTAAACACGGCCCCAGCCTTCCCGGTAAAACGAGTAAGCAATATAAAACTGCGTGCGCGCATCGCCTTGCGCTGGGTCTGCAAGCTGCCACTCGTTGCGCGCGGCGCGAAATTGCTCACGAAGGAACAAAGCGCGCCCGGCATCGAATTTCTCCTGGTTTATTTGGTAAGTTCCGGCAGCAACTTCGGCGCTGGTTGCGACCTCTTTGAATGTGCGCGGCTCTGTCGCGTAAATCCAGATGATGAAGGCGGCGTAGGCGATAGTTAACGCGAGGGCAGTTATTTGAATGACCCTGGATTTCATTGATCCTTGTCCGAAACTACGTTCGAAAAAGCCGCGAGCAAACTTTAACTTCGCGTCAACTGGCGATACTTGATTCGATGTGGTTGCTCCGCTGCCGCTCCCAACCGCGCTTTGCGATCTGCTTCGTAGTCAGAATAGTTGCCCTCAAACCAGACAACCTTGCTGTCGCCTTCAAAGGCGAGAATATGTGTGGCAATGCGATCCAGAAACCAGCGGTCGTGGGAGATCACAACCGCGCAGCCGGCGAAGTTTTCCAACGCCTCCTCAAGCGCGCGCAAAGTGTTGACATCCAAATCATTGGTCGGCTCGTCAAGCAGCAAGACGTTCGCGCCCTCTTTTAACATCTTCGCCAGATGCACTCGATTTCTTTCGCCACCCGATAGCATGCCGACCTTTTTCTGCTGGTCCGAACCGGAAAAATTGAAGCGGCCCACGTAAGCGCGGGAATTCACCTCGCGCTTGCCGAGCATCAACAAATCCGTGCCACCCGAAATCTCTTCCCAGATAGATTTCGTCGGGTCGAGCTTACGGCTTTGATCGACGTAGGCCAGCGCTACTGTTTCGCCAATCCGGATCGTTCCGCTATCAGGCTGTTCCTGCCCCGTGATCATGCGAAACAGAGTCGTCTTGCCCGCGCCGTTCGGTCCGATAACGCCGACGAGTCCGCCGGGAGGCAGCTTGAAAGTCATGTCCTCGACGAGAAGATTATCGCCATAGGCTTTGCTGACGGCCTCCGCTTCAACGACAACGTTGCCAAGACGCGGCCCGGGCGGAATGTGAATCTCCAAATCTTCGCGCCGCTTTTCTGATCCTTGCTCAAGCAACGATTCATAAGCGGTAATGCGAGCCTTGCCTTTTGCGTGACGTGCCTTGGGCGACATGCGAATCCACTCCAGCTCGCGTTGCAGCGTCTTCTGTCTTTCGCTTTCCGACTTTTCTTCGCGACGCAGACGTTCCTGTTTCTGCTCCAGCCAGGAGGTGTAGTTTCCTTTCCACGGAATACCTTTGCCTTGATCCAGCTCCAGAATCCAACCGGCGACGTTGTCGAGAAAATATCTGTCGTGAGTTACCGCAATGATTGTTCCCGCATAACTCTGGAGATGATGTTCGAGCCAGGCGACTGACTCCGCATCGAGGTGGTTAGTTGGTTCGTCGAGCAACAGTATGTCGGGTTTCTGTAAAAGCAGACGACACAGCGCAACGCGACGGCGTTCGCCGCCCGACAAGACCGCGACTTTAGTATCGGGCGGCGGACAGCGCAGCGCGTCCATGGCCATTTCTAATCGCGCATCAAGATCCCAGGCATTTTGATGATCAAGCTTCTCCTGCACCTCGCCTTGACGTGCCAATAGTTTATCCATGTCCTGATCGGACATTTCTTCCCCAAACTTTGCGTTGATCTCGTCAAACTCCTTCAGCAAGTCGATCGTCTCCCGGACAGCTTCTTCTACTACCTCGCGCACAGTTCGCGAATCGTCTATCAAGGGTTCCTGTTCCAGAAAGCCGACGGTAAAGCCCGGAGAGATAACGGTTTCGCCGTTGATCTCCTTGTCGATACCCGCGAGTATGCGCAGCAACGAAGATTTGCCAGATCCATTCAAACCGATCACGCCAATCTTCGCGCCGTAGAAATAGGATAGATAGATATCTTTCAGCACCGGCTTCTTGTCATAGAACTTACTGACGCCGACCATCGAATAGATCACTTTGTTTGGTTCAGTACTCATAAATTTGTAACGCAAGCTGTTAGCTTGCGGCGCAAACGTAAACTAACAGTTTGCGTTAGACCGGCTCAGAATGCTAATTCGGATTTGAACGTCATCCACAGATTACACAGATTACGCCGAGAAGGAAAAGCAAGAAGCAAGAACACAAGAAGAACGAGTTCAAGATGGAAAGCAGAAGAAGGGAAAATGGTCGATAAGCAGCCTTCGATCTCGAGTGGAATTGTTCTAATCTCGATTTATGTCGGCATGATTTTAGGCTGAGGTTTTCAACGTCGGGATGACATTCAACGATTGTGAACTCGCAAACTTAGCGACGACTGATCATCAGCCGTCGCTAAGCCGCAACCGATGACTCTCGTTGTTTCTAAACGCCCCAGAGCTTCCGCAGTTGTGTTTCGGTCCCGTTAAACTGATCTCGATCGCAACGCCCAATTCCTGCCACTTTGTGCGGCTCAGGGCCAATAGCGCCGTCAGTGTATTGCCACATGGTCCACGTCGACCAGTTTGCGGGCACGACCGGTGTTGGCCCATATTGCGCTAACCAAAGCCAACAGTTGGCGAGAACCGGATCCTGATTAGTGCCCAGCAACTGCTTTATGTAGTGACCTGAATAGAAACCGGGAAAGCGTCCGGTGCGCTCCTTTACGTGAGTAACAAATGCGCGAGCTTCTTCCAGTGACATACTTGGACCGCTCAAGTTTGGTTCAAAATCGAGAACCAACAAAGTGCTGGGATCATTTCCCACTACGTCCAGAAAATGATCGGCTTGTTTCACGCCATCGCTGCCCGTAGCAAAGTGATAGGCGCCAAATAAGAGCCCGGCAGCGGCCGTTTTGTTTTTGTTTGTCTTGTAAGTTGGATCAACGTTGGTTTGGCCCTGTGTAGCCTTCTGAATTACCGCAAGAATACCATCATCTTTGGCTTTGGTGAGATTGACGTTTCCGCTGAAGTGAGAAATATCGACGATGACGTTGAGTGGCATTGCTATCTCCTTGGTGAGCACGAAAGATTTCGTGGGTTAGTTAGCGCCCGGTTGAGACCGGTAGCGAGGATCTACTTAATATGAGTCAGGAGCTTGCACCTGAGGAGTTGCTATTTATCACGTAGCGAACTCAAAGTCTAGAGTCCGATCACGTCTTCTTTCCCTCAACCAACAACCAGGCGCTAACTGCACTTAACAAGGCCAGAATCATTGCCACGGCCATCACACGCCGAAAGCCCGAGACAAACGATTCATCGACAGCTTGTTTTAGCGTCCGTCCAACGGCTGGGTCGACCTCCTTAGGTATCTCAACTGCGGCCAACTTCGTGCGCTGATTGTCCAATGTTTGTTTGACTTCAGGCGTTATTCGAAGCGTCTGTAACTTTCGATCGAGTTCACTATTGAAACTCTGCAACATTACTATTCCCAGCACAGCGACGGCGAGCAAACCGGCAGTGCGCGACACTGCATTGTTTATTCCTGAGGCAATCCCGGCGCGATTTTGTGGCACTGCGTTCATCACGGTCGTAGTCAGTGGCGCGACGCTCACGGCCATGCCGAGTCCGAGCACGACTACTGCCGGAAAGAATGTTACCCAATAGCTCCTGCCTGCCTCTCCACCTTCAATGCCCGGTACCATGAAAAGAGCAAATCCCAAAGCGGCGATGATTGGACCGACTACCAGCGGAAGTTTCGCGCCGTAACGTTTTATCAATCCGCCGGACCACCGCGATAGCAAAAACATAAGCAGGATAAACGGAAGTAAGGCGGCGCCGGCGGCGGTCGCCGTGTAACCCTGAACTTGAATGAGGTTGAGGGGCAGGAAAAAGAGCGACCCGCCCAGCGCCGTGTAAAGGAACAGCGTTAGCAGGTTCGCTCCGCTGAAGTTGCGCGAGCCAAACAATTTCAGCGGCAACATCGGGGGTACGTTAGAGTTTCTGGCTTTTCCCCGGCGCGCTTCCACAATCAGAAAGACAGTTGCGGCTAAAACGCCGCAAACCAAAGCGGCAATTATTGCCGGGTCACGAAAGCCGCGACGAGACGATTCGATCAGCCCATAAACAATCGTGCCCAGACTGATAGTGGCAAGGGTTGCCCCAATCCAATCCAGCCCGCGCGACTCTTCATCGCGACTCTCAGGGACATGGAGGTAAACCAGGGCCAGTACAACGAGGGCCAGCGGCACGTTAATAAAGAAGACGGCTCGCCAAGAGACGTGTTCGATCAGCCAGCCGCCGAGTACAGGACCAACTGCGGCAGTAATTGCCGTAAACCCTGACCACGTGCCGATCGCTCGACCGCGTTCATCTTCACTAAACGAAGCGCTGATGATCGCCAGACTGCCGGGCACCAGCAGGGCGCCACCGACTCCCTGGACCGCGCGCGCGACGATCAGTTGACTGATGTTTGGCGCCAGCCCGCACCAGACGGAAGCCAGAGCAAACAAGACTACCCCGATGGTGTAGATGCGTTTGCGACCAAAATGATCGCCCAGCGAGCCCCCCGCGAGCAGTAACGCCGCAAGGAAGAGCGCGTACGCTTCGACCACCCACTGTACGTCCACGACGGTCGCGTTAAGACTAGTTTGCAGGGCCGGGAGGGCGACGTTGACGACCGTGCCGTCAATAAAGGCCATGCTCGAACCGAGAATTGTGGCGGCGAGTATCCATGGCCCGGATGACTTGGGGCAGGGGGCTTCGGCGGCTTTGGACTTAATGACCGCTTCATCGCAAGGTTGCTTCATGATGCTCGTCGGCTACTGACCGCGTTTCTTAGTGGTCGAGGAATCCATTGTGCTAAGGACCTAACTAGATGCTCATCTCAAAGATCAGCAGTAGTAGGAAACCAGCAAAGAAAAGACCCGCTGTTAACGGGTTCTCCTGGACGTGATGCTCATGGGCCTCGACCAGGAGTTCTTCGCTTACCAGATAGATTAACGCCGCAGAGCCAAATGCGAGCACGGCGATATAACGTTCCGTCCATCAGATAGTCCACGCCGGCCGTAATGACTAAGCTGATGGGTCGTTCTGCCTGATCGAAATCTCTTTGCCCTCGCTTGGCGGTGAACCACTTGATGGCGAGCATGAGCGCAACACCCGCTGAGAATCCCGCGATGACTGCAGGTACGTTAGGCGCGCGGAGCATTTCAGGTAGAAGCCCGGTTGAGACGGCCGCGAACACGAGCCCCGCCGCAAAATGTTGAATTGCGCTTCGCAGCCTGCGTCCGGGTGAGTAGAAGACAGACAAAACCCCGCCGGCGATAGCGGCGAGCACAGGGATGGCGACGTATGTAAGAACGTCATGGAGCCCCGGCGACATCTGGCGATTACATTAATCGTGAGTGAATCAAATTCACTAATGCTTCCGCAATCTATACAAGTGGCGTCAGCACTTTTCATAAAAGTAACCACGCGAATTAGCTTCTTAATGTCCTGCGGTTAGTCGTGTCCTTTGTAATTCGGGTGTGAAGCCAGTGCTTCCAATGCCCCTTCATGCATTCGTTCCGGACGGACGTAGAGCCAGTGCTTCTCAAATTCCTTAGGACTCATGATCGCTTCGGCGGCCCGCTCCTTGTTCTTTAACCATTCTTCGACCCACTTGCGGAGTTCAGGATCTTGGTTGAGCGCCGTGCGCGCGGCGTGCATGTTAAGAGGGTTGCTCATCCAATACTTCTTCAGGTTGTTCTAAAAAGAGAATTGCCGTCACCATAGTGTCTGCGTCGCCACCTGGAGCCTCATGGGTTTTTGTTTTGGGAAGCTTTCGCCAGTTTCTCGCTGTCCTTGTGTAACTGTTTGCTTAATTCGATGATGTTTTCGAGGTCCAGCTTCGCTTTCCTGGTCTGTTCATTCTCAGGGAGCGAAGACTCCCTGAAGCAGGGGTTGCTTATGAATCCCTGGAGGAGTTTCGACAGATCCAGAACCGAAGTTTTCAACTCGTCTCCATTCGCGGCCGGCTTTGGTTTTACTCGTTCGGCTTTCTTGTCGTGCTTAGGCAACGGCAGAATGGTATTTAGGCTTTCCGCACGTTGCGTTACCTCCAACGCTGATCTGAAAACAAAGTTCACATCGAGAGCGTCAGTTCCTGCAGCTGCTTGCTTCAGGTCCTTGTTAACCATCTGCAGGGTCTTAAAATCGGCTCGAGCGTGTGCCAGAAGTTCGGCGGGTTGAGGAGGACGCGCGGCTTCTGGTTTTTTCTCGGATATGCGTCTGAGTTCACGTGACCTGGTCTCAAAATCGCGCTCCCTGCCCGCGATGCCAGATTCTTCGCCGCGATCCTGAGCAACGACTGGAAGAGTGATCGCGATTCCGAAGAGAACGGCCGCGCTAATATGTAGCGTAAAAACTAGGGTTCGTTTCATTTCTCTTTCACTCCTCTCTGGACTGCTGGACTTAGAAACGCCGGGCTCGCCTGCCGGCGGCTTTGGTTGTTATACCAGCGATGTTCTCGTCATGAATAATTACCGCAAGCGTTCCCGCTGGTAAACCGTTTGGTTGTTCGATTTCACGGATGAATTATAAGGCCAAGATGCTCGAAAGCGTATCGTGCGAAAGCTTTAAGATTACAGGAGCAGCGTATCCACGCGATGCGCGTGGACCATCTGTTCGCATGGCGACCACGCAAACACGGTGAAGCGACCGTCCTGCGAGGCTACCAGCGCTAACGCGTCGCGCTGATCGTGTACGAACTGCGCCGCCGATAAGTGCCTCGTACCGCCATTTTGTGCCGGATGAACAAAAACAGGTCGGTCCCCGACGATGGGCTCGGTCGCTACCATCTGCTCCACCGATGGGCTTCCTTCTGGTCTTCCTATCTTCGCGCCAAAGGCCAGCACCTCATACCGGTCATTGATTATCGTTGCACCGTCCACTGCAGTGAGACCGGCAACGGTATCAACCGCGCGTCGGACCGCCGCGGTTAACGCGCTCTCATTCGCTTCGTCGACCTCTTGCCGCATCAGTTCTGTGAGGGCCGCGAAAGGAGGAGTGACTGAGTAAAGGACCGGATGCACGATGGACTGTCGCCAGGCTTCAGTGCCTGCAGGTACGACCAGCAGCGAGCCTCCATGTCCATGAGCGCGCATCGAGGCCGCAAGTTGCACTAGCAAATTAAATCTATGGTCCCAGGAGCCAGGGGAAGTGAAAGGTAATAACGCCTTAAGAAGCGCCGGGCAGTCTGGCAAGCTCGCACCTTGCTCATCGACCACCTTTACCTGATCCCCCTTAAGCACTGCAACATTCGCAAACTTACCAAAACCATCCATGCGCCGATGCTTGATTACCAGCAGCCCCGGTTCAACAACCTCCAAAACAAAACAAAAACTCGGCACCTTGCGGGTGGCGCCCCAGACATGCAACTCACCACTCCCATCACGCCAGACGCCGAGATGAATTCCAGGACGCTCAACTGCGGGTCCCAGCTTAGTGAGGACCGCGGGAGTGACCGCAAGTGGCCGCTCAAATATCAGCGGCTGGGGCACCTGCTCATGTGGGAAAAATGCAAGCGAAATTTTAGGAGAATTGCCTTCTTCCCGCCGGAGGCTTGCCCAGAACGTGGCGTCGATCATGGTTTCGATTGCTGTTATGTCAGGTTCGGGTGCGAGTCCATCCTCACCGCTCCGGCGCGCCCTGGCGATATGTTGGGCGAAGTGAACCTTGATCGTCGCCGCTACTGAGCGGGCCGCCAGGTAAGCGGGTTCGCGAACGTTATTGGTTATTTCGGTTGTCATCGGCACTTAATCTTTGCCGCGTTTTGTACGCGCAACTCCGGTCTACTGCAAGTATAGCCTGGCATCAGTACCCTTAAGATCACTTCCCACAACAAACACCCCTGGATTGTCCTGGCAGTTGGGCCATGAACGTTCCTTTCGTTTCCTAATGTTGAGGCGGGCCTAATTTGAGTAATAATATACTTTACTGACCGCGTTTCGAGAAACTAGCGAAGGCTTTGATCGCTGTGCCAGAAAGTGAAATCGATAAGCGGCAAGCTGAACATGAGAAGCAGAAAAGGGCGGCGAAGAAACGAAGGACTGAAATGAAGTAATTCCAAATGAAACTTATCACATAGTCGGGCGTAAAGTAGGTAGTCTTTCAATACTTGAAGGGAGCAAAGCCAATGAATAGTAGGCGAAGACAAGCTTTTCTCACGCAGATATTTGCGGTCATTACTCTTTAGTGCATGTTGAACGGTCCGCCGTGCGGCTCCGGTTCTAAATCTGGTCGGGAGGAATCCTGGACCACCTCGTGCATCTCTAAAACGTTTGTCTTTGAAAAGGCATCCTTCGGCAGCGTGCCCGACTGCGCGTGTCCTTTTACAAACGCATCAGACCGCACCCAGTTAAGAAAATCCTGACGGCTGTTCCAAAACGTGAAAACGACATACGGATCCCCTTCATTGACAGGACGCAAAACATGATTCGAGATAAACCCCGGCATCTTGTCCACAAGTCCAGCGCGCTCGCGAAATCGCTGCTCAAAGGCGTCGGCGAACTCCTGCTTGACGTAAATACGATTAGCGACAGTTATCATTACGTGTCTCTCCGGTTTATTCATCGACTGATGGTTTAGTGCGCAGGCGTTTGATATTAGAGCGCCGGGCTTTTTCTTCCAGCGTTCGATTTTTCACGCTCACAGGGATGTGCGTCGGCACGCGCTTGGCGGGCCGGTAATTCAATCTCTCAATCTTCTTCCGAAGCTTTTCCAGGCATAGCGCTTTGTTACGATGCTGGCTACGTTCCTGTTGAGACGTGACGACGACCCCTGAAGGTAGATGCCGAAGACGGACCGCGCTTTCCGTCTTGTTGACGTGCTGGCCTCCAGGACCACTCGATCGAAACGTCTCGACTTCGCATTCGCGCAGCAGTTCCTCGTCTGACTCCGGCAGTTTGATCATGTAAGCCTCAATTGCTCTTATTATTGTGAATCATACCTTATTCGGACTAACTGCTCGATGAGTTGAGCCGATTAGATGGGGCAGGGAGGCGCAGGTGCACAGACCAAGTGGGTTGTTATAACTTCTCGAGTCGTGCCCTGAAGTCGGTTTTCTTAACAATCAACGACAAGTGACGGCGCACGGTAGATGGCTTCTTCTGTTAGCGCCACCATTCTTCCGACTTCACCATCAACCATGGGCGTGCGGTTGGTAAATACGGCGTCAGCGAAGTCCCGGATCAGTGGTTCGTGAAAGTTTGCAGCAGGAGGATGCGATTCCCAACAGTCGCTGTCCTCATAACTGACGTGCATTTTTCCGTCATTCAAGACCGGCACATTTATTGAACCGTCGGACCCGAAAATAGTCAGCGAGTCTTGCGGTTCGCGAGCGGCATGTGTGACTGTGAGTACTCCACAAGCACCACCCTCAAACTGAAATGAAGCTATAGCGGTGTCTTCCACTTCCCGATCAAACAAAGCCCGGGCAGTGAGCCCCGAAACTTTCGTGATGCGACCCAAAATGTTCGCCAGGACTTCGATGCGGTGGCAGCCGAAATCGAACATCGGGCCACCGCCGGCGAAATCTTTCTTTATAAGCCAGGCACGCGCCTCATCATCCCCGGGATTGAACCATTCGAAGGCATTGATCTGGGCCAATACCGGAACTCCAATCTGACCTGATTCAAGGAGAGTCTTAATGCGGGCGATTACCGGATAGAAGTGGCGATAGTAGGAAACCCCCAGCCTGACATTGTTTGAGCGGCACGCGGCAAGCATCTGATCACACTCCGCGACATTCATGGACATGGGTTTTTCGCACAAGATGTGCTTGCCCGCCTCCGCAGACGCGATGGTTTGCGTTGCGTGTAAATGGACCGGAGTTGCCACGTAGACGGCATCGACTTCGTCATCACCAACCAACTCGCGCCAGTCTGAATACCAACGTCGGGCGCCGAATTCCCTGGCAAAAGACTCAACGAGGTCGGTGCGTCTCCGGGAGACCGCCACAAGCTGGCATTCGGGTAAATCGCGCAGGGCGGGTGCCACTCGCTTTCGCGCAATATCACCACAACCAATCAATCCCCATCGAAGTTGATCCATTTGGTTCCTTCATCCTACGGTCGCGAAAGGTCACGGCCTTCGCGACGCTTCTTATTCTTCTTCATCAATACTCCTTTAACGGTACTAATGCAGTTTGAATACTAGCGCAAGGGCGAACGTTCCGGTCCCATGAGGTTAGAAAAAGCTTGACAATAAAAAAGGGTTCTAACATATTGTTTCAACTTAGGACAAATTAATTTGCAATCCAGGATTCTCGAAGGAGGAGCTATGGGATTCGTGAAATCGCGTCAGTTCGCTGTAATTCTAATCGCAATTGTTCTCTCCGCACAGGTCGCTTCAATCTCATTTATCAATGCTCAAATCCCGGCAGCCGCAGGGTCACAGGATCGGGTCTTACAAGCGACATTTCCCGCGCGCTTCAAAGATGAGATGTCCACTTTCGGCCCATCCACTAAAGAGGCCAACGACTGGTCGAAGTCCATGGTCGAGTCGACCATGAAACGCTACCCGACCGCGAACGACCTTGGCTCCTGGGGTTATGCGAAATCGCTTTATCTCTATGGCCAATACCTGGTTTGGAAGAGGACCGGAGACAGTAGATATCTACAGTACATTAAAGACTGGGTCGATTCGCATGTTGATGCCAACGGTACGGTCACCAATGTTGATAAGGAGGGGAAGATTACCAGGATTGATTTTGATAACCTCGATAGCATCCTGCCTGGGAATCTCTTGCTACTTCTCTTCAAAGAAACGAAAGATGCGAAGTATAAGCTTGCCGCGGACAAGATAAGGAAAAGATTCGATACCTATCCCCGGACCAAAGATGGCGGCTTCTGGCATGCCGCAAGCAAGAGCCGTGAATGGCAGTTGTGGGGCGATGGCGTGTTCATGTCAATGCCTTTTTTGGCACGGTATGGCAAGTTGTTTGGTGATGATGCTTATGCCAATGATGAAACGACAAAACAGTTAACCATCTATGCCAGTCATCTGAATGACGCGAAGACAGGCCTGATGTTTCATGCTTACGACGAGAGCGGCGCTTCGAAGTGGGCCGATCCAGTCACACATCATTCGGCGGAATTCTGGTGTCGCGCCATGGGATGGTTTGGGATGACACTGATCGAGGTGTTGGAGATATTGCCCAGGAACCACCCGCGCCGACCCCAATTGATTTCACAGGTGCGGCAACTCGTGGACGCGTGGTCCAGATTTCAAGATCAGAAAAGCGGACTCTGGTACCAGGTAGTAGATAAGGGTAACCTGCCGGACAATTGGCTTGAGACATCAAGCTCCAGCATGTACACCTACGTAACCTCGATGGCAGTTAAGCGCGGTTATGTGAATAAGCGCTATCAGAAGACTGCGGAGCGAGGGTATCAGGGAGTGCTTTCGAAAATCTCTCTTGGAACCGACGGGCTGACTAACATTACAGATATTTGCGAAGGCACGAATGTCGCTGACCTGGCTTACTACTTCGCCCGAAAACGCAATGCGAATGACTTTCATGGTCTTGGAGCATTTCTCATCATGAACGAACACATGATGACGGTGGCCGCACACCGAAAGATCCAACCTGCTATTTAAAAAGTAAACAAGAAAATTCCAGTTCTCAGCGGGAAAGGCCGAAGCTATGGTTCGACTCTTCGGAAAGTTGTTCTTCATCACGACCGTCGTGCTCTTCAGCCTAAGCGCAGTCGCAGCGAAGTCACGGACGAAAGTCATAAAGCTGGCCGTGACAAATCCTACCAGCGAGAATCGCCCGGCTGAAGATATTGTCCTCAGCGTGGCTGAGTTGAAACGGATCGCCGAGGATTTCAAGGCTGGTGACGCCATTGTCACAACAAGTAATGCGGCCACGCTCGAAGAAGATTCACACATACTGGAGACCATTGAATTACCTTCGCAGGCTGATGACCTGGATGGCGACCGCAAGCTGGATGAACTGGCTTTCCAGATCGATTTGCTGCCGAGGCAGACTCGCATTGTGACGATTGCTTACGGTGACCCGCCCACGATCGCGCGCTTGCGCAGCAGCTATGCGCCACAGACACACGCGAAATTTACGACCAAATTTGAAGGTCTGGGATGGGAGTCAAATATTAATGCCTGGCGGATCTATTTCGACAAACGCAATGCGATTGATTTGTTCGGTAAGCGCCGGCCCGGTCTCTATCTCGAGTTGTTCGGCGAGCCGGAGTATGACTATCACGAAGAGTCGCCGTTTGGGCGCGACATCTACAAGATCGGCGATGCGTTAGGCATTGGCGCAGTTGGCGCGTTTGCTGATGGCAAGGTGGTAAAGGTCGCGGACGTTTCTGAACGTTCGTGGAACATCATCAACTCCGGGCCAGTGCGCGCGATCGTCGAAGTGGGGTACAAAGGTTGGAACGTTAATGGACGCATAGTCGATCTCACCACTCGCATGACGGTCTGGGCCGGTGAGCGTGGATTTGAATATCGCATAGCGTCGAGGAATGCTGAAGGCCTGACGTTTGTCACCGGCTTGCCGCGCAAACCAGGAGTTAGTGAATTAACTTCTGCCGAGGTTGGCGGCAACTCTCGGGTAGTGGGCACCTGGGGCCATCAAGTGTTGAAAACTGGTGCAACGGCTACAGAATCCCTGCCCGATCAAAACCTTGGTTTGGTCCTGTTGCTTCCTCCGGAAACTTCACCTCCAAACGCGGCACTTTCTGCAAATGCTGACAATGTGCTGGCTTCGGTGTCGTTACAAAATGGCGAAGCGCGTTGGTATGTTGCCGCGGCGTGGGATCAGGAAGGCAGCGACGCTATGGTTACCACAGCCGCTAATGCCAGAGAGAAGAATAATAATGGCACTCTAGTGTTTCCCTCGACCGCGGTAAAAACGCGGGCGGGTTTTGTCGCATACATCAAGCAGCTTACGGCGCGCCGGTCGCAGCCCGCGAGCATCAGCATTTTGTCGAAGATAGCAGAACCTCAACCGGCGCCGGCGGACACGCTTGCTCCTGCCGGTCATAAGACTTATGCGCAGGCCATTGAACTAATGCGTCAGGCCGCCGAGCGGACCGCCCGCAAATGGGAGCCCGTCATATCTGCATCGAAGCCGGAAGAGATCAACTTTACTTCGGGCGCTCCAGGTTTCTTTACGGTCGGCGATCAACTGACAGGCGAGTGGAATGAGCAGAAAGGTTTCAACTGGACAGCCGGCTTCTGGACGGGAGAATTATGGAGGCTTTACGCGCGCACGAAGGATGAGCGTTACAGGCGTTGGGCTGAGCTATGGCACTCGCGCCTGATTGGCAAAGAATTAAGCGAGCATCACGACACGGGCTTTCTGAATTTCTACACTTCTGTTTACGCTTACGAGCTCACCAAAGATCCCAGGTACCGGGAAAGCGGCTTGCGGGCGGCCGAACGCCTGAAGCAACTCTACAATCCCACCACCAAACTGGTTGCGTCGTGGGAAGTGAATGGCGACGACACGATCATCGATACCATGATGAATCTGCAAATCTGGTGGTGGGCCTCGAGTGTCAGCGGCGATGGACAGTGGCGTGATATGGGAATGAAGCACGCTCTCAAATCGGCACAGTTGCTGATTCGCGACGACGGGTCGGTAATTCAGTCAGTCCATTACAACCCCGGCGATAACCGCCAGACATTCTCTCCCACTCGTGGCAACCTCACGGTGCCCAATAATGCGAAACCTGGTGAATCCGTCTACAGCCACACGCACCAGGGTTTTTCGGCGGATACTACCTGGTCGCGCGGCGCCGCCTGGGCGCTTTACGGATTCACCACTGCTTATGCCGAGACGAAAGATCCACGCTTGCTGGCAGCGGCTGAGAAAGTTGCTGGTTTTGTTTTGGAGCGACTCCCGGCAGACGGAGTCCCCTGGTATGACTTCACCGACGAGGGCATACACTTTCGAATTCGCGATAGTTCAGCAGCGGCTCTTATTGCCGGCGCGCTATTGCGACTGTCTGAGCTTAGTCCGGCTACCGCACGCGGCGCGCTTTACCGGAGCGAAGGCGAGCGCATTGCACAATCGCTAATCGATCGTTACCTGACCCCCGTCGCAGCGAATGATTCGACGCCGGCAGGCGTGCTGCGACACGGCTCAAGCACGCGTCCGAATGATGGCATGACAATCTATGGCGACTACTACTTGCTTGAGACACTCCTGTGGCTTGAAAGTCACCCATTGAAAGACACCCGCTCAGCCGCCGTTCACTGAGACTTACCACTGTGTTGGTGAGGCGTCAAAGGTCAAACTCAGGGTTCAGAGTGATCGCTTTTTCGCGCGGCTCTTCCAATGTGGTTCATGAGCATACCCGCCTGAATCCGTAATGGTAATACCAATTTGAACATAAAATGAATAATCCGGAACGGATGGCTAGCGTCTCCCGACTGCGCTTTTGCTCGGAGATCATCGTTTTGTTCAACAAAGAAAGCCCAGGCACGTGAATTTTATCTTAAATAAGCTCTTGACACGGAAATAAATTGGGAGTATACGTTCGGCGCAATGCAGCAAAATGGTAAGACCAATTTGGGTGTGAGTCCGCTAAAGGTAATCGAATCTAACGGCTCTGGGCAGACCACCGAGGAAGTGATCGCACGAATATCCGACTTAATAAAGGGTGCTCAACTCAAGCCGGGCGACCGTTTGCCGGCCGAGCGCGATCTCGCAAGGCAGCTCGGGGTTAGCCGGCCATCTCTACGTGCGGGATTGCGAGCACTCGCGTCGATGGGAGTGCTGAAGTCCAGGCAGGGTGCCGGAACCTTCGTAGCCGGTGGACCGCCCACACTCGACAGCGAGCCCTTAAGATTATTGGCGGCGCTGCATGGCTTCAGTTTCAATCACATGTTCGAGACGCGCTCGATTCTTGAAGTCGGCGCTGCCGGCCTGGCGGCCCAGAATGCTACGGGCGAACAACTGGCGACTCTGGCCGAGGAGATCGCGGAAATGTATGCCGCGCTTTCGGATCCCCAAGAGTATCTGGTACATGACATTCGCTTTCATCGCGCCATCGCCGCTGCTTCAGGCAATCCGACTCTTGCGACGTTAGTAGAGATGGTATCGGCAGTTCTGTATGAACGACGGCGTGAAACGATAGATCGCGCCCATGACTTCAAGGAGTCGCTGGAACTACATCAGCAGCTTTACCGCGCTATTCGGTCGCGGCAGCCGGAAGAGGCACGAGCTGCGATGACCGAGCACATCTTGCGAGCGCAGCAAGCCTTCGCGCTCGAAGAGCGCGAAGAGCAAAGCACTAATCAGATCCCTGAGAAAAGAGAAGACGCAACGGTCGGAGTGTGAAAAACCATGTTAGGGAGTTCACCCCCGAGGAATCACTACGTTTGCAGAATTTGTCCGAACATAAGACAAACTGAGATTCGCATTTTTGTTAGCGGGCCGCGCTGACAGGCGACACAGAAGCAAGCCCCCCGTCCACCCCGGTCTGGTTGAGGCAGGCCATGTCATTGATCGAGTCATCGCTTACGAGAAACAACTGGAATTTTGAGAACTACTTGAAGGAGACCCACCATGTTTACTTTTAGTCGCCGTTGTTCAAGCTTGATATGGGGTACGTTTACGGTTCTGGTGCTGATCACCATGCTGGGAATATCAGCCTTGGCACAGTCCGTAACCGGATCAATCTCAGGCACTGTCACAGATTCCACGGGAGGCGTTCTCGTGGGTGCTAGTGTCACGTTGCAGGGTGATCAAACGGGAGCAACCCGTAGCGCCACCACCGACGAAGAAGGCAGATTTATTTTCGCCGCCTTGCAGCCTGGTGTTTATACCCTGATCGTGGAACAAAGCGGATTTCAGCGACTTGAGAAAAAGAAAACGGTGTTAAGCGCTAACGAGAGCCTGGCGCTCAATGACTTGAAATTGCAAGCCGGCCAGGTGAGCGAAACAGTCATCGTGACGAGCGAAGGCGCTGTTGTCGAGACGGAGAGCAGCGACCTGACGGCCAGGCTGACTTCAGATCAGATCGACCTGATCTCGACGAAAGGGCGCGACATCACTTCACTGCTGCGTCTGATTCCGGGAACCACCAATGAGGATGACGTTGAATCATACGGCTCCGGATTCGGTACCGATTTACCTTTCATATCCGGACAACGCGGGCGGAGCACTGTGCCCACCGTTGATGGATTGAATGCCGGTGAGCCGAGCGGCTCAAATAAACTAAGCATGAGCATCAAT
Organism: Pyrinomonadaceae bacterium; assembly: GCA_036506215.1. GTDB lineage: Bacteria > Acidobacteriota > Blastocatellia > Pyrinomonadales > Pyrinomonadaceae > PSRF01. The sequence continues at coordinate 930 of DASXSC010000271.1, read as the reverse complement.
CAGGACGCGGTTGCGGAGGTCAAGATCCTTCGCAATAACTATGCGGCAGAGTATGGCAATAATGGTGGTGCAATCATTAACATTATTTCCAAGGGCGGCGGCAAGAGTTATCGCGGCAGTGCTTATTACTTCTTACGTAATGAAGCGCTTAACGCCAACAGCTTTTTTAACAACAAAGGATCTCTGCCGCGGGCGCTCTACCGCCATAATATCTGGGGCTTTAATTTTGGCGGCCCGATGCCGATCCCTAACTTTGGCGAAGGCGGACGAGTGTTGGAGCGGAAGAAAGCAAACTTCTTCGTTTCATATGAAAAGCCGCACACAATCCAACCAACCAATCCTATTTTCGTGACCGTGCCGACAGCCCTTGAACGAGCGGGCGATTTTTCCCAGTCGTTTAATTCAAGCGGGAATTTAATCATTGTCAACGACCCATTGACCGGTCTGCCGTTCCCTGGGAATAAGGTTCCGAGCACGCGGTGGAATCAAAACACGGCCGCGTTCCTGCGAGTTTTCCCATTACCAAATGCGAATGGCCGGACTCAAAGCGGCACTCAATACAACTATGTTACTCAGAAGAGCGTTGACGTCCCGAAACGCAGCCTTGTCATTCGTTTTGACTACAAGCCGACACACAATGACAACATCTATTGGAAGAAGCAATGGTTTACCTCCGATAATGTAGGATTCGGCACGTCCGGGTGGCCTAGCGGGGACCAGAATCGGTGGGGCATAAACTCCCACTATCTCTACAAAGATGACGGTTGGTCTACTAACTGGGTTCACATCTTTAACAAGAGCATGGTCAATGAGTTCACTCTTGGCATGCGGCATGACTCTGAAGGTTTCGTCCCGGTTGAGGACTCGCTGACGATGGTTCTCAGGTCAACGATTGGTTACACCGCGCCTCAGCTTTTCCCTGAAAACAAT
>DASXSC010000270.1:0-20964 GCA_036506215.1 Pyrinomonadaceae bacterium | reverse complement strand
GGTCCTGCGTATACGGCGGAATCCAAGTAAACACGCAACCGAACAAAGCCTTGCAGCTGACGGCGCGATAGCATGCTTCTCAAGTAGCCTTGTTCCTTCAGCTAGGATACTGATCGCGCGCCGCAGCTGAAGGCCAGCGTTCTGCGGCTACCCTTACGGACAGGCTCGGAACTATGGAGATTGAAAATATGACAGTTCGTTTATTCTTCATAATCATTTTATTGTTCACGCTGTCCGCACACGCGCGACAACCGAGTCGTAACACGCTCGACGAGACATTGGAAAAAGAAGGTTGCGCCACGCTAGAGAAAAGCAAGGTTACAATTTGTAAATACGATTATTTGGCGCACAGCAAAAAAATAGAAGCCTTTACGATTCGTCCGCTTGCCGACGGTAAATATCCCGGTCTCGTTCTCCTTGCAGGCAGAGAAGGAGCGAAGTCATCTTTCACCCTCGAAACAATTTTTGCCCAGCAAGGCTTTGCTTGTGTGGCGATTTCCGAGCTTGGTTATGGAAAATCCGAAGGCAAGCCGGATTTTATGGGTCATGATTCTATTGATGCTTTTGCCATCGGATTTAAGAAGTTCAAGAGCGAGCCTTTTGTTGATGGGGAAAAGATGGGTGTTTTTGGTTACTCGCGCGGCGGAATGGCGGCATCGCTTTTGACCGTCAAGCTCGGCAAAGCAGTCAAAGCGGCAGTTTTCGGTGCAGGCATTTATGATTTCAAAAGTGCTTATGACGAAACGGGATTTGATGGCATTCGGGAAAGTATGAGAGCCGAAACGGGAATGACCGAAAGAGCAATCAGAGAACGTTCTTCTATTCTACAAATGAAAAACCTCAAAACTCCGGTGCTTATTATTCACGGCGAAAATGATAAAAACGCGCCGACTGACCAAGCACTGCTTTTGCGCGACCGTTTGACGGAACTCAAAAAAGATTTCGAGATCATAATTCTTGCCGACCACAAACACGGGCAGTTTAAGGGAAATTTTATTTCGCCCGTGATTGATTTTTTCAGCCGCAAGCTAAAGGGCGTCCCAGCGAACGCAAAGTAATGCTGTTGTTTTAGTGGCTCGTTTGCTGCCCCGCGCCGCCGAACAAAGGCATGCAGCGGACGCGCAATCAGCGTGTCTCTTATGCAAGGCTTGTCGCTGGCGGCAGTTCGTGCGCGCCGCTGATGCCCAGCGTTATATTGCTTCGCCATCTAAGGAGATTATGGATTTCGAGAAATATTCTAAGCTGCAGTTTGACTCTCGTGGCGTTGACTCTTCCGCTGCTCGACAGCTTGCTAATGAATTGCAGGATGATGTTGCCAAAGAAATTCATGATTCGGTTCTTGCAACATTCTTGAAGGTTGTCGAGGGATTGAATGCGCAAGGTCATAATCTCCAGCCTTACGATGAAATTAGCGTCGGAGACATTTCCTTTCGCGACGAGCGAATTGAAGGTCAATGCTTATTGAGGCTCGCCTGTGATTCCATCATCAGCTCGGGTTATTCACATACAATCACCCCGCATGAAGCCGAAGCTGAGATTGAATCGTAGCCTTTGATTGCTCAGAGGAGTTCAAGGGTGAAGCAGAGCGATGCATCGAACGGGCAATATATAACAAAGCCTTGCAGCTGACGGCGCGGTAGCAAGTTTCTCAAGTAGTCTTTTCTCCTTCAGCTCGAATGCTGATCGCGCGCCGCAGCTGAAGGCCTGCGTTATATGCTTCTCATGGTCCCACCGATAATTCTGGCACTTGTGGCGATTAGCGCTCCAACGCTGACAAATTTGCCAGCAAGTTCTATTCGCGATGTTGACTTTCGAAATTTCACTTTCAACTGGTATCCGGGCTGGGCAGACACTCCTCCTGGTGGTCGAAGAGTAAAATTGAGGGACGGTGAAATGAATACCGCCTTTGCCTACGGCAAAGAACCACGAAAGTTCTTTCTTATTGATGAACCTATTAAATACGGGGACCTAACCGGCGATGGAAGGGAGGAGGCCGTTGTGGTCCTCGGGATCATTACGTCTGGAACGGCTCGGCCTGGCGCACTTTTTGTGTACACAATGGATCACGGCAAACCAACGCGGCTCTTTGCGCTGGAAACTGGTGATCGTTGGGATCATGGTTACTACAATGCCTACATTCAAAACAGTGTGCTGGTTGTCGAACGATATAAACCCTATACTGCTGTTTTTCGCGGCGAGAAGCACGATATGTCTTCGTCCAGTTTTTACATTCGCGATTATTACGAATGGAGCGGCGCTCGTTTTCGAAAAACCAAATCCCGGACGGTGCCCGTGGATCGAAACGATTCCGCTCCATGGGCACACCGCATATAACACGCGCTTGGAGCGGACTCACCGGTGAGTAACCTTTATTCGTAGTTGCGTGGGCGAGCCGCTCAAGCGCAGCGTTAGCTCGCTTCGCAAACCGATGATTAAAGACGAATGGTGACAGCCTCAAGAACTGTCGAGGTTAATATGGTAAAAAAGCGCGCCCGTTGGACCACCCCTAACATCGAGCTTCTACTCCCAGACTTGCAATCACCTGATGAAGTTGGGCGTCGTCATACGGTCCGCGCGCTCTGCCCATGCCATGCCGGCTGGGAGGCTTTCGAGCAGCACGTTGGCATTGTATTTCGATCATTAAGAGATCCCAGCCATATCGTGCGGGCCCATGCCCTGCACGTGCTTGAGGACGCGGCCCGGATGATGTTGGCGGAAGATCTGCGCTATCACCTTGAGGCCGGTGAAGAAAAACTTGGGGAGAAGCGATGTCGTTATCGGTCTATGGAGCAGAGGTTAGAAGCAAGGCGAAATAACAGAATTAGGAAGCTTCAGAGAAGGAGGAGCGGCAGGACGCGGCCTAACAAAGCCTTGGAGCTGACGGCGCGGTAGCGTGTTTCTCAAGTAGTTTTTTCTTCTCAGCTTGACGCTGACCGCGCGCCGCAGCTGAAAGGCCAGCGTTAGATTGCTTTGTTGGTGGGTAAACTGATGAAACCTACTGCCCGGTACGGCGTGTAAAGCTGTGCAGTCACAACCGCATCACCCATTAGTTAACAAGGAACAGTTCTGCCATGAGAAACACTTTCTCATTTGCCCTTACAATAACAGGCTTCATCCTGGTGCTCGCCAACCCCATCACGGCGTGTTTAGGTCCGCCACCTCTTTCACCCTCGGTTCTTGTCACAAGGGCAGATGTGATCGTTCGCGCAACGGCGCTGCAATATGTCAAAACCCCGAGAGAGCAGATGGTGGAATTAGACTTCTCCAGCAATGGCAACATTCAATTTGAGGTGGAAGAAGTCTTGAAAGGTGGAGGTATTCCGGCGACCTTGACGATCGAAGGTCTTCTGAGCGTGGTCGATGATTTCAACGATGATCTTGTGCCGTATGCTATGGTCCGTCCCGGCGGGAGACATGGGTCCTGTGAAGTGTACGGTTATAAGAAAGATGCCGAGTTCTTATTATTTCTGCGAAAAGAGGAGCATAAACTAACTCCGTACTGGGCTTCGATGTCACCGACAAATGAGCAACTTCGATCTCCTGATGACGCCTGGCTGAAATGGGTTAAAGAATATTTGCGAACGCAAAAAAAAGAATAGGGAAGGATCTTTCCAAGGGGCTATTCATGAGAGGTCTGTTTTGCTGGTGTCACAGTCCTTTGGCAGACGCAATCTAACAAAGCCTTGCAGCTGACGGCGCGATAGCATGCTTCTCAAGTAACCTTGTTTCCTTCAGATTGAATGCTGATCGCGCGCCGCAGCTGAAGGCTAGCGTTCTGCGCTTCCTCTAACTATTATGAAGTTCATTTTTTTCCTCATCGGGAGCGCGCTCTTCGTAACTGCAAATGCACAAGAGCCTTGTCCACCAGACCGTCAACCTGACGCTCCTTGCGGTGATCTTCTAAGATTTATGGAACATGGTAACGTGAGGTGGCGTGATGAACGTGCCGTCTTAGATCATTTAGCGGATAGTTTTCGAAGAATGAATAATCAAGTCATCTATTTTTTGATCTATCCTGGACAGAACTCCTGTAAGGATGAAGTTCGGCTGCGAGCACTACGGGCTAAGAAGTATTTGGTCCAACGTCATAGAATTCCTCAAAATGAAATTGTCTGGAAGGGGGGGGTTTCGCTCTGATCTGTCAGTGCAGATATGGTTATTGCCAAAAGACAAACCACTGCCGGCGCCGGAGACGTTCTTAACGATCGATCGTTCCCAGGTTCACTTGAGCAGAAAATGCAAGGAATTAAGGCAACGGAAGTGGTAACTTGAGCGCCGCGCAGAACAAGCGCTTGGAGCGGACTCGCCATGAGCGGGTTTCTTTGTTGAGTTGCGTGGGCGAGCCGCTCAGCGCAGCGTTATATTTGGCTTTCTGAACATTTTCTATGACGAGAGAACTAATCCTGATCGGCCTTAGTCTCGGAATTGCGCCGATCTTAGATCAGAATTCAGTGATCTCATCCGCACGGCTCCTTCAAGCAGAAGTGCGTCCGATCAATTGTGAGCACAATATAGCCAGACTTGATATTGCCCACGATGAGGCGGGTAACGGTCTCATTATTCTCATCGCGAGGCTTGGTGACGATGAATTCAACCAAGAGTTCAATCGGCGCCGCCTGCACAGTGCGCGTACATACCTATCAGTCTATCGAGTTCGCACTAATGAAACGATCATCACGGCCGCAGGAGCAAGAGTACATGGCTATGGTCGCGTGGAAATATATGTGGAAGGAAAGTTGTTTGACATTCTGGCGGTTCGTCGTAATGGTGATTTGAGCGTCGGCTCATGCGAACCACCTGAACTTGACGATACGCGCCAAAGGGAGCTGCGAAAGAAACTCTACCCATGGGATTATCCCCGATCTCGAACTAGAGTTGAGTGGAGAACCCGAAAGCCCAACAAAGCCTTGCAGCTGACGGCGCGATAGCATGCTTCTCAAGTAGCCCTATTCCTTAAGCCTGAATGCTGATCGCGCGCCGCAGCTGAAGGCCAGCGTTCGGTGCTTCGCATCGGTCAATTGAGCAAACGGAGTCAGTTATGCTGGGACGTCGCATTCTCCCTATTGCGCTATTGGCGGTCCTAGGGGCGGTGGTTACAACAGTGCCAAGCCGCTCACTTAGTTCTACTCAACAGAAATACGCGCTAGAGTTATCTCCCAAACAAAGGCACGCCATACAGATTCTAGTGTCTGCGAACGCGACGCCGTCCGGATTCTTTTCTACTCCTCCGCTGGAGCGTAAGTTAAGCTTCAAAGCCGGAGAACTGGTTCATATTGGAATCGTGTTTACGAACACGGCGGTTGAGCCGTTGAAGGTATGCGCCTTCTCGAATCCCTATTACCAAAATCGTCCGGAACTTCTGCGTGACGGACAACAACTGGGCTACTCCAAGCGGACCGCAGAATTGATCCGACAAAGTGACCTCGGCACTTGTCAGGTTACGCGTGTTCCTGATGTGGTGGAACTAAAGCCTTATATCCCGTTGAGGGTACCTAGCATTGAACTGCAAGAATGGTATGAGCCGCTGCCAGTGGGGCATTATGAGCTCACCCTCAAGCGCACCTTTGCCTGCTGCGCTGATGGTCTGCTGAATTCCTCCAACGAAATCAGCTTTGATGTGTCGCCCGATTGAAAAACGAGCGCACCGAACAAGCGCTTGAAGCGACTCGCCGGCAATTAGCCTTTAATTCGTAGTTGCGTGGGCGAGCCGCTCAAGCGCAGCGTTGGGCGCTTACCGGTCATGGAGGAAAAGATGAAGCAGCTTATTCTCGCGATGATCTTTGTCGCCTGCGCAGCAGCAACTTCCGGTGGCCAACCTTTAACCCGTGATAGTAAAGCCGAGCAGGAGGTCGAGGCGACCGAGCGCGAGTTCTTAGACGCCCTGGCCCAATCCGACCGCGCGGCACTCGAACGCCTCCTCGCCGAGGGCTTCACTTTTATACACGCCAGCGGCCAACTCGACACCAAAAAGCAATACATCGACTTTGCTGCCGCCGGGTTGCTCGGGCGGCAGCGGGCGGAGACTGAGCGAATCAACGAACCTTGGCGCATCTACGCTGGACATACCGCTGTCCGGCAGTCTCGCGCGGTACTCTCAGGACTTCCGCTGCGAAACACCGCGGTGTACGCGAAAGTTGGGGAGCGGTGGCAGTTGGTTTCGCTGCAATCGACGCGTCTTCCGGTGCGTCCGAAGGCGGCGGCCGTCGATCGTCGCCTCTACGACTCTTATGTCGGCGAGTATGAGATAGGCGGAGGCCGAAGTTTAATCGTCAGCAAGGAAGGTGAAATACTAATCGGGCGGGTGCCGTTGCGGCCGAAGTTCGAGCTGATTCCGAAATCAGAGACCGAGTTCATCAGGCACAACGACGAAGGCGGTTATGGTGATGAGATAGAGTTCATCAGGGAGGCAGATGGACGGGTTACCCATGCCGTACTTCGCGACGGCGACCAAGAGATTTGGCGGGCCAAGAAGGTTAAGTAGATGGCTCGATGGGCCAGCGCCGCGCCTATAACGGCATGCACCCGACGCCCCATCACGGAGTCTCTCATGGTAGTTGAATTGGGGCGCGGGTGATGCCGGGCGTTGATATGGTTGACAGTTGTCAAGTGGCGATACCTCTCCTGCCCCCGCCTTCTCTGCTTCGCGGTTTTTCCTTCGTTATGATTTGAAGACACAGCCAGAGGTGGGATCCGTTTTTTTCGACGATCGCTCATGCTGATATTCGTGGGTTGGTTACCACCAGACTTCTTTGCGTCTGGAGGAGCGCTTTCTCTCTAGGCTCGAGCGTGGCAACAATTCTGCTGCTCATAACGCCCTCGAAGATTCTCCTCCGGCATCGTGATCGCACCTCTGGCTCTATCATCAACGCTTTGTGACTATCATCATCGACTCTGCTTTCTCCTCCGAGCTTTAATCTCCGATCTCTCTTTTTATGCTTGAACCGAGGGCCGCGGCACTTCACGCGCGATGGCCCAGATGAAGCCTACCAACTCTCTCGCCACCGCAGTCACCGTCTGCTGCTGCGGCTTCCCCCGCCCCTTCAACTTCCGATACTTACCGCACAGGCGCAGTTGCGCCTTCCAACTTATTTCCCGAATCTTCTTCGGCTGCTTCTCTAAACGCTTCTGCAGGATCGGAGTCACGCGCGCCGGATGCGCATAAGCCCACCCGCTCTCGACCAACACTCGGCGGACGTGCGAGTTCCCCGCTTTGGTGATCTCTCCCAGCCGTCGCCGCTTCCCCGTAGAGTACTCAGAGGGAGTCAGGCCGAGATAACTCATCAACTGCCGCGCCGTGCTGAACCGTGCAATGTCGCCGATCTCCGCCACCGTGATGATGGCCGTCAGTTGCGCCACTCCGCGCAGCGCCTGGAGCGCTTCGACCACCGGAGTCCAGCGCCACGCGGGGAGCAGTTCGAGCATCTGCCTCGTCAGCCGCTCGACCCTCGCGGCCGCTTCACTGATCGCACTGACATACTCCTGAAAGGCGATCTGCTGCGCCGGCAGTGGCATCTTCAGCCGCGCGATCCAGCGCTCGTGAGCTGCGGTCCACGCGCTCTTGCCGGCATATGCCAGGCCATGACGCAACAACAGCGCGGAGAGCTGTTGTCGGGCACGAGTCTCCGCCCGCTTCGCATCTTCCCTCGCACGGAAAAGATCGCGCATCGCCTCATCTTCCGGCGTGGGGACGTGGACGTAGGTCAGTTCGGCTGCCCGGTCGAGACGAGCCAATGAGGTCGCGTCTCGCCGGTCCGTCCGCCACATGAATACCGCCAGCCGAGCGATGCAGAGTGGCAGGAGTTCGCGCAGCACTTTCGACGCCGACAGATGGCACTGGGCGAATGCTATCGGCCCTACGGCACTGACTGCCCGCACGAACATGCGTGCGTGCGCTGCCCAATGCTGCGCATGGATGCTGGGCAGCTGCCGCGCCTCTTGCACATTGAGAAAGATACGCATCGCTTATTGAAAGAGGCACGCAGCAAGGGCTGGGAAGGTGAGGCAGCGGGACTCGAGTCCGCATTGGTACACATCAAAGACAAGAAGGCGCAGGTCACCCGGAACGGAGAAATCATCAATCACGGGACAGTCCCTTCTCAAGTACAGAGACCCGTTAGCACTCAATCCTGATGACTAAAGCGAATTCCATTGTGACGGTGGCTTCCATTTGCCTTATCTTCGGTAGCTGGGAGGCTCCCTAAGGAGTAGTGGGACGAGTTGGACTGAATCTGGGCTTTGAGCAGACGAAAAAGAGAAAAAAGTCATCTATAGGAAGAGACAAGTTATGGAGAAAGCGATTTGCCATTACCAAGCTACCAAAGACGGGCGTCAGTGGAGCGGGATTGTGATACTGCTTCTGTGTCTACTGGCATCCAACACTGCTTTTCTAAGAGCTCAGGAATCTCCTCAACCCTTAACGCAAGACGCTCAAGTATCAAACGGGAACCGAATGATCGTCCGCCGCGGCATACGAATAGATCTGCAAGCAGATTTGACCCCTACACGCCATCCTGTCATTGAGATCGAACTATATAGTGACCGTCTATTTGACGGACACAATCGAATTTACTCTGTACGTATCGGTTCACACGAATTCAGAAATTACGAAGGCACCGTCTGGGCGCCTTACCTTATCGTTGAACTCACGCCTAAGGAGTTCGCTAAGACCAGGACCGGCGATTTAGTAATCGTAAAATATGGGCCAACGAACCCGATTGAGGACAAAAAACTGCTCCGGAGTTGGAATTTCGGCCGGATAGACAAAGATCAGGTCAACCGAAACGCTGTGAGGACTTTTACGGGTAGCTCTATCGGAGATTCGCCCAGCTATTCCATTGATGGCAAGCTCATCCACGCCGGCCCACCGATCAAAATCCGAAGCAGAACACGCGATACGAGAACAAATGTACCCATCATATCGGTCACGGATAAGAAGATGTTTCCCCAGAGTTGGCTTTCGAGCCCGACTGAAGCCCGCGCTGCAGGGCTTTCCAAGAAAGAGTTGAAGCGGTCTATCTACATCCTTGATGTCGCAATGAGCAAGTACCCTATTTTGCTTCTTAGAGAAAATATCAAAGCTATTTACCTTTTAAGTTCACTGACACTTTATGGCGTAGCCGCTGATGCGTCGAACTCCGAGGACTCAATCTACATTGTCAACACTGGAGGCAAGGAATACACAGACGAATACTTTGAATCGTCCTTTCATCGGGCGTTCGAAAACCTGATGCTGCAGAAGAACAACAAAGGCAGAGACTCTGGTAGATGGGATATGGCCCGCTTCGCTCCGCAGAAAATCGCGTGGGAACTACCGCCGGCAGATCATCTAATGAAATTAGTTTACCAAAATAATGAAGATGGACCGGAGTACATTTACGCGCTTGAAAATACTGGCTTCGTTGGGGTCACGTTACTCAAGCAGTTCAAGCAATCACCGCCGGATAGTGCTATCAGATGTCCACTCCGATGCCAGCAGATTAAACCAACGCCTCCAGCGTTGGTCCAGCAAGCAATCAAGGAGCATGGGTTCATTTATCATAAGACGATATCCGAGGACGCTCCTGTTTGGTCAAATGATGGTAAGCAAATCGCATTTAGATCTACTCGAGACAGTGATTCCGTCGAACTGTATGTAATGCAGGTCAACGGTAGTAACCTCCGCCGACTTACACATACCACTAGTCGTACTCTATCCCGCTCCGTGGTCGTCGCCGCATGCTGGTCACCTGATGATCGGCGGCTTGCGTATGTCTTGCATGATGAACGCGGATCTAACCTATTTATTGTGAATTCGGACGGAACCGGTGAGAAGAAGCTGCCGATAGTTAGTGGTAAGCCCGGTGGAATCGACCGGGAGAGCTTGTCTATCGATACTGTCGATCGTTTGGTTGGCTGGCTTCCCGATGGAAGAATTCTTGTTGTAACAGAGAGGTTCTTTGGTGGAAGAACACTTTACTCGATTCTGCCGGATGGCACGGGGCTAACGGCGCTTACTGACAGCGTGTTCGAAGCCCTTTTATCGCCGGATAAGAATCTGGTGGCGATAAACGCGCGCAACAGTTTTATTATCCGAGATCTGAGAAGCAATACCAATTATTCAGTCTCCTCTTACGGTCGTGCGATGTCCTGGTCGCCCGATAGTAAGCAGATTGCGTACGGATCCAACCGCAGTCTAGTCGTTAGAGATCTGAGATCGAATACCTTTCATTCCTCCTCAATTGGTTCGAATGAGGAGGTTTCCGCGATCTCCTGGTCACCCGACTCTAAACGAATCGCTTACACCGGAATTAGCGGTTTGGGTCGAAATAGTCCAAGCTTGAGCGAGTTGCGTCTCGTGAATGCCGATGGTACAGGAGATAGGCAGCTTGCCACCGACGCAGGTGGGGCAGTGTGGTCGCCTGACGGAAAATACATCGCTTTCAGCAGATTGGGCGCGCGTATGTTCTTGATAAATCCTGACGGTTCAGGCGAACGATACATTGCACAAGGCGTTTATCCAAAGTGGATACCTTGATTATGGGGAGCTACTCACTAGGAGGCCCGTGTCCGGCGAGTCAAAGGGATCTTGACAGAGTTAGTGCATATAAGATCATGAAGATGTGCAACTAGTTCGTTCGCCGCCGTGGTAATGATCGCACAGGAGGTGATAGACGACTGGGCGTTTCTCCATTGGTCCCAAATCCCAGCGAAAACAAACTGCGATTCATCGTTCAATTGTAAATAGTACGGCTGCTTCGATCTGCCGACATTTCTCCACTCGAAAAAACCGTCTGCGGGAATCAGGCATCTCCGAAGTCGAAATGAGTCGCTGAAACTGGCCTTCTCCTCGAGTGTTTCCGCGCGAGCATTGATGAAACCTTTACCATCAGTACTCCATGACGGTATGAGACCCCACACCAACGATCTTACTTCCGGCCCGCTACCGTAATCCGCGATCGCCAGGATTCTCTGACCAGGCGCGATGTTGTAGCGCGCTTCAAACGGCAGATCTAACGTTTGTGACGCTCTGAGCTTGATCCTGTCGCGAGAGTGAAGCGTAAATCGGCCACACATACGATGAACATACCTGAGAATTTGTGGCGTGTCACATGCGGCTAAATCCTGAATTTCGATCTCTCAGCAATTTGGGCAAAATTCTCGCCTCGTATTTGACCTGTAAAGCTTTTTTTGGAACGAGGCAAACCGATGCGAGGGCTTTTCCGGTGTGACGATCAGTCTGATGAATCTACTAGTTCCGTTTGGTGAGAGTAGAGGCATACGGACAGTGACGGCACCCACTCTCGCAACAATAACCACGGCGAAGATGATATTCAGCGGTGAAGACCATTGAATCTCCCTCGAAGTAGAAGTCCTCTCCTTCTACAAGTTGACTGCGAATGTGGTTGCTGACCCTATTAGATCTCTCGGCACGCCGCGAATTCTGGTTTAAACCTGAGATTGCTTGATTCAGACATTTGCGACATAGGCAATCTTGTTCGGGACTGCCGACCAGTGAGACAGGAGGTAGCTGGTCGCACCAGCAATGCCGATCGCCGACCTGAGGCCCGCAAGTGAAGCTGCTCCGCAGACGGAGCAGCTCTTCTGGCTCGCCGACCGTTCATCGAAGCTTTTGACAGACTCCATTTCAAACTCTCGCCGCCACCTTTTAATCGTTCTTGATCAGCTGACGGTTTTCGCTTCTCTATCAAGTTATGCCATCCCAAACTTGGTCAGCCGTATTGTGGCGCGCCCATGACTGCTAAACGGCACGCGACCTCATTAAGCTGCCAATCGTAAACTTGCGTCAGTCCGATCTCGTGGAAGCAACGATGGATCAACCTTCACGCCTAACGAGTGCGCGAGTATTGCGTGAATTTGTCGTAGCCCCTCCGTCAGTGCTGCGGGGCCCGGTTGAAGAATGTAAGTCGACTTAATTTCATAGATTTGGTTGTTCCGAACAGCGGCGATCTCGGACCAGCCGACGCGCGCACGAATTAGGTCTTTCTTAACTTGTCGGCCGCACCAGGAGCCGATAATCACTTCAGGATCACGCGCAATCACGCCTGCGGGCTCTACAATTCGCTGCTTCGCGCTCTGATGCTCACGCAGCTCTGGGAACACTGGCTCGCCGCCAGCGATTTCAATTAACTCATCGACCCACCGGATGCCTGAGATAAGCGGCTCATGCCATTCTTCAAACAACACTCTCGGACGCGTAGGAAAACGCAAGGCCGAGTCAGCAATCGCGCTCACGTCGTTTTGCAGTTTATCGATTAGTTGTTCGCCCCTATCTTGAGCGTCAACAATGCGACTGACAGTGAGGACCATTTCCAAAATCTCGGCAATGCTGCGTTGATTAAAGGTGAAGACAGTAATTCCTCGCCGGATCAACTCCGCAGCTATGTCAGCTTGCAAGTCCGAGAAGGCAAAAACCAGGTCTGGATTGAGCGCCTGAATCTTGTCGAACTTCGCATTGATAAATGCTGACACCTTTGGCTTTTGTCGCGCTTCAGGAGGCCGGACGGTGTAGCCTGACACTCCCACAATGCGATTCTGTTCGCCTAAAAGGTAAAGCGTCTCAGTTGTTTCTTCTGTGAGGCAGATGATCCGCCGAGGAAATGATTTGATGTCAGTGCTCATTGTTGCTTCTCCGTTCGTCGACGCCGCTCATGCTCTCACATCACCTTCAGAGGCTTAATGCTTGATAAATGAGGTCCAGGTTCATGTGCCCACGAAAGTGGTCGGCTAAAGCATCGTACCGGCGTTCACGCTCCACCGCGGGGTCAGAAACGCTTGCACTAGTTCCGTTCTTTTCGCAGATTCGACGCCAGTGACTCAGTAGCCAATTTAGGCCTTCAACCGAATCGAACATTCCATGAAGGTACGTACCCATCACTCTTCCGGCTTCGCTAATGGCGCCGTCGTCTTGCCATTGAGCGTCACCGAGCCGTTGAAGGCGAAACAGTGGTTGCACATTTTCACCGAGCGTAGTGTCGCCCAAATGGATTTCATAGCCAGAGAATTGTGCGTTGGCACTTTTGCCAGTGAGTGAATTTGGGTTCTTGAGTTTTGCGATGGCTTGCAGAGTTATTTTTTCGCGAAGCAGACAAGTCTCCACATCCAAAATGCCGAGGCCGTCCGTCGCTTCCACATCACTTTCCGTTCGAAAAGGATCACGAATCCTTCGGCCCAGCATTTGAAATCCTCCACAGATTCCTAACAGCGGTTTCCCCACGGCAACGTGACGCTCGATAGCCGCTTTCATCCCATTCCGCTTGAGCCAGAGCAAATCTGAAATCGTGTTCTTACTGCCTGGCAATATCAAGACCTCCGCAAGTTCAATCTCTTTCGAACGACGGGCGTAATAAACCGTGACGTTCGGCTGCTGCTCTAAAGCGGTGAAGTCCGTAAAGTTTGAAAGATAGGGATAGGCAATTACACAGACAGAGAGTCTGTCGTTGCTTCCGGGGCCTGCCTTTACTTCGCGGCGTTCCAGCGAAACACTGTCCTCGTCATCAATGCCGTGATCATGAAGATAAGGAATTACTCCGACACAAGGCTGTGCCAACTTGTCCTCCAAGTAAGCGGTGCCTGACGAAAAAAGGTTGATATCGCCGCGAAACTTATTAATAAGAAATCCGAAGAACCGGTCCCGTTCTGTCGGTTCAAGAAGACTGTAAGTTCCCACCAAAGAGCCAAACACGCCGCCGCGATCGATATCCGCTACCAGCATGCACTTGGCATCGGCAATCTCCGCCATCTTCAGATTCACGACGTCACGGTCCTTCAGATTCATTTCGACGGGAGAGCCAGCGCCTTCCAATACTATGACGTCATATCGCGCGGCGAGGCGCTTGTACGCAGCGCTCACCGTCGCACTTAATTGAGTTTTCAGGTTGTAGTAATCCACGCCGCGATAGTTGCCGAGCACCTTACCGTTTAGGATCACCTGCGAACCGATATCTGAGGTAGGCTTCAACAATATCGGATTCATATCAACGTGCGGCTCGATCTTGGCTGCTTGCGCTTGCATGGCTTGCGCGCGGCCAATCTCGTGTCCTTCGCGCGTAGCGAATGAATTTAGCGACATGTTCTGCGCTTTGAATGGTGCGACATTGAAACCGTCCTGCCGCAGGATGCGGCAGAGCGCAGCCACGGTTAGCGACTTTCCCGCGTCCGAACCAGTGCCGAGAACCATCAAAGCTCGTGTTGTCATCTATAGGCTAATCAACATGGTCAGACTCTTGCCGGCTGAACTGTGTCACGGCTGCGCAGCACGGGCCAATACCTTTGCGCGACAGCAAAGCCTCCAAATAAGAGAATCGTATACAAGGCATTGCCAAGAACTGTGTTCTTGAAGAACGGAATTGCCGCCATGTAACACATGATCAAGCCAGCACTCGTCTTTGGATACATGCCGCTAAAGAACCAGACGCCAAAATTAGTAACTAGGAAAAACAAAACCGAGCTGGCAAGTGCTGCTGCGGCGATGGCCGTGGTCGTCCGCCGCCGACGCAGGAGCAGACCGATGCAGACAATCAGCGCAAAGCTGGCGTACACCACGTACGGCGGGCGATAACCTAAAACCAGATCGCTAATAAACAAAGACGTTAGTGGCACTGCGAAAGCGACCCACTTCTTGCTGAAATAAGCGCCGCCGAAAAGCGCAATCGCCGTTATCGGAGTGAAGTTCGGCGGATGGGGAATAATACGTGCCGCAGCCGAGACCAGAATCACACTTGTGATGGCGACAAATCGAACTCTAGACATGCGTTGCTCCTTTTGTGTCGGTTGGTTGTTTTCGTAATCCGTAAAACAAAAATCCCGCCGCTACTTCCTGCTAAGATGGCAGGCTAGCGACGGGACGATCGTAAATCCGAGAATTCCCAGAGCGGCCTGAACACCTTTACGCGAAGCGTTCAAAACTGCGTCGACGTCCGGGCAGGTCCCCTGGCTTTGATCGTCGCTGCTTTAGCGACTCTCGATCACAGTGGCGCGACCGCGCGGGATTCTCACCCGCTTCCCTATTCTCCTCTTTACTGAGGCACCCAAACGTTTGTCAAAAATCTTAAGTCAGAATAGCTCTTACAAGAGCGGACGGTATCACCTTACTTCGGCGACTGTCAAATATTCCTTCTTCCATCGATCCATTTTAGACGTACATAGTTGAGACAGTCTTATCTCACCTTCAATCGATTTCGGAACGCGGCAAGGCACTGGCATGGACTTTTCGAGTAGTTCTGATCCATTTTTAGGACGATGTCGCGTCAGACAGGAAAACGAAGATCGCCTGACATCGCCAAGTTGCGCGGCGTACGCAAGGCGAAGCTTCCGAACTTCATCTCGCCGCAGCTTGCAACGCTCGTGAAAGAGCCGCCATCTGGTGATGAGTGGTTGCACGAGCTGAAATTCGATGGCTATCGAATGCTCTGCCGCATCGATCGCGGTCGCGTGACCGTCTGGAGCCGAAACGGAAAAGACTGGACAGAGAAATTCTTGAACGTCGTCGAAGCGGTTGAGTCGCTCAACGTGTCGAGTGATCCGGTGCCACTACGGCTAGTGGCGTCGTAGCCGACGACTCTTCGAGCAAGCGGGTTCGTCTATTACTTGCCTAATCGCGCGCTATATTTGAGAATCGCCGCCAGATCTCCAAGTCGAATTAGATGTTTACAGGCGCAGATTTAGAAACATCAACCTCTTGTGACGGTGCGCGCCTCTCGTAAAACAGCTCGGATTTTCGCATCGCGTGTTTTGAGAGCACCATAGTATTGCGCAGCCTCGAGGTGGTCTCGAAGTACCTGCGCAACTCGAGCAGCTGCAGGTCCTTCGACTGATTCCAACCAAGCGCGACTTCGTGCGGTTGTGACCAACGATCGCGAGGCGGCTCTTGTCGAAATAGGCACTCGCAAGCGCCCTCAAGAAGGTCAAAGTCGCCAGCGTTGCCCGCCGCCGACACCCTCAACGCGGAGACCGATCCACTCAAGTTCATTAGCGACTACTCCCAAAAGTTGAGCGTCTCAGGTTCGCTGGCAGAAAATACCAACCGTGGATAGTACCCGTACTGAAATATCATCAACTCCATTCGGCGGACCACTGATCAAGGAACTTCTTCAGCATGCGCTGCGTTTCTGAGTATTATGGAGCACTTTTGCTAGGCACTTGGAGTACTAGGGCGCACTCACCAAATGAATAGAAGAGGACAAGCGAGATGACCAGTCTCAGGCCATGGATGCATCTCAGTCGGCGACTCGCTGCTGTCGTTCTTGTCGTTGTTTCAATCGGCACCCACTCAGCAACGATTGACGCGCAGCAGGGTGGTGACAGCTTCGAGCACTGGGCAACGGTTCATGCGATACCTATAGAGACCGTCGAACCCGGAAGTGCTGTCGCCGATTTGCGCGCACTCAAGCCAATAATCGGGGCCGCGCGCGTCATTGCCCTGGGTGAGCCTACCCACGGTGCCCATGAGCCGCTCGCGTTCCGAAACCGGCTGTTCCGCTACTTGGTAGAGGAACTGGGCTTCACGGCCATCGCCCTCGAGTCAGGGCTTCCGGAATCGCGTCGCATTTCCGACTTCGTCTTCGGTGGGCCCGGAGAAGCACGACAAGTAGTCCGCGAAAACCTCACGTGGGGATTTGGTGCCTTCGGGGAGAACGAGGAACTGGTGCGGTGGATGCGGGACTACAATGCCGACCCTGCGCACCGACGTAAAGTGCGGTTCTACGGGATTGACCTGAGTCTCGGCGGTCCGGGAGGCTCTATCCCTACGTCTGCCGCCCTTGATCAGGCGCTGTCCTACTTCGCCCGCGTCGACCCCGTGTCCGCCCGGCGCATACGAGCCACTTTCCAGCCATACTTGAGCGTGCTTTCGGGCGCGGGGTCCCCGTCGCTCTCCCGTGCAGAGCACGACGCGGCGAGCGCCGCGATCGACGATCTGATCTCTCTGCTCGAGCGCGAACGCCCGACGTTTGTTGCGGCCACCTCGGAGGCCGACTACGAGTGGGCATATCGAAACGCCATCGTAGCGCGCCAAGGAGATCGTGCGTTCCGCGTGAATCCGCCCGAGATGCCAGGTGGGGGGATTCCGCCCGCGGCGTGGCAGGCTGTCACGGCGCGCGACGCAGCGATGGCCGAGAACGTTCAGTGGGTGCTGGCTCAGGAAGGGCCGGCGGGGCGGGTGCTGGTCTTCGCACACAATGCGCACGTCAAGAACGCGCGCACGGAGGGCGGGGTCTGGAGCGTGTTCGAGCGACCGCCGAACGCGATGGGGCAATATCTCCGGTCGACACTGGGCGACAACCTGGTCATCATCGGGACAAGTTCGGCCCAGAAAGCGGTCGGACTCCCGCCTGCGTCGGAAGCGGGCAGCATCGACGCAGCTCTCGCACGCGTAGGCCCACCACGATTCGTACTCGACCTCCGGTTGTCGCGAGCTGACCGGGCCGTGGCTGCCTGGCTCGCGGAGCGGCGCTCGCTGCGGGCGAACGACACGACATATCAGATGCTGTCGCCAGGCGCTGCTTTCGACGCTTTCTTGTTCGTCAATATGCTAACGCCCTCGCGCACAGCTTCGCCGCCGCGGTGAACGACGCCGAACCTCAAACCTCAAGCATCTGCGGCGTTGCCAACGGCGATCCGGGCGAACCGACTCGCCTAACTGTGAAAGCACCCATCTAAAGTAATTCCACCATTGGGGATCACCAACTACCTCAGTAGTCGGATCCAGATCTAAAACCCACACATGCCAACAGGGCCTCGTCCTCATTCCGCTGCGCTCCATTCCGGACGAGATGTGAGTTTCAGAAGTAGATGCGAATGAAACGGGTCAAACCGGGGGTTTTTCACAGAAGAGGATGCGAATACATACAGGAGAGGCTGCGAACGATTTCGGAATATACAAAAGAAGATGCGAACAGTTTTGAGTAGGAGCCATCCGGCCACTTCGCGTAAAGCAAGACTTCTCCAACGTCTGGGGCTGCAGTTCCATGTTTACCCTCCGGCGAAGCGAGGCCCTAATCACTCGTATCGCAAAGCCACAATCGGGTCGATCCGCGTCGCTCGCCGCGCGGGAATGTAACTCGCCACTAGCGCCACTGCTGCGAGTAATACTGGAACCGCCGCGAAGGTGAGCGGATCCAGCGGAGCAGTGCCAAAAAGCAACTTCGTGATCAGTCGCACCAGCAAGACAGACCCCACTAGACCCAAACACGTACCCGCGCCGATCAACACCGCGGCTCGGCGAAGTACGAGCCGCAGCACATCGGTTGCGGTTGCTCCCAGGCTCAGCCGGATCCCAAACTCGCGCGTCCGCTGAATCACCAGGTAATTCATGACGCCGTAAATTCCAATTGACGCCATCACTAGTGCCAGCAGCGAGAAAGCCGCGAGGATCGTGGTACGGAAGCGCGGCTGCGCCACCGATCCCGATACAAGTTGCTCCATCGTCTCGATCCGGTCGACTGGTATGGCGGCATCGATGGCGGAAACCGCCGCGCGTAACTCAGCGGCCGCGGGGCCTGCGTCGACTGATGTTCGCACCACAATGGTCGAGTCGCTCTGTATGTTCGGCGCCTGCTCAACTGGAACATACATCTCTGCCTTCGCCTCGCCGTCCAGCCCCTCGTGCAGCACATCGCCCACCACTCCGATCACCGTGCGCCATGTCGGCCCGGCAAAATGCAGCCGCTGGCCGATCGGGCTCTCCGATGGCCAATACTCGCGCGCCATCGAATCGTTGATCACCACCACCCACGGCGATTCTGCCGTATCCGCCGCCGCGAACGATCGTCCTCGCAGCAATGGAATCCCGATTGTCTCGAAATAGCCTGCACTCACCGGCCGGTACTTCGCCATGTTGTACATCCCCACCGGCAGCGGCGGACGTCCTTCGATAAAGACCGACCATCCGTTGTCCGAACCGCTTAGCGGCACGTACGTCGCGAACCCTGCGGACTGAAGGCCCGGTCTCCCGTGCAAGCTCTCCAGAAGTTCTCGTTCGAACGCGGCTATCCTCCGGTTATCGGGATAGCGAGATTTCGCCAGCGACAGACGCGCCGTCAGGACACTCTCCGAACGAAACCCCGGCGCTACGTGCACCAGCGCCCAAAAGCTCTTCGCCATCAACCCGGCGCCGATCAGAAGGATGATCGCGACCGCGATCTGTGCTACCGCCAGCCCGCTCCGCAAGCGGGTTTGAATTCCACTCGAAGTTCGATTGTTCTGCTTAAGCGATTCCCCCGCGTTCTCGCGCCACGTTCCGAACAACGGACCCAGTCCGAAGAGAATCCCCGTCACCAGGGAAATCACTGCGGTAAAAATCAGCATTCGTGCGTCTACCGCAATTCCCGCGGCGCGTGACAGGTCGGCAGGCAACTCCGGAGTTAAGGCCGCAATAGCACCAAGCGCCAAAACGAAGCCCGCAATTCCGCCGAGGCTCGCCAGAAACAGGCTCTCCGTCAGAAGTTGCTGTGCCAGCCGCCCGCGGCTTGCGCCCAACGCAACCCGAACCGCCATTTCTTTTTGGCGCGCCGCTGCCCGGCTCAGCAACAGATTAGCTACGTTGGCACAGGCGATCAGCAGCACCAGTCCGACCGCGCCAAGCAGCGTCTCGAGTGCCACGCGAACACTCCCCGTCACCTGCTCTGCCAGCGGAACCGCGGCGATCCCTTTGTCCTTGTTGTCCTCCGGGTACAGCTGCGCCAGGTTGGCCGCCATGACGTCCAACTCCGCCTGCGCCTGCGCCAGTTCCACTCCGGGCTTGAGCCTCGCTATGACTCGCAGCGGATGCGTGCCGCGCTGCAGTTTCTGGGGATCGAGCGCGATCGGCACCCAAACGTCGACCTGGCTGCGTGACTGAAAATCCGCCGCCTTACTTGCGAATTGGAAATCAGGCGGCAGCACACCGACCACGGTGTAGCTGTTGTCGTTCAACGTGACAAGCCTTGACGTTATATCTCCAGCCGCCCCGAACCGTTCCTGCCAGACACGATAGCTCAAAATCGCTACGCGGTTCTGTCCCGGCCGGTCCTCGTCCGGAAGAAAATTGCGGCCCAGCGGGAAGCGGACTCCCAATAGCGAAAAGAAATTCGACGAGACGTTCCCTCCCGCCAACCGCGCCGCCTCGGTCTGACCGCCAAGGATGAAACTGGACGTACTCACCGCCGCCACGGCGGTGAACGACTGGCTCCCGTTGCGCCAATCGACAAAGTTCGCCGGCGCGACTGTGGACAGCTTTCCGTCGCGCTGCCGTTCCGAAAGCATTACGATCCGGTCCGGCTCCACATACGGCAGCGGCTTGAAAAGCACTGCATTGCACAGGCTGAAAATCGCGGTATTCGCTCCAATACCGAGCGCCAGCGTTACCACCGCCGTCGCTGCAAATCCCGGGTTCCTCCGCAGCATGCGGGCGGCGTAAGTCAGATCGCCTCGCAACGCCTCGATGGCGGGTATCATCTGCATGGCCCTCAAGTCCTCCTGCAACAAAGTGGTGTTTCCAAACTGCCGCCGCGCCGCCAGCATGGCTGCTTCCGCTGTCATGCCTTGCCCACGATACCGCTCCGCCAATAATCTGACGTGTTCTTCCATCTCCGTTTGGACCTCTAAGTCGCGAGGTTCGTTGCGAACCGTCTCCCGCATTCGCTTCCAGAGCTTAACCAACCTTCGCAGGATCATTGTCATTGGCCCTCCAGTCGCAGCAGGCGATCGATCACTCCGGAAATCCGCTCCCAGTCTTCCGTCTCTCTCGCCAGTTGCTTCAGGCCCCTCTTTGTAATCGAATAGAATTTCGCCTTGCGGTTATTCTCAGAAGCGCCCCACTCCGCTGCGATCCATCCTTCCTGCTGCAATCGCAAAAGCGACGTGTAAACGGTTCCTTCGTTCAGGCGGAGCACCTCGTCGCTCAACTGCTCCAACCGGCGCGCGATCCCGAATCCGTGCAGCGGACCCATCGCCTGTAGCGTTTTCAAAATCATCAGGTCGAGCGTGCCC
>DASXSC010000269.1:0-5283 GCA_036506215.1 Pyrinomonadaceae bacterium | reverse complement strand
ACACCGCAAACTAACAGTTTGCGTTACAGACAGCCCGCAAAAGTATTGTGAAAAAGCCCAAATCCCTTTAAGATTCGCTCGATGATGGACCGCCCAAACGAAAATCTACTTTCCCGTCTGGAGCAGAGCCTGCGCCAGTCGCGCGCGGCGCGTATGCATCTGGCGGCCCGGCTGAGAGAACTAGAGGTCGAGGCAGATGCGGTGCGGGCTGAGCTTGCCGAGATGGATACACTCGCTTCTCAGTCGGAAGCGGCTATCTATCGCCTGTTGTCCTCGGTTCTGGCTTCCAGCAATCTTTCCATGGGCAATCTCTCGGGTGGTCTTCCTTCCGATGCGGAACTCGAGGCTGCAATGCGTCCCTCGTCGCCGCAAGCTCGAGCGCCATTTCAAGTGGAAGCCAGGCGTCAGGAAATTCCCACGCTCAGGCCAAACACAGAAGCGCTTAGCGATCGCTTCATGGATCGAACTATTCCCCAGGCGGTTACTTTGTTGCTGCGCGAAGAAGGCGGCCCTCTCCACGTCAACGAGATTTACAATCGCTTGCTGGAAGGCGGCTTCAAGTTTACCGGCCAGAATCCCACCATCAGCATCGCGGTTTCACTCAACCGCAACACGCGTTTCCGAAAGACTGCACCGGGAACTTTCGACCTCATGATGCGTGACGCCTCGAAAGCCTCTTAGGGAGTGGCTTGCCACGAACCAAAGCAAAAGATTTTCCATTTGTCATGGTCCCCAGCCGGGCAGCCGGGCTGGGGTGGTGGTAGCGACCGGCAAGAGACTCAACCGTGGTTGTCAGTACTTGAGTGACCGCGATCAGAGATTGAAATTCTCGACTGCTAAAGTTGACTCCTTGGCCGGTCGCTACCGCTTCCGGTTCTGATTCGAGCAGTTTCACGCGTCGTCGCTGTCACTTCGGGTCTGATAGTTGAGTTGCACTTTAAACTTGAAGCCACCATTTGCGAGTTTTACCTTTCATTTTGATTTTCTCAGACGTCTCATTGCATTGGACGTCGCATGCGAAGGACGTTGAGGTCATCGGTCAGACTAGACGTCGAGGTCATCTGTCGGACTAGATGCCGAGCTCATCGATCGGACTAGATGCCGAGCTCATCGATCGGACTAAATGACAAATGAAAAATGTCAAATGACAAATGGAAAATCTCCTGGTCCGGATCGTTTGGGTCTGCGCTCTCGTGCCCAGTCTTGGCGTCGCCCTTGGCACACGAATAGAATGTCTTAATCATGCGCGCACTGATACTTTCCGCAGGTTACGGTACTCGCTTGTGGCCACTAACTGAAGATCGCACAAAGCCTGCGATTCCAATCCTGGGCAAACCACTCGTCGGTTATGTGGCCGAATATCTCGCCGGCTACGGCTGCGATGAAATAGTTGTCAACCTTCATCACCGGCCGGAATCTGTTCGTCGGGCGCTTGGAGATGGTCGCAGGTTTGGCGTGAAGCTCCACTACGTTGAGGAGCCCGTAATTCTGGGTACCAGTGGAGCTATCGACAACGCCCGTGCGCTTCTGGATGGTGACACGTTTTTCGTAGTCAATGGAAAAATCATCACCGACATTGATTTGAATGCCGCGCTGGAAACTCACCGCCGCACAAAGGCGATCGCGACGCTCGTATTGTTGCCAAATGCAGCTTGCGAAAAGTTTTCAATTGTGCAGACCGCGGACGGCTTCCTAACTAGTTTTAGAGGCATGCCGCAGCCCGCCGACTTCGCAAATGCCAATCCGCCGCTCATGTTCACCGGCATCCAAATTCTTGAACCCAGGATATTCGATTACATCCCGCATGCCATCTTTTCGCATTCAACAACGGATGTGTATCCCCAGGCCATTGCCAACGGTGAACGCGTCGCGGTACACGTAGCAAACGGGCGCTGGTATGAGCTCTCAACAATGCGGCGGTATCTGGATATCACCCTTCAACTGCTGCTGGAGACGGGCAAAACTGTTACCAGCGGCACCGGGTGTGAAATCTCGCCAACCGCCGCGGTCGAGCAAGCGATACTCTGGGACAATGTCGTGGTCGAGAGTGGCGCGCGCGTCAGGCGGGCTGTGTTAGGTGACAACGTGAAGATCGGCACAGACGATATGATAGAGGATGCGGCAGTCGTTTGTGCCTCGCTGGTGGAAGGAAAGGTTCCCCCGGCCAAAGCCCTGAATGGAGAGGTTCGGGGCGACAATTTTGTCGTGCCTCTGACTGGGTGATACAATCCTGCGCACACGAAAACCAAAACGGTGAGATTGATAGCCACCCTTTAAGAGGATTGAACACTCGCTTCCTTCCGTAATGAGTTCAGCAAAACAGGTGTCTACAAACCCTTTTGACCTCTCTGCATCGGAGCGGCTCTTGAACTTTCTGGAAGACCAGGGAATCAAGAGTAGATCGCTTGTTCCGCTCACCCCTGACGCCTCAACGCGCAACTACTTTCGCATTCCCTGGAGGAAGGGGAAGGCGGTTGCAGCCGTTTATCCCGAGCCATTCGATCCCGACTTTCACCCCTACCTGGATATCACGCGTCTCTTTCTCGAAAGTGGCATCCCGGTGCCGGAGATATACGCTGTCGATGGTCAAAGCGGAATCATCGTTCAGGAAGACTTAGGTGACCGGCCGTTGTTTCGTGTTTATGAGGCAGCACCCAAAGACGAATGCGACCAGTATAAAGAGCGTGCCGTTAATCTGATTGCGCAAATACAGAAAGCCACCGAAACAGCCTTCGAGCGGCAGTCGATTGCAAGCCGCCTCGCTTTTGATGAACCGAAACTATCCTGGGAATTGGACTTCTTCGTTGAGCATTACTTCGGAAGTCTAAGACGTGAAACACTTCGCCACGCGGAAGCCGCTGAGCTCAAGGCTGAGCTCAACGACATTGCGGCCGAACTTGCCGCCCGCCCACGCGTTCTTTGTCACCGCGACTTCCATGCAGCAAACCTGATGGTTGATGAGAACGATCGCCTGCGTGTGGTCGATCATCAGGATGCCAGAATGGGTCCAGTCACCTATGATCTGGTCTCATTTCTGCTAGACAGGCGCTATGAACCTCCTTCGCTTGCGGAACTCCGCGCCTACCGTCTGTTTCTCCTGGAGAAGCGGAGATTGCTCGGTCTCCAGTCGCTGGATCCCGATGAGATCGCACAGGAGTTTCGGCTCATGACGATTCAGCGAGGCCTCAAAGCTACGGGCACATTTTCTTATCAAACGGCAGTTTGCAAACGCGGCACCGTTTATGAACAGTTTATTCAACCGACGCTTAGCATCGTGGTTCAGGCTGCCGACTGGCTCGACAGATTTCCGGCATTGCGCCGAATGATTCGAGAACGCACTAACGTCAATTAATTGTCGATGTAAGGCAAACTGTTAGTTTGCTGTGAGCTGAAGAGTTGCAATTAAGACTGGAGGGCTCATTTTGCGATTGCGACGCACATTACTGTTTGCTGGCACTCATGCAGTTCAGAGTTCAAGCTTTAGCTTGCGTGTGCGAAGCGGCAGCCTAAAGGCTACCACCCCACGCGGGCTGCCCGCATGGGGACCCCGGGCTGAACTCTGAACTCCGAGCTTCAAACTACATCATTAGAAATTATGGCTACTGAATCACAATCTTTGGAAACCACAAGTCAAGCGCGGACCTTCATCAACGAACTCTCCAAACATGTCGGCCAGGAAGTCACGATCAAGGGCTGGCTTTACAACTTGCGTTCGAGTGGCAAGATTCTTTTTCCGCAGCTTCGTGATGGAACCGGAGTGGTGCAGTGCGTCGCACTCAAGAATTCGCTAGCACCCGAAGTCTGGGACGCGCTCAAGGGACTCGGCCAGGAATCTGCGCTGGCTATCAGAGGCTCTGTCAGGGAAGACAGACGGGCACCCGGTGGCTATGAGATCGACCTGCTGCACGCGGAAGTCTTGGATGAAGTCCACGATTACCCAATCACTCCCAAGGAGCATGGCACTGAGTTTCTCATGGACCACCGCCACTTGTGGCTGCGGTCCCGTCGCCAGCACGCGGTACTGAAAGTTCGTCACACGGTGGTAAAGGCGGTGCGGGATTTTCTGGATAACGACGGGTTTACACTCGCCGATGCCCCAATCTTTACGCCCGCAGCTTGCGAAGGAACAACCACGCTGTTCGAAGTTGACTATTTTGAAGGCGAGAAAGCATACCTCACCCAGTCCGGGCAGCTTTATAACGAGGCCACTGCCGCGGCCTTTGGCAAGGTCTACTGTTTCGGACCAACGTTTCGCGCGGAGAAGTCGAAGACACGACGGCACCTGACTGAGTTTTGGATGGTGGAACCCGAGATGGCTTTTGCAACGCTCAACGACGTGATGACACTCTCGGAGAGAATGCTTTCTTACATCGCCGCGCGAGTGCTGGAGACTCGAGGCGAAGAACTCAAGGTTCTTGAACGCGACACGGCAAAGCTTGAAACGATCGTGCCGCCGTTTCCACGTGTGCATTACGACGACGCGGTGAAGTTGCTACAAGAAGGGCACGCCAGCGGCGCGCTTGAATCGCGTTTTGACTGGGGCGGCGATTTCGGCGCGCCTGATGAGGCGTATCTATCAGCCAAATACGACAAGCCGGTAATGGTGCATCACTATCCCGCGGCGGTGAAAGCTTTCTACATGGCCCGCGATCCGGAAAGAAATGACTTGGCACTGGGCGTTGATGTGTTGGCGCCGGAAGGATATGGCGAGGTAATTGGCGGTGGCGAGCGTGCGACATCGCTCGAGTTTTTGAAGGAACAGATTGCCTTGCACGAATTACCGCAAGAGGCGTTCGAGTGGTATCTGGACTTGCGCCGCTATGGCAGTGTTCCCCACGCCGGTTTCGGAATGGGTATTGAGCGTTGCACCGCGTGGATGTGCGGCATTGAGCACATTAGAGAAACGATTCCATTTCCGCGCATGCTTTATCGACTGCGCCCATAGCTTTTGGGCCCACTGCAGGGAACACTTTCGCTCAAGAGTAATATGGATTGTTAAATATGGTGGGACAAGCAGCGGGGGCAAACCCACCTTCCTGACCCGAGAGATGTTCCCACTAGCGCGGTTGGTCCCCCGATGAAGGACTTTCAAGCCAGGATTAGAACTCAACCTTGATCAGCTCTGGGTGAGGAAGGTGGGCTTGCCCCCGCTCTGGTAACGACACACTCAGGATGTGCCGAACAGATGGAAGATAATCTACTAACTGACGAGCGTTTGCGTTTGGAATTCAACGACTGGGCCAGAGCCGGACGCGGCGAAGGCATGGAAAAAGGCCATCGTCC
>DASXSC010000268.1:0-7264 GCA_036506215.1 Pyrinomonadaceae bacterium | reverse complement strand
TCGCGGTCGAGGACGTACGTAGGTATGGCCTTTAAGGATTCGCAAAACTCTGAATGCGGCAGGTCGTCGAGAGCGGATCGCGCTGCCGCCGCATATTCATCACCGCGCGCGCGAGCCTGCTCGATTGCACCGGCTCTTTCAACAGCATCGAGAAGTTTGCGCCGAGGAACGGTTTCATAGCTCGCGTCGGTCATGACAGTCTGAACGATCTCGCGAGTGGAAGCGTCACTCGCAATCAGATAGATCAGAGGCAGCGTCACTTTGCCACCGAGCAGATCAACGCCGGCGCTCTTTCCCAGTGCATCATCTGTGGAAGTGAAATCCAGGAGATCGTCGGTCAGTTGAAATGCCATGCCGAGATTCATGCCATAGCCGGCTAACGCCTTTTGTTCCTGCTCGCTCGCGCCTCCGAGTACCGCGCCCACTTCGCAACAAGCGCTGAAAAGAAACGCGGTCTTTCGCTGAATGATGTCGAGGTACTGTTGCTCGGAAATGTCAGTTCTGCCCAGCGTCGTCAACTGGAGCAGTTCCCCTTCAGTCATCTTTCGCGTGACGCGCGTCAGAATGTCGAGAATCGGTAACGACCGTTCGGCGAGGCTGGTTTCGAAGGCCGACATGTAAAGCCAGTCGCCCATCAACACCGCGGTTTCATTTCCATAAAGCGCGTTGACGGTGGGACGATTTCTGCGCGTGTCAGCGCTGTCGATGATGTCATCGTGAACGAGCGTGGCGGTGTGAAGAAACTCCATTACAGTTGCCATCCGAATGGAGTTGTAACGGGAACCATCGCCGCCGACCGCATAGTTAGAGAGAATTGTTAATGCCGGTCGAACGCGTTTGCCACCGGAAGCGCGAAGATAGTCGGCAAGATAGGCGATTACCTGAACATTGGATTTTGCCTGGCGCTCAAACTCTGATTCCACCTGCGCGAGTTCCGGGGCAATCAGACTGAAGATGCGCTTCGCGGTAAGCTTTACTTCGTCGAGGACGACGCTGTTTTCTACTGTTTGCATTCTGTCGTTTTTGCAGAACCGCTAGTTCGTCCGGTAGTTTGAAAACTGCATATTGATGCCGAAGTCTTTACCTTTTAAGTTGGCAATAACCGCCTGGAGCGTGTCGCGATCCTTGCCCGAGACGCGCACAATGTCTCCCTGAATGGAAGCCTGCACTTTTGCCTTTGAGTCTTTGATGAACCGCACGACCTCTTTGGCTTTTTCCTGTGGAATGCCTTGCTGAATCTGAACTTTCTGCCTGACGGTGCCGCCTGCCGCCGGATCAACGCCTCCATAACCAAGAGCCTTTAGCGGCACGCCGCGACGCACCAACTTTTGCTGGAAAATGTCGTTCATGTTTCGCAGCTTAGTTTCGTCTTCGGCCGTTAACGTCAGCTCGTTGGCCTCGAGCGCGACAGTTGCGGAACTGCCCTTGAAATCAAACCTCTGTCGTACTTCTTTGATCGTTTGATTGATGGCGTTGGTGACTTCCGCGCGATCAACCTCAGATACGATATCAAACGAATTCTGTTGGGCCATTGCCTTCTAAGTTTTCTGGAGACGTTCAACTTGTTTCTGATCAAAGGCGAGGATAACATCAAATTGTCAGCATGTGAAAGTTATCTCTAAATGCAAAAGACGCCTGGAGGCGTAACAAAAGACCGCGGGGGCGAGCCCGCCCTCCTGACCGTGAGGTTCTCGGACTGGCCTTGTCTACATCTTCTTGGACGCCCTTCAACTCAAAAGTGGAAACTGGCCGGCTGGAGAACCTCAGGGTCAGGAAGGTGCGCTTGCGCCCGCTCCTAGTGAGTTTCCAGCTTGAAGAGCCTGGCAAAGTTTTCGCTGGTGATATGGGCTATTTCCTTAAGTCCTAAGCCATGGATGTTAGCCAGGCAGCGAGCCACCTCAACCACATGGGCAGGCTCATTTCGTTTTCCGCGAAACGGAACTGGCGATAGGAAGGGACAGTCAGTTTCGATGAGTAGCCTGTCCAAAGGCACCTGCTCAGCTATTGCCCTCAACTCCTGCGCCTTCTTGAACGTCACTATTCCTGAAAACGAAATCATGAACCCCAATTCGATTGCCTGCTGGGCCAGGCGCAAACTTCCGCTGAAACAATGCATAACTCCCGCGAGATCAGAACCGTGAGATTTTAGTATTGCGATCGTTTCTTCTTCAGCTTCGCGCGTATGAATGATTACCGGAAGACGCGCATCTTTGGCCAGGTCAAGTTGCCGCCCAAATACTTCCATTTGCACATCGCGCGGTGAATTGTCGTAGTGAAAATCCAAACCGATTTCGCCCCAGGCGAGGATGCGCGGGTTCTGTTTAATAAGATCAGTGACTCGTTGCTCGGCCTTGTCGTCAAAGAGGCGGGCGTCGTGCGGATGGATGCCAAGGGCGATGTAGATATCGTTGTGCTGCGCTGCTAACTTGACGGCGCGCTCAAACGCGCCGCTGTGTGGATCACCGGTGCCAACATTCAGTATGGCGGAAACGCCTGCATCGCGTGCGCGTTGAATAACTTCCTCGCGGTCCCCGTCAAATTCCGGACCGTCTATGTGCGCATGCGAATCGATGAACATTCAATAATACTGATCATTTTAGACGCGCCCCATTGGGAACGTCTTCGGTGAAGGTGGCAATTACCGGCTTGCCTTCGCTGCCGACTGAAGCAGCGAGCAACATGCCCTGCGATTCAAAGCCGCGCAACTTGCGTGGTTTCAGGTTAGCCACCACTGCAATCTTACGCCGAAGCAGTTGCTCAGGCTCGTAGTACTGAGCAATGCCCGCCAAAATTTGCCGCGGCTTTTCTTCTCCGATATCAACCGTTAGCAGCAGCAACTTGTCGGCCTTCGGAATACGTTCAGCAGTTAGAACTTCGCCGACGCGCAGATCGACTTTTGTAAAGTCAGTGATCTCGATGAAATTGCCAACGCCTTCAGTCCCGGGGACTGCTTCAGCTTCGGTCGCATGCTGCATTGGCGGCGCCGGTTTTGTATCACCAGTCTCTGCCACACCGGCAACAGCGTCCGCTTCGGTTGCATGCATACCGGAACCATGTTTCCCCTGGGTGCTAATTGAAGGCGAATCCTGTCCGCTTATTTCTGCTAACGTCTTTGCCTTGTCGATTCTTGGGAAGAGCGGCTTCACTTCGCCGATGTTAGTGCCTTCGGTCAGCCCGCCCCATTTCAGTTTTGCCGGATCGATCCCAGCCGGCGTTGCCGGCGCGCCAGAGGAATTCGCCAGGCCGAGTTGGGTCCAAATCTCCAGCGTGGCATCAGGCATTACCGGGTAGAGTAGAACGCAGAGCCAGCGTAAGGATTCCGCTGCGCGATATAACACAGCGCTCAGCGTTTGCTTTTGGTTTTCGTCTTTTGCGAGTTCCCAGGGCTTCGCGTCAGAAATCATTTTGTCGATGCGCGCCACTACAGACCAGGCGACCTCAAGAGCTTTACTGAAGCCAAACGTTTCGAAGTGTTGTAGAAACTGATCACGAGCATGTTCGATGAAGCCGGAAACTGTCGTTTCGTCAGTGTCCACGCCCGTACGCTTTGCCAGTAGTAACTTGTCTTCAGCGATAACGCCTGAAGGCACGCGGCCCCCGGCGTAGCGCGAGATCATGGTCAGCGTACGACTCGAGAGATTTCCGAGGCCGCTGGCCAAATCGCTGTTAGTTCGATCAATCAGAGCTTCGTAACCAAAGCGTCCGTCCTGTCCGAAAACCATTTCGCGCAGGCAAAAGTAGCGAATCGCATCGATGGAAAAGTGGCGGTTCAGCACGTCCAGGTTGATGGTGTTACCCAGCGTCTTTGACATCTTACGCCCGGTTGGATCGAGCCACATGCCATGCGCGACGATCGCGCGCGGTTGTTCCAGACCCGCAGCCATCAGCAAGGCCGGCCAATAGACAGCATGAAATCGCAGGATATCTTTGCCCACCAGGTGCAGCGCCGGCCAAAACTTCTCGAAACCCACGGCACGTTGCCGCTCTTCGTTTCCGAAACCGATGGCGGTGATGTAATTGGTAAGTGCTTCAAACCAAACGTACATGGTGTGGTTGGGATCGTCCGGCACCGGCACACCCCAACTCACCGAGCTCTTCAAGCGGCTAACAGAAAGATCCTGAAGCCCACCTCGAACAAAAGCCGTGACCTCATTGTTTCTCGCTTCAGGCTGTACAAAACCCGGTCGCGATTCATAGAGGGCCAGCAGCGCTTCGGCGTAATCAGAGAGCCGAAAGAAGTAACTCTCTTCGGAAATGCGATCGAGCGGTGTGTCATGAATTAAGCACGTGGGCGGCTCACCGGCTGCTGCCGGTTTGGCGTACTCATCTTCGGTCTTGTAAGCAGCGCACGGAGCGCAGAACCAGCCCTCATAGTGTCCCTTGTAAATCGCATCGTTGCCTTTTGGCGTCTTGTTTCTTGCGGCGCGCCGCCAGAGCTCGCTGACGCCCTGATAGTGGAAGGGCTCGCTGGTGCGCATGAAGATGTCGTAGCCGCCGTGAGCGGTGTCCAGACGAAACTCGGCCGTCATCGTTTTGAAATAGTTGACGACATAATCTGCTTGTTCTTTAGGTGTGCGGCCGGCGCGTTCAGCGGCGCGTTCGATGTTTATGCCGTGCTCGTCGGTTCCGGTTAGAAAAAATGTTTCTATTCCCTGCTGGCGTTTGTGGCGCGCAATCGTGTCAGCCACGATCATGGTGTAAAGATGACCAAGATGCGGCAGGCTGTTGGCATAGTAGATCGGTGTAGTTACGTAGAAAGTGGTCATTGCTGGGAAAAGGTAAATGATGAATGGTTAATGGAAAATCTAAATCCATTACACCTTCGAAGCACAAACTTCTGTCGAGCGTCACCGTTTAGATACTTTCGCGAATTCGTCCCCCGGATTGAACCGAGGCATGGCCTCCATGTCAGCGATGCGACGGCCGATGGCCATGGCTATTTCAGCCTCCTGCAGCATGCCGCGAAAGTCCCAGGCGTTGCTGTACTCGTCGGATGGTTGATGATAGTGCGCGGTATTGTAGGCTTTGAATTGTTCCGCGCCCCAGCCTTTAGGATGACCCACATAATCGTCACCCTCCTTCAGGCTGATTGATGGCACCCCCACTCTCGCGAACGGAAAGTGGTCGGAACGATAAAACGATCCCTGCTCCGGTCGGGCGTCGGGCGAAACCCGCATTCCGCGTTCTCGCGCCACCGTTTCAACCACCGCCTTCAGCGTAGATCGTTCGGCCCCTAGCGGAATGAAGTCGTGCGTCACCCCGAGCACATTCATCGAATCAAGGTTTACATTCGCGGCGGTTTTTTCAACCGGCACCAGCGGATGTTTTGAATACCAATCCGCGCCCAGCAGACCCTGCTCTTCAGCCGTAGTAAACAGGAAGAGAATTGAACGCCGCGGCCGTTGTGCCGCCGGCAACTTAGCGAGCGCTTCCGCGATGGCCAGTATCGAGGCAACGCCCGAAGCGTTGTCGACCGCACCGTTATAGATCGTGTCGCCGGTTTTGTCCGGCGCGCCAATGCCCAGATGATCCCAATGCGCCGAATAGACAACATACTCGTCGCGCAATTTCGGATCCCGGCCCGAAAGTATACCCGCGACGTTTGGCGCCTCCACTCGTTTCACTTCGCTTTTAAGATTGAGCTTGCCCTTAAGATTCAACGCCACAGGTTGGAAATCACGGGCCGCGGCTTTCGCCCTCAAGTCATCGAGGTCCTGACCAGCCAACTTCATTATCTTTCGTGCCGCCGCGTCTGTTACCCACGAGCGAAACTTCAAGTAGGGCGTGGCATCACCCGCATTGCGAGCGATATCAAACCGCCAGGAACCATTCGAGGTGCGCACGACGCTCCAGGGATAGCCCGCTGATTGGTCGGTGTGCAGCAGTATTACGCCCGCCGCGCCACGTCGCGCTGCTTCTTCATACTTGTAGGTCCAGCGTCCATAGTAAGTGAGCGTTTTACCGCCAAACAGACTTGGCTCGTCATTCGTGGCAGGTGGATCGTTCACTAACATCACCAGAATCTTGCCACGGTAGTCGGAAGGCTGGCCTTTGTAATCATTCCAGCGTTGCTCGGGTGCGTTAATGCCGTAGCCAACAAAAACCAAATCGGCGTCGACGTCCACCTCATCGGCTTGTGCACCCGTGAAGGCCACGTAGTCGTCGGCAAACTTAAAAGTCTCTTTGCCGTTTCGGCCTGAGACGATCAGTTTCGTATTCTGATCGGCTTTGACTCCTACCAGCGATACAGGTTGAAAGAAACTGCCATTCGCACCCGCGCCTTTCAGGCCAAGCGCTTCCATCTGCGCGGCGATGTAGTTGGCAGATATCTCGCCGCCACGCGCGCCAGTGCCGCGTCCCTCAAGTAGATCGCTGGAAAGAAACTTGATGTGCGCACGAATCGCCTGTTCGTTTAGCGGCGGGCTGGTGCGATTTCGTTGCTGTGAAAAACCAGTCACGCAAAAAGCCACGATGATCGTCATGACCAACGCCGCTCTCAACTCAATTCTTGTCCCTGTTCGCATCCTTCGTTGCCTCACTCTTTACCAGTTATAAGAGCCATCGCTTCTGCTCGCGTGCGCGGGTCGCTGCGGAAACCACCGAGCACTGCTGACGTAACCGTCTTTGCATCGGCCTTTCTAACCCCTCGGAGCGTCATGCAGGTGTGGGCGGCCTCAATCACAACCATCACGCCAATCGGCTTGAGACCCTCGAAAAGTGTATTTGCGATATCGGTCGTCAAACGTTCCTGCAATTGGAGCCGGCGCGAAAATGTCTCAGCCAGGCGGGCGAGTTTTGATATTCCCAGAATTCGTCCCTCTTTGGGGATGTAGGCTATGTGACATTTACCGACAAAAGGCGCGAGATGGTGTTCACACATTGAAGCGATGCTGATGTCTTTGACGATAACCATTTCGTCGTGTTTGTCACCGGGCAAAGGGATGACATGCTGCTTTGGATCTTCGCGCATTCCGGTAGTCAGCTCGGCATACATCTCGGCGACACGCCTGGGTGTTTCCTGCAAACCCGGACGCTCCGGGTTCTCGCCCAACCCTTCGAGAATCATCCGCACACCCTGGGCGATTAGCTCAAGGTCAACCGGAGGCAGTTCGTGCTCGGATGATTTCGTGTTTTGATTCTCTTCTGAAAACTTCGTGGCCATAAAACTCAACCTGATTCGATGATGCGGAAAGGATTCAAGAGCGGGGGCAAGCCCGCCTTCCTAACCTTAGAGGCTTTCTAAGTTGATCGTACCTTCGTCTAG
>DASXSC010000267.1:0-52156 GCA_036506215.1 Pyrinomonadaceae bacterium | reverse complement strand
CGAAAAACCGCGCGGCCTTCGCAGCAAGTGCATGCCGGATTCCTCGGGCGTTCGATTTCCCTTGCGATGGTTACACTTCTTGCAACAGGCAACC
Source organism: Pyrinomonadaceae bacterium (assembly GCA_036506215.1). GTDB lineage: Bacteria > Acidobacteriota > Blastocatellia > Pyrinomonadales > Pyrinomonadaceae > PSRF01. The sequence goes on along the minus strand of DASXSC010000267.1, from coordinate 52,062 downwards.
AGATTATCCCACGACGATTCGCCGCCACGCGAACGCGGCAACACATGATCCAGCGTAAGTTCTGATGGCGGATGCTGTCGTCCGCAATACTGGCAGGTCGAATGATCGCGCAGCAGAATGTTCTTCCGCGACAGCGAACGTCTCTCGAAGGGGATATGCCTGTATTCCGTCAACCTGATGACGGAAGGTGCATGAATTGCCAGCTTCGCTGAATGCAGCATGTGGCCATTGTGCTCTTCCACGCGGGCGACGCCTTTAAAGATCATTACCACTGCGCGCCGCTCATTGCACACATTTATCGGCTCAAACGATGCATTCAGGACTAAAACTCGGCCAGTCATACGAAGTCGATATTACGCGAGCCGCCAAGGTAGTGACAAGTAAGAAGCGGGAAACAGCCCGCGGCTTGCCAACAAGGGCCTTTAGGTTTGCTTGCCCAGCCGGTGGCTTATGCCACGCGCAAAGTTACCGGTTGCCTCGACCAACGCGTCGATTATTCCCGGTTCGCTGATTGAATGACCGGCGTCGGGAATGATGCGCAACTGGGCTTCCGGCCAGGCCCGGTGAAGGTCCCAGGCGCTCATTATCGGACATACAACATCGTAACGGCCCTGCACGATCACGCCTGGGATCTGGCGGATCTTTTCGACATTCTCGATCAGATAGTCGTCCGAGTTGAAGAAGGCATTATTCATGAAATAGTGGCACTCGATCCGCGCAAAGGCGAGCGCAAAGTCCGGATCAGCGAATTTCTCAATCATGGCCGGATCGAAAAAGAGTTTTGAAGTGCTTCCCTCCCAGATGCTCCAGGCTCGCGCCGCTTCCAATCGTGTGGCGTTGTCCTCGCTAGTCAGCCGGCGGTAATAAGCACTCACCATGTCGGCGCGCTCGGGCTCTGGAATAACTTTCAGATACTGTTCCCAGACGTCAGGAAAAATCGCACTAGCGCCTTCCTGATAAAACCATTGAATCTCTTTTGGTCGACAAAGAAAAATTCCGCGCAATACGAGTTCGCGCACACGATCAGGATGAGTCTCCGCGTAAGCCAGCGCCAGGGTGCTGCCCCACGAGCCGCCGAAGACTTGCCACGTGTCGATGCGGAGATGTTCGCGCAATTGCTCTATATCGGAAACGAGATGCCAGGTCGTGTTCTCTTCCAGACTCGCATGAGGAGTGCTCTTACCTGAGCCGCGTTGATCGAAAAGCACCACCCGATAGATCGCCGGATCGAAGTAACGGCGATAGTCAGGCACGATGCCGCCACCCGGTCCGCCATGAAGAAATACTGCCGGCTTACCTGCGGGGTTACCTACCTGCTCATAGTAGAGGTCGTGAATTGGGGAAACCTTAAGGCGGCCGGTGTCGAATGGTTCAATTGGATCGTAGAGGGATTTTTTGTCTGCCATACTCATATCATAGCGTTGAGTCACCACAACGGTCGAATTGCATTGCCACCGGCCGGCAAAGGTCTGCTGTGGATTTTATGTCTTTGATTGCCATCAGAACTTTGATCCTCGCTAATGGAAAATCGAGGAAACGGTATTATAGACCGCCCGACTAGTCGTAGTTCGGCAATGTCGTCTTATTATTCTAACTATGTCACGCTTGAAGTCCACGCCTAAGCAATACTAGCCTTTCCTCATGGACACCCTGCCTGAGATTGAAGCTGCCGTCGACGCCCTGCCGATCACACAGCAGAAGGAATTGTTCCGCCATCTAGCGGAACGCTTGAAGGAACAGGAAGAACCGAAACAACGCTTGCCGCTAGTCGCACCCACAGGAAACTCTATCACCCAGCAAGACATTGACGATGCCCTCGATGCCGACTGAGGCGCTCTTAGACGTCAACGTGATTATTGCATCTGTATTCGCCGATCACGTTCGATGCAAGGCCATCGCCAGTGGACGGACACATATCTACTTCACATGGCGCGTAAATACGGTCTCACGTTGGCTTCACTCGAAAGTCGCATGGCAACGCTCGATGATCCCGTGACCGCGACCTTGTTCGTGGTTAGTTAGAGTTAGTATCGCAGTGGCCGGGCGATCGTAAGCACAAAAACTTCCGCCGCTCCTGCGTCCAACAAAGTCTTCGCGCAGGAAGAAACGGTGGCGCCGGTGGTGAAGACGTCGTCAACCAGCAACACTCGCTCGCCCGCGATCAGAGCCGGGTGAGCCACGCGGAAAGCGTCTACGACCGTTTCTCGCCGGCCCTTCGCGTCCATTCCAGCGCGATGGCGATTTGCCTGTGAGGTGCGTTGCAAGCTGACTTCATTCAGCGGCAAGGTGGTGGCGAGAGACAACTCACGCCCAATGAGACTAGCCTGATTAAAGCCTCTCGACTTCTGGCGTTCGGGATGTAGCGGCACCGGGACGATTAGTGTTGCCGTACACAGCGGCTCCTGGCTTTGAATCTTGACCAGTTGATCTCTTAGCTTGCGACCAAGATACGGTTGGTGTTTGAGCCGGAGTATTGACGCACGTAAGGCCCCTTCGTAGGCCCCGCAGGCGCGAGCGGCCGTGAACGCATCCTGGCCGCAGCGATGACAGCGGACCTGTTCGCGTTTCTCATCCGGGACCGTTCCTTTGGCGGGCAATCCACATTTCCAGCAAATGGTTTCTGCTCCTGAAAAGAGATCGGCTCGCTTCCAGCAGTTGGCGCACGCCACCCCCAGTGCTCGCGATTCGACGCTGGCGCCACAAACAGCGCACGGTTGCGGATATACCAGTGCAAGCAAAGAGTCGTAACAGAGGCTGGACGCGCGGGTCAGTAGCCTCGAAGTGTTTCCGAAAATATTGCCGCGGATTTTCGCGACAGACGCGGATTCAGAAATTGGTGTCAGCAAGGGAGCACGTGCTTCCGTCTTCTTTTCTGAGCTGCGTGAATGCACATTTATCTGCGGCTGATTTATTTGGGCATTGAGCCCGCAAATAACTAACGGCCTCCTGAGCACTAAACTCAAGAGGCCGTAATTATGCCATCAAGTATCACCAAGCTTCTATTCTTCGTCTTCGCTCAGCAGACCTCGCTCCTGTAGTTCCTGGCAACGTACGCAGTGGCGCGCCCAGGGTACCGCCTCCAACCGCTTTTCCGGCACTGCCTGTCCGCAGCGAATGCATTTGCCATAGCCGCTGTCGTCCATGCGCACCAGCGCCTCATCTATCAGATTGAGCAACTGCCGGTCGTTGTCAGACATGGAAACCAGCAGTTCTTTAGTGTAAGCATTTGCCGCCATGTCTGCGGGATCCTGAGTCGCCTCAGCGTCGCGCTCGCGACTGTATAGCTCGGCCTGCTGAACCTGACCCACCAGGCTCTCGCGGCGATCCAATAGCTTATCGCGAAAAACTCTTACTCTTCTTTTATCCATTGTGCGTTAGATCCTCCACCCCACTTGATAGTTTCGCTGCATCACATTAGTCACTTTTGATACGGCAGCCCGTGAACGATCGTGTAGGCTCGATACAACTGCTCGAGCAACACGATCCGCGCCATTTCGTGAGTCAGCGTCAAACGCGAAAGACTCCAGCGCTTGCTCACCCTGGCCGCAAGTTCTGGCGACACTCCGTTTGGCCCGCCCACAATAAAAGTCACTTCTTTCGTCCCACTGTCCTGCCACCGCTGAATCTCTTTGGCCAATTGCTTTGAAGTCCATTCGGTACCCTCGGGATCCAGCAATACGTTTACAGCGCCCTCGCGCAGCCCGTCTGAGATGCGCTTCGAATCCCTATCGATGCCCACCTTCTTCCCGGAACCGGAACTCTCACGAAACTCGGAGACTTCGCATTTCACGAAATGGGAAAGTCGTTTCAAGTAGTCGTTTATGAGCGCTCGCAAATGAGCGTCTCTGGTTTTTCCGGTCCAGATCAGCCGCAGCCTCATTGTTAAAACGGAAGGATGAAGGATGAAGAGGCCGCCAGAGTGGGGCCATATTTCATCAATCGTTTTCATCCTTCATCCCTCATCCTTCATCCTTTCCTTCCGACGCGCGAGTTTCTCGTAAATGTTTTTCCGGCTGATTCCCAAAATTCTTGCCGCTTCAGTCTTGTTTCCTTTGGCGAAGGCAAGGATTTCCGTCAGATAATCAGCTTCAACTTCGGCGAGCGATTGCGGCTTTTCTCGTCGCCGTTGCACTCGCACGGCGGTGCGAATTGGTTCCGGCAGATCGTCCACCTCCAGACGCTTCGCGGTGGAAACAATCACCGCTCGCTCCATGGTGTTTGCGAGCTCGCGTACGTTGCCTGGAAACTCATACTCGCTCAGTACCGACAACGCCTCGGCTGACAAGCCGCCCACCTGCCGCCCATGCTTCGCCGAATAAGATTCGATGAAGGCTTGCGCCAGTTCCGGCAGGTCTTCCCCTCGCTCACGCAGCGGCGGCACCTTAATGTGAACAACGTGCAGCCGGTAATACAGGTCTTCGCGGAAGTGCTGTCGTTTAACCGCCTCGCTTAGATCGACATTGGTCAGGGCAATCAAACGCGCATCCACCTTAATTACCTTACGCCCGCCAAGCCGCTCGAATTCTCTCGTTTCAATAACGCGCAGCAGTTTTGCCTGCGAGTCGATCGATAGATAAGCGATTTCATCGAGCACCAGTGTTCCCCGATGCGAGGCTTCGAGCCGGCCCGGCTTTCCGTCGCTCGCGCCGGTAAAAGCGCCGCGTTCATAACCAAACAGCTCGGCCTCCAGCAGTCCGCTGGGAAGCGTGGCGCAATCGATCTTCACGAACGACTGCGTCGCGCGACTGGACTGTGAATGGATGTAGAAAGCGACGGCGTCTTTTCCCACACCCGACTCTCCCGTTATCAGGACGTTGGCGTCCGTTCCAGCGACGCGATCAGCGAGACGAACCGCCTCACGCATCGCTTCTGAACGCGCAACGATCTCAATCACGATTCGCTTCTCAAAGAACTGTTGACCTCACTGGCCAGCGCCGGCGGCAACTCGACGCGCCTTGATTCTCGCCAGAGCCTTTCGAGGTCGTAAAACTTTCGCGCCTTTTCATCAAAGACGTGCACTACAAAGTCGCCATAGTCGAGCAAGATCCATTCGGCGCTTTTGTATCCTTCGACACGCGCAGCCGGCGTGCCGGCTTTCTTCAGCGTCTCAACTACATCGTCAGAGATTGCCTGGACCTGCCGTTCGTTGGTTCCACTGGTTATGATGAAGTAGTCAGTGAAGCTGGCGATCTCGCGTAAATCCAAGACGACGCTATTAATCGCTTTCTTTTCGCTGGCGGCGCTCAGGGCCATTCGAATTCTGTCGTCAAGCTCCACCTTCACCGGCTCAGCCGGCGTTGGTCTGAGCTGCAGATTTCCGCTTGTTGTTGGGTGTAGCGATTGTTCCTTGGCAGTTGAGTTATGCTTCATGCGTATTTCTGTATAGCTTGTACTTTCGTATGTAATCCGCTACTTCGAGCGGTACCAGTTTGTCTAAATCCTCAACGCTGTTCGCGCGGGCCGCTTGCCTGACTGCTGTGGCGGAAACATCTGCCATCACCGCGTCAGTTACGAAGACCTTTGGCGCACCGGGTTCTACCATTTGAGAACTGCGCTCCGTTGTCACGCCGCGAACATCAACAACCCTTCCCGCTGTTTCTGCGCCGACATATTCGCGAGAGACTTCATATCCGGGCCGGGTGACCACGATCAGATTCGCTAACGTCATCAAGCGTTCCCAGTCACGCCAGGACGTAATCTCTGCCCATGAGTCCGCACCCATTACGAAAAAAAGATCGGCTGACTCCCCGAAGCGCGCGCGAAATTGAAAGAGCGTATCTACCGTATACTGCCGTTCCGGACCCTCGAGTTCGAACGTTGAAATGCAAAGCCGAGGGTCTGTTCTGGTCGCCAGAACTAACATCGCGTGGCGGTGCAGCGACGACGAAACTTCACGAGCCAGCTTATGCGGCGCAACCCGCGCCGGCACGAACAAGAACTCGTCAATGGCAAATAACCGTGAAACTCGTCTCGCAACTTCCAAATGGCCCGAATGAACTGGATCAAACGTGCCGCCGTAAATAGCAATACGCTTCCGCTGTTCCATGGTAGGACAGGCATTCTTGCCTGTCTGTCTCCAGGTCACTGCCCTAACTCAATCACTACAGGCAGGAATGCCTGTTCTACAGAGCCAACTCAATGACGCCAGCCTCCCGGCTCGCATCCGCGTCGCCGAGCTGATCAAGCCTCGCGGCGATCGCGGCAACAAGTTCCTTCGTGCCCTTATTCGTTACCGAAGAAATCTCATAAAACGGTAATCCGTCTGCGGCTGCCTGATGTCTCAGCGATTCAAGTCGCTCCGGCTCATCGAGGGCATCAATTTTTGTGGCCACTACGATCTGTGGCCGTTTCGCCAATTCCGGGTTATATGCCCGCAGCTCGCGATTCACCGTCAGATAATCAGCGACCGGCTCGCGTCCCGAGGCCGCTGAAACATCCACCAGATGAAGCAAAATTTTTGTTCGTTCGATGTGACGCAGAAAGCGGTCGCCCAGGCCTGCGCCTTCGTGCGCTCCCTCAATCAATCCGGGAATGTCTGCAACGACGAAAGTGCGAAAGTCGCCGAGATCAACTACACCGAGGTGCGGCTCCAGGGTAGTGAAGGGATAGTCAGCAATCTTTGGCTTCGCCGCCGAGATAGTCGAGATCAAGGTCGACTTTCCGGCATTAGGAAACCCCACTAAGCCGACATCGGCAAGCAGTTTTAACTCCAGCTGCAACTCCATTTCTTCGCCCTTGCTGCCCACCTGGTGATAACGTGGAGCGCGATTGGTCGACGTCGCAAAGTGGGCGTTACCAAAGCCGCCTCGCCCGCCTTTGGCCGCGAGCCAGCGCGCACCATCAGCCGCGAGGTCCTGCAGAAGTTCTCCTGAAGTGCTGTCAAAGATCTGAGTGCCAACAGGCACTCTTACGATTCGATCTTCCCCTTCTCGCCCCGAGCAATTGGATCCTTCTCCGTGCCTGCCGCGTTCGGCTATGTGTTCCGGGTTATAGCGAAGGTGAAGCAAAGTGTTGAGGGAGGAATCCGCCACGATCCAGACATTCCCGCCGCGCCCGCCATCACCGCCCGAAGGACCGCCGCGAGGCACAAATTTCTCTCGACGGAAAGCAGTTACGCCATTGCCGCCCCTGCCGCCCTGTATGCGAATCTTGACACGATCAATAAACATTTAAATCGAAAGCGACGCCCGTCGCTAAGTCTATGACTTGGTTCAGGCGTCGCGTGATAGCGGTGTTTCGTTTGCACGACCTATGCTGAAGACGCCTGCTCCTGCGGATAGACACTGATGAATTTCCCAGTGCGACCCTTGTCTTCAAACTTCACCACCCCGGCGACCAGGGCGAATAAAGTGTCGTCTTTACCGCGACCGACGTTCTTGCCGGGTTTCCATTTTGTTCCCCGTTGCCGGGCGAGAATATTGCCGCCCAACACGCTCTCGCCGCCAAACTTCTTCAGACCCAGTCGTTGCGAATTAGAATCGCGGCCGTTCCGAGATGAACCAACTCCCTTTTTATGTGCCATTATTCAACTCCCGTACTGAGTTATGAATGCATCTCTTCTCTTGCTCAGGACTCAGCACTTTCTTTTTCATCCAATCGAATCAATTGTTATCGTCGTATATCCCTGGCGGTGACCTTGTTTGCGCTTGTAATGTTTACGCCGCTTCTTTTTGAAAATTACGATCTTCGCGCCACGACCGTGCTCAACCACCGTTGCAGAAACTTTTGCTGCACCCACTATGGGCGCATCCGCGCCGGCACCATCGCCGGCCGACAACAGCGCATCCAGCTCAATTGTTTTGCCGGCTTCCGCCTCAATTGAAGGGATCCGAATCGTACTACCCTTTGCCACGACAAATTGCTTGCCGCCTGTCTTAATAACTGCGTATGCCATCTCTTTATCCTCTCAGACGAGCCAAGCCGCCACCGAAAAGTCGATTATTATAGGCATCTCCTTCGCAAACAGCAACCGCCCACGCTTAGCGTGCAAGAGCGCCGACCGTGCTCTGTGTTTTCGGCACTTTCATTCCGTTTTGCGCCAGGAAATTCTCCATGAAGCTGGTCGAGATGTCGCCCGCCTTGAACTTTGGGTCGTCCATAATCTTCAGGTGCAGCGGGATTGTCGTTTTAATGCCTTCAATCACCATCGCCTCGAGAGCCCGTTTCATTCGAGCAATTGCCAAATCTCGCGTGCGAGCATGCGTTATCACTTTGGCGATCATCGAATCGTAGAACGGTGGGACGCTATAACCTGCGTACACGTAGGTGTCGACGCGAACTCCAGGTCCACCCGGCAGGTTGAAAGCAGTAATCAACCCGGGCGACGGCGCAAATGTTTCCGGATTTTCGGCATTGATGCGGCACTCAATCGCATGACCCACGATCAGAAGATCATCCTGCGTATATCCGAGAGGCTCGCCTTCGGCAATCCTGATTTGATTACGCACAATGTCGGCAAGTGTCACCATCTCCGTTACCGCATGCTCCACCTGGATACGCGTGTTCATCTCCATGAAGTAGAACTTGTTGTCTTTATCGAGCAGAAACTCCACCGTACCTGCGCTCGCATAGCCGAGCTTCTTGCAAGCTGCTACGGCCGCATCCCCCATTTGCTTGCGTAATTCCGGTGACAGCACAGGCGAGGGCGCCTCTTCCAATAACTTCTGATGACGACGCTGTATCGAACATTCGCGCTCGCCGAGATGAATGCAATCGCCGAACTCGTCGGCCATAACCTGAATTTCGATGTGTCGTGGATTCTGGAGGTAGCGCTCGATGTAGACGCTGCCATCCTTGAATGCTGCGGCCGCCTCAGTGGATGCAGTTTCCAGAGCTTTGCCCAGGTCGTCTTCAGCGTAAACAATGCGCATGCCGCGCCCACCACCGCCGGCGGATGCTTTTACGATTACTGGAAATCCGATTTCGCGCGCTAACGTCAGCCCTTCAGCCTCCGAACTGACCGGTTTCGGACTACCTGGCAGGACCGGCAAACCGGCTTGTGCCATCGCGCGCCGGGCTTCAACCTTGTCACCCATCAAACGAATAATGTCTGCGGGTGGGCCAATGAATTTGATATTGCAGGCAGCGCAAATTTCGGCAAAGTAAGACGACTCGGCAAGGAAGCCGTAACCCGGATGAATCGCGTCGACGTTAAAAATCTCGGCGGTGCTAATGATAGCCGGAATATTCAGGTAACTCTGAGCCGAAGGCGCCGGGCCGATGCAGGCCGCTTCGTCGGCAAAGCGCACGTGAAGCGAATCGCGATCGACGTCGCTGTGAACGGCAACAGTGCGGATGCCCATTTCTTTGCACGTCCAGATAATGCGACAGGCAATCTCGCCGCGATTGGCGATTAGTATCTTTTTGAATTTTCGTGCGCCGGAGTTCATAAGTGGCTCACTATCCAAAACTGTGACGTCCAACATCCTGCTGCCCGAAACGGGCTTGGGACATTGGACGCAGGGCTGGTAGTTATTTCTTAATGCCGAACAAAGGCTGGCCGTATTCAACCGGCTGGCCATTCTCGACGTAAATCTTCGCGACCTCGCCAGTCGTTTCTGACTGAATCTCATTCATCAACTTCATCGCCTCGATGATGCAGACGACAGTTTCCGGCTCGACATGGCTGCCGATTTTTACAAACGCTTCGGATTGTGGAGACGCTGCGCGATAGAAGGTTCCGACTATTGGCGATGGGACGATGTAAAGATCCTGATCTTCAGAGGCTTCTGTTTGGGCTTTCGCTCCCGGATGAGCTGGCGCGGACGCGGGTGAGGTTTTCGTTTCGATAACCGGACTACCAGTCGGCGCAGATCCAACTAAGCCTTGCGCCGGATCAATAAGGCCGGTTCCCGTTTCGTTGGCTTCGGACCCGCGGAGAAAACGCACTCGAAAACCCTCGCGCTCGAGCTCAAACTCCGCAAACTCGTTTTCACGAATCAAATGAATGAGCTCACGCAACTCATCCATGTTCACGGAAGTCTCAGCAGCAATCGATCGATTGCGACGCCGGCGGCCACGCGCGCGTTCATTCGAACTCTCGCTTTCGCTCTCGGCTGTTAGCTCGATTCCCGCTTTTTCGCTTTCCTGATCGTCCATCTTTTAGGTCTTAACTTATTTCGCCAAGCTCTTGCACCGTATCAAAGTGTTGAGCCCCAAAAGACTCGGGTTGGCATAGCCGATGGTCATTTGGGGCATTGCTGCCGGTTGCTTAGTGTCAACACCCGGCGTCAGTCAAACGTTTGGATCTAGTTCTCTTCGCCTGCGCCAGACTCGGACAACGCAGTCTCGCCAGATGGCTCGGCGGAAACCTCGCTTGATTCCTCTGCTGCTGTCTCGTACGGCTCGCCACCAGGGGCAGCTTTTGGCTTGGTACCGGCTGCTTCTTTTTGTGCCTCGCTAGCGCGTTTGGCGGTGGTGGCGGCCTTCGTCTCCCCGACTTTTTTCTTTTTTGAACTGGCCGACTTTCGTTTCTTCGCAGCTTCGAGGGCTTCGCGCTCGCTTTGATTATCCACTAATTCAATTATGGCTAGTTCGGCATTGTCCCCTGCTCGCCGTCCGAGCTTGAAGATCCTGGTGTAGCCGCCCGGTCTGTCCTTGTAGCGTTCTCCGAGTTCATCAAACAAGCGCTTCAACGCCGCCACGCCTGCTGTTCTGGGCAAGCGCACCTGACCGCGCCTTCCGGTCAACGCCGACTGTTGCATATTTCCGGAGTGAAAGAATCCCGCCGCCTGGCGCCGCAGGTGCAGAGCGCGAGCACCGGAATCTTCACCCTCAAGGCCATTGGCTTTGCGCGAAAGAGTGATAGCGCGCTCGACAAAAGGTCTGAGCTCTTTTGCTTTCGGCAGCGTGGTCACGATTCGCTCCTCGCGAGAATTAATTAGCGAGACAGCAAGGTTGCGAAGCATTGACATGCGATGTTCGCTTGTTCGCCCAAGTTTGCGATGTGCTTTTTGGTGTCGCATGACTCTAAAAACCCGTCGTATTCGTATTCATCCTGGTGATAGCGCGCTGCAGGCGCTGAAGTCGTATTACTCCTCGTCGGCGAAATCGCTGAGATCGGCGCCGTCGCGACCGCCAGTTCCGGGGATTGGATTTCCCTGCTCGTCAAATTCCATTCCGAAGTCCAGACCCATCCCGTTCAATATTTCCTTAATTTCGTTCAGCGACTTCTTGCCGAAGTTCTTCGTTGCCAGCATTTCCCGTTCGCTGCGTTGTACCAGATCGCGAATGGTCCTGATATCTGCATTCTTCAAACAGTTGTAGGAACGTACCGACAACTCGAGCTCGTCAACAGAACGATCCAGTTGATCATTACGTGGCAGTGGTGGCCGTTCGATCTTTGAGTAGGCGAAATCGTCGGTGTCTTCTTCAAAGTTTATGAAGATCGACATGTGATCTTTGATCAACTTTGCCGCCAGACCGATCGAGTCTTCCGGCTTGACGGAGCCATCCGTCCAAACCTCGATCGTCAGCTTATCAAACTCGGTGTTCTGTCCGAGTCGCGCGGCTTCAACCGTGTAGTTGACCTTCTTGACCGGCGTATGCACGGAATCAATGGGGATGTAACCGAGTGAAAGATCTTCGTCGAAGTTTCTATCGGCGGAAACGTAACCGCGGCCGCGCTTCAGCCGCATTTCAATTCTCAGCGAGCCGCCCTCGCTAACTGTCGCAATATGCACTGAAGGATCGAGAACTTCCACATCCGCATCAGCCTCGATATCCGCGGCGGTCACTTCGCCGGCCGACTCTTTTGAAATCCTCAGAGTCTTCGACTCGTTGCCGTGTAATTTGAAAGGCACCTGCTTCAGATTCAGAATTACGTCAGTAGCGTCTTCTACAGCTCCTTTAATTGAGGAGAACTCGTGCTCGACCCCTTCGATCTTGACAGCGGTAACTGCGGCACCCTCAATGGAGGAAAGCAAAGCTCGTCTGAGCGAATTGCCAACGGTGGTACCGAAGCCGCGCTCGAAAGGCTGCGCGGAGAAGCGGCCGTACCGTTCGGTGAGTGTTTCAGAGTCCGCCGCCAGCCGACGAGGCATCTGAAATCCGGTCCAGAGATTATTTTGGTCAATAGCCATAGCGTTTTGAGTCCCGATTTTGGAAAAAGGCTGTTATCCGCGAAACTGCAATTCACTTGCAACACGCGGGTCTGCGCATTACTTACTATAAAGTTCAACGATAAGCTGCTCGTTAATTGAGCGGTCAATATCTTCGCGAGCGGGCACTCCGCTGATACGTGCGGACATATCCCCGCCATCCTGTGAAATCCAGGACGGGCGTCCGCGCCCCGAGGCGGTCTGCCACGCGCCTTCGATGTGCGGATTCTTGCGGCTTCCCTCTTTGATACTAATCGCCTCGCCGGTCCTGACCTGATACGACGGAATATCTACTTTCTTCCCGTTAACCAGAACATGACCGTGATTAACCAATTGACGTGCTTGTCGGCGAGAGGTTGAAAATCCGGCGCGGTAGACTGCATTATCCAGGCGCCGCTCGAGCAGGAACAACAGGTTTTCACCCGTGATTCCCTTCATGCGGGCCGCGCGTTCGAAATAGTTACGGAACTGTCCTTCCAGGATGAAGTAGATACGCTTGACCTTCTGCTTTTCGCGCAACTGCTGGCCATAACCAACCAGCGCCTTGCCGCGACGCATCGAGTTGCCGTGTTGTCCGGGCGGTTGAGTACCGCGCTTTTCAATCGGACAAGAAGGCTTGTAACACCTGTCACCTTTAAGAAAAAGCTTTGCGCCCTCGCGGCGGCATAAGCGGCACACCGCATCTCTATACCTAGCCAACTGTTTTCTGCCTCCAGTCTAAATTCGACGGAAAAGTTTACAGGCTGCGTCTCTCTTGAAATCTGAGATCTAGAAATCTGAAATCTCAGAACATTAACGCTTGGCCCTTCATCCTTTAGGTTATTTTTTCAATTTCCGATTGCCGATTCCTAAAATCTCCTCCGGTTCGCTAATCCCAGTAAATCGGAAATCGGCAATTGGCAATCCTTAAACTCTTCTGCGCTTGGGCGGCCGGCAGCCATTGTGTGGAATGGGTGTCGTATCGCGAATCGTCACTACCCTGATCCCGGCATTGGCGATCGCCCGAATCGCGGATTCGCGGCCGCCACCCGGGCCCTTAACTCGAACCTCACACTGCTGCATTCCGGCCTCGTGCGCCTTTTTCGCAGCTTCGTAAGCGGCCTGCTGTGCGGCAAAGGGCGTCCCTTTGCGCGAGCCTCTAAACCCGCGCGCGCCGGCTGACGATTGGGCGATGAGATTACCTTCCAGGTCCGTAATCGAGATCATCGTGTTGTTGAAAGAGGCGGCAACATGGGCAATACCCACGGGGACATTCTTCTTCTCTTTCTTGCGAAAAACTTTCTTCTTTCCAGTTGCTTTTGCCATAACTTTGTCAGTAATCAGCGGTGGTCAGTTGTTGGTGGCCGACACTTGAAAATGCAGCACGGACAACTGACTAATACTATTTCTTACCTGGCGCCTTCTTCTTCGCGATAGTTGCGCGTCTTGGACCTTTGCGAGTGCGAGCGTTTGTGTGCGTGCGCTGGCCACGAACCGGCAGTGATCGACGGTGACGCAATCCCCGATAGCAACCGATATCCATCAATCGTTTGATGTCCATCTGGATGCGCTTCCGCAGGTCTCCTTCAATTTCACCTTGCGCTTCGAGAATCGCCCTGATCCGGCTCAGTTCGTCCTCATTCAAATCCCTGACGCGAGTATCAAGATTGACTGCCGCCTCGGTAAGGATCGAGCTTGCGCGCGAACGACCGATACCGTAGATGTATGTCAGCCCAACCTCGGCCCGTTTGTTTGGTGGAAGATCGACGCCCGCTACACGTGCCATTTTTTGTAAATACTCTCCAGTTTACCTTTGACTGCACAACGCGATTCGATCGCAGGTCGCAAATCAAAAGCGAAAAAGTTTATCCCTGTCGCTGCTTGTGTTTTGGATTAACGCAAATCACCCGCACCACTCCCTTGCGGTGGATGACTTTGCACTTGTCGCACATTTTTTTTACCGAAGCACGAACTTTCATTTTATCCAACCCTCAAATCTCTTCTGCAAACGCGGTATCCACTCGTTTATTTATAGCGATAGGTAATTCGTCCCCGGTTCAGGTCGTAGGGCGACAACTCTACCAGTACCCGATCACCCGGGAGAATCCGAATAAAATGTTTGCGCATCTTTCCCGAAACGTGCGCAAGCACCTGGTGCTGGCTGTCTTCCAACTCGACCCGAAACATAGCGTTAGGCAAAGTCTCGAGGACCTTGGCCATGACTTCTATAGCTTCTTCCTTCGCCATACCCGCTCAGAACGAATTTTGCCTGTACCGACAAACTGCAAATAATACCATGCCCTAATGGCTTTGCCAAGCCGCGCTGGCCGTTAGGGTTACGGCCTCAGCTTGAAGTCGCAATCCCGCTTTCAGTGGCTCTTCCGGGCCGCCACTGGGGGGCGATCCTAGTAAACACTTCCGGGCCTTCCTCAGTTATCGCTATGGTGTGCTCAACGTGGGCGCTGGGCTTTCCGTCCAGGGTCACAACCGTCCAACCATCCGCCAGAACCTTCGTCTGGTGGGACCCCAGATTGATCATCGGCTCAACGGCGAAAACGTATCCGGCCTTTATTTTGGGGCCCTGTCCGGGCTTGCCATAGTTTGGTATTTGCGGGTCTTCGTGCATCCGGCGACCTATTCCATGACCTACATATTCACGCACAACTGAGTAACCGCGGGCCTCGGCGTGCTGCTGTACAGCGGCGCCTATATCTCCTAAATGTTTTCCCGGCCGGCACTCCTCAATTGCCAGGTCCAAACACTGCTCGGTCACACGAACGAGCGCCAGCCACTCTTCGCTTACTTTCCCGACCGGAACCGTAGTCGCCGTGTCACCAACAAACCCATCCAGGGTAACCCCACAATCGATGGAAAAAATATCGCCCTCTTTCAGCTTGTAGTCGGACGGAAAACCGTGAACAACCTGCTCGTTAACTGACGCACAAATGGAATAAGGAAAACCGTGATAACCCTTAAAGGTTGGCAAGCCGCCGGCAGCTCGGATCATCTTCTCCGCAGCCCGGTCGATCTCGATAGTAGAAATGCCGGGCTCTACCAAAGCCTTGAGTTCCTGAAGAACGAGCCCCGTGAGTTGTCCCGCCGCCCTCATCTTCTCGAGCTCCTTTTTTGATTTCCCAATGATCATAACTACCGCGAACAAAAACTCCTGCTGGTAAAACGGTTGCCTATTAGTCGTCTGCTGTCACTATTTTCACGATGTCATTGTAAATCGCTTCGGGTTCTCGAGTGCCCTCGACCACATGCAGAAGATTCGCAGCCTTATAATAATTGAGGAGCGGTCTGGTCTGTTCCTCATATGTAGTCAGGCGTGCCTGGACGGTATCCGGATTATCGTCTGATCGATGGTGAAGCTGAACCTGCGGATGCAGGTCACAAACGTTATCTACCCTGGGCGGTTTGAAATAAACATTATAGATCTCACCGCAGACAGGACAGTTTCGGCGCCCCACCATTCGCTTGGCGAGTAGTTCCAGCGGCACCTGAATTTCAATGGCCTGAATCTTCTTACCCTGTTCAGCCGCGAGCTGATCGAGCATGGCCGCCTGCACTGGCGTGCGCGGAAAACCGTCAAGAATGTAGCCGTTCCTACAATCGTCTTGAGCAGTCCGTTCTCGAACAACCCGGATAGTCAGATCGTCAGGCACCAGTTGCCCGGCCTCCATCAACGTACGTACCTCAGCCGCTAGTGGCGTTTGCGCTTCCTTAAGCGCGCGAAACATGTCGCCTGTCGAAACTTGGGGCAAATTCAAGCGTTCATGAAGCAAGCGCGCCTGCGTGCCTTTTCCAGCACCAGGCGCACCCATCAGGACAATGATTTTCGACATAACGAATCTTCGATTGCAGATTGCCAATTTCCGATTGGCCTCTCGACCTCAGCTTGAGTAACCTGAAAATCGGCAATTGAAACCTGGCAGTCGAAAATGACTTAAGCCCTCCGGCCCCGAAGACGTCCGCCACCACCAAGGAATCCTTCGTAATTCCGCATTACGAGTTGGGCTTCTATCTGTGCCACGGTATCCATGGCAACGCCGACGAGAATCAATAGCGAGGTACCGCCAAAATAAAACTGATAACCCATACCAGTTGGAATCCATGATAGACCGGGCGTGCCAGTTACAAACGCATCGAGCCAGGCGCCGATCAACGGCAGACGGGCAACCTTAAATCCGCTCAACATAAACTGTGGCACGAAGGCAACCAGGGCGAGGTACAAAGCGCCAACCGCGGTCAAGCGCGTAAGAATGCTATTGAGATACTCAGCGGTAGCCCGGCCCGGTCGAATGCCCGGCATAAACCCGCCGTGCTTACGCAGGTTATCAGCCACTTCCTCAACGTTGAAGACGATTGAGACATAAAAGAAAGTGAAGAAAACTATCAACGAGAGAAAGATCAACTCGTAATAGGGATCGCTGGCATGAAAGGTTTGAAAGAAGCTCCAGATTCTTCCCCACGTCGAATTCAGCGTATTGGGATGGGGAGGAAACGCGGCAAAAAGACTCTGCGGCATTGAAAGAACTGACGACGCAAAGATCACCGGAATGACGCCACCCATGTTGATCTTCAGCGGCATCGTCGTTTGCTGGCCACCCACGAGCTGACGGCCTACGTGTCGCTTGGCATAACTTACCGGCACTTTGCGCCTTGCCGCTTCGACAAAAACGATAAAGGCGATTATTCCTACTAATGCCACCAGCAGGCCGAAAACTCCGAGCGTCTCGAGCGTGTCACCACTGCGCAGCCGCTCCGCTACCTGTTGGACACCGCGGGGCAGTCCGATGACAATGCCTGCGAAGATCAGCAGTGAAATTCCATTGCCAACGCCTCGGTCGGTAATCTGCTCGCCAAGCCACATAACAAAGATAGTGCCCGTGGTTAGCGTAAGCACAGTCGTCAAAAGAAACCCCCACGTGGGGGCGCCGACGCCGTTTACCTGGAGCCAGTGAGCGACAAACGACGTCTGAATAGCAGCGAGACCGACAGTCAAATATCGAGTCCATTGATTGATCTTTTGCCGGCCCATCTCGCCTTCTTCTTGCAGCTTCTTCAACTGCGGCGACACAACCGTCATCAATTGCAGAATAATTGAAGCCGTGATGTAGGGCGTAACGCCGAGAGCAAAAATTGAGATGGTGCGGAAGTTTCCGCCTGAGAAGAGATCCAATACGCCCAGAAGCGTTCCCGCCACGTCGTGCCAAACCTGATCCAGGCGATCTTTGTTGATTCCGGGCGCGCCGATGTGTGCACCGAGGCGATAGACGGCGAGCATGCCAAGCGTAAACAAAATGCGTCGGCGAAGATCCGGCACATTGAACATATTGCGAATAGCCGCAAAAAACTTATCCATCAGCGTCCTCTCGCTCGGGCTTATTCAGCTACGCTACCTTGCTAACTTCCGCGCCAAGCTCCGTTACCGCACCACCGGCTCTTTCTATTTTCTCCCGTGCGCTTTTCGTAAACCGGTGAGCTGAAATACGAAGCGGCTTAGACAATTCTCCGTTGCCAAGGACTACAACGTCATGTTTAGCCTTCTTGATTATCCCGCGAACATGCAGGAGTTCGGGAGTCACTTCTTCGTTGGCCTGGAAACCGCGATCCAGTGCAGCCAAACTAACTTCCAGCCAGCGCTTCTTAAAGATGTTTGTGAATCCACGCTTCGGCAAACGACGATGCAGCGGCATCTGGCCGCCCTCAAAGCCGATCTTGGCGGAATAGCCGGAGCGAGATTTTTGTCCTTTTTCGCCGCGAGCGGCGGTCTTTCCCACACCAGAGCCAGGCCCTCTGCCGACACGCTTCTTTTTATGTACCGAGCCCTTTGCGGGTTTTAGATTGTTGAGACTTAAGACCATGATATTTTGCCTTCGAACTTTGTACCTCAAACTTGCGCTTTGAGCTCTGTTCCTTGTCCGTCCACTTCAAAGCACAGGCACTAAAGTACAAGATCACTATTCAACGATTCGCAACAGGTGCGGAATCTTGGCGACGGCGCCGCGCATTGAATCAGTATCGGGACGCTCCACGATTTGGTTGAGCTTCGTCAACCCCAGACTGCGAACCATCTGCTTATGAGTTTTCGGCGTCGCTATAAAACTTCGATAATATTGAATACGAATCTTGCCGTCGCTCGCTGAACTCTTTGCGTTGGCAGCCTCACTTTTTGCTTTTCTGGGCATAACACCTCAAAAACTGTGAATGGTGAATAGTAAATGGTGAAAAGTAAATTCACTCGCGATTGGTTCGTCTATTTATTATTCACTATTTACTATTCACCGCTTTTAGATTTCCTCGACCTGCTTACCTCTTAGCCGCGCCAGCTCCATCGGATCCTTCATCCTGAGAAGGGCGTCGAAGGTTGCGCGCACAACATTGTGCGGATTGGTCGAGCCCAGGACCTTTGTGCGCACATCATGTACGCCTACAGCCTGCATAACCGCACGCACTGCGCCGCCAGCAATCACTCCGGTACCTTCCGAGGCCGGCTTAACCAAAACGCGGCCGGCGCCGAATTTTCCAATCAGTTGGTGCGGCACCGTGTTTTGGATCAAAGGCACGCGTATCAAACTCTTTTTAGCGGCTTCGATTGCCTTCTTGATCGCCAGGGGCACTTCGCGCGCCTTGCCTGTTCCAAAACCAACGTGGCCACCTTCGTCACCCACCACGACCAGGGCAGCGAACGACATATTCTTGCCGCCCTTCACCACTTTGGTGACACGGTTGATGGAGATAACTTGATCTTTGAGATCCAGGCCCTGGGCCGGGATGCGCTGCTTAGGTTGTCTCATTGCTTTTCTTTGGTCTTCTTACGCGGTTTTCCTTCCGCTTTTGCTGCCACGTTCTCTTCCACCTTGGCGGATTCTTCTTCGCGGGTAGCTAATTCATTCTTGTTTAGACCGGCTTCTCGAGCGGCGTCGGTTAGGGCCTTAATCCGGCCATGATACAAATAACCGCCGCGGTCGAAGACTACGCTGCTGATCCCTTTTTCGAGCGCGCGTTCCGCAATTGCCTTGCCGATCCGCCGAGCAGCATCGAGATTACCGCCGGTGGATCCACGCAAATCCTTCTCTGTCGTCGACGCCGAAACGATCGTCCGGCCAAGTTGATCGTCAACTACCTGCGCGTAGATATGATTCAGACTGCGATAAACCGCCAGCCGCGGTCTTTCACCGCTACCCTTTACCTTGCGGCGAATTCGTCTGTGAATCGCCTCGCGAACTGTTGCTCTGCTCGTGTTTGCCATTTGTCCATTTCCAAATTCCGATTGCCAATTAGCGATTTCATCATGCGTACTCAAATTGGCAATCGCCAATCGCCAATCGGCAATTAATTATTTACCTGTCTTACCAGGCTTCAGCTTAATGGGCACATCCGCGTAGCGAATGCCTTTCCCTTTGTAGGCGTCAGGCTTGCGCAATTTATGCATTTCCGCGGCGACCTGTCCGAGCTTCTGTTTATCGATGCTCGTCAGCGTCAGCGTTGTCTGATACTGCTGGATACTTCCCTTGGTCGTCATCCGTTCGGCTTTGGCCTCAACGCCTTCCGGCAAGGGAAAGTCGATCGGATGTGAATATCCGAGTGAAAAAACTATCCGCTTCGCTTGCACATCCGCCTTGTAGCCGACGCCGACCACATCCATTTGCTTCGTGAACCCCTCGGTTACGCCGACAACAGCGTTATTAGCCAACGCGCGGGCCAGGCCGTGCAGCGGCGCAAGATCACCGGAGGTCCGTTCGGCGCGAAGCTCATTGCCTTCGAGTTTGAAGCTGATGCCTTCGGGAATCGGAGTTTCCAATTTACCTTTGGGGCCTTTCACCTCGAGCATTTGCTGCCCGATAGTTACGGAGACGCCCTTAGGTAACGTGATTGCTTTCCTGCCAATGCGCGACATAATTAGAACCTCAAGGATGAAGGCGGAAGGATAAAAATGAAACCATAATCTTATCTCGGCCTATTCATCCCTCATCCTTCATCATTCATTCTTTAATAAATCTGCGCCAACAATTCTCCGCCGATGTTTTCGCGGCGCGCTGCTTTCCCGCTCATCAAGCCCTTGGAAGTAGAAACAATATTCACGCCGTAGCCGCCGAGAACTTTCGGAATCTCGCTGGAGCCAACATAAACACGCCGGCCTGGTCGCGACACTCGTTGCAGGTGCGTTATTGACGACGTGCCACGAGCGTCGTAGCGCAGAAAAATACGAAGCGTGCGCTTCAGGCCCTCGCCCTTCAGGACGAAGTTATTGATGTAGCCCTCTTCTTTTAGAATCCGCGCAATTTCAAGCTTCAGTTTCGAGGCCGGAATATCCGCGCGTGAGTGCTTTGCCGCAATTGCATTGCGGATTCGCGTCAACATATCGGCGATAGGATCAGTCATCTACAAAACTCCATTTTCGATTGCCAATTGCCAAGTGCCGATTATTCAAATTGGAAATCGGCAGTCGGAGATCGGCAATGCTCTTACCAACTAGACTTAACAACGCCGGGAATCTGCCCTTCCAGCGCTAACTGGCGAAAACAGATGCGGCACAAATTAAACTTCCGCAGATAGCCTCGCGCCCTGCCACACCTCTTACAACGCGTGTAGCTACGGACCGCAAATTTCGGTTTTCGCTGTGATTTCGCAATCAGTGATTTCTTTGCCATAGTACCTCAGAGATCAGATGTCAGAGGTCAGTGATTAGAAAAGTCGCGTTTCCGACCTCTGATCGTTGACCTCTGATCTCTCTATTGCCGAAAGGGCATTCCCAACCCCTTCAAGAGTGCCCTAGCCTGTTCATCGTTTCGTGCCGTGGTAATAATCGAAATGTTCATTCCGCGCAATTTGTCAACCTTGTTAAAGTCGATCTCGGGGAAAATCAATTGCTAGCGCACGCCGATGGTGTAATTGCCGCGGCCGTCGAAAGCTTTTGGCGAGACCCCACGAAAGTCACGGACACGAGGCAGCGCAATCGAAACCAACCGATCAAGAAACTCGTACATGCGATCCCCCCGCAGAGTGACCATCACCCCGATCGGCATTCCCTGGCGAAGCTTGAACGACGCGATCGACTTCTTAGCCTTAGTGATGACCGGCTTCTGACCACTGATAGAACGAAGCTCGTCCGCTGCAGTGTCGAGAATTTTGGCGTTGGCAATCGCTTCGCCCATGCCCATATTGAGCACGACCTTTTGAACACGCGGGATCGCCATCGGGTTTTTGATCCCAAACTCCTTGGCAATCGCCGGAGCAACCTCTTTTTGATACCGCTCTTTTAACCTTGCTGCCATCTCAATCCTCGTAAATGCAAAATGGTGAATAGAAAATGGTAATGGTAACCACATCCAACCTGTTCTATTTATTATTTACGATTCACCATTTACTCGTCTTCATTTCTCCAACGACTGGCCGCTGGCCGCCGCCACGCGAATCTTGGAGCCGTCACCCTCGATTTGATACTTCACCCGCGTCGGTTTGCCTGACTGCGGATCGATCAACTGCACGTTGGAAATGTTGATAAAGGCTTCCTTCTCGATGATGCCACCGCCGCGGTTGCTCTGCGGGTTTGCCCGCTGGTGACGCTTGATTACTCCCACGCCTTCAACCTTTATTTTCCGGTTGGCCGGCGTTACTTCCAGCACGCGGCCACGCTTACCCTTGTCGCGGCCCGCAATGATCTCTACTTGATCGTTCTTCTTGATTTTTGAACGTTTTGTTCCTGCCATAACTCTTAGATAACCTCCGGCGCGAGCGAGACGATTTTCATGAAGTTCTTGTCGCGCAGCTCACGCGCCACCGGGCCGAACACGCGCGTGCCGATCGGAGTTCCATCCTCTTTTATCAGCACTGCCGCATTCTGATCGAAACGGATATAAGTTCCATCCTTGCGACGCACTTCCTTGCGCGTCCTCACGATTACCGCATCCTGCACGGTTCCCTTTTTGATCGTGCCGTCCGGCGATGCCTCTTTGACGGTCACCTTGATCCGATCACCCAGGCTCGCGATCTTTCCGGTTGACCCGCCGATGGGCATGATCATCTCAACCCGTCTGGCGCCTGAATTGTCGGCGACCTCCAAAGAGGTCTGCATCTGAATCATTGTCTACACCCTCAAAAATTCGAGTTTCGAAATTCGAATTTCGAAATCTACTTCGCTGCCTTCTGCACTATCTCAATCACGCGCCAGCGCTTCCGTGCGGACATCGGCCGTGTTTCAACAATTCTCACCTTATCGCCAATAGTTGCCCCCAATTCATCATGCGCCATGAATTTTGACGTGCGCCGAACATAGCGACGGTATTTCGTATGGCGCACCAGCCGATCAACACGGACAACGACCGTCTTCTGCATCTTGTCGGAAACTACTGAGCCGACCTTCTGCGAGCGATGCGCGCGCTTGTTGCTGTTGGCGCTATCGTCCGGCGCCGTAGCCCCGGCCGTAACGTTGTTGCCTTCATTCGCCGCGACATTGCTGCCGGTCGTGCTGTTATTGCTGTCTGCTTGATTCTCTTCTGCCATTCTTCTCACTCAGTTGCCGGAGATCCGGCGGTTCGTACTCGCTTTAGGTCCGGGCCGAGGCGTCAGCGCATTTACCTGTTTCCGGACTACTTCACCGTCGCTGACGTTTTACTCGCCTCCGGCTGACGTTGCCGCGTAATCGTATAGAGACGCGCCAGCGACCTCTTTTCCTCACGGATACGTTTGACCGCATCCACTTCGCCAAGCGCCAACTTAAACTTCAACCGAAAGAGCGACTCTTTCAAGCGGGCGGTTTCCGCTCGCAATTCCTCTTCCGAAAAATCGTGATACTTGTCCAGCTCTTCGCGCCGTTTCATATCTAAATCGCGCCTCCCTCTTGATCCGCGCGGGTAACAAATTTCGTCTTGATGGGAAGCTTTTGTGCGGCGAGCCGCATGGCGTCGCGCGCTGTTTTCTCATCCACTCCCTCAATCTCGTAGAGAATCCGGCCTGGTTTAACTACGGCCACCCAGTATTCCGGTGCACCCTTGCCTTTGCCCATGCGCGTCTCCGCCGGCTTCTTGGTTACCGGCTTGTCGGGAAACATCCGGATCCAGATTTTGCCGCCGCGCTTGATGTGACGGGTCATCGCAATGCGCGCCGCTTCAATCTGGCGATCCGTAATCCACGCCGGCTCCAAACACTTGAGCCCATACTCACCAAAGCTGACCTCGCTGCCACGAGTCGCGGCGCCAGTCATGCGTCCGCGCATCTGCTTTCGGTGCTTAACTTTTTTCGGCATCAACATAGCGTTTCACTCATTTCCGAATGCCAATTTCCGATTGCCGATTTGAAAACTCCGTCAGTCTGTCTTTTCAATCGGCAAATGGCAATTTCCAACCGGCAATCCCTTATCCGTTTTCCCCGCGCGGCCGCCTGCCGTCAGAACCGCCACCACCTTCACGCTCGCGACGAGTGCGCGGACGCCGCTCGCGCTCACCCATGCGAGTCTCGTTAATCGGATCCGATCCGGTGCCGCGGGCCATGGCGGCTTTGGCGTCAAGAATTTCGCCGCGGTAGATCCAAACCTTCACACCAATCTGGCCAAAGGTCGTGCGCGCTTCTGCCAGCCCGTAATCGACGTCGGCCCGGAGTGTGTGCAGTGGCAGCTGCCCCTGAAGATGCCACTCGCTGCGCGCGATTTCAGCACCGTTCAAACGCCCGCTGACTTTCACCTTGATTCCCTGGGCCCCAAACCTGAGCGACTCTTCCACCGCCTTGCGCATGGCGCGGCGAAAGGCAATGCGTTTTTCAAGCTGCGCGGCGATTTTTTCGGCCTGCAGTTGCGCGTTCAATTCGGGCTTATGAATCTCCTGAATCGAGACCAAAACTTCGCGGCCGGTCTTAGCCGACAGATCGGTTTTCAGCTTGTCAATTTCTGCGCCCTTGCGCCCGATAATAATTCCCGGACGCGAAGTGTAAATAATGATTTTGAGCCTGTTTGCGGCGCGCTCGATGTCGACGTGTGAAACGCCCGCGCCGGCGAAACGTTGCTTTAGATCGCGCTTCAGCCTGAGATCCTCCAACAAGTACTCGCCATACTGTTTCTTCGCAAACCAGTGCGAATGCCAGTCCTTGTTGTAACCGAGACGGAATCCGTAGGGATGAACTTTCTGACCCACAATCTTCTCCAGTTCTTTGCTTTCAATCCAGGATCTGAAACTTCAAATCCAAGATCTGGTAAGACTTGAAATCTGCGAACTTCAAGTCTGCAATCTGCAATCTGGTATTTGAGATCTGATATTTGAGATCTCAACTCCAAACCTGAAACCTATTCTTCTTCTGCCTTCTTCGCCTTCTTCTTCGCGGCGCGCTTGGTAGTCTTTTTCTCGCCCGCTGCCTTATCGGCAGCCTTGTCAGAAGCCTCGGTCTTCGGCGCTACACGCTTAGCCCGCGGCGCGGCCGCTGCTCCGCCGCGTCTTCGGCCCTTGCTCTCCGCCAGCTTCGCCGGCTTCGCCTCTACCGTTTTACCGTCGCCCGGCAGTTTCGTTTTAGGCTCCGGACGCGCGTCATTCGACAGCAAAATCGTCACGTGACAAAAATGCCGCTGCTCGCGATAAGCCCGACCCTGTGGCGCCGGACGCACGCGTCGGCGGCCCTTGGTCGGTCCGCGATCAACGAACGCGGTCTTCACCCAAAGATCGTCCGGGTCAATGGCAACGTTTGCCTTCTCCGCCGCTTCGTTGGCATTTGCAATCGCCGAACGCATGCACTTCTCAATCAAATTTGAAGCGCGCTTGCTCGAATAGCGCAGAATGGCCAAAGCCTTATTGACGTCTTTGCCACGAATCATATCGACAACGAGCCGCGCTTTTTGCGCTGACCCGCGAAGATACCTGGCACTTGCTATCGCTTCCATACTCAGTTCCCCAGTTTCGCGTTTCGAGTGGCGAGTTTCGAGTTAGTTTCTTCAACCCGGAACTCGAAACCTGAACCTCGAAACTTATTTAGCCGCCGGCGCTACTTTCGTTGCCTTTTCCACCTTGGTGCCGGAGTGTCCCTTGAACGTGCGCGTGGGAGCAAACTCGCCCAGCTTATGGCCCACCATGTTTTCCGTAACGTAGATTGGCAGGTGGCGCTTGCCGTTGTGCACGCCAAAAGTCAGACCAACCATGTCCGGCGTAATAGTCGAACGCCGCGACCAGGTCTTAATTACCGGAGGTCGGTTGCCACCGGCGCGCACGCGCTCGACAGCCTGCTGAACGCTCTTATCAATAAACGGTCCTTTTTTAACTGAACGTGCCATGTCGCTCCATTTCGAACTTCGGATTCCGAATTTCGAATTTCAAGGCGGTTCTTAAATCCGCAATCCGAATTCCGAATTCCGAAATTTTACTTCGTCCTTCGATCCTTCAAAATCATTCTTTGCGTTCGCTTGTTACTTCTTGTCTTATAACCGCGCGTTGGCTGGCCCCACGGCGTGACCGGATTACGGCCGCCGGAAGTTTTGCCCTCACCGCCACCGTGTGGATGGTCTACCGGGTTCATCGCCACACCGCGCACGTGCGGACGAATTCCTTTCCAGCGTGACCTTCCGGCCTTACCAAACGAAACGTTTTCGTGCTCGATGTTGCCAACCTGTCCAATCGTCGCCTTACAGACCAGCGGTACGCGCCGAACTTCGCCTGAGGGCATGCGGAGTTGAGCGTAGTCGCCTTCCTTGGCAACCAACTGAGCAAACGCGCCGGCGGAGCGCGCCATCTGTCCACCTTTTCCGGGCCGCAACTCTATGTTGTGAATCTGCGTTCCCAGTGGAATATTAATCAGCGGCAGAGAGTTGCCAGGCAGAATATCGGCCTCGGCGCCACTCATTATTGTCTTGCCAACTTCAATACCGATGGGAGCGATGATGTAGCGCTTCTCACCATCGAGGTACGTAACCAGAGCGATGTGGGCGGACCGGTTCGGGTCGTATTCAATCTGCGTAATACGGCCGGGCACGCCTTCCTTGTCGCGCTTGAAGTCAACAATGCGATAGAAGCGCTTATGGCCGCCGCCACGTCTCCGCACGGTGATGCGCCCATCGCTGTTTCGCCCGGAGATTCGTTTCCTTGGCTCCAGGAGCGACTTTTCGGGAACGGCGCCGGCGGTTAACTCATCTCGCGTCAGATAAGTCTGATACCGGCGCGCCGGAGAGGTTGGTGTTAGCTTCTTTATTCCCATAGCTTTCTAAGGATGAAGGCAGAAGGATGAACCCTACTCTTATTCAGCCTTCAGCCCTCATCCTTCATCCTTCATATCGATTCACCGTAGTCGACGGGCTTCTCGCCGTGCTTCAACGTCACGTAAGCTTTTTTCCACGACGGCTTCCGTCCTTCGAAGCGACCGCGCCGCGCCGTCTTGCCCATATAATTGATGGTGCGCACGTGGTCAACCTTCACCTGAAAAATAGACTCGACCGCGGACTTTATCTCCGGCTTGGTCGCGCGCCGATCAACTCGAAACGTCAACAGCTGGTTCGTGTCCTGCGACTCTTCCTTGGCGACCAGCGCCTTTTCCGTAATCACGGGCGACTTGATGATGTCCCAGACTGTTCTCATTATTCGGCCGCCTCCTTTTTAGCTCTCTTCGCAGCCTTCGAAGGCTTTGCCGTTTTCTCTGGCTTCGCAGTTTTCTGCGCCGGCTTTCGCGCGCGCTTTGGCTTTGCCGGCTCCGCCGCTTCGGCAGCCTCAGCTTTCTCTACGTGTGCCAACTCTTCCGCCGTACCGGCTTCCTTTTTTGGCCCCAGAAGCTGCTCCAGCTCTTTAACCGCCGCCTCAGAAATAATCAGTTTCTCGTGATACAGCAGGTCATAAATATTCAGACCGAAACTGTTAACTACCTTGGCGCTTTGCACGTTCCTGGTTGACAGCCTCAGGTTCTCGTTATCCAGCGAATCGACAATCAGCGTCTTGCCCTCGAGGCCCAACTGCTTTAGCGAGGCGACAAACTCTTTTGTCTTAGGCTTATCGAATTCCCAGCCATCGACGAGAACCACTCTACCCTCGCGCACGCGTTCGGATAGCGCCGACCGCAAAGCTCCCTGACGCATTTTCCTGGGCATGTTGTATGACCAGTCGCGCGGCTGCGGACCGTGTACGTTGCCGCCGCCTTTCCAAAGCGGTGAACGAAGCGAGGCGATACGCGCACGGCCGGTGCCCTTCTGCTTCCATAGCTTGCGGCCGGAGCCGGAAACGTCGCCGCGTGTTTTAGTGGCTGATGTTCCCTGGCGGGCGTTGGCCATGAAGTTTCTAACGGCCGCATGAATCAGCGCCTCGTTTAATGGCGCGCCAAACACGGCGTCAGACAATTCGACTTCGCGAACCTCTTCGTTTTTTATGTTGCGCACCTTAACGGTAGGCATAATCAACTCCCAAACCGACCGATGACCGCGGACCGACGACCGAAGTTACGCTCCTCGGTCTTCCGTCGTCGGTCGTCCGTCATTTCTTTTTCTTTTTCTCGGCCTTCTGAACCACTACGATGCTCCCGTTTGCACCCGGAACTGCGCCGCGGATCATCAGAAGGTTGTTCTCCGCGTCCACTCTGGCAACGGTTAGCCCTTTTACCGTAACCCGCACGTCGCCCATATGGCCCGACGACCGCGTGCCTTTGATAACTCGCGATGGATATGCGGAAGCACCGATCGAGCCGGGCGCGCGCACATTCATCGAGCCGTGGGACTCCGGACCACGATTAAAATTGTGGCGCTTGACGGTGCCGGCAAAACCGCGACCTTTGGATTTACCCACCACGTCCACGACATCGCCATCCGCAAACTGATCAACAAGAATTTTGTCGCCAACATTCAGCTCGGTTGAAGATCCATCCAAACGAAACTCTTTAAGAACGCGGGTGGGCGGAATTCCGCCACCGGTCTTCTCGAAGTGCCCACGCATTGGCTTGGTCACGTTCTTCAACTTTGGCGGCCGCTCGTCAACCAGTCCAACCTGGACAGCGTTATAACGGTCGGGACCTGTCGCCGACTTCTTGTGCACGACCACGCATGGCCCAGCCTTAATTACGGTGACCGGCGTAACCATGCCGTCTGCCGAAAAAATCTGCGTCATGCCGATTTTTCTTCCGATGATTCCGTTAATCATTGGCTCAATTCCAATCTCAATCGCCGAATGCCACTCAGCAAGTTTAGAGTTCAACCTTTAGGTTGTGCTTTTCAGACCGCAAGCTAAAGCTCGAACTCTCAACTGCTGGCCTATTGCCGACCGAACGCTTTAATTTCCACATCAACGCCGGCTGGTAGATCCAGTTTCATCAGCGCATCAACTGTCTGCGGAGTTGGGTCGAGGATGTCCATCAGTCGCTTGTGCGTTCTGATCTCAAACTGCTCACGCGATTTCTTGTCTACGTGCGGCGAGCGAAGCACGGTCCACTTGTTCTTCACCGTCGGCAAAGGGATCGGGCCGGCCACCCGGGCGCCGGTGCGCTTCGCTGTTTCCACAATCTCTGCGGTCGACTGATCCAACACGCGGTGATCGTAGGCTTTCAGTCTGATTCTAATCTTTTCGTTCAGCATTCTTAGTTGGCCTTTGGTCTTTGGTCTTGTTCTTTGGTCTTGGCGAGATCAAAGGCCCACGGCCTAAGACCCAAACCCTAAGTCCTATTCCACTACTTCCGACACCGTGCCGGCGCCGACCGTGCGGCCGCCTTCGCGAATCGCGAACCGCAAGCCCTTCTCCATCGCTATCGGCGCGATCAACTCGATCTCCATCGCCACATTGTCTCCCGGCATCACCATCTCCACTCCCTCCGGCAGGTGCGCCACTCCCGTCACATCCGTCGTCCGAAAGTAAAACTGCGGCCGGTACCCGGTGAAAAACGGCGTGTGCCTGCCGCCCTCCTCCTTCGTCAACACATAGGCCTCAGCCTTGAACTTCGTATGCGGCGTGATCGACCCCGGCTTCGCTATTACCTGGCCCCGCTCGATGTCCCGGCGCTCCACTCCTCTTAACAACAAACCCACGTTGTCGCCCGCCGTCCCCTCGTCCAGCAGCTTCTTGAACATCTCCACCCCGGTCACCACCGTCGTGCGCGTCGGCTTGATGCCCACTACCTCCACACTCTCGTTCACCTTCACCTTGCCGCGCTCCACCCGCCCCGTGGCCACCGTGCCTCGCCCCTGGATCGTGAAGATGTCTTCCACCGGCATCAAAAACGGCTTCTCCACGTCCCGCGCCGGGGTCGGAATGTAGCTGTCTACCGCTTCCATCAGCTCTTCCACCGTCTTCTCCCACTCCGAATCCCCTTCCAAAGCCTTCAACGCCGAACACTTGATCACCGGAATATCATCGCCCGGAAACTCATAGGCGCTCAACAACTCCCGCACTTCCAGTTCCACCAACTCCAGCAACTCCGCATCGTCGACCGCGTCCACTTTGTTCAAACACACCACCATCGCCGGCACTCCTACTTGCCGTGCCAGCAGAATATGTTCCCGCGTCTGCGGCATCGGCCCGTCCGTCGCCGCCACCACTAATATCGCCCCGTCCATCTGCGCCGCCCCCGTGATCATGTTCTTCACATAGTCCGCGTGCCCCGGACAGTCAACGTGCGCGTAGTGCCGGTTCTTCGTCTCATACTCCACGTGCGCCGTCGCGATCGTGATGCCCCGCGCCTTCTCTTCCGGCGCCTTGTCTATCTGATCGAAGGCGATAAACTGCACCTTCGGATTGTTCTTCCCCAGCACCTTCGTGATCGCTGCCGTCAACGTCGTCTTCCCGTGATCCACGTGCCCGATCGTCCCGATGTTTACGTGCGGCTTACTGCGGTCGAATTTTTCCTTTGACATTCTGTCTAGCTCCCTTCGGAAAGGATGAGGGCGGAACGATGAAGGACGAAAAGTCCCTTCTATTCCGGCGCTTTTTCATCCTTCAGCCTTCAGCCTTCATCCTTATTTGCTCGCCACTCCCTGGACTTTTGCGATTACTTCTTCCGCGATGTTCTTGGGCGCCTGCTCGTATCGCTCAAAATGCATCGTGGAAGTGGCGCGGCCCTGGGTCGCTGATCGCAAATCAGTCGTATAACCAAACATCTCGGAAAGCGGAACAAACGCCGTGATCACCTGCGCGCCGCCGACGCGTGGCTCCATGCTCTCGATCTTGCCGCGCCGTGAATTCAGATCGCCATTGACCGCGCCCGTGTAGTCGTTAGGTGTAACAACTTCCACACGCATGATCGGTTCTAGAAGTACCGGCTTGGCTTTCCGTAACGCATCCTGAAATGCCAGTGAACCGGCGATATGGAACGAACGCTCGTCGGAGTCGACTTCGTGATAGGAACCAAAGACGAGGCGAACCCTTACGTCCACCAGGTCATAACCGGCCAGGAAGCCGCGCTCCATCGCATCCTTGATTCCCTGCTCCACAGGCTTGATGTACTCGCGCGGGATTGCACCGCCAGTAATCTTGTTTTCGAAAACAAAGCCTTCGCCGGGTGCCGGTTCGATCTCAATTTCGACGTGGCCGAATTGACCGCGGCCGCCCGTCTGTTTCTTATAGATTTCTTTGCCGGGTGCGGCCTGAGTAATCGTTTCGCGGTAAGCAACCTGCGGCTTACCCACATTCGCTTCCACGCCAAATTCGCGCTTCATGCGATCGACAATGATCTCAAGATGAAGCTCGC
The DNA here is from genome assembly GCA_036506215.1 of Pyrinomonadaceae bacterium. Taxonomy (GTDB): domain Bacteria; phylum Acidobacteriota; class Blastocatellia; order Pyrinomonadales; family Pyrinomonadaceae; genus PSRF01. Next base: position 21,358 of record DASXSC010000267.1, on the reverse strand, counting down.
CCATGCCGGCGATAATCGTCTGCCCGGTTTCATGATCGCTCGAGACGGTGAAGGAGGGATCCTCTTGAGCCAAACGGTTCAACGCCAGACCAAGCTTGTCCTGATCCTGTCGCGTCTTCGGCTCCACCGCCACGCGGATGACCGGTGCGGGAAATTCCATTCGCTCGAGTATGATCGGCTTGTTGTCGTCACAGACAGTGTCGCCGGTTGTGACCTGCTTCATGCCGCCGATGGCGATAATTTCGCCGGCACTTGCTTCCTCGATATCCTCGCGCTTGTTGGCGTGCATTCGCATTAGCCGGCCGACGCGTTCTTTGGAGTCTTTGGTTGGATTGTAAGCGTAAGAACCTGCTCGTATCGTGCCACTGTAAATGCGTACGAAAGACAACTGGCCCAGGTGCTTATCGGCCATGATCTTGAAAACAAGTCCGGCGAATGGCGCCTTGGCGTCCGCTGGACGCGATTCAACCTCCCCGGTCTTGGGATTGACACCCTCGACCGGTGGTACATCGAGTGGCGACGGCAGGTAATCAACCACCGCATCGAGCAATGTCTGCACACCTTTATTCTTGAAAGCCGATCCGGTAACCACCGGAACGAGTTTCAACTCCAGCGTTCCCTTACGAAGCGCTTTGCGTATCTCCGCCTCGGTGATCTGCTCGCCTTCGATATATTTGTGCATCAAGCCATCGTCGACAGTGGCAACCGCCTCGATCAACTTCTCGTGCGCGCTCGCGGCTGCAGCTTTCAAATCGTCCGGGATGTCAACTGTTTCGTATTCCGCGCCCTTGCTCTCGTCATTCCAAATCAGGCCCTTCATCGCAATCACATCGACGACGCCTTTGAATTGGTCTTCAACACCAATCGGGATTTGAATGGCGACGGGGTTAGCGCCAAGGCGGGTAATGATTGATTCAAACGAACGCTCAAACGAGGCGCCGGCACGATCGAGTTTGTTAATGAAACAAATACGCGGTACGCCATACTTGTCGGCTTGCCGCCAAACCGTTTCGGACTGTGGCTCAACTCCGGCGACACCATCGAATACCGCCACAGCACCGTCGAGCACGCGCAATGAACGCTCAACTTCCATGGTGAAATCGACGTGACCCGGAGTGTCAATGATGTTGATTCGATGATCGACGCCATTACGCTCCCAGAAACAGGTCGTCGCAGCGCTGGTAATCGTAATACCGCGCTCCTGCTCCTGCTCCATCCAGTCCATCGTCGCCGTGCCCTCGTGCACCTCGCCGATCTTGTGCGTGATGCCCGTGTAATAAAGGACGCGTTCAGTCGTGGTCGTCTTCCCGGCATCGATGTGGGCCATGATGCCGATGTTCCGGGTCAGATTTAAATCTTGCTTAGCCATAAAAACTGTAAATGGTAAATAGTGAACGGTGAATAGTAGGAGCGATTTTCTTCCTATTGACCATTTACCATCTACTATTTACTCCGCTCTTTAGAACTTGTAATGCGCAAACGCCTTATTAGCATCCGCCATGCGGTGCGTGTCTTCCTTCTTCTTGACTGAGTTACCGCGATTGTTTGCCGCGTCGAGAATCTCGCCGGCCAGGCGGTCAGTCATCGTCTTTTCGCCGCGGCCGCGGGCATAGGAAACAATCCAACGAATTGCCAGGGCGCCGCGCCGCTCCTGATGGACTTCGATCGGCACTTGATAAGTCGAACCGCCAACACGCCGCGACTTAACTTCAACAGTCGGCTTCACGTTATCGATGGCGCGCTTAAAAACCTTCAGCGGTTCTTCGCCCGTCTTATCACCGATCTGATGCATCGCGCTGTAGAAAATAATCTCGGCAACCGACTTCTTGCCACCCCACATGACGCCGTTTATAAACTTCGTCACCAGCGGGCTGTTGTAAATCGGATCGGGAAGTACTTCTCGTCTTTCTGCAACTCTTCTTCTTGGCATATTCCCTCAATATCGAGCTACGAATCTCAAATTGCGGACTGAAAAGTCGCTGGTTGTATTCGAAATCCGCATTCCGAAATCCGCAATTTTATTTTCCTGCCGCCTTTGGACGCTTGGCGCCATACTTCGAACGTCCCTGTTTACGGTCGGAAACTCCCACCGAGTCGAGCGTGCCGCGAATAACGTGGTAGCGGACGCCGGGCAGGTCCTTAACACGACCGCCGCGAATCAAGACTATCGAGTGCTCCTGTAGATTGTGGCCAACGCCGGGGATATAGGTTGTCACTTCGATCCCGTTGGTCAGGCGAACTCGCGCCACTTTCCGCAACGCCGAGTTTGGTTTCTTAGGGGTTTGCGTGTACACGCGCGTGCAAACGCCCCGCTTCTGCGGCGAACTCTGGAGCGCCGGGCTGGCCGTCTTATACTTGACTGCCTGGCGGCCCTTGCGAACAAGTTGATTTATCGTCGGCACTGATGTTTCCTCGGTCTTTCCAATTCGCCAAAGTGACCTTTTTCGGCGCGCAAAAAGCCGTTACCTGCCTCTTTCCGGAACCTGTGGCTTCTCCACTGGGGATGCCCTCGCGGGAATCCCGCTCGTCCGGCAGTCAGCGCAGGTGAACTGCCCTGTTAAGAATATTTATCTGAGGGATGTTCTGAATTCGCCATTCGAGGCGGGTGTGGATTGTGGCTTCCCTTAAGCCGACTTTTCTGTGGCGTCGCATTTAGGACGAGAAGGCCTGTGGGCCTTTCACGCGTGCCTGCGCGGGATGTTGGCTAATCTGACTGCCAACGCGACAGGGCAACTTACGCCACAATAATTGTCAAACCGACTGCGAATTAGCAGCCGGGCAACGCCTCCACACCGACAGAACCAACCCAGCGTTGCTTTGTTGACTTCAGACTGTAAGTCCGAAACCGGAAACTATAAGGGCGAGGGACTTAACTGTCAAGCGCAGACGCCGGCCTGGTGCAGTTTAGAGTTCGGGCTTTAGCTTGCGTGCCGAAGCGCCAGCCTAAAGGCTGAACTCTGAACTTGCGGCTTGAAACTGCATCAGCACCCGCGGGCCGATTGCAGATGGCCCGCAGGAATGCGGCATAACGCGTCCCGCGTGGAACAACCAGTGGTACTCTCACCTAAAAAGCTGTCCTCAGCAAATGCCAAATTCCCCACCCGATTCCGGCTAATACTAACAGGACGAGCAGTGCCAACCCGGCCATGATTAGTTTGAATTTCTTGTACCTGTTCTTGTCGGGAGGCGCGAGAGAGCCTTGCGGGAAATACGGTGGTGGCGTGTAGGTGGCCATTATTTCTCCTTACTATTCTTCAACGGAAACTCTTGGGTCATATTAGTTCTGTTCACCGTTATAGCGGCAGAACCACTCCTGAACTATTGCGGCTATTGCCTTGGCGTCGAGACCTTAGGCGTCGGTTTGGGTCTTGAATTCGAATTCAATTTTGAATTTGAATTCGACCGGGAAGCACCGGGCGCTGTAGCGGGAGATGAAGCGCCATTAGCATTTTTGAGCTCATCTTCCTTTTGCTGCTTCTTCAACAGGTCTTCCTGATGTTTCTTACCCGCTTTGATTCGTTGAACGCCCTCTCGTGCTTCTTCCAGGGAGTCCTCCGCCCGATAATTTTCCGGATCGATCTCCAGCGACCTGGAAAATGCGGTAGCGGCCTCGTCGTATTGAGCAAGTTTCATCAGCGCCGTACCCAGGTCGTAAAATATATCAGCGTCATCATCTTTAAGGTGTGTCGCCTGTCTATATTCTCTAATGGCTTCGCTGTACAGGTGGAGTCCGGCATAAGCCTGGCCCAGGTTGTAATGCGCTTCCGCATCTTTGCTGTTTGCTTCGAGATATTTCTTATACTTCTCGAGCGCCTTTTTGTATGCTTCCTCGGCTTCTTGTTCCTTGCCAATTGCGTCGAAGGCCAGGCCCAAACGGAAATGCGCCTCCGCCAATTCGGGATCTAGTTTGATCGCCTCTTGAAACGCTTCGACCGCTTTTTCGTCTTGATCGGTGCGATAAAACTCTTTGCCCTGGTCCAGATAAACACGCGCCTGTGATCGATCCTCATCGGCAGTGTGACTCCCATCTGCATACGCGCCGGTATTGGTTTCTACCGCCTTTTTCCGCGAGCAAGCAGCTTGCCCAAAGACAAGAAGAAAAATAAGGATCACTACGAACATGAACGGCGGCTTCATTCCAGTACCCACGTATTTTTGGGAAGATGTTCAGGCGCTCACTGATCTACTTGAATTCGTAGAGTGAGTCAAACGAGCTGCTCGTCGAGGAGGCCGGGAATTCCTGGCCGTCAGGTGACCGAAGCTGGGCCAGGATTCCGCTACGATTAGAGTTCAATTTCTCGCACCTCCGAAGGAGCACAGGCAGCCGTCGCGATCAATAAGGAACTAATGCAAGAAGATATCGATTGAGGAGATTGGTGTCACACTGGCTCTTCCCGGAGAATCTCACTTGGCTTCTTGTCTTCGCGTAGACCCTGAAACGATGGATGCCGTATCGAACCATCCGCGGTCCATTCCGTGAACTCCACTTCCGCAACCAGCTGCGGCTTGGCCCAATGCGCATCACGAAGTCCCGGATCCTTCGGCTTCACGGCAAAGGGCATCGACGACTGCGAAATGTGATCGAGTTTCTTCTGCAACTCCAGACGTTGCTTGATGCTGAATCCCGTGCCGACGCGCCCGGAGTAGACAAGCTTACCTTTTTCATACACTCCAAGGATGAGCGATCCGAAACCGGGAAACCCTTTTTTTGAAGGCGTGTAGCCCGCAATAACAAACTCCTGGCGCTTGATGCATTTTGATTTCTGCCAGTTTCGATTGCGGGTTGACTCGTAAGGCGAGTCGGCCAACTTGGAAACAATCCCTTCAATTCCGTAATCGCAAGCCTGCTTGAAAAACTGCACACCGTTTCCCTCTGCGTGATCGCTATAACGCAATGGCCCTTCGGTCTTCGCGGAAGCGAGCAACTGTTCAAGCACAAGTTTTCGTTCCCTTAGCGGCGTCCGTGTTAGGTTGTAACCCTCGAAATAAATCAGATCAAAAATCTCAAAAACGAATGCACCGCCCTTGCCCATTGCCTGCTGAAGGCTCTGAAAACTACTGCGGCCAGCGCGGTCAACAACTACCACTTCACCGTCGAGTATAGCGGTGGTTGCGGGAAACGTTTTCAGCGCCCGGGCCAGATTGGGAAACTTCTCCGTCCAATCTTTGCCGTTACGGCTCCAGAAATGAGCTTTGCCGCGATTCAGATGACAAACCATCCGGTAGCCGTCAAATTTCAATTCATGAATCCATCCATCACCTTCCGGCGGTTTCCTAACCAACGTTGCGAGTTGCGGCGCTATGAACTCCGGCATCGGGGTTTTGCGCGCGCCCGGTATTTTTTTTGGATCGATTCGAGTCATTTGTTAGCGCACGCCTGCAATCCCCGGCACCGTGATTGCTAAGACATCAGTGAATGCACATTCACCAGATTTCTCGTGCTACGGAAGCAGACACTCCCCTCCGATTCTTGTACCGGAAAACTACACGTAACCCTAAGCGATAGGACTGCTTAACTGAAGGGGCCCGCCGCCTCTTCTGCAATTAGCGAGGGCGAATAAGCATAGCTGGAGGAGGCAAACATGTTGAAGTTAAAAACCACTTTGTTGGCAGTTTTTTCCATAATTATTTTAGTCACGTCGACCCTTCCCAATTTTGCGCAAGCCGCAATCGGCCAAACACAAAATACGACTGCCAAAGATGACAAGCACAAGGATAAAAAAACTTATACCGGCACTCCAGTCCTCTGGCGCGAGCCCACTGACATTGAGTCGCGTAATCTCCTGTTGGGAGCAGGTGGCGAGACAATGAAGCCTGATCTTAGCCGCGTCACTTTTGTCGAAGATAAGCCGGGTGGCTATTCCACCAAGTATCGCGTTCGCGACGGCGCCGGCAACGAATGGATTGCCAAACTCGGGAAAGAGGCCCAACCCGATACCGCAGCAAATCGGTTGTTGTGGGCCGTCGGATATGAGACCGAAATCGCTTATTTGATTCCACACCTGACGATCATCGGCAAAGGCACGTTTGACAACGTGCGGCTTGAGGCGCGGCCCAAGGAAGTTAAGCGATCGGGTATCTGGAAATGGAATGACAATCCATTCAAAGGCACGCGCGAGCTTCAGGGATTAAAGATCATGATGGCCCTGATCAATAACTGGGACATGAAGGACGACAACAACGAGATTCTGGCGACTCGCGGCGAAACTACCGGAGGAGAGTTGCGCTACATCATCAGCGACCTTGGCGGCAGTTTCGGTAAAACGGGAGGCATCATTTCGCGCAGCCGCAACAAACCTTCCGACTATGTGAAAGCCGACTTCGTTAAGTCGGTCAAGGGCGACCGTGTTGATATTAACTACGGCGGGAAGAACAAAGAACTCTTCAAAGATATAACCGTGCAGGATGCTAAATGGATTGCTGGTTGGTTAAGTCGCCTGAGCGATGAGCAGATCAAGGACGCATTTCGCACGGCAAACTACACGCCCGAAGAAGTCGAGGCATTGGCTAGTGCGGTTCGGAGCCGAATTAATGCTCTGACGAGCGTCTCGACGAATGTCGCGACTGATTGAGGCTGACTGCTTTTCTCACTTTAATCTACAACTAGCGAGGAGCATTGCGCCGCGACTGCTGCGCCATGCTCCTCTTGTTATGCTCCAGCCACGAAAAGGTTGAACTCGCCATGTGGCGGCGAAAATGTTTAGAGCAACGTAGGCCCTATTGACACCTCGTCGCGGAACGAATATCAGCTATTTAGCCGAGCCGCGAAGACTCAAGGCTCCGACGCACTCATGCTATAAAGACTTCGTGCCTTGCGGCACTTCAAGCCATGACACAGTCACGTAGAGGCGAAATCGCCGCCGCTTACAACGAATGGGCCGAGACCTACGATACCGATAAAAACGCCACGCGTGATCTGGCGGCGCAGGTCTTAAGACGGGCTGACCTGACCCTCGCTGGCCGCAGGGTTATCGAAGTCGGCTGCGGCACGGGTCGCAACACTGAATGGTTGACCACGCTCAGCGCGGGCCCTCGCAATGGAAACAGGCGAGCGCCAGCTAGTGCCGGCATTCCTTCACAATACCGGGGATTACGTCAATTCAGCGTTGTCGTCTGGATTTCAACTCGTAGAAATGGGCGAATGGCGCGATTCGGATGCTCTCCCAAAGGACCTACCCAGGCTGTTATCGTTGCGCTTGCGGCTGCCCGGCAGGGCTGAATAGTGACCGGATGGCAGAACCAGGTGATGACCACACATCCTCACTCCGTGGACAGTGGCGCATTGATATTCTTCTCTTTTATACCTTAGCCAGCGAGCTCTCGAAATCAACTAAGACCTACTGCTGCTATACCAAATGATTAAACCGCCTATCGCTCCGACAAACGCAGATATCACCGTATAAATCGTCTTGCCAATTACTAGACCCACGATGACTCCCAACGCAGCACCACCTAACACTAAAGCGAAAAAAAGGTTAGGCTTATTCATAGTTACTCCTTTTCTTGATGTTCACAGTATGTTGGGCGAACACTCGCACCAACGTTATTGAAGCGACGGACTGAAAAGTCTGTCCCCCATAAGGCAGGCAAGATGCCTGCGCTCCAAGAAATCATGGGGCGATTGCCGCGACGAAAGATGAGGATTGAGTGACATTGTCTAAGCGCCGTTGAGAAGTGCAGGCGAGTCCAGTGTTCAAAAAATCAATTCTGAATGAGAGCGATCGATTTCCCAGGAGGAACTCTCAAGGCTGGAATTGAGGGCCCCGAGGAACGCGAGAAATCGCAGACTACACCCAAGGATAGTTCATGTCAACGAAGTAATTTGCAGGAATTGAACAACAAAAGACCGGCATGGATGAACCACGCCGGCCTTATTTGTAGGACAGGCATTCCTGCCTGTCCGTTTTATAAATATCGCGCTCTGGGGCAGATTAGGACAGGCAGGAATGCCTGTCCTACACTACTCAATCACTCCTCTACTTCGCCATCGCCACCAGCGGCAAAGAGGGAGTTGAGGAAATCCTTTGTACCTGACGGCCCTGTGAGTTCCAGCCAGATTGGACCTTCGCCTGGTTCGAGCCGAAGATTGAAACGCAGGAACGGACAACATTCGCGCTCAACAGTAATCAATTGGCCCAGCGAAGCAACCCAGCTCAATCTGACGGGAAGCGATAGGCATAGCCGTCCTCAAGCTTGTAGGACAGGCATTCCTGCTTGTCCGTTTTATGAACATCGCGCTCTGGGCACATAAGGACAGGCAGGAATGCCTGTCCTACTCAATTACTTCTTCAACTTCGCCGTCACCGGCCGCCGCAACCAGCGGCTCGCGCGCCGGAGGCGTTGCGATATCGTGACCGCCGACGATGTCAGGAAAATCGTCCAGCTCGCGTTCGCGGGCCTGTTCAATTGTCTCATCGCGGGCAATCTCCACGTTGCGGTAATACTCCATGCCCGTGCCGGCCGGAATCAACCGCCCCATGATGACGTTCTCCTTCAGACCGCGTAGATAATCGATGCGTCCCGAGATGGCTGCTTCGGTCAAGACACGGGTGGTCTCCTGGAACGACGCAGCAGAGATAAACGAGTCAGTCGAGAGCGAGGCCTTCGTGATGCCCAGCAAGAGTGGCTCAGCCTGCGCAACCTCGCCGTCCTCCCCGTTGACGCGTTCGTTCTCATCAGTGAAACGGAAACGATCCACCTGTTCCTCGAGCAGGAAGTCTGTATCGCCAACTTCTTTGATCTTCACCCAGCGTAGCATCTGCCGCACGATGACTTCGATGTGCTTATCGTTGATGTTCACACCCTGCAGGCGGTAGACCTCCTGGATCTCATTGACGAGATATTCCTGCAACCGTTGCATTCCCAGCACGCGCAGGATGTCGTGCGGGTTGAGCGGACCATCCATTAACGCTTCACCGGCGCGAACCCGGTCGCCCTCCTGCACGTTGATGTGCGTGCCGCGTGGAATGTCATACTCGCGCTCTTCACCATCGTCGCCGGTAATGATTAGTTTGCGTTTACCCTTGGCAATCGGTCCCAGCGTGACCGTACCGTCAATTTCCGACATGACCGCGGTTTCCGCCGGCCGGCGCGCTTCGAACAACTCCACGACGCGCGGCAGACCGCCGGTAATATCCTTGGTTTTCGTAGTTTCGCGCGGAATCTTCGCAATGATGTCCCCGGGCTCTACATCCTCGCCATCGACCACCATCAAATTCGCCCGTACCGGCATCTGGTAAGTCTTCAACACTTTGTTACCGGAGCTGCGAACTTCCAGTCGCGGCTGCTTCTTCTCATCAGGTGAGTCTTTGACGACCATGCGCGACTGCCCGGTAACCTCGTCGACTTCTTCGTCAAACGTCACGCCTTCCTTCAGGTCCTGATACTTAACATGTCCGGCAACTTCGGTCAGGATCGCGAAGGTAAAAGGATCCCACGTGGCCAGTAGTTGATCCTGAGTGACGCGCGCGCCGTCCGCCACGAGAATGTGCGCGCCGTAAACGATCTGATAACGCGCTGCCTCGCGACCGCGGTCGTCGATAATCGTTAGGGAACCATTGCGGTTCATGGCGATGCGCTCGCCCTTGCGGCTTTTGACGGTCTGGAGATCCAGATACTTGATTGTGCCGTCCTGGCGGGCTTCGTGTTTGGACGATTCCTCAAGGCGCGCCGTACCACCGATGTGGAACGTGCGCATTGTGAGCTGCGTGCCCGGCTCGCCGATGGACTGCGCGGCAATCACGCCCACAGCCTCGCCAATTTCTACCGGCCTCCCTGTTGCCAGGTTACGGCCGTAGCATTTAATGCAGCAACCACGCCGCGACTCGCAGGTCAGCACGGACCGAATACGCACCCGTTGCACGCCGGAACGCTGAATCTCAGACGAAAGATCTTCATCAATCTCAGCGTTAGCGTCGACGATGACCCGGCCTTCAACCGGATCGATAACGTCTTCCAGGGCGATACGACCGACGATACGATCGCGCAACGACTCAATCTCCTCGCCGCCTTCAACAATGGCGCTGGCGGAGATACCGCGGAGGGTGCCGCAGTCCGGTTCGCTGATGATTACGTCCTGAGCCACGTCAACAAGACGGCGCGTCAGGTAACCTGAGTCCGCAGTTTTCAATGCGGTATCAGCGAGACCTTTGCGCGCGCCGTGTGTCGAGATGAAGTACTGCAACACGTCCAAACCTTCGCGGAAGTTGGCCTTGATTGGCGTCTCGATGATTTCGCCCGAGGGCTTGGCCATCAAGCCGCGCATACCAGCCAACTGTCGAATTTGCTGCGCACTGCCTCGCGCGCCGGAATCGCTCATGACCAGAATCGGATTGAGCTCGCCCGAAGATTTCTCGCGCTCGTCCATCGCCTTGAACATTTCCTTGGCCACCTTGTCAGTCACTTCAGACCAGACAGCAATGACCTTGTTGTAGCGTTCGCCGCTGGTGATCACGCCATCGAGGTACTGTTGTTCGACTGCGATAACATCCTTTTCGGCTTTATCAACTAAAGGCTTCTTGGCATCCGGGGTTACCAGATCGTCGATGCCGATCGAAATGCCTGCCTTGGTGGCATAGAGGAATCCGAGGTTCTTAAGGTCGTCAAGCATCTTCACAGTCATCTCGTGGCCGAGACGGATGTGCGAATAGTTGACCAGCGACTGTAATCCCTTTTTCTTGAGCGTGCCGTTGAAAAACGGCAAACCCGGCGGAATCGAATCGTTAAATATGACGCGACCAACCGTCGTATCGATTACGCGGCGCACATCTTCCTGCACGGCGGCACGGAGGATGTCTTGCGGATCATGCTCCTGCGTCAGATCGATCAAGTCTCCCTGGATGCGAAGTTTGATTGGTGTTTGTGTCGTAACTTCCCTGGCGTCAAGCGCCAGCAACACTTCCTCTAGCGAGGCGAACACACGGCCCTCGCCCTTCGCGCCGGCCTTGTCACGCGTCAGGTAGTAAATTCCCAGCACGATATCCTGCGAAGGCACCGCGATTGGCTGGCCGCTGGCAGGACTGAGAATGTTGTTACTCGAAAGCATCAATACTGCTGCTTCGATTTGCGCTTCAGGCGACAGCGGAATGTGCACCGCCATCTGGTCGCCGTCGAAGTCTGCGTTGAAAGCTGTGCAAACGAGGGGGTGAATCTTGATCGCCTTGCCTTCTACCAGCACCGGTTCAAACGCCTGGATACCCAGACGGTGAAGCGTAGGCGCGCGGTTTAGAAGCACCGGATGTTCGCGAATTACTTCCTCGAGGATGTCCCAAACCACTGGCTCCTGACGCTCGACCATTTCGCGCGCCTGCTTGATGGTGGCCGCATGACCCTGCTTTTCGAGTTGGTTGTAGATGAACGGCTTGAATAGTTCGAGCGCCATCTTCTTCGGCAGTCCGCACTGGTGCAGTTTCAACTCTGGACCGACAACGATCACTGAGCGGCCCGAATAGTCGACACGCTTGCCGAGAAGGTTCTGACGAAACCGTCCTTGCTTCCCCTTGAGGGTTCCGCTCAGCGACTTAAGCGGACGATTATTGACCCCGCGTAAAACGCGCCCTCTCCGCCCATTGTCGAATAAAGCGTCAACCGCCTCCTGCAGCATACGTTTTTCGTTGCGCACAATTACTTCCGGAGCGCGCAGCTCCATCAGCTTCTTCAGACGGTTGTTGCGATTGATGACGCGACGATAGAGATCGTTAAGGTCAGAAGTCGCGAAACGTCCGCCATCGAGGGGCACCAGCGGGCGCAGCTCGGGTGGAATAACGGGAATGACGTCCAGAATCATCCACTCGGGCCGATTGCCCGACTTGAGAAAACTGGTCGCTACCTTCAGCCGCTTGGAATACTTGAGTTTCTTCTGTTGCGATGTCTCTTCGCGCATTCGCTTGCGAAGCTCAATCGAGAGTTCCTCGACCTTCACCATCGCCAGCAATTCCTTGATTGCTTCGGCGCCCATCTTGGCAACAAACTGCGCCGGGTAGTCGCGCACCAGTTCGCGATAGCGCTCATCGGAAAGCAGCTCACGCTCTTTGATTCCGGGAACGTCACCTGGATCAATGACGATGTAAGATTCGAAGTAAAGCACCTTTTCGAGCTCGCGCAGTGGAATGTCGAGCAAGTGGCCGATGCGCGAGGGCAGTCCCTTGAAGAACCAGACGTGGGAACACGGGCTGGCGAGATCGATGTGACCTAACCGCTCGCGGCGCACCTTCGCCTGTGTCACTTCCACTCCGCACTTATCGCAGATCACGCCGCGATGCTTCATGCGTTTGTATTTCCCGCAGAGGCATTCCCAATCAGCTACCGGACCGAAGATGCGCGCGCAGAAAAGTCCATCACGCTCCGGCTTAAACGTTCGGTAGTTGATCGTCTCCGGCTTTGTCACCTCGCCATGCGACCATTGCCGAATCTTGTCCGGCGAAGCCAGCGAGATTCGAATCGCTTCAAAGTCAGGAGCTAATTGCGTCTTTTCTTGTTGAAATCGAAACACGTCGTTTCTCTCCATTGCCAATTGCCGATTGCCAATTTCCAACTGGTCTTTCGCGACTGTTGTTCACTAAGACCAATCAAAGGAATCAAGTTCGACGGCCATTACCAATCGGCAATTGGCAATTGGCAATCGAAAATACTTATCCTTCAACAGCGCTGGTAACCAGCGCTTCACCAACGCCGTCTCCGATCTCATCGCCATTGCCGGTGACCTTCTTATTGATCAACTCAACGTCGAGGCACAGAGACTGAAGCTCACGCACCAGCACGTTGAATGATTCAGGCAGGCCCGGATCGAAATCAGCCTCACCCTTGACAATGGCCTCGTAAATCTTGGAACGCCCGGCAACGTCGTCAGACTTCGCCGTCAACAGCTCCTGAAGAATGTGAGCGGCGCCATAAGCTTCGAGCGCCCAAACCTCCATCTCTCCAAACCGCTGTCCGCCGAATTGTGCCTTGCCGCCGAGGGGCTGCTGCGTAATCAAGCTGTAGGGTCCAATCGAACGCGCGTGAATCTTGTCGTCGACCAGGTGCGAAAGCTTGAGCATGTAGATGTAACCAACAGTCACTTTCTGCTCAAAGGGATCGCCGGAAAGTCCGTCATAGAGTATTGCCTTGCCTGACTCATTGATGATTTCCGGAAGGCCCAGTTCGGTAGCTTTGGCGCCGGCGAGATTCAGTTTCTCCTTGATCTCAGCTTCAGTAGCCCCGTCGAAGACGGGCGTTGCGAAATGAACACCCAAAACGCGGGCGGCCCAGCCCAGGTGGGTCTCCAGAATTTGACCGACGTTCATACGCGAAGGCACGCCGAGCGGGTTGAGCACGATTTCAACCGGAGTACCGTCCGGCAAATAAGGCATGTCCTCTTCCGGCAAAATCCGGGCAATAACACCCTTGTTTCCGTGACGGCCGGCCATCTTATCGCCGACTGAAAGCTTGCGCTTCATGGCGATGAAGACTTTCACCATCTTGATCACACCCGGAGCGAGCTCATCGCCCTGGCGCAGCTTGGCGATCTTCTCCTCATAAATGTCCGAGAGGATTTTGATCTGTCGCTCGGTGCGATCTTCGTATTCCTTTATCTCCGCGCCAACGTCCACCCGCGAAGACGCCATCTGCACTTTTCTCAGGACCTTCGCTTCAATGCCCTCCAGCATTTCGCGAGTAATGGGCATACCCTTGGGAATCACGACTTCGCGATTCACAGTCAGATCGGCGGAAAGCTTGCGCCCTTCCAGCAGTTCGCGAATACGCTGATCGCGCTGCTCGCGCAGGATACGAGTTTCGTCCTCGAGGTCGCGCCGCAGCCGGTCTTCTTCATCCTGCTCAATCGCGAGCGAACGCTGATCCTTCTCCTGGCCCTTGCGTGTAAACACCTGGACATCGACGACTGTGCCATCGATTCCCGGCGGTGAGACAAGCGAAGCGTCTTTTACGTCGCCGGCCTTCTCACCAAAGATCGCGCGCAGGAGTTTCTCTTCAGCGGTAAGTTGGGTTTCGCCCTTCGGCGTAACTTTGCCAACCAGGATTGAACCAGGCTTGACCTGAGCGCCGATGCGAATGATGCCGCTCTCGTCGAGGTCGCGAAGCATGTTCTCGCCGACGTTAGGAATGTCGCGCGTGATTTCTTCCGGTCCCAACTTGGTATCGCGGGCTTCGATCTCGAGTTCTTCGATGTGAATCGAAGTGTAGTAGTCCTCTTTCACGAGGCGTTCGGAGACCAGAATGGCATCCTCAAAGTTGTAACCGCGCCAGGGCATGAAGGCCACCAGCACGTTGCGACCGAGCGCCAGTTCACCACGATCCGTGCAGGGACCGTCGGCAATAACCTGCCCCTTGGAGACGCGCTCACCAACGTGAACGATCGGACGCTGGTTAATGCAAGTGTTCTGATTAGAGCGCTTGAATTTGATCAGCGTGTAGATATCCGCCGTCACTTCGCGCGAAATAGTTCCATCAACGTTATGATCGGCTTTGATAATCGCGCGTTCGGAGTCAACGTAGTCGACTACGCCATCACGTTTTGCAACCACAACCGCGCCGGAATCACGCGCGGTGGTTTGCTCCATGCCGGTCCCGATGTAAGGAGCTTCAGCGCGCAGCAAGGGCACTGACTGGCGTTGCATGTTTGAACCCATCAGCGCGCGGTTCGCGTCGTCGTTCTCGAGAAACGGAATGAGCGAAGCGGCAACTGAAACGAGCTGCTTCGGCGAGACGTCGACATACTCGATGTCTTTGCGCAACGCCAGAATAAACTCGCCGGCTTTGCGCGCTGCATTGCGTTCGTTGACGATGTATCCCGACTCATCCAACTCAATGTTAGCCTGGCCAACAACGTGTTTGTCCTCTTCCCAGGCAGTCAGGTAAAACGGCCATGGCTCATACTCGGCCTTGCGGCCGCCACTACTGACCTTCTTGTTGACCTTCTCCACGTCTTCCAGAGGAAGATGCTCGCCATGTTTGAGCTTCGTATCGCCGCCGTTGAGAATGCGAACATATTCAACAACCTTTCCGTCGGTGACCTTCCGGTAAGGAGCTTCGATGAAGCCAAACTCATTGATGCGCGCAAAACAGGAGAGACTCGAGATCAATCCGATGTTCGGACCTTCAGGGGTCTCGATTGGGCAAATGCGGCCGTAGTGAGTCGGGTGAACGTCGCGAACTTCAAAACCCGCGCGTTCACGCGACAGTCCGCCCGGTCCTAATGCCGACAGACGCCGTTTGTGGGTGATTTCGGACAGCGGATTGGTCTGATCCATAAACTGCGAGAGCTGGCTGGAACCAAAAAACTCGCGCACCGCCGCGGTCACGGGCTTGGCGTTAATAAGATCGCGCGGCATGGTCGTCTGCATTTCCTGATGGATCGACATCTTTTCCTTGATCGCGCGTTCCATGCGCTCAAGGCCGATGCGGAACTGGTTCTCCAGGAGTTCGCCGACTGCGCGCACCCGCCGGTTGCCAAGATGGTCGATGTCATCCGCCTGATACTCGGATGGGTTCTTGCGCATCTTCAATACGTAAGAAACCACTTCGTAGAAATCTTTGGCCGAGAGCAACGGATCGTTTATGCGATCTCGCTCTGGCTTACCCATTTTGATGTTGAACTTCAGCCGGCCCACGCGCGAGAAATCAAATTTGCGCGGATCAAAAAACATCGCTTCGAGCAGTTTGTAAGCTGTCTGAACCGTCGGCGGATCGCCGGGGCGCATCTTGCGGTAAATCTCCAGGAGCGCATCTACCGGCTTGGTGATTACGTCCTTCTTCAACGTCTGCGAAAGAATCGAACCGATATCGTCGCGCTCGGGAAAGAAGACGGAGAAACTATCGATGCCGCCCTCGATAATCTCCTGCAGCTTGGCCGGCGTGATTTCGTTATTGGCTTCGAGGATTACCTCGCCGCTCTCTTTGTTGACGACGTCGGAGAGGGCATAGGCGCCCTCAAACTGCGAAGTCTCCATCTCAACTTCGCCGATGTTTGCCTTGCGCAGAGCTTCGAGCGCTGTCGTCGTGATCTTTTTACCAACGCGAACGATTGGATCGGGACCCCTTCCCTTAATATCGAAATCCACCTTCATGCCCACCAGGCTGGTTGGGCCCTGGTCGGGCACCTTGATCATCAAGCGCCCGTCTTCAACGTGGATTTCGTCAGTGACATAAAGAGCACGCAACATGTCCTCATCCGCAAACGAAGCGTTCTTCACCCGGTCTTCAAGAGCGGCATCACTTTTAACGAGCTTGCCGTCTATTTCCTTGTCAAACCAGAGGCCGAGCGCGCGCAGGAAGATGGAAGCCAAAAACTTGCGCTTGCCGACGCGCACGTAAAGCAGATTCTTCTGATCGTATTCAAACTCAACCCATGAACCGCGGTAAGGAATGATCTTCGCAATATAGATTGCGCCGCGTTTGAAAAAGACACCCGGAGAGCGGTGCAGCTGGGAAACGATCACGCGCTCAGTGCCATTGATGATGAACGTGCCGTTATCAGTCATCAGCGGGATTTCACCAAAGAAAACTTCTTCTTCCTTGATGTCGCGAATCGAGAGCGCTTCGGTTTCCGGATCCTTGTCGTAAACCGTCAGGCGAATTTTGACCTTGAGCGGCACGCTATAGCTCATGCCGCGTTCCTGACACTCCTGCTGATCGTGCTTGTGCTTGAGCCCCACCGGCTCACCGCAGTTCTCGCAAAGCTGCGGGCGAACAGAGTTAAACGTTCCACATTTGTGGCAGAGAGTTTCGCCGGCCGCTAATGGATTGACCTTGATTGTCGAACCACAATGTTTGCAGTTTGCCCTTAGGTAGTTAAGACCTTCGAGGCGGCCGCACTTACACTGCCAGTTACCGATCTGATACTCGACAAAGTCGAGCGTGGCCGTGCCGCGAAAATCGGAGATCGGAAAAACCGACTGAAAGACAGCTTGTAGTCCGGTGTTCTCGCGTTCCTCCGGCAGGAAATCCATCTGCAGAAAACGGTTGTACGACTCTCGCTGAATCTCGATCAGGTTCGGGATGCGCACCGCAGTGGAAATTTTGGAAAAGTCCACGCGCTCAGGCGCCTGGCTCGTGCGTCTTCCCAATCCTGTGTTGACGGTTTGAAGCAGATTTCCTTGCATGAGAGGTTCCTTCAATGAATAGGCGATTCTCGAATTGCGGCTCCTTCGATGCAGCTAGTCCCGCATCGATCGCAATCAAAAATCGAAAATGCCGCTAAAGACGCCAAGGCGCGGTCAGAGCGTAGAATACCCTGACCGCTTAATTACAAAAAAGCGGCTGATTTCTCGTCGAGTTTTTCCGAATAACGCCAGCGCCTCAATACTCTCTTAACTTAACGACCAAGCCTACGAGTGTCAAGTCGGCAAACGCGGTTCCAAGGTCAAGAGTGGCGATGTCCGACAAGCTTTAGTATGTCGAGCAGAACCCGCTGATCGGATCAACCACAAACTAAAGTCTGCCGAACAACCGCGCTCGGGACGTTGGACTGCCGACTTACTTAACTTCGACGGTTGCCCCGGCATCGGCAAGCTTCTGCCGGACGGTCTCGGCTTCTTCCTTCGAGATGCCTTCCTTCACGGGCTTCGGAGCCGCTTCGACGAGGTCCTTGGCTTCTTTCAAGCCAAGCGCCGTCACTTCCCGCACGACCTTAATGACGTTGATCTTGTTGCCACCAACGGCCTGCAAGATCACATCAAATTCGGTCTTTTCCTCAGCCGGCGCTGCGGCTTCGCCACCACCGCCACCAGCAGCCGGAGCCGCCACTGCAGCCGCAGCCGCGGAAACGCCGAAAGTTTCTTCCAGCTCTTTCACCAGCTGTGATGCTTCCAGAAGCGTCATGCTCTTCAAAAACTCAATAACATCTTCACGTGTTGCTGCCATGATTGCCTTTCTATCCTCCTCAAACTAGGGTCCTGAGTGCTGTATAAGCGTTCAACAATCAGCGGCCAGCCACCGAGTGCTGACAGACGGGCACTGATTGCTCTGTATTTGCAGCAGGAGAACCCACGGGACGCTTCAGCAGATTGTTTGCATCTCAATCCAGCGAAACGTCGGAGCCGTAAGACGACCTGACTATCGCCAAGCTCGTTCCGCGTCCGGCCCTGTGCTTACTTTCAAACTTTCAAATCTGAGATCGGAGATCTCAAACCCACTTGCTCTTCCAGGATCTCAAATTTCAAAATCCGAAATCTCAAAAATCCTAGGCGGTCTCGCCGCCTTTCTGTTCACCAATCTGCTTAATCACAATCGCCAGGTTACGCGGCACCGCCGACAGCACGGTAACAAGCCGCTGGGCCTGGGCGTTGATTAAGAAGAGTACTTTCGATATCAACTCTTCCTTCGAAGGCAAGCTGGCGATAGCTTCAACGTCGCGAAGCGCAACGACCTTACCCTCGACTATGCCCACCTTGAATTTGAAAATATCCGGGTTGGCTTTCGTAAACTTCGCGATCGCCTTTGAGAGGTTAACCGGATCTTCATTGCTAAGCGCCACTGCCGTCACGCCTTTAAACTGATCCGCCGCCTGTTCCAAGGCTGTGCCTTCAGCGGCTTTGCGAGCAAGAGTGTTCTTAACTACCCCATAGCTCACGCCGGCTTCACGCAACTGATTGCGGAGCTCCTGATCCTTCGGAACAGTCATGCCCTGAAATCCGACCAACATTGCTGCCTTGGCGTTCTTGAACTGCTCCGTGAGAGCTTCCAAATCTTTTTGTTTCTGTGCCTTGGTTTTCATTCGTATAGCTCCTCACCTACTTGACGTAAGCCGCTTCATCAAGCAAAACGCCAGGACTCATAGTCGCCGCCAAATTAACCTTCTTCACGTATTTACCCTTCGCAGTCGACGGTTTCGCTTTTACGACGGCTTCGAGCAGCATCTTCGCATTGTCGCGCAATTGGTCGGCATCAAACGATATCTTTCCGACCGGCACGTGAATCACGCCCGTTTTGTCTACGCGATACTCGACCTTGCCAGCCTTCGTTTCTTTGACTGCAGTCTTTACGTCGAAGGTCACAGTGCCCGTTTTGGGGTTTGGCATCAAGCCGCGCGGGCCGAGCACCTTTCCCAGGCCGCCGACGAGTCGCATCATATCGGGAGTGGCAACGACGGCATCGAATTCGAGCCAGCCACCCTTGATCTTTTCGACCATGTCTTCGCCGCCGACAAAGTCAGCGCCGGCCTCTTCAGCTTCCTTGATTTTGTCGCCTTGCGCGATCACCAGGACGGACTTGGATTTGCCCAAACCGTGCGGAAGAACAATCGTACCACGCACAAGTTGATCGGCCTTACGCGGATCAACGCCGAGCCAGACTGTCAGCTCAACCGTCTCGTCAAACTTGGCGAAGGCAATTTCTTTAACCTTGGATACCGCTTCCTCAAGGTTGTACTTGCGACCGGCTTCAACTTTCTCCGCCGCCGCGTTGTATTTCTTTCCGTGTTTCTTCATTTCCTGTCTCCGAGGTTCATGCGAGACTCTTTTGAGATCTGATTGTGAGATCTGAGATCTCAAATCTTCAAATCATCCGAGCCTCTCCCTCTCAACTAAAGACGAAAGATTATTTCATCCTTCATCCTTCTGCCTTCATCCTTCGATGGTCAGGCCCATCTGCCTGGCTGTTCCCGAAATCGTTTTGATCGCAGATTCCAGGCTGCTCGTGTTCAAATCCTGTATCTTGGTTTTGGCAATCTCTTCGATCTTGGTCTTGGAGATCGTTCCTACCTTTTCGCGGTTGGGTTTGCCTGAACCCTTGGAAATCCCGGCAGCCTTTTTTAGTAAGTCAGCAGCCGGCGGAGTCTTGGTCTCGAAAGTGAACGAGCGATCCGCAAAGACCGTAATCACGACCGGAATCTTCAGATCAGGATCCATCTGGGCGGTCTTCGCATTAAACGCCTTGCAGAATTCCATGATATTGACGCCGTGTTGGCCGAGTGCCGGACCGATGGGCGGCGCCGGGTTAGCTTTACCCGCCGGAACCTGCAGTTTTATGTAGCCTGTTATTTTCTTTGCCATAGTTCATTTCCGATTGCCGATTTCCAATTTAATAATTCAATCCGCCTAAGCTCCAATCACCAATCGGCATTTGGCAATCGGCAATGTCCTCATTCCTCTTCCGCGAATGTCACCTTCTCAACGTCAAGGAAATTCAACTCCACCGGAGTAGATCTTCCGAAGATCGTAACCGTGACCTTCAGCGTCGATTTATCTTCGTTTACTTCTTCAACCTTGCCGGTAAAACTCTGAAAGGGCCCCGACTTGATTCGGACTGTTTCGCCTGACGAATAAGAAAACTTCGGCTTTGGTTTCTCAGCCGCTTCAGTCACGTTATGAACAATCTGATCTACTTCCTGCGGAGTCAGGGGCGTAGGATTGTGCCCACCAACAAAGCCGGTCACTTTCGGCGTGGACTTGATCATGTGGAACACGTTATCGGGAATATGGCCGCGTTCATCGCATTCGATCTGCACCAACACGTAACCGGGATAAAACATGCGCGATGATTCGATCCGCTTGTTTCCGCGCATTTCGACGACGGTCTCTGTTGGCACCAGCACTTCCGTAATTTCGTTTTGCAGATCAGTGTCGCGCACGCGCGCCTTAAGGCTGTCGCGAACCTTTTTTTCGTGCCCGGAATAGGTATGAAGTATGAACCACTGCTGCATTACAAGTGCTTCCTTGCCGATCAGGCTCCCGTCATCCAATTGAGTAGATGATTGAGTTGTAATAGTAAAAATGCCCATACACGATCCACCAGAAACAGGTAAACCGAGAAAAAGACAACGGCGATAAGCGTAATTATTGTGGTGTTCTTGACTTCCTTAACCGACGGCCACGATACGCGCTTCATTTCCGCACGCACGTCGCGCAAAAACTGCAGCATGCGGCCCACGGGACCGACCCTGGGTCCGCTCAACCCACGCTCTCGTCGCGCCCCTTTGCCCTCTACGCCTTCGCCGAAACGGCCGCCGCGCGGTTGCGGCAGAGAAGCGTCTGGGTTTTCTATATCACTCATGATAATGCCGACTTTGATACTTACCCTTTTCTCAATAATTCGCTGGCAGGGGTACCAGGATTCGAACCCGGACTTTCGGTTTTGGAGACCGACGTGCTAACCGTTGACACTATACCCCTCCGTCAAATCATGAAGGCGGAAGGCTGAAGGATGAACACGACAAGTCATCGGTCTTGAAGGCCAGAATGATGCTTTCATCCTTCCGCCCTCATCCTTCATTCTTCACTTAGTCTCTTTATGATCAGTGTGTTTGCGGCAACGGCGACAGAACTTGCTAAACTCAAGCCGATCAGGCGTGGTCTTTTTATTCTTGGTCGTTACGTAGTTGCGGCTCTTGCATGCACTACACTGAAGAACAATATTATCGCGT